>CAZPBY010000045.1:0-67382 GCA_964584785.1 uncultured Solibacteraceae bacterium
TCTGCCCTGAATTTCTTGCCTTTTAGAAATTCAGGGCGGACCTGGAATCATCTTAATTTTTGCGCCGCTGTGGAAGTCCGACCTCGAATTCTTTTTGAACATCAAGACTTCAGGATCGTCCGTCCGGGATATTCCGCAGCGTCGCCCAATTCTTCATTGATTCGCAGCAACTGGTTGTATTTGGCGACGCGATCCGTTCGCGACATCGAACCCGTCTTGATCTGGCCGGCATTCGTGGCAACCGCAAGATCTGCGATCAACGTATCCTCGCTCTCGCCCGACCGATGCGAAATCACGACGCCGTACGATGCCTTCGCGGCCATCTGAATCGCGTCGAGTGTTTCCGTCAGCGTTCCGATTTGATTCACTTTGATCAGTATCGCGTTGGCAACGCCCATTCCCATCCCGTGAGCGAGCCGTTCCGTGTTCGTCACAAACAAGTCGTCACCGACCAGCTGCGTTTTGCGTCCGATTTCGCGCGTGAGCATTTGCCAGCCGTCCCAGTCATCTTCCGCAAGCCCGTCTTCGATCGACACGATTGGATATCGATTCACCCAGTCGCTATACAGCCGGACCATCTCTTCCGCGGATTTCTCGGACTTGTCCGATTTTTTGAAAACGTAGCGCTTCCTGCCTTTGTCGTAAAACTCGCTCGATGCCGCGTCCAGAGCGAGACACACGTCGTCCTTCGGCTTGTAGCCGGCGGTTTCGATCGCGCGCAGGATCACTTCGATCGCTTCCTGATTGTTTTTGAGGTTGGGTGCAAATCCGCCTTCGTCGCCGACAGCGGTCGCCAGTCCTGTATCGTGCAGGAGCTTCTTCAGGCTGTGGAACACTTCGGCGCCCATGCGAATCGCTTCGGGAAAGGCCGCGGCGCCGACCGGCATGATCATGAATTCCTGGAGGTCGACGTTGTTGTCGGCGTGTGCGCCGCCATTCACGATGTTCATCATCGGTACCGGAAGCACCGTCGCCTTCACGCCGCCGATGTAACGGAATAATGGAAGCTGATGCGATTTCGCCGCAGCGCGGGCGACCGCCATGGAAACGCCGAGGATGGCATTCGCGCCGAGTTTGCCTTTGTTTTTCGTGCCGTCCATCGCGAGCATCATCGTGTCGATTTGCGATTGCAGCGTGGCGTTATGACCTGCCAGCCCAGGCGCGATGATGTTGTTCACGTTTGCGACGGCTTTCAAAACACCCTTGCCGAGATACCGCTTCTTGTCGCCGTCGCGCAATTCGAGCGCCTCGTGTTCACCGGTCGATGCACCTGACGGTACGATGGAGCGGCCTCTTATCCCGTTATCCAACACACAATCGACTTCCACCGTCGGATTGCCCCGTGAATCGAGTACCTCGCGCGCCTTGATGTTTTGAATTCGCATAGCGGCTCCTATTCTAGCGTCGGATATTGCGAAGCCCAAGCAACCCGCGCGGCATGACACATTTGTGACATTCCACTCGCGTGGGCAATCTAAAATGGCCCGCGGTGTTTGCATGAACCACAGATGGAAGCGGCAAGTCCTGCTTTTCCTTCTGGCGATTCTACTTCCGGCAGGCGTGCTGCTGACTCTTGCCGTGCGGCTGGTGCGTCAGGAGGCGGAACTCGCATCGAAACGGGTTGACGCGGCACGTCGCGACGCGGCGGAAGAGCTTCGGCGTGAATTGTCGGTCCGGCTCGACGCGATCAAGCTGTCCTTCGCGACGGAGTCTCCCAAAAATCCGGCCATCGTGTTCATCGCCAGACTCGAGCAGGACCGTATGGTTCTCCCGTGGGAGGACAGGCCCGCGCGCTCTCGGCCGTCCGCGGCATTTACGAAGTTGCAGCGCGAGGGTGAACTGAGCGAGTTTCAAAAGAACGATCCCGTTGCCGCCGCGGTTTCGTACAAAGATGCGTCGGCAGCAGCGAAGTCTTCGGTGGAGAGGTGCCAAAGCAGTCTGCGATTGGGCCGCGTCCTTTATCGGAATGCGGATAAGACAGAGGCCGCAGAAACGTTCAAGCGGATGCTTCGCGACTGCGATTCCGTTGTAGATGATGACGACGTGGCGTACGCGCTTTACGCCGCGGAGCGTTTGACGGAAGACGACGGAGATCCGGCCGCGGCGCGAGAGTACATCATTCGGAAATCGGCAACGGCGGACTCGAGATCCCTGATTCAGGCATACCTGTTGCGCGATCTCCTTGCCAAACTTCAGAACGTCGATCTGCTGGTTCGGCAGAAACTCTCGTCCGAGATTCACGACAAGGAACAAATGGCAGCGCTCGCGCGAGATTTTCATGCGCCGTTGTTCCGTATGGAATTAGCCTTTGGCGCGCGGCCCGGCGATACGGCATGGCTGGCGTACGGAGACGAACCCTGGCTGATTACGATTTTGTCGCCCGCTCCCCTGACATCGCCGATGGTGTTGGCCCTTTCCGCAAAAAAGCTTGCGCCACCCGGTGCGACGCTGATTGCGGGTCATACGCCAGCGAGTATGCGGGTCGGCGAAGGCCTGCTCCAACTCGAAGTCGAATGGCCCGCGAGCCGGTTCGCCTCCGTCGGACAGGGCATACCCGCCAGCCTGTACCTGACAGGAATCGCCTTGATTCTGAGTACAACCATTCTCGCCGGATACCTGCTTCTGCGCGATGTCATGCGAGAAGGCCGGATTGCCGAGATGCGGTCGCTGTTCGTCGCGAGTGTTTCGCATGAGCTCAAAACGCCGCTAACCGCCATTCGCATGTTTGCGGAGACGCTCGGCAAGGAACGGCCACCGGACGAAAAGCGACGGACAGAGTATGCCCGCACGATCGTCAACGAAAGCGAGCGGCTCTCGCGGCTGGTGGATAACCTCCTGGATTCCTCCCGAATTGAGTACGGAGAGAAAATCTATCGCAAGAAATGGATCTCGCCGGCGGACGTTGTTCGTTCCGCGGCTGACGCCATGCAGTACCCGCTCGCGCAAAAGGGTTTTGGGCTGAATATCAACATCGAAGAAGGTTTGCCGCCACTGCTGGCGGACGCCGACGCGATCGAGCAGGCGATTCTGAACCTGCTGACCAACGCCATGAAGTACTCCGGCGATTCGCGATCCGTTACTCTCAACCTGAAGCGGGCCGGCGCCGACGTTCTGATCGAAGTTATTGACGAGGGTCTGGGAATCGAACCATCCCAGCAGAAGCGGATATTCGACCGTTTCTACCGGGTCCGTTCCGAGACGACCGATCGCGTGACCGGCGCAGGTCTCGGACTGACTCTGGCGCTGCATATCGTTGACGCTCACGGTGGACGCCTCGAACTCGCGAGTGTGCCGGGTCAGGGAAGTATCTTTTCCGTCCGCCTGCCGATGAGCGGAGCGAATGCGAGCCCGATAGGGCGAAGCCAGAAATAAATGAACGGAGTTCAAACATGACGAAGATTCTCGTCATTGAAGACGACCCGGCGATTCTGCGCGGTCTGTCCGACAATCTTGACGACGAAGGATACACGGTGACTACCGCTGTCGACGGTGAGACCGCCTATGCACTCCAGCGCAAACAGAAGTTCGACCTGATCGTGCTGGACCTGATGCTGCCGCGGATGAGCGGATTTGAATTGTGCCGCAGGCTGCGCGCCGAAGAAGTTCACACGCCCATCCTGATACTCACCGCTCGCAGCGAAGAAAGCGATCGCGTCTTCGGCCTGGACCTCGGCGCGGACGACTACGTCAGCAAGCCGTTCTCCGTTCGCGAACTGCTGGCCCGCATCCGCGCACTGCTGCGCCGGCCTCCGGTGACGCTCGAGGCCTCCTCTGAACTCCGTTTCGGCGATGTCGAGGTGGACTTCCGCCGCTATGTCGCGCGGCGTAAAGGGCAGAACGTGGAGATGACGTCGAAGGAATTCGACATCCTTCGCCTGCTTGTCGCGCGCAGCGGCGAGGTCGTGACCCGTGATGACTTGTTGAACGAAGTGTGGGGCTACGAGTCCTACCCGGTCAGCCGGACCGTAGACAATCACATGGTCAGCCTGCGCGCCAAACTGGAATCCGACCCCGCGCATCCTCGATACATTCGCACCGTGCGCGGCGTCGGCTATCGCTTCGTTCACGACGGATCGTCATGACAAGAATTTTGCAAAGCGCTGACCGCGCTGTGATGACGCACCTGTTCAGGCCGCACTAGTCTGCAGCCACGGAGGAACACATGGCAACACAACACGGCATCCGAAGGCTGACAAAGATCGCCCTGATATCCACTCTCCTTTCGGTCACCTCGCTCTCCGCTCAGAGCGCTCTCGAACTCTATCAGCGCGGGCTGGTGCAGGAGCGGGCTCATGGAAATCTGCGTGAGGCGATCCAGTTTTACGAAAAAGCGGCGAAGACCGCCGGCAGCGACCGCGCGCTGGCCGCAAAAGCGCTGCTTCGCGAAGCGGAATGCTATCGGCAGTTAGGAGATTCAAAGGCTGCGGAACTGTATGCCGCGCTGACCGGCGGCTATCCCGAACAACGGGGACCGGTGGCTGTTGCCGAAGCAGCGCTGGCGGAGATGCCGAAAGGCAGCGGACAGCAGAGTCCCATGGGGTTGTCGCCGCGAATGGCTGCGGAATTGTCTTCCGTTGTGACTCCGGTCATCAACAATTCATGTATCAGTTGTCACACCGAGGGCCGGGCGTATGGCGGACTTTCGTTGGATAACCTGACGAAGCATTTCGTTGCCAATACACCCGACTTTGAGCAGGACGCTGCAGTGTGGGAAAAGGTGCTCATTCGCCTTCGCGCCCGCGTGATGCCGCCGCGGCGAGGCGGCCTGGAACCTTTGGACGAGACGACCAGCAGCGCAGTCATGGCCACCCTCGAGAACGCTTTGGACCAGCCGTCTGCCGCGACGTCGAACGGCTCGGACTTGATCAGCGATGACGAACTCGCCCAACGGATGGCGTCGTTTATTTGGGGCGAGTCACCGGACTCCACGCTGGCCGATCTCGCAGCTCACGGACGATTGCGCAATCCCAGCGTGATCGATCAACAGGTCCAGCGGATGCTCGCCTCAGCGAAATCGCAGAAATTGGTGAGCGCCTTCTTTTCCAACTGGCTTCAGCTCAATTCGCTTTCCCGCTTCTTTCAACGGCCAATCAACCCGGGCCTTAATGAGGAGGTGAAGCAATCGATTCTTGCGGACATCGCTCGCGGCAAGGCGCTCTTTCCGGAACGAACGGATGAATTGTTCCGCGCAATGCAGCGGGAAACCGAACTCTTCATCAGCGAACAGCTGCAGCATGACCGGCCCGCGCTCGAACTGTGGACCGCGAATTACAGCTATCTCAACGATCAACTGGCCCCGCTCTATGGAATTCCCAACATCACGGGCAGCGAGTTCCGGCGAGTGACCTTGCCGGGTGACCGGCGCGGCGGGTTGCTGGGTCAGTTGTCCGTTCTCAGTGCCACGTCACTTGACACGCGAACGTCGACCGTGTTGCGCGGAAAATGGGTGTACACCACGTTCCTCGGAATACCGCTTCCTCCTCCGCCTCCAAACGTCCCGCCGCTCGATCAAACCCCGGCGGTGCAGTCCGGCCAACCGCTCACCCTGCGTCAACGTGTCGAGGCACACCATGTCAATCCGAGTTGCAACTCATGCCACATGATGTTCGAGCCCCTGGGAGATGCGCTTGGCAATTTCGATGTCATCGGACGCTGGCGGGAAACGGACGCCGGACAACCGATCGATTCGGCCGGAACACTGTGGGATGGCCAGCGGGTTACCGGTCCGATCGAGATGAGAAACGCATTATTGAAGTACCGCGATGCTTACTTCTGGAATGTGACTTCCGCCTTGCTCACCCAGGCTCTCGGCCGCCCGAGATTCACTGCGCCCGGTGGTCAGCTGTACCCATACGAACAACCCGCGGTCCGCGCCATATTGCGAGAGGCCA
Organism: uncultured Solibacteraceae bacterium; assembly: GCA_964584785.1. Lineage (GTDB taxonomy): Bacteria > Acidobacteriota > Terriglobia > 20CM-2-55-15 > 20CM-2-55-15 > JAHFTY01. Next base: position 5,892 of record CAZPBY010000045.1, read on the forward strand.
GGGCGGTGAACTATAGCTGGAGTTCGGTCATTGCCGGAATCGTGAAAAGCCGCCCGTTCCAGACCAGGAACATCGTTCCGTAGGAAGTCGACATGGAAAAGGTTTTGTCCGGCGAAAGCGATTTTGCCGCACAGCTGGCGGAATACCCGGCCGTCGCATTTCACGCCGCTGTCGCGATTCTTCGGCATCGTGAGGATGCCGAAGATGTCGCGCAGGCCGCGATCGCCAAGGCGTATCGGAGTTACGCACAGCTGCGGAAAACGGAACGATTCCCTTTTTGGCTTGCGCGGATTGCCCGAAGGCTGGCCATCAACTACCGTCGCGACAACCAGGGATGGCGGTGGACGGAAATCTTCCCGTGTGAAGCCGTTGAAACAAGGACCGCAATGGATGCATTGCTGGAGCAGGAACGGGCGCAGATCCTGCGCAGATCGATCGCGCGGCTGCCGAAGCGGTTGCGTGCCGTCACGGTCCTCGTCGGACTTCGCGAACACCGCGTGCGCGACGTGGCCATCATGCTCCAGGTAACGGAAGGCACCGTGAAACGCCAACTCTTCGTGGCACGCAAACACCTCAGACACCTTATGCGATAAACCGACGCCGAACGGATGCTGTTATCCGCCGGTGTTCCATTGGGCCGCTTGCGTTTGATCTTCGGGCGGAGTTAACGTGTACGCCGTTCGGGAGGAGGGATCTAACGATGCGTCGAGCGATTCTTGTTCTGGCAGTGTTGTTTGTTCTCCAGCAATCGGCATTCGCAACGTGGTCGGTTATCGCGATCGATCGCGGTACGAAGCGTGTGGTGATGGCTGCCGCGTCATGCGTCAACACGGATGATGAAGCGATGAAGACGGCAATCGCGGTGATCGTTCCCGGCATCGGCGTCGCTGCGTGCCAGGCCGCGGCAGACAACACGCATCAGAATCAGATGCTCGTTTTCAATGAGCTGAAAAAAGGAACCGATCCGCAACGCATTATCGAAATGCTGAGCGCCGATCCCGCGTTTCAGTCACGTCAGTTCGGAATCGTCGATATGCAGGGCCGCTCGTGGGGTCACTCGGGATTGGGAAACAGTTTCGAGACGAAGTTCATTCCGGGTCAGGTCCCAGGCACGGAGATTTTTTATGCGGTTCAGGGAAACACGATTCGTTCAGGTGGGATCGCAAAAGCCGCGAAAGCATTCCTCGACGCGAAGGGCTCGCTCACGGATCGCGTGATGGCCGCTCTCGAAGCCGGTGACGCCGCCGGAGGTGACATCCGCTGCTCCTGCCCTCCACCGCCGGCCGACGGAAGCCAACCTTCGATTCCGTGCGACGACAAACATGCTCATGTTGCGTTTATTCTGATGGCCAATCCGAATGACACGAACGGCGACTCGCACAACAACGGCAAGTACGCGATGTACATCACCGTGTCGCAGCCTTCTCCAGATCATCCTCAAGGCGCGAAGACAGGCGAGAGTCTGAATCCCGTTAAAACACTCCGAATGCGTTACGACGCGTGGCGGAAGACCATGCCCGCGGATCTCAAATAGCGCCCAGCGGACATCTATATTTAACGTTTGAGATGGGACAACCCAACGGTTGACATATTCAGAAGCGGTATTCGAGACATCTCCCATGGCGGGCGGTAGTGAGGTCTTTTGAAATTCTGCGCTGAATTCCTTCGAGCGTAATCCATTCCGCTTTTTGGCATACTCAAGATATGCCTAAACGCTCAAGCAAACCAAAACGTCCGACAGATTCAAACCTTCTCGCTCGCCAAATTATTGACGACATCATCGTCGAACCACTGCACAACAAAGCCTGAAGAATCGCAGAAGAATCCCGCCGCCGTCGCACTCCGCAGGCTTGAAGGATTGAAAGGCGGGAAGGCCCGCGCTCGCGTTCTATTAGCCCAAAAACGCAAAGAAATCGCCCAAAAGGCGGCGAAAGCGCGCTGGAAACGCTGATTTTGCTTGATTCGAGCTGGTAATAACCCCGATACTGCTCCGGTTTTTGATATCGCCCGTGATATTATGGATCAGAAGCGGATTGACAAATTGCGAGCGAGAGTGGCGGAGTTACGCGGTTCCGATGTTCCGTCTGATAAGTTGATCGGCCTTGTAGAGGCCATTGGCTTAGAGAAAAAGAATCGCGGTAAACACCCAACGTATGGCGGTGGACCGCCGGGAACTACGCCTATCTCAATTCCCTGCCATGGTAAACCGGTGAAACGGTATACAGCTGGGGGAATCCTCGACCAAATCGAACAGCATCTCGATTATTACGAGGCGATGCTGAATTCAGGGAAGAAGTAGTAACAAAGGAGAAACCGAGATGACCGCTAATGAATATCTTAAGCTGCCTTATAGTCGAATCCTGATCCCCGATCCCGAGGAAGGTTATTCGGCCGAAATTCTGGAGTTCCCTGGCTGTTTCGCTCAAGGAGATTCACCCGATGAAGCTATGCGCAATCTTGATGAGGCCGCGGTCTCGTGGATTGAAGCGTGTCAGGAGCAAGGTCTTGAGATCCCGGAGCCCAACATGAACCAGGGTTACGGTGGGAAAATAGCCTTGCGTTTACCCAGAAGTCTCCACAAACAAGCGGCACGTCTCGCTGAGCGAGACAATGTTAGTTTGAATCAGTTTTTGGTAGCGGCGATCGCATCTAAGGTGGGAGCGGAAGAAATCTATGAACGAATAAAAAAAGAGTTTCAGGCACGTATATCAACGGCCGTGCACATTTACTGGACTAATGAAGCAATTAACACAGCGACAAATCAAATCGGCGGTAGCAACACTTTCGGTCTCCCGTCAATGCAAGGTACTAACGTTGTTATCAACCCGAACCAGTATCTGAGGGCATAAACGATATGGCCGAACCGAAACAAATCACTTTTACGTTTCAGGAAGTAGTTGAGGCATTGCTAAAAAAGCAGGGCATTCACGAGGGTGTTTGGGCAATTTATATTCGTTTTGGTATAAGCGGGGCGAACATAACAGACATGGCTACGCAATCGAAGGAATCTTTAAGACCGGCGGCAGTTGTGCCGTTGCTTGAAATCGGCCTTCAACGGTTCGAGGAAGTAACTGGGATTTCAGTTGATGCGGCCGTAGTAAATCCTAGCCCTAAAGCCGAGTCGCCGAAGCGTCCTAAAAAATAGTTCATCCGCATCGCTAAAAAGTGGGAGCCATCGCGAAACTGGATGGTTCCCACTTTTTGTTCTGACACTGCTGGAACGCTCAAGCATAATAGATTTTATGAATCGCCTGACTACTTCCGACCGCGCACAAGTATCCGCTGCTTGATTGATGGCAATTCCATTCCCGCAACCGAACGCATCCGCAAGAGCGAGTCCAAACTAGATCGGCGGGAAATCAAAGGAACCCGCTACAGGTTGTCCCATCTCCAAGGTTCGATACAGATGTCCGATACTCCGGCCTTTCCCAACTTGTTTGACTGGAAAATGTCCCCACAGTAACGTCACAGAATCCGGCTGAGTGGCAGGACAAGGGGACCTTTTGGATGTTCAAGAGAATCCAGACCAGCTCTTCAGTCTGGACCGAAAAGGATTTGGCCAGACTCTTACTTCAGGCAAGGACCGCCTACGAAAAAGACGAAATTGATAAATGCAACCGCATGCTCGAACTCCTCCTGGCTGCGGACCCGGGCAACAGCGAAGCCCGAGCCCTGAGGGACAAAATTCACGGCACCGTTCCCGCTATTCTGACGTGGCCCGAAGAGGACGCGGAATACTCGTCTCGCGCTGAAGAACAGAGTGAGCCGGCTCCTGTCGCGACGCCGATAACGCCCGTTGCGGAGCCCCCAAAATTCCGTTCGGGAGCGACGACCAATTCGCTCAAGACGATTCTGACCATCGCTCTGACGTTGATCGTTGGCATCACGGCAGTCCTCGTTATTCACAGCCAGCCGCGTGCATCCGCTTTCCCCGGCCCGGAGACGATCGTTACTCCAAAGCGTGCCCCGGTCCCGAAGCCGGTTCCGCCGCCGGTCCCGGTTGCAGCGCCGGTAGAACAGGTTGCCGTTCCCGTCGTCAGTTCGATTCCTGTCGCGAAAGCCTTGACGCCTTCTGCGACGCCGGTGTCGACCCCGGCCGTCGTGCCGCCGGCGATGGCTGTCGCGGATAAACCGAAACCGGCCCCCAAGACTAAAAATACCGCACCGGCTTCGGCCGGCACAGGAACCTTATCGGTGAGCTCGCGTTTTGCCGCGGACATCTATGTGGATGGCAAGTTAGTGGGCTCGACTCCGGCCTCGATCGATCTTCCCGCGGGAACGCAAGCGGTCGAATATCGGCACGGAGACTTAACGAAAACCGTGAAGCACGTCATCAACGCCGGTCAAACCACGGCCGCGATGATCAACTTCGAAGTAACAGTTCAAATCAACGCAAAACCATGGGCGCACGTTTTTGTCGAAGGCGCGGAGAGGCAGGATCTAGGACAGACGCCGCTCAGCGATGTTCGCGTGCCGGTTGGTGCAACGTTGACTTTTGAAAATCCTAATTTCACCAAGAAAAACTATCGGGTCACTGGAAAGGAGACGGCGATACAGGTGGTTTTCCCGTGAGGAGTTCCAATGTTCCGATACACGCTCGTTGTGCTCCTGCTCGTTTCCGGGCAGGCGATGGCGACACCCCTTCAACAAGATGACATCAAGGACGCGCTGGCTCATGCCGAAGTGTTGTATTACGAGGCCAGGTTCCAGGACGCGATCCAGCTGCTGTCACGAATCGACACGGTTCTCAAACCCGACGGCAATCGGCTCTCGGATAAGACCAACGTAAAGTTGCAGCTCGCGCTCGCTCACATCGGCTTGAACGAGATCACCGATGCGAAACAGTTCCTTCGCGAACTCTACGCCCTCGATCCGGAGCGCCGGCTCGACCCGCTCGAGTTTTCGCCGAAAGTCATCGCTCTCGCCAATGAGGCGAAAGTGGAAGAGGATCAGAACCGGTGTCAACGAATCTACGCGGACGCCCAAAAACAGCTGGAGTACGGCAACGTGCCGGCTTTGGTGACGTTCATCAAATCCGAGAAGAAGTCTTGTCCCTCTCTGCAGGGCCTGGAACCCAACGCTGCAGAACTGGTTTACAAAACCGGCCTCGACGCGTACAAACGCGGCGACTACGTGGGGGCTCGAAAACAGTTTCAAAGCGCGCTGCAGCTTTCGCCGAAACACGAAATGGCTTCTCAGTATATGGAGCTGGTGGACGGGAAACTGCAGATGGGTGTTGAACGGCTGTTTCTGGATTGGCAGAAGCGCTTTGATGCCCACGAGTTCGATCTCGCCGCCGCCGATTACAATCAGCTCAAAGGCCGTGACAATTCAGAGACGGGCGCGTTGGTGAATCAGATCCGTGGGGAGTATACGAACGCGCTATCCGCCCAGATCGATCGATGGAAGCTGGCCTGTTCGAGTGGTGACTCCGTAAGAATGGGCGTCATCCGCAACTACGTTTCACAGATGCTTCCCGAAGATAATTTTGCAACGGACCTTCAGGCGCAGATGACGTGCACGGCATCGCCCACCAGTTGCCTGCGCATCGATCATCAATTGGCGATGACTCGACTGACCACTCGCGTGAACCCGGATATCAATCCGGCACTTCGATCGACGGCTTTGCGTACCGAGCAACGCGTGAAGGTAGGTGTTCATATTGATCTGAAGGGCAACGTCTCCGTGACCGACGTGCAAGGCTCCAATCCGGCGATCAATGAGGCCATCAAGAACGCCGTCCTGCGATGGAGGTTTACGCCAGCTGTCGATGGCAACGGCGCGCGTTGTGTCGATACGGAAATTCCGTTCGTGATTCACGGCTCGAATCCGCAGTAGCTCCGGCATCAGCCCGTCACGGTCATCACGACTTGCGGCGGGCTTCCATCCGCACGGTAACCTTCCACCAACTTCCACGGTATCTACTCTCGTCCAGAAAAATTGCCAACCGTTATGGGACGTGCCACGTCCTGTTCTAAAGAACGTGAGGCACCATGCGCATTTTTTTATTGCTGTTACAAGTGTCGCTTTCCACACCGAGTGTGCTCGACCAGTTGTGGCTTCAAGGAAGGCATCAGCTGAGCCAGGGACAGTACGTCGAGGCAAGTCAAACACTGCGAGCGGCCGTGCATGAAGCGGAGAGTTCGGGTGCAAATCCGACCTCGCTCGGTGTGGTGCTGAACGACCTCGCGGAGACCTGCCGTCGTTTGGGGAACTATTCCGAGGCGGAAACTCTGTACGATCGGGCCATCGAAATCCTGAAGGGGCAGCCCGAGGTATCCGCTGAGCTCGTACTGGTGCTGGGAAATCAGGGCACCATGTATCGCGAAACCGGACAGGGATTGCGTTCTGCCGCAGCGTTCGAACGATCATTGGCCATCGCCAAAAAGGCGCATCTCGATCGGGAACCCATCATTGGCGCGATTCTGAATGGTCTGGCCGCGGCCATGATTTCATCCCAAGGAGATCTGAAAAAGGCGGAACGGTTGCTAGAGCAATCCCTGCGGATTCGCGAAACGGCTCTGGGACCGGAGCATCTCGACGTCAGCGAAACGCTCAACAATCTGGGCACGGTCTTGTATCAGCGCAAGGACTACACGAGAGCAGAGACGGCTCTGGAGCGTGCGTTGGCGATCACGGAAAAGCATCTCGGCAGTGATCATCCCGACGTTGCCGTGACACTCAGCAACCTCGGCATCCTCCATATCGACAGGCAGGAATATGACGCAGCCGAGAAGGCATTCCGGAGAGCCCTGGAGATTCGTGAGGCCCGGCTGCCTGCCGATCATCCGGCTATCGCCACGAGCCTTCTGAATCTGGCCCGGGTGCTGATGAATGAAAACCGGAGTGAAGAGGCGCAGTCGATGCTTCAGCGAGCAGTCGCGATCCGCAATCAGAGACCGCGCGATGCCGATCCGGAAGCCGTTCTCATGCTGGAGCAGTACGCGGCGGCCTTGCGGCTGAACGGCTACGGCTCGGATGCCGCCGCGGTCGAAATCCGCGCGAAACGAATGCGCGCGGAGCTGAAATACGTCGTGCGGGCGTTGAAGTAGTCGATGTGAACGTGCTGACGAACTGACGAATCCGCGGTCTTATCTCGAACTGCGGCCCACCCATTCGGCGCTCAGCTTTGCGCGATCCACCTGCTGGCCGCGCAGATACACGCGGGAGATTTTTCGCGTATTCGTAATGCTCTCCAGCGGATTCGCGTCCAGCACGATGAAACTTGCCGCTTTCGTATTGGCGATCGTTCCGTGATCCGTCAAACGCAGGATCTGCGCCGAGTTCCGCGTGGCGTCGGTAATCGCCTGCGACGGCGTCAGCCCCGTGGAGACCATATCCGCAAGCTCCTGATGCGCGGTGTAGCCGGTGCCGGCGCCGTCTTCACCAAAACCAATGAGCATTCCGGCATCCGTCAGTCTCTTCAAGTTTCGCGCTTGAATGCCAAACGCATCCTGCGTGCGCTTGAGCTGCTCCGGCGTACGCCGGGAATCCGCGTCGTTCATTCGCGCGAGTTCCGAGGCGATGACGGTGTCCGCGAGCCACGCGTTATCTTCGACCACACCGCGATCCGGAAGATTGGGGATGAGGAAAACGTTGCGCCGGGCTTTGACCATTTGAATGAACTCGTCATCGACATCCTTGTCCCTGACGCTATGCATGAATCCGTCGATGCCGGATCGCAGCAGTTCCTTCGCATCCGACAGCGCAAAGATGTGAGCCACGACGCGAAGGTTGTTTTTGTGTCCTTCATCAATGATGTGACGGTAGATCTCCGGTGGCAGGATTTTGACGGTGCCGCCCCGGTCGTCCACCCAGATCTTCACGAAATCGACTTTCTTTGCGGCGAGTTCTCTCACAGCTTTCCGCGCTTCCGCTTCATTCGTGACGCCGTAAGGAACGTCGACGCGCGTACCTTGCGGACCGCCTTTCGGCAATGCCATGCCAAGGCCCGCTGTCCGCAGCAGCGCCGCTCCCGGAATGGGGTTCGCGCGAAGTTCATACGCGACTTCGCCTTTGTCGATTCCCATGCTGGCAATGGCAGCGACGCCGTAATAACCGTATCGCTGCAACGCTTCGATCATGTTTTCACGCGAATACACCTCCGGCGGGTTCGCAATCTTGAAGGTGCTCCAACCGGGATGCGTGTGGACGTTGATCAACGCCGGCATCACTGTCTTGCCGGACAGGTCGACGCGGGCCGCGCCCGCCGGCGCCTGGACCTGACCACGCCGTCCGACTGCGGTGAATCTTCCATTCTGAACGACAAAAGCGGAATTCTCGATCGGCGCGGTTCCATCGCCCACAATCAGACGCGCCCCTTCAAAAACGGTCGCGCCCGGCTGTTGTTGCCCGCCTGCGGTTCCAATGGTTAACGCGATCGCGATAAACAATATCGCCAACGTCTTGGATTTCATGAGGAATTCCTCCGGAGGCTTGCATCATATTGCGCATTGCGAGCAAAATCAGTCACAAATTCAACACAAAGAAACAGACCTTAACTTTTCGCGCAATGGAGGAACCCAAATCATGCACGAGGATCTCTGTTTCCAAACCGTAAGCGAACTGTCCAGGCAGATCGCGTCCAAGAAACTGTCGCCGGTTGAACTGACGAAGGCATATATCGAGCGATCGGAGGAATTGAATCCGAAGCTGGCCGTGGTTCTCACGCTGACCCGGGAACACGCGATGCAGCGCGCGGCCGTGGCGGAGCAGGAAGTGCGGAGCGGGAAGCTGCGGGGGGCGCTTCACGGCATTCCGTACGGTGTGAAGGACCTGTTGGACACGAAAGATATCCGCACCACGGGCGGCTCGTCGATCTACAAGGATCGCGTTCCCGACCGCAATGCTACGGTTATCGAGAAGTTGAACAATGCCGGCGGCATACTCATTCAAAAGCTCGCGATGTCCGAATTCGCCAGCGGCGGGCACAACGAGATGCTGGCGCCCGTGCCGCACAATCCGTGGAGGCTCGATCGATCGCCAGCCGGATCGTCCAGCGGGCCCGGCGCATCCACGGCCGCCGCGCTGAATGGATTTTCTATGGGTTCCGAGACCGGCGGTTCCATCATGGGTCCTTCGGGAGCGAATGGCGTCAGCGGCATCCGTCCCACGTACAGCCGGGTCAGCCGATACGGCGTTATGACTCTCGCCTGGAGTCTGGACAAGATCGGGACGCTGGCTCGTTCGATCATCGACGTCGGAATCGTTCTCGAGGCTGTCGCCGGCCACGATCCGAAAGATCAAACGTCCAGTCCAACGTCGGCGTTCAAGTTTCGGCCGGATCCGGGCCGGGTCGCCGGCCGCAAACTCGGAATCATTCGATCCGAGTTCGATGCCGTTCCGCCGGAGAACCGCGCCATTTTCGCGAAAGCGCTCGATGTGCTGAAGCAGGCGGGATTCGTTCTCGAGGACGTCACGCTGCCCGATCTGCCATACGGTTTGATTCAAGCGGAAAGCAGCCGAACGGAAGGCGGAAGTTACTACAAGAACCTTTTCAACAATAAGACCATCATTCAGTATTCCGATCCCGTCAAACGCGCCGACTGGATGGCCGCCAGCATGATGCCGGCGTCCGATTACCTCCAGGTGCAACGCATTCGGGCCTTGATCCGCATCAAGGCTGATGAAGTCGCCGCCAAATATTCCGCCTTGCTGGCTCCAACCAACGAGCGGGGCTCCGGTCCGATCGAACGGCCGGTTCGAACACGAGCCGCGGATGCGCCGTCGCCTGAGACTGTTTCGGTGGCGAAGCTCAACACGATGGGTAATCTTGCCGGACTGCCGGGGATATCGATCCCGTGTGGTTTCGACGCTGACACCATGCCGCTCGGTCTGCACATCGCCGGTAAAGCCTGGGACGAACAGTCATTGTTCGACGTTGGAATGGTCTTTCAGAAAGAAACGGACTTTCATCGCCGCCGACCGGCAATGACGCCCGGGTCGAGCGAATAAAGAAATCGGAGGAACGATGAAAACATCAAGACGTCAATTTGGAAAAATGCTCGGCGTGTCCCTGGTTGCGCCCGCCGTCGTACCCGAGATCGGGTTGTCTTACATCGAACGCGCCGAACTCGAAGTGGAACAAACCGGCGAGGTGTCTGCCGAACTGACACTGGCGCTGCTCGATGCGCAGGGAGCCCGGGGAATCTTTACGGAAGCCGAACACTTTGAGGAGTTGAGACGGTCGCTGGCGCGCAAGATTCGCGATCACAAAATTATTCGCGAATTCCCGGTTCCGGCCGATATCGAGCCGCTGCTCGCGTTCCGCCGTTAATAGCCGGCTGTTCATGAAGATCACGCGTGTTCTCGCTCTTGTGTTCCCGGTGATTTCGTTATCGATCGTTGTTGGATGCGGACGGCTTTTGCCGGATTCGACAAACATCGATGCCGGAATCGCCGCGGAGATCAATCAGACTCGCATTGTCGACAATCATGCGCATCCGGTGCGTGTCACATCGAAAGACGAGAAGCCGGATCGGGAATTCGACGCGCTGCCGGTCGACAATATGGAACCCTCGTCTGTGCCGCTTCAGTTGCGGCCGACCGATCCCGGCGTTGTCGCGGCCTGGCAGGCGTTGTGGAATTACCCTTACGCGGACGCTTCACCACAGCACATCAGCGAATGGCGATCGCACAAACAACGGATCATGGAGCAGAAGGGCAGTGCCTATCCCGGCTGGATCCTCGACCGCGCCGGCGTGGACGTGATGATCGCAAATCGAGTGGCGATGGGAAACAGCATTGAGCCTCCGCGTTTTCGATGGGTGCCCTATGCCGACACTCTCATGTTCCCATTGGACAATTCTCATCTCGCACAAAAGAATTCCGATCGAAAGGCATTTTTCGCACTCGAGGCCGTCGTACTGCAACGGTTCCTCAGGGAAGCAAAAATCGAAACGTTGCCGAAGACTCTGGGCGAATATCTGAGTGTCGTCGTGACTCCGACGCTCGAACGTCACAAACAAGGCGGAGCGATTGGCGAGAAGTTCGAGGCGGCATACCTGAGATCTCTTTCGTTCGACAAGGTCGAGCGGGCGGATGCAGACCGCATCTACGCGAGCTTCCTTGGAAAAGCGCCGCCTGCCGACGAAGAATACAAGCGGCTTCAGGATTTCCTGTTTCGCTTCATCGCCGCCGAATGCGGACGTCTGGGGCTGGCGGTTCACATCCATACGATGGCCGGAGCCGGCGGTTACTTTGATGTGTCGGGCGCGAGTCCGTTGGGATTGGAACCCTTGTTTAACGATCCGGAATTGCGCAAGACGAATTTCGTTATGGTCCACGGCGGCTGGCCCTTCATCAAAGAAATCGCCGCGATGCTGACCAAACCGAACGCGTATCTGGATTATTCAGCGCAATCCCTGCTCTTCGCTCCGGCAACCCTGGCGCAATCCATAAGGGAGTGGCTCGAGCTTGTGCCCGAGAAAGTGATGTTCGGAACGGATGCGTATCCGTACAGCGATGAAATCGGCTGGGAAGAGTCCGCCTGGCTTGGCGCCAAACGCGGCCGCGAGGCGCTGGCCCGCGCCCTGACGTCGATGATGCGCGATGGAGAAATCTCACGCGACCGTGCCGGTGAACTCGCACGCATGGTCCTCCGCGACAACGCCACGGCTCTCTATGGATTTTGAGCAAGAAGTGGCACCAGGTGCAAGATTCGCCGGCCGTTGAGTGTGCTTCAGATACACTTCCGTTCTAGTTCTGTCGGTACTTTCGAACGATTGTTCGGTTGCGAGTTAAGAATCTAGACTGCGCGCGGATCTATTCAGCGACAGCACTCCCGTTTCTTTGCACTGCGCAGGAAAGGCGCAAGTAAACGGTTCGCCGTTGCCAATTGTTGCAGGAGGCAGGCCGGTGGACGACTCCGGACATGTACCATCACATCCTATCGTGTTGCTTTTCCAGAAATTCTGGTCAGCAGCATCTTGAAATCGGAATGTGTGGGGCCTCGAAGCGACAAAGATCGACCAGGGATGGTCACTAACTCAATTCAAGAGCGTGACCCTTTCACGGGTTGCTTTGCGCTTATTGCTTCAGAGGGAAACGATGCTCCGTCCGAATTCTCGTTCTTTGAAACGTATTCAAGTTGTGTTCGCATTTCTCGCCACGGCGACAATTCTTTGGATTGTCGGCGACGCGATCGCTCAGCAGGCACCGCAGGCCGGCCGTAATGTCAATATGGTCTCCGGAACGGAATTGCCTGACGGCGATCCGTTCCGCCAGCGGCAGGACGAACCTTCCATGGCGATCTCAACCCGAAACATCCAACACCATGTGGCCGGGGCGAATGACTATCGCACCGTGGATCTGCCTGGCGTGGTTGATGCCGCCGTCCATCGTGATTCGTGGCTGGGGATATTCAAATCGCTCGACGGTGGGAATACGTGGAAAAGTACGCTGATCCCCGGCTATCCGCAAGATACCTCACCCGAAGGGATGGCATCTCCGCTCAAAGGCTTTCAGGCCGGCTCTGACCCCGGTGTGAGAGCCGCCGCGGGCGGATTGTTCTACTACCTCGGAATAGTTTTCAACCGCACGGAAGACAAGCAGGGTGTGCTCTTTGTTTCACGTCTGGTCGACAACAATAATAAGGAAGCCGGCGATCCCATCGTGTACGTGGACACAAACCTCGTACACAAAGGCAATAAGAAGCATTTCCTGGATAAGCCATGGATGGCGGTGGATGTTCCCCGTCAAAAGCGAGACGCGTGTTCGATCCGGGTGCCGGATGGAAAGGGAGGTTTCTCGACACAAACTTTTCCGGGCGGAAATATCTACGTCTCGTACGCAGACATCGACGATAACGATCCGGATCCGGACGCGACGCGATTGATGTTCACCCGTTCCACGAACTGCGGTGTCTCATGGGAAGGCCCGGTCCGGCTCAGCGATCCTCACACAGTCAATCAAGGTTCGGTGATCGCGATCGACCCGAATACCGGAGCTGTTTACGTGTCGTGGCGCCAGATATTTATTTCGACCGCTTCGAAGCCCGCGCCGGACGCGATCATGATCGCAAGGTCGGTCAACGGGGGAATTGCGTTTTCGAGGCCGGTAACGGTTTCCAAAATCGCTCCCTTTGATCTTCCCACACTGCCGGCGCCGGCGGACTGCACCGGCAATTCGTGCTATCGGCGATTTCGAACAGACACGTTTCCGGCGCTTACCGTTGATGCCGGTGCGGATGCGAACCGTCCGGGCCGTGTGTATGTGGCGTGGTCGGAGCGTGGCCGGGGTCCACTTTTTGACGCTCGAATCGTCGTGGCGGTTTCTCAGGACGACGCAACCACGTTTTCTGCTCCGATCGCTGCCGATAATGTCGGAAAGCCGGGACATCAGATGATGCCGTCCATGATTTTTGCAGCCGGCAAGCTGATGCTGCTTTACTACGATTCCCGCGAAGATATGCGGCCGGTTCCTCTGGAATACCTCGCCGATCCCGCCGATCCGAACTTGCGTCTCTGGCATACCGTCGATGTGCGGGCGGCGATGGCCGATCCTTCGAACACGCCCGTGTTTGTTTCGTCGCAAATCTCCCGCTACCTGTACCTGCTCGACTCCAAGGGCAAACCGCGGCAGGCGCAGGCCAATCCCGTGAACTATCCCATGTTCAATCAGGGACGGGTTCCATTCATTGGCGACTACATCGATGTAACCGCACCGCTCATGATCCAGGATCAGAGCGGGCAGTGGAAATTCAATACGCAGCCGACCAGCTCACCGGTGTTCCATTCCACCTGGACGGACAATCGGGATGTCATCCCGCCGCCGAAACCGCAGAACTGGACCAAATACGCGCCCGCCGGATCACTGGGCGGAACGCAAAGTTTTTTCGATCCCAGCAAAACAATCGATGCCTGCGTCGCCGGAAACGCCGCCATGCGGAACCAGAACATCTATTCCGCACGGATCACGCAGGGCCTCGTCGTCAGTTCACCAGGCAACGCCAAGCCTCTTGGGAAGATTCAGCGCGCCTTCGTCGTTTACGTCGAGAACACGACCAACAAGACGCGCTTCTACCGGCTTGCGATCAACGGACAGCCGGTTGGAGGACGCGCGTCTTTCCTGCAATTTGAACAACGCAATTTCCTGGACGTCACGGTGGCTCCGCGCTCGAGCATTTCGCGAGTCGTCTTTATGACGTCGACCAATCCTCACGCGAGTGTGCAAGTGGATGTCACGGAGATTGGCTCGATCGGCGGATCGCCGGTGGCCGGAGGCAATCAATCCGCCGTTGTTTTGAATCCGGATATTTTGAATCCCGACATCCTGAATCCGGACATCCTCAATCCGGATATTCTCAACCCCGACATTCTTAATGTTGAAGTGTCGAATCCCGACATCACGAATGCCGCGCTTCGACCGGACATCCTGAACCCGGACATTCTGAATCCCGACATCCTGAATCCGGACATTCTGAACCCGGACATTTTGAATCCCGATATTCTGAATCCGGACATCCTGAACCCGGACATTTTGAATCCGGATATTCTGAATCCAGACATCCTGAACCCGGACATTCTGAATCCCGACATCCTGAATCCGGACATTCTGAATACGGATCCCGAGGTTGTGAACGCGGACAAATCGAAGCTTCAGATCAACGATTTGTTCTGGAATGTCACCAACAAGGGCAACACGACGTCTGTGTTCACGTTCAAGATGACGTTCCCGTCGAGGCCTCGCGGTTTCAAGTTTCAATTGCTGATCTACCGCACTTCTGCGACTCCGGCCGTCAGCGGCTGCGCTCCGATCCAGCAATCGCACGAACAACTGGTTGCGAACATCGTTAACCCGGACATTCTGAATCCGGACATCCTGAATCCCGACATTCTCAATTCGGACGTCCGCAATTCTTCGCTGTTCGTTGCTCCCGGCGACAGCATCCGGGTTCAGCTGCGTGTTTTCGATCTCGACAAGTTTGACGCGAACGTCATTCAGATCAAGCCCTCAAAGTCTTCGACGACCAACGCCGCCAAAACCCTGATGGCATTTGCGGCGGAATCTCTGGATCTCGGCATATTCGAGGATGTCCAGATCGGTGGACAACCGCTGACCGCGTCGGTCGTGAGTCAGGCGGTCGATACCGATAAGGCGCAGGCGGGAATCACGCAGCCGACGTCTGTTACGACGCGGTTGACGGTGACCACAACGGTTCTTCCCTCCGGTCGAATTGGTGAATCATTTTCGAACCAACTGGTGGCCAGCGGCGGCACCGATCCATTGACGTGGGGTCTGGCCCCCGGTTCAACGCTTCCAGCGAACCTGACACTATCGCCGACTGGACTGCTGAGTGGAACGCCGGCGGCAACAGGTACATTCACCTTCACGGTGATCGTGACCGATAGTGCGGGCCAGGCGGCGACGAGAGATCTCACTTTTGCGGCTTCACCACCACTGGGAACCCCGTCGCTGGTGTTCGTCACGCAACCTGCGACTTGTGCCAACCCGGATCCCAACTGCGTGCGCCAAAACGCACCGATGACCCCTCCTGTCTCAGTGCGGGCGCTGGATGCGTCAGGCGCACCAATTCCGGGTCTCGCGATCTCGCTGGCCATCGGCCTCAATGGCGGCGGTGGTGTCCTGGCCGGAGCGACGACGGCCACGACCAACCTTAACGGTATTGCCGGCTTCGGCGGTCTCACGATCAGCCAGCCCGGGACGTACACGCTCGTCGCCTCCGCGACGGGTTTCTCGCCGGTCACCACCAGTGTGTTCAATGTACTTCCCAGCGTGACGATCACGACGGTGTCCTTGCCCGATGGGATCCGCGGTGTTGTCTACGACACGACTGTCGCTTCAGTAGGAGGCGTCGGCGCGAAGACGTGGACGATCACTACAGGCGCGCTCGCTTCGGGTCTGTTATTGGATTCGAACACTGGAAGGATTTCCGGACCTCCTGCAAGCTCCGGCACTTCGAACTTCACGCTACAGGTTGCGGATGCCGGACAACCGCAACAGAGCAACAGCCGTTCGTTGTCGATTCGCGTTGCAGAGCCGCTGCTCATCCTGACTGCGGCCAGTTTGCCTGACGCAACGGCGAACACGAGCTACTCGCAGCAGCTTTCGAGTAGCGGTGGAATCCCATTCGTGACGTGGAGCGTGGCGATCGAGTCCAGTCTGCCCGCGGGACTGACGTTGACGGCCGGCGGCCTTCTTGCCGGCACTCCAACCACCGCAGGGGACTATGCATTTACGATCGTCGCCAACGATGCCAGTAACCCCGCGCAAATTGTTTCAAGGAATTTCAGTTTGCATGTTGCGGCATCGGGTCTGTCGCTGACATCACTGGATGTGAGCTCCGCGGCGCAAGGAGCAACGAAGAATGTGACGCTGACCGGCACGGGCTTCTTAGCCGGCGCAACGAACGTTTTCTTCGGCGGCGGTGGTGTTCAGGTCTTATCGTCGGCCGTCAACTCGCCGACGAGCCTTACCGCAACAGTCGTCCTGGCCGACGCGCCGGCAACGCGCAGCGTGTTTGTCACAACGATCGGCGGTACGAGTAACACGTTGCCGTTCGTGATCACACCGAATACGTTATCCGCCGCTGGGGCTTCGGATGTGACACACCTCGCCGGCTCGACCGGCGGTCCGGGTTCAAGCAACGGCGCCGCAGGCTCCACAAAGTTCCGGCAGCCGTACGGAATCTTCGGCGCCGGCGCAAACCTTTACGTCACGGACTTCCTGAATCACACCATTCGTGGTGTGAGCCTTTCCAATGGCTCTTCGACCACACTGGCTGGATCTGCCCTGAGTCCGGGTTCCGCGGACGGCACCGGGCCCGCTGCAAAGTTCTTCCATCCCGTCGGAGTGTGGTCCGACGGGACGATCCTGTGGATTGCCGACAGTGACAACTCGCTGATCCGGAGAATGGTTTTGTCGACTGGTGTCGTCACCACGATCGCCGGATCGACCAGCGGCTTTGCCGACGGTACCGGCACGGCAGCGCAGTTTAATTCTCCACGCAACATCTGGAGCGATGGCACGGATCTGTTTATTGCGGACACCGGAAACCATGTGATTCGCCGTATGAATCTCGATTCGAAAGTCGTTACGACGATTGCCGGCAGTCCAGGCGTTAGCGGATCGACTGACGGAGTCGGAAGTGGCGCAAGTTTCAACAGCCCGAGTGGAGTGTGGGGAGATAGTGCGGGGAATCTCTACGTCGCGGACACCGGAAACAACTCCATCCGGTTGATCGTCATCTCATCTGGAACCGTGACAACGATTGCCGGCTCCACGCTGGGAGTTCCCGGAAGCGCCAACGGAACCGGCACGTCCGCCAGGTTCAACGGCCCGACCGGCATTGGAGGCAACGGCATCTTCCTGTTCATCGCGGATACCAACAATCACCTCGTGCGCGTCATCACGATCGACGGCCTCAATGTCGGCACGCTGGCCGGGAATCCTGGAGTGTCGGGTGATGCGGACGGCGTGGGAGGTTTGGCCAGGTTCAATCTCCCGCTCGGCGTGTGGTTCGATGGAGACGCGAGTCTTTACGTGACGGATGGATTCAACCATGCCATTCGAAGCGTGAACGTTTTCACCGGCGCAGTCACCACATTCTCCGGTCAGCCGCCGCGAAGTGGAATTACTGACGCTTCGGCCGATGCGGCGCGATTCTTCGGTCCATCAGATGCCTGGGGCGATGGCGTCGGTAACTTGTATGTAACGGATCGTTTCAATCATTTGATCCGGAAGGTCGTGATCGCTACAGGCCAGGCGACGACAATCGCAGGTCAGGCGGGAGTGTGCGGCACCGCGAACGGCATCGGCGCAGCCGCTCAGTTCTGCGATCCCGTCGGCATCTGGGGTGACGGTGTGAGCCTGTACGTCGCAAGCGGTGCGTCGCGAACCATTCGCAAGATTGTCATCGCGACAAGTCAGGTGACCACGATCGCAGGAACCGCATTCGCCGGCGGCTCCACGGATGGCGTCGGAGCCGCGGCTCGTTTCAATCTGCCCAACGGAATCTGGGGCGACGGAAGCTCTCTGTACATTACGGACTTCACGAGCAACACCATTCGTAAGCTCGTGTTGAGCACAGGTCAGGTCACAACACCATTTGGCCTGGCCGGCGCTGCCGGAAGCACGGACGCTGTTGGTACTGCCGCCCGGTTCAACCGTCCCTCAAAAATATGGGGCAACGGCTCAACGCTCTTCGTCACCGATACAAACAACAACAAGGTTCGAAAGATTGTCCTCTCGACCGGACAGGTTTCGACGTTTGCGGGCAGCGGCTCATGCGGTTCCGCGAACGGAGTAGGGACGGCCGCGCAGTTCTGCGGCCCGACCGGGATCTGGGGCGATGGTTCCAAGCTGTATGTCATCAGCTCGGGCGAAGTGCGTCAGATCTCGATGACAACTTCTGTGGTGACGACACTGGCCGGATTGTTCTCCGTTCCGGGATCCGACGACGCGAACGGTCCTTCGCCGATTTTCCAGGCTCCTGAAGGTTTGTGGGGAGACGGCAACCGGCTCTACATCGCCGACGTGAGGAATAACGCGATTCGCACTCTCTCGCCCGCAATGGGCCCGGAGGCCGGCACCGTGGTCTACAACTTCAACGCGCCGCAGTTCGCGCCGGCGCAGATCACGCCGTTTACCGGCATTTCACCCAATATTGGAAGCCCCAATTTCCTGGCGGACTTCACTGCAAACACGTCGTTGTACGCGATCACCAGCAGTCCGCCGTGGGCTCTGTTCAGCGGACAGCATCTCAAGAGCCAGTGCTTTTGCTCGCAATCTCTGACGATCAACTTCAACACCCCCGTGTACGCGGCGAGTGTGAACTTCGCAAGCATCGGGGTCGGGTTCACATTGACGATCACCACTGCGGTTGGCAGCGCCAGCGGGATCAGCGGCGTTTCCGGAGGAACCGTGTTTTTCTCAAGTGCGACGCCCTTCACCTCGATTCAACTGGGGACGGGCGTCTTCGCCATCGACAACCTGGTGCTGAGCACCGTTCCACGGCCGTAGTTTTGGAGTGAGACATT
Source organism: uncultured Solibacteraceae bacterium (assembly GCA_964584785.1). Classification (GTDB taxonomy): domain Bacteria; phylum Acidobacteriota; class Terriglobia; order 20CM-2-55-15; family 20CM-2-55-15; genus JAHFTY01. The sequence continues at coordinate 24,890 of CAZPBY010000045.1, forward strand.
CTCCTATGCGCGAATCACTGGTTAGTTGTGTTCGGTACGACGCTAAATGCGGCAAGTATTTATTCGCAGCGGTCGCTTTTCTGTTTTTGACTTGCAGTCCACTGCACGCCCAACTGAGTTTCAATAGCGGCAACTTCGGCACGGTGGGTTTCAGTCAGAACGCCTTCTCGTTGACACCATCGGGAGGTACGGGAAATTACACTTTCTCGTATGCGCCCGGTGCCGCCACCATTCCGGGTTTTCGTGTAACGAACCGACCGAATGTGCCGAATTTCTTTTCGGCGGGTAGTACAGGCGGTCTCGTCGGAATCGCGGCGGTACCGGGAACTTACTCGACCACGATCCGTCTGACGGATAACGGCTCGGCTTTGTTTGTGGATAAAGCCGTCAGCTTTACGGTGACCACCGTGGATATTGCAGGTGGCCCCCAAAGCGGCTACGGAGTCGGTGACACGGTGAGCTTCCCATTCTGGGGTGTGGGCGGAACCGGTCTACCATACACGTTTTCTCTGGCGTCCGGCACATTGCCGCCGGGTTTGACATTGAATTCATCGACGACTGCCATCGATGGTCTGCTCAAACTCGAAGGTACGCTGACGACGGCCGGAACGTTCGGCTTCAATCTCAAAGTCACCGATAGCGCAACGAACACACGCACTGTTGGTTACTTCATTACTGTTTCGCCTTTACGCCTCGTCCTGACGAACCACTTTTTGCCACCGATCAATGTGAACCAGCTGTTTTCGCAGACACTGATAGCGTCGGGATGTTCAGGCACTTGCACTTTCTCGCTCGTGTCCGGTGACGCTCTCCCCGCCGGTCTGACCCTCAGTTCGGCAGGAGTGATCAGCGGGACTCCTACCGCGCTCACCTATGGAACGGCGTTTACAGTTGTCGTTACCGATGCGGCGAACAACACGATGAGTCGTCGTCTGTCGATGGCGGTGATACCGGACATACCTCAGCCTTTGGCGATATCGACCACATCGATTGGCGACACTGTGGTCGGATCCAATTTCTCGTGGGGCATCACTCCAAGAGGTGGTCTTCCGCCTTACAGTTTTTCGTTTGATTCACCATCCAGTTTGCCGCCCGGCAGTTTTATGTTCCCGACGGAAGGAACAGCCGCGGTGTCCTGGGACCCGAACTGGGGTATGTTTCGAGCCAGACCCTTAGTGACCGGTAATCGCGATTTTGTCATGAGGGTCACGGACAGTGCCGGAAACACGGCGACTCGCCTTATTCCGTGGCGGGTGACGTCGATTGGTGCGTACTACAGCAACCAAAGCCTTCCAGTAGGTGGAACCGCAACACCAGTTTTGGGGAAACCTTACGCACAGCCTCTCATTTTGCTCGGCGGCACACTTCCGTACACGGTCACGCCCGTAAACCTCGCAGGTCTGTCGGTTGATGCGGATGGCATGGTGTCGGGCACTGCTGCCGAGGCCGGACGATTCTTGCCCTTCAGTTTTAACATCCAGGATTCTTCCATTCCGCCCAACAACTATTCCTGGAGCGGAAATATTACGGTCGATGCGCCTTCAACGACCACGCTTGCCCTGACCGGCGGGGATTTCGGCGTTTTTCAAAAGGGCGTCCAGTCGACGATCACTTTGTTCGCGGGCGGATCGCCGGTGAATCCGCCGAATTTTGTGGTGACTATTCTTAGCGGCTCGTTGCCTCCCGGACTCCGATTACTGACCGTCGGTGATTTCAACAACGTGGGTGATATCACGCGGGCCGCGCAAATCGCGGGCATTCCGACAACAACCGGCTCGTTTTCCGCACTCCTGAACGTTCAGGATGCAGCCGCCAACATTGGTCAGCGACAGCTGAAATTCCGTGTGAGCGATATCGGGTTTGTCACGACGGGTGTGGCTCCTGGCACGGTGGGCGTTCCCTACACTCAGACGTTCGAGGTGAGGGGCGGAACGATGCCGTACACATTCACATCGAATGTAACTCTGCCAGGCGGTCTAAGCCTCAACGCCCTGACGGGGACGCTGAGCGGTACTCCGACGAGCTCAAACTCCACTTCGTTTGGACTCGTCGTTACGGATGCGAACGGCGACAGCATTGTCCGCAACTACACGGTGAATATCTACGACATCCAAATTACGAATCCCAACCTGCTGCCGAACGCCATTTTCGGCGAATCGTATACCGTGAACTTCGCGGCATTGCCCGCTGGACCATATGCCTGGACAGCAACGGGGCTTCCGACAGGTCTCACGCTGGATCCTGTCACAGGCGTGCTCTCCGGAGCACCGATTGGTACTGGAACATTCACTGTGACTGTCACTGCCGGAACTTCAAGTCATGCGGTGAACAAAACGTTCACACTCATCGTCGCCTCGCGCTCGATCAGTACGATTTTGACCGGTCTTCCCACGGCATCGCTTGGTGACTTCGTCGTAGGCGCCTTCGTCAACACCATTCTTGGTATCGTCGGAGGTACGCCGCCATACACGATCTCTGTGGTGGCGGGGTCCGCACTTCCACCTGGACTGGCGCTTGCACCTTCGAACACAGCGTCGGGCACGGCTGGATTTGGCCGAACCGCAATTGTGGGAATTCCAACCACAAAGGGCAGTTACTCGTTTCAACTGAGGTATTCGGATTCGGCAGGCGTAAGCGTCGTTCGAACGGTGACCATGCGCGTCAGCGGACTTGCACTGGCCACAACCACGCCCGGTTTGGGTACGGTGAACGTTCCCTACACGACGCAGTTGTTCGGCAGCGGCGGCACCGGTTCTTACATGTTTGCGCTTGCGGACGGTCTGACCAACGTGCTGGCGCCCGGTCTCAGTTTGAGCGCGTCCGGCGTCATTTCCGGAACACCCACCGCGACGGGCACCTTCACCACGACCATTTTGCTGAGCGACGGTGTAGACACCCGACAGCAAAACATAACGATCACCATCAATGCGACCAGCGATCTTCGCCGTATTGACTTTGCCTTTGGTCCGATCCTTGTCGACGCCCCGATGGGCCGGGCGTTCACATCGACGTTCAATCCAACGGGCGGTTCTGGAACGCATACGTGGTCGGTTGTTTCGGGATTACCGCCGGGCATGCAGCTTCGCGCCGGATCGACCCTGCCGGCAGGATTCACGCCGCCGACTGCGTTCTTTACAGGCGTACCTACGACTCCCGGAACCTTCACGGTCCGCATTCGCGTCGACGACTCGACCGGCAATTTTGGCATTCGTACCGCGACGATGAAGGTCACGCCATTGCGCTTTGCCCCGGCGACGGTACCGCACACGTTGGGCGTCACGCTACCCCCGCTTCAGGAGGGTTCACCGTATTCGTTCACTTTTACGGCGTACAACAAGACCGGAACGCTGACATTCGAACCGCTCTTGGGAGCTTTCATGCCCGCCGGAGTGAGTCTGAACTCCACAGGGGTGTTGAGCGGTACACCATCCGAGACGGGCAATTTCCTTGAACCGTTCCGCATGACCGATTCCGGTGGAAACTCGATTCAAACTACCGGCCTCGGGCTCAGCGTCTATCCAGCGGGACGACCGATTGGTGTAAATGGGTTGACGGTTGCGACTCTGGCAAACGCGACAAAAGGAATTCCATACACCAAGAATCTGAATGATCTGTTGATCCCCGGTTACGGCACAGCGCCATTCAATTGGACCGTCACCAGCGGGTCGTTGCCCGACGGAATGTCGATCGTGGGCAACCTCTTAACGGGAACTCCGACCGCAACAGGTTCATCAACCTTCACGCTCAAGGCCACCGATGCGAACGGCACGCAGCACGTCATACCGGGGTTGGTGCTAGCAGTCGCGACGATGAGCATGTCACCTGCGCCGGGCGTCCTGCCGCCGGCCATCGCGGGAGTTCCGTACACGCAGACCTTCGTTGCCGCCGGCGGCATTTCACCGATCACGTTCCGCCTGGGGTTCGGTTCCGATCTGCCTGTTGGCCTGACGTTGTCATCGGGTGGTGTGTTGAGCGGAATACCGACCACTTCGGGACCATTCAGTTTGTTAATCGAAGCGGTGGACATCACCGGCGCAACTTTCCTGCAGCGGTACACGCTGAATGTGGCGCCCGTCGGGACGGTGTTCCCATCGCTGACTGCCGTTCCATCGAGCATCAACCTGAACTATGTTCGCGGCAATCCGAATCCTGCGCCTATTCCCGTCAATGTGGGAAGCACCTCGGGCACGTTGAATTTCACAGCCGAGGCCGCCGGCGGCTCGTGGATTTCAGTCGCGCCTGGGAGCGGATCCACTCCCGGATTCGTGACGCTGAGTTTCTCGATGACGGGACTGGCCGCCGGCGTCTACAACGGTGCATTGAACGTCACCGCGGCGTCTGCCGTGAATTCACCATTGTCTTTGCCGGTGATGCTGACGGTGACTGACGCCTTGCCGTGCAGTTTCGCATTGAACCCGGCTTCTTCTTCGATCGGCGCTGCTGGAGGATCGCTGAGTTTCGATGTCACCACGGATCAGGCCTGCAACTGGACGGCGTCGACCACTGCTTCCTTTATCACGATCAACTCTCCTGGAAGCGGCACCGGAACAGGCACCGTGAATCTGTCCATACAGCCCAATACCACATCCAACACACGGTCGGGCAGCGTGACGGTGCAAGGACTGACGTACACCGTCACGCAGTTCGGCACGGCGTGCTCCTTCACGTTGATACCCAACTCCATCAACGTGGATTCGTTTGGCGGCGTCGGTACGATTAGTGTTCAAGCTTCCGATTCGACTTGCGCGTGGACAGCGACTCAGACCGACTCGTGGATTTCCGCGAATCCTCCGAACGCGACGGGTTCGGTGAATGTCGACGTCACGGTTCAAAGTACGAACAGCACATCGAGCCGCGTCGGAAGCATCACGATCGGTGGGCAACCGCTCACGGTTAACCAGGCGGGTCTCGGTTGCTACTATTTCCTGAGCAGCAGTGGTTCTCCCTCGTTCTCCTCGTCGGGAGGTACGACTTCTGTGGATCTCACCACTCCAGCGGGTTGCGCCTGGAAAACGGATGCAGGGCCGAGTTGGATCAAGGTGACGGCTGGACAATCGGGCTTTTCAAGTGGAAAGGTAACGCTGTCGATTGCTCCGAATTCCAGTACGGCGGCCCGGTCGGCGACAGTTCTGATAGCCGATCAGGAGTACGACGTCAGCCAGGATGGTGTTTCGTGCAGCTTCAGTGTCGGTGTCGATAACACACTGTTTGCCGTTGGTGGCGGCGCCGGCAGCATCGCGATCACGGCCACGCCGAAAGTTGCGGGCGGCTTCTGTCCATGGGTCGTGTCGTCGAACGCTCCGTGGCTCACACCTGCGGTGTCTTCGGGCAACGGTTCGCAGAATGTGTCGTTCAATGTAACCGCGAATGGCGGCACCGCAGCTCGCAGCGCAACGTTGAATGTGGCGGGGCAGAACATTGTGATCACCGAATCCGGACCGGTTTGTGAATTCAACCTGCGGTCTTCCGCAGCTTCAATGCCATTTGGCGGTGGCGCGAATTCAGCGGGCGTGGTCACCGCGAACGGGTGCGGCTGGGTCGCGACGTCGAATGCGCCCTTTATCGAGATTTCGAGCGGTACTCCGGGCACCGGCACAGGCGACGTGAACTTCAACGTCCAGCCGAACAACACTGGAACCGATCGCGTCGGGTCACTCACCATCGCCGGAAAAACATTCACGGTGACGCAGGCGAAGGCGCCGTGCTCGATCGTTCTCGGTTCCGGTACGTTCAACGCCGGACCATTCGGAGGAGCCGGTTCCTTCTCGTACACAACCACTGTCAGCAACTGTGAACATACGGTGCTCAGTTACTCGAGCATGCTGAACGTCACTTCCGCGACTTACTCGGGAACGGCAGGTACCGTGAACTTCTCCGTCGATCCTAACGGTTTCGCAGCGGCGCGATCCGGCGTGATCCGAGTGGGCGAAGAAAGCTTTACCGTTAATCAGGATCCGTCACCGTGCCAGTACACGTTGACCTTATTCAGCGCGACGTTCGATCGACTGGGCGGGCCCGGCTCCATACCGATGACTTTCGCTCCAGCCGCATGCGGTCCGGCCGGCGCTGTGATTAAAGGTCCGGCATCGATGATCACTCTCGGCGATGTCCTGAAGGATGGGTCGACATACAACCAGCTCTTCACGTCGGCAATCTATCAGTCGTTCATCAACTACACACGAACCGCTCAGATCATCATCAACGGGCAGATATTTACCGTTAAGCAGACGTCCTGGTAGAAGGAGACGAATACCATGTCAGTCAACACGCTATTGAAACGAGTAACAGCGATAGCCGCGATTTTGCTGATTGTCGCGGGCTTCTTTACCGCCCCGCTGCGAGCGGCGGACAACTTCGGATATACCGCGACCGGCAATGTCGCGTATTCCTATGTAGATGTCTCCACAACCGGCACCGCCGTACTTGCCAATGCGGACGATGCTACGGCTTTGCTCACACTGCCGTTCGGATTCCGTTTTTACGGTGTCACGTACACGAGTCTGTGCGCGAGTACCAACGGCTTGATTGCGTTCGGCGGCTGTCCAACCGGAGACATCACGAACCTCGACCTGACGGTGCAATCGCCGACAGGCAACCTGCCGTTGATCGCACCATTCTGGATGGACCTGACGTTCGCGATCCCGGGCGCCGGCAGCATCATTTACCAGACGCTCGGCGCAGAGCCCGCACGGCGTTTTGTCGCTCAATGGAAGGGCGCATTCGCGTTGAATCAACCGAGCCCGCTCGATTTTCAAGTCATCCTGTACGAAGGCACGAACCAGATTCTGTTTCAATATCAGAACGTCGAAACGGCCAACGCCGAGATCAGTAAAGGCAAGAGCGCGACGGTCGGCATTCGGGCAACGGACGGGCAGGCAAATGGGAATCGCGTGCAGTGGAGCTATCGCACGGCCGTGTTGACCAACCGCTCGGCGATTCGCTTCGAACCGCCCACAGCAATCCCGGTGACGATTGATCTGAAGCCGGACAGCAATCCGAATTGCGTCAATCCAACTTCCAGAGGAACCGTGCCTGTCGCGATCTTCGGCACGAGCAAGTTCGCTGTTGCAGACATCGATCAGTCCAAACTCCGCTTCGGAGGCGCAGCCGCGCGAAGCTGCGCTGTTGACGACGTAGGCACAAAGGATGGACTTCCTGATCTTGTATGTCACTTCGAGACTACGGAAGTAACCACCTGGCCGGCCGCGGGAGCGGATTGCGGAAAGATCAACCTTACCGGCAGCTTGAAATCGGGGTTTGGAATCACCGGTTCGGACATCGCTTGCCGTGTTGCGGAACGTACCTGTAAAGCTGGGCCGACACCCTAGCCACGTCATCTAACCAGCCGTTCACACGATTGTTCATCCTGGTGAGGGTACCAACATGTCCAGACTACTATCGCGTTCTTGCTTCGTCCTCGTGGTGCTGTCCGCCCTATGCAGTCCGCTTCACGCGCAACTGAATTTCAACAGCGGCAATTTCGGCACGTTGAGTTTCGGTCAAGCGGTACTCTCCTTCGATCCGTCGGGCGGGACTGGACCTTATACATTTTCGTATGCGCCCGGCGCTAGCATCATTCCAGGCTTTCGCGTGACGAACCGTCCTGACGTCCCCGTTTGGTTCGGGCCGAATACAACAGGCGCCTTGGTTGGTATAGCAACGCCGGACACATGCGCGCCAACCGGCAACTGCAGTACGACTATTCGCCTCAGCGATGCCAACGGATTTATTGATCGTGTCGTGTCGTTTTCAGTGACTTCGGTCGACATTGGAGGCAGCACGTTTTCCGGCTATGGCGTGGGTGATCGCATTGACTTCCGATTTTGGGGCGTAGGCGGTTCGGGGTCGTATACATTCACGCTTGATTCGGGGACGTTGCCGCCGGGAACGCAGATCCACAATCAAGCGGGCGCGTTTACAGGCATTTCAGTCGATGGGGTGCTGACAACCGCAGGCGGTTACAACTTTTCACTGAAGCTTACGGATAGTGCGAACCATTCGGTGACACGCGGTTACTTCGTTTCTGTCTCGCCACTACACTTGGTACAGGATCGTATCTTGCCTGCGGCAAACGTGGGCCTGTTCTATAGTCAAACTCTAACTGTAACGGGCTGCACCGGGACTTGTACCTTCTCAGTCGACGAGGCTATTGGTCTACTTCCCACGGGCTTCACCCTTTCACCGGCTGGGGTACTGAGCGGCACACCGACGTTTTCGAGCTTCTTTAACAACTTCACGTTGATCATTACCGACGGCATAAACACGATCCGCCGGCGCATGCAGTTAACCTCTCTGCCTGTGACCCCAACACCATTGACCGTAAGTACAACGTCAGTGTCCGATGTGGTTGTCGGGTCAGGATCCTTTCCAGGGATTTCAGGCTCCGGTGGATTCCCACCGTACAGTTTCAGTCTGGATAGCTCTTCAAGTCTGCCAGCAGGTGCTTTCATCTTGCCGGCAGCGGCACTCGGGCCGGAGTTTAACCCGCTGCAGGGTTATGTTGGATCCAGAGTACTTGCCGCAGGCGATCACGATTTCGTGATTCGCATCATCGATAGCGCAAACAACACGGCCACTCGACCACTGCCATGGCGGGTTACTAACTTGACTACGAACCAATGCTGCATTTCGACGGCGGTTTTCGGAGTGCCACTTACACCGTACGCGTTGGTTATCATGGGTGGAACGCCTCCTTATACCGTAGCCCCGAACACCATAGCTGCAGGACTTACAACCGACAATAATGCGATCATCTCAGGAACCCCGAAGGAGATCGGACAGTTCCTGACACTGAACCTCACTATTCAAGATTCGGCCAACCCCAAGAACAGTTTTACGCTATCGGGTTACACAACTATTACGGCATCACCGACTTCAACAGGCCTGCTCGTGTCCGGTGGAGACTTTGGGCCGCTGCAAAAGGGTGTTCAAACTGCTTTCAGCATCTCGGCGTCGGGTTCGTCAGCGTTACCGAGGAACTTCACGGTCAGCATTCAGGAAGGCTCGCTGCCTCCAGGAATGACGCTTCTGACAGGAAACAACTTTAACAACAGCGGAAACGTAGATATCGCTGCGCAGATCGCCGGAGTGCCGACGGTTGCCGGTGTGTATAGTGTGCTGTTGCGTGTGCAGGATGGTGCGGGCAATATTGGCCAGCGTCAAATTCGCATCAGAGTCAGTAGTCTTGCGTTCGTCACATCGACGTTAGCCGTAGGCTCCGTCGGCATTCCGTACAATCAGACGATTGAATTCCGTGGTGGTCAGGCTCCATACACCCTCACTTTGACAAACGGAAGCCTGCCGACGGGGCTGTCGCTGAACGGCCCTACGATCAGCGGTACTCCAACGACGAGCAATTCCACATTCGCCGGAATACGTATTACCGACGCCACCGGAGACTCTATCATCCGAAACTTCACGTTGAATATTTACAGTCTCCAGATTACCAATCCCAACATTCTGCCGACAGCGTACTTCGGTGAAGTCTATTCGCCTGTTACGTTCGTGGTTAGCCCTCCGGGCTCTTACACGTGGACTGCGGTTGGGATTCCACTCGGCCTCACGCTGGATAGCACAACCGGCGTTTTGTCCGGCACACCGATTTCATCCGGCTCCTTTAACATCACCGTCACCGCCGGTACCAGCAGTACTGTGGTTGTTAAAACGTTCACGATGTTTATCGCAGTCCGCTCGACCACGGGCGTGTTAACGGGTCTACCATCCACCTTCGGCGACGTCTTCGTCGGCTCAACCTTAACGACGACATTGGGAGTGTCTGGAGGGACTCCGCCATACACCATCGCACTCGCTCCCGGTTCAATCCTTCCACCAGGTCTCGCGATTGTGCCTGCCACAAGCATCAACGGAAACGCGTTTTTTGGCCGATATTTTCTGGCGGGCGTGCTGACGACGGCGGGTGACTACAGTTTCCGGTTGAGGTATACCGACGGGGCTGGTCTTACGGTGGACCGAACCATAACGATGCGAGTGGTTTCGATTGGAGTAGCTACAACGTCACTCGGCCTCGGTACAGTGAATGTTCCTTACTCCACGCAACTCTTCGGCGTTGGCGGCTCGGGTCCGTTTACGTTCTCGTTGTCCAATATTGCGAACAACATCCTGCCGCCGGGACTCACGTTGAGCTCTTCCGGTGTGGTTTCGGGAACGCCTACTTCCACCGGCAGCTTTGGGTTCACCGTTGATCTGACTGATGGCGTATCGACGCGGCAGCAAAGCGTCGTCATCACCATAAACGCGACCAGCGATCTGCGACGTATTGACTTTGGCACTGTGATCCCAGTGACGCTCTCGATGGGAAGGGGTTTCGCGACAACCTTTGTCCCGATTAACGGATCCGGTACGCATACCTGGTCTATAGTGTCGGGCTCGCTGCCGCCTGGTCTACTCCTTCGCGCGGACGCGACACTACCTTCGACGGTCCTACCGCCAAATGCGCTGATCGCGGGTGTGCCGACGACCGCAGGCACTTACAAATTCACGGTTCGTGTCGATGACCAGACAGGCAATTTCGGTACTCGCGAGATGACATACAGGATCACACCGCTTCGCGCCGGACCGGCGAACTTGCCTCAGACTCGTGGCCTTGTTGCACCGCCTCTTCAAGCCGGAGTGCCGTACTCGTTTGGGTTAACTGCTTATAACAACACCGGACCGGTGACGTTTGGCGATCTCGTTGGAACATTCATGCCGTCGGGCGTTGCAATGAACTCAACAGGCGTAGTCAGCGGTACCGCCGCCGATCTCGGTAATTTTACTGAGCTCTACGTTATGACGGATGGTGCCGGAAGTACTTTTCCAAATGGCGCCCTTGGTTTCGTAGTGTATCCATCAGGCCGCCCGATTGGTGTGAATGGCCTGACTGGCGCTACGTTCGCCAATGCCACCAAGGGATCAGCGTATTCCAAGAACCTGAATGATCTGTTATTTCCGGGTTACGGCACACCACCATTCACATGGGCTGTGCTGAACGGCTCACTGCCTGCAGGTATGTCGATACTTGGAAGTGTGCTGACGGGCACTCCGACAGACATTGGCACATCGTTCTTCTCGTTGAAGGTGACGGATGCCAATGGGAGTCAGCACGTGGTACCCAATCAAATCCTGTCGGTGTCGTTAATGAGTCTGACTCCAGGACCCGGTATCTTGCCGCCTGCAATCGCCGGAGTACCCTACAGCCAGACATTTACGCCAGCCGGAGGTGTTCCACCAGTCACATTCCGGCTCGGCTTAGGCTCCGATCTCCCCGTGGGGCTGACTCTATCTTCCGCGGGCGTATTGAGCGGCACACCAACAACGTCAGGTCCGTTCATACTACTGATCGAGGCAGTCGATAATTTCGGCGCGACGTTTCTTCAGCGATACACGCTGGACGTGGCTCCCGTCGGGACAGTACTTCCATCTCTCAAAACAACTCCATCAAGCATCAATTTGAACTATGTTCGAGGGAATCCCAATCCAACTCCCATTACGGTCAATGTCGAAAGCACTTCAGGAAACTTGAATTTCACAGCGCAGACTGCAGGTGGGACATGGATTTCGGTAGCGCCAGGAAGCGGTTCAACGCCGGGATTTGTGACGTTGAGTTTCAACATGGCCGGATTGCTTGCCGGCATTTACAACGGCGCTCTAAATGTCACTGCCGCGTCGGCGGTGAACTCACCGTTGTCGCTGCCGGTCAAGCTCACAGTGACGGATGCCTTACCGTGTAGTTTCGCGTTGAACCCAACGGCATCCACTATCGCTGCCGGTGGCGGCTCGCTTAGTTTCGATGTCACCACCGACTCATCTTGTAACTGGACGGCGTCGACGGCTGTTCCATGGATCACCATCAACTCGCCGGGTAGCGGTACTGGAACAGGAACCGTGAATCTGTCCGTTCAACAGAATCCAAACCCGACCACACGTACCGGAACTGTGACGGTGCAGGGTCTGATCTACACGGTCACACAATTCGGCACGGAGTGCTCCTTCACACTGATCCCCAATTCGATCAACGTGGATGCGTTTGGAGGTATCGGCACTATCAATGTGCAGGCGTCGAATGCGGTCTGTTCATGGACAACGGCTCAAACTGATCTCTGGATCGCCGCTAATCCATCGGCAGGGACAGGGTCGACGAATGTCGATGTCACGGTTCAAAGCACGAGCGGCACGTCGAGTCGCGTCGGAAGCATCACGATTGCCGGGCAAGCGCTCACCGTCAATCAAGCCGGCCTGGGCTGCTTCTACTTTCTGAGCAACTCACAACCAAACCCGCCCCAATTCTCTTCGTCGGGCGGCGGGGCATCAGTAGATTTGACCACGCCGGCGGGTTGCGCGTGGAAGACGGACCCGGGTCCGAGTTGGATCAAGGTGACGGCAGGCCAGTCGGGATTTTCCAGCGGGCGCGTGACGTTGACGATCGCTCCGAATTCCAGCACGGTGGCGCGTTCGGCGACAGTTTTGATCGCCGATCAGGAGTACGACGTCAGTCAGGACGGCGTGTCGTGCAGTTTCAGCGTCGGTGTCGATAACACCCTGTTTGCCGTTGGCGGCGGTGCGGGCAACGTCGTAATCACTGCTACACCGAAAGTTGCAGGCGGCTTCTGTCCATGGGTCGTCTCGTCGAATGGGTCGTGGCTCACGCCTTCGGTGTCTTCGGGCAACGGTTCGCAAACGGTGTCCTTCAATGTTTCGGCGAACGGCGGCACAGCCGCGCGCAGCGCGACGTTGAACGTGGCAGGACAGAACATTGTGATCACCGAGTCCGGACCGGTTTGTGAATTCAGCCTGCGGTCTTCGGCAGCAACCATGCCGTTTGGTGGTGGCGCGAATTCAGCCGGCGTCGTCACCGCTAACGGCTGTGGCTGGACCGCCACGTCGAATGCGCCTTTCATCACAGTGGCGCCGGTGTCTTCCAGCGGCACTGGAACAGGTGACGTCAACTTCGACGTGCAGCCGAACAGCACCGGCACCTCGAGGATCGGCACGTTAACGATCGCCGGTCAGACGTTCACGGTAACTCAGGCCAAGGCGCCCTGTTCGATCATTCTCGGTTCGAGCTCATTCAACGTGGGCCCATTCGGCGGAACCGGATCGTTCTCTTACACGTCGTCGGTGAACAGTTGCGAACACACTGTGCTCAGTTACTCGAGCATGGTCACCGTCACGTCTACAAGTTATTCCGGAACTGCCGGCACCGTGAATTTCTCAGTCGAGCCTAATGGTTTTGCCGCCGCACGATCGGGCGTGATTCGAGTGGGGGAAGAAAGCTTCACAGTCAATCAGGATCCCTCCACATGCCAATACACGCTGACCGCATTCAGCGCCAGCTTCGATCGGCTCGGTGGACCTGGGTCCATACCCATGACCTTCGCTCCAGCGGCATGCGGTCCGGCCGGCGCACTGGTCAAGGGGCCCGCATCTATGATCACGCTAGGCGACGTTTTGAAGGACGGTGGTACTTACAATCAAACGTTCAGTACCGGAATCTATCAGTCCTTTATTAATTACATTCGGACGGCCCAGATCATCATCAATGGACAGATATTCACTGTGAAACAGACATCCTGGTAGAACAAATGAGAATCCCTCCTCAATGTGACAGAATATGCTCGTCCCGTTGAGGAGGCTATATGTTGATGAAGAAATGCATCAGCGCATTGCTGTTTGTCACGGTGTTGTCCGTCACGGCTGTAGCGCAAGACGCTAAAACCGTTATCAGCGCCGCATCCAAAGCCATGGGCGCGGAGAACGTGAAAACGATTCAGTATTCCGGACCGGGATCGGAGTTCTCGTTCGGGCAGGCCTACAATCCCGCTTCACCCTGGCCTGCCTTCAAGAACAAGACCTATACTCGAACGATCGACTTTGATATGCCGGCCGTGCGCATCGATCGCGTCGCGGAGCCGATCGATCCTCAGCGGCGGGGTGGAGGCCTGGCGCCGGCGGCCAGCCAGACGATCGTCGTCAATCCAAACACCGCGTGGGCTCAACAACTCGAAATCTGGAAGACACCGATCGGTTTTCTGAAAGCCGCAGCGACGAACAATGCGACGGCGACGACTCAGACCGCAGGAGGGAAGAAATACACCGTCATCACGTTCATGGGGCAGAACAAAGCCAAGGTGAATGGCTACGTCAATGCTCAAAACATGCTGGAGCGTGTGGAGACATGGATTGATAACGCCGTCACCGGCGACACCGTGCTGGACATCAGCTATAGCGACTACAAGGATTTTGGTGGAGTGAAGTTCCCCACCCACATCGTCGAGAAACAGGGAAGCTATCCCACGCTCGATCTGATGGTGACTGACGTGAAGCCGAATATCGCCGCCAATATTCAGTCTCCGCAAGGTCGCGGCGGTGCGCCCGCCGGTGGCGCGCCGGCGGGTGCTGCTCCGGCGCCCGCGGCCACATCGCAAAAACTAGCCGATGGTGTTTACCTGATTCTTCCCGGCTATGCCGCGCTCGCTGTGGATTTCAAGGATTACATCGTCGTCGTCGAGGGTCCGCAGAGCGAGGCGCGCGGTGCCGCCATTATCGAGGAAGCGAAGAAGGTCATTCCGAACAAACCGATCAGGTACGTGGTGAACACCCACATTCACTTCGACCATTCGAGCGGCCTGCGGGCATTCGTCGCTGAGGATTCCACGATCATCACGCATCAGGTGAACAAGGGATACTGGGAAAAGGTCCTGGCCGGGCCGCACACGTTGAATCCCGACAAACAGGAAACGGCGAAGAAGAAAATCAAGGTGGAGTATATCGGCGACAAGAAGGTGTTGACGGGCGGAGGCCACGTCATCGAATTGCATCGTCTTCAGGGGAGCCTTCATCAGGAAGGTTTGATCGTGGCTTATCTGCCCAAGGAAAAGATTCTCGTCGAGGCCGATGCTTTCAATCCCCCGGCTCAGGCCAACGCGCCGGCCCCGTCTCCGGTGAATCCGGCGACCATCAATCTTGTCGAGAACATTGAACGGCTGAAACTCAATGTCGAAACGATCGTTCCCGTTCACTATCCGGCCGACGGGCGGAAGGTGCCTGTGTCCGAGCTTATGCGAGCTGCCGGAAAGTCCTCGTCGAATTGAATCGTTCCAGATTTGTGATTGCCGATTGGTGACTGATGATTGCGTAACCGAAGCCATAGGCCATTCGCGATCGGGAATCGGCGATGGCCTCAGTTCGCCAATCGCCGGTTACCAATCAGCCATCACAAATGCTTACGGTTTCTTTGTTTGCGGCAGCTCCCCGCGCGTGCGCTGCACGCACTGGGCGGCTTTGCAGTTGTCGGCGAAGGGAGAGCCGAGCTTGATCAGGTGATCGACGACCGGCGGGTACTGGAGATTCCATTCCCGCGGGCCGTTCGCCATATCGGCGACGCTGTCGCCCTTTCCCGGTTCTGCGGCGGCGTCGGTGTCGCTGTTGCGGCCGTAGATCATGTCGGCTTGCACTTTGACGTTGGCGCCCTTCGAGACCAGATAGTCAATCAGCTCGATGTTGTTCATCAGCGCAGCGCCGTGAAGCGGCGTGTAGCCCTTGTCGTCTTTCGAGTTGACCTTCGCGTCGAGTTCTTCGATCAGATACTTGACCGTGGTGAGCCGTGCATCCGGCGCAAAATTGCTGGTTTGCGGCTGATATCCGAATCCTGCAGCGACCTGCAGCGGTGAGGAGCCGTGCGCGGTTGGAATATTCGGATCCGCGCCGTGCGCGACGAGCAAGCGCATGGCGGGAATATCGTTGGATTGAGCGGCGCGCCAGAATGCAGTTGCGCCGTCCGGATCGACCCAGTCGCCGTGGAAAGTGCGGAACCAAAGCTTCGGTCCCATCTTCGCGTTCGGATCCGCTCCGCGCTCGAGCAGCGCTGTCATTAATTCGAGGTGCGTCGTCTTTTCCTGTTCGTTGCTTGCCGCCGGATACCACGTTCGCGCGGCCCATCCCTGATCGATGCTCGCGAACAGAGGCGTTAGCGCTCCAGTCGTTGAGAGATTAGGATTCGCCCCGTGATCGAGGAGGTACTTCGCGATGTCGAAATATCCATTGATGATGGCCGTCGTGATCGGAGGCATCCTGTCCGTTCCGGACAACACATTGACGTCCGCGCCCGCCGCCACGAGTTCGCGAACAACGTCCGCCTGTCCTTCGCGCGCGGCAAGATGGAGAGCCGACATGCCGCCCAGCCAGGGGCCGGACATCTGACGCCGGTTCGGGTTGATGCCGTCACGTTTGTCGCGGGGATCGCGCGATTCGAGGACTTTCGACAGCACGTTGAGATCGGCGCCTTTCGCGGTCAGCAGCTTAATCACAGGCGCCGCGCTGACAGCCGACGCGTACATCAGCGCGGTCTGGCCATTCATCGTGTCCGTCGCGTTGACGTTGGCCCCACGGTCGAGCAGCAGCTTCACGGCTTCGGGACTGCCCGAACCGGCCGCGAGCATGAGAGGCGTGGTGCCTGCAGGAGTCGCGGCGTTGACGTCCGATCCGGCTTTGAGAAGCACATCGATGACCGGTGCACTCCCTGTCTTCGCGGCGATGAGCAGAGGCGTATAGTCGCCGAGACGCGTCGTGGCCTTGATGCTGGCGCCGGCCTGGACGAGAATTCGCGCCATGTCGACATCGTTGCGATAGGCGGCCCAGTGCAGCGCGGTCATGCCGTCACCCTGCGCCGTGTTGACGTCGGTTTTGCGGGCGATCAACGACTGCACCGTTGCCTTGTCGCCTTGCATCGCGGCGTCCGGAAGACGTGTGTCTCCGGCCGCAGGGCCCGCAAGCATTCCCATCAACAATGTCATTACGATTTGCGCAAACATGTCGTCCTCCTCCAGCTGAGGTCCGTCACCTGGCCCGTCGCTACCCTCCGGGTTCTGACTTGCACGTTGCGACGATGTGCGGAACCCCGAGCGCAGCGACGGGCTTCGTGCCTAAATGCTTATATCCCCCGTGCTATCGCCGACGTGATCGAGGTCCATGCCCAGTTTCTGCATCATCGTCAGCAGAATGTTGGCCTGCGGCGTTCCTTCCTTGCAGCGAACGTGCAGGTTTCCCTTGATCGCTCCATTCGCGTGGCCCGCGATTATCGCGGGTACTCGTTTGTGACCATGCACGTTTGAATTCGCCATCGCGCTGCCGTAGAAAATGAGCGAGTGGTCGAGAAGGTTGCCGTCAGCGTCTTTCGTCTTCTGCAACTTGTCCAGGAAGTAGGCCAGCAGCCCGATATGGTAGCGATTGATCTTCGACAGATCCAGGATCGACGAGGGAACGTCCTGATGATGCGACGCCGAATGGAATGGCGTTGTCGTACCGCTTTCCGGAAATACGCGATTCGATGTGTCGCGGCCGAGTTTCAACGTTGCGACTCGGGTGGTTTCCGCCGCGAAACCCAGCGCGATCAGATCCATCATCAATTTCGTATGATCGTCCCACGAGTCGGGAACCCCGACCGGCGCCGTTGGAACATCGCGATTCGGGTTGTTCGCGTTGTATGTTTCGATCGCCTCGATCCGGCGCTCGATCTCACGAACGTTTTCAAGGTATGCGTTCAGGCGGTTTCGATCCTGAGCGTCGAGATCCTTCATGAGCCTCGAGACATTGTGCGTTATGCCGTCGAGTACGCTCTTGCTCATCCTCCGGCGCGCGGCGCGATCCTCTTTCGAGCCGCCTGTGCCGAATAGCTGCTCAAACGCGGAGCGCGGATTCAGCGTCATCGGCAGCGGCGTGGTCGGCGACGACCAGCTGATCGTGTTCATGTACACGCAGCTGTACATCCAGCCGCAGGATCCGGTCGCATCCTCGTTTTCCGTGCAAAGCTGGATCGAGGGAATCGGTGTGTCCTGACCGAACTTCTGCGCATACATCTGATCGATCGACGTGCCGCAATAGACGTCGGAGCCCAGCGTCTGCTTGGGGTGTGAAGCAGTGAGGAATACCGCCGCCGAACGGAAGTGATCAGCGCCGACTTCTTCGGCAGTCAACGGATCGGCGGTGGAGCAATCCGTCATGCTGATGATGGTCGTGTAGTCTCGAAATGATTCGAGCGGCTTCACGATCATGCCGAAATCGAAGTCGCGTCCCTCCTTTTTCGGAATCAGCAAACCTTCGTTCGTTCCCCACTCGGTGCTTCCGGCCGAACCATGTACGACCTCGATGCAAGCCAGACGGCTCCTGCCGGCCGCTGCCGTCTTCGACAACGGCGTTTGTGCGGGCACCATGGCTTCGAGGAAAGGCAAAGAGACGGCGGCACCCATACCTTGAAGGACCGTGCGTCTGGAAATGTGTCTTTTGGTTATAAACATGGCTTCGATCTCCTTACTGTACGCTCTCGCCGCGGACGATCCGCATCTGAAACGGTTTGCTTTTGACGATTCCAAAGACGAATGACGAAAACCGATTGTTGGTTTTCGCGGCTTCCTGCGCGATTGCGCGAACCGTCGGCATGTCGCGGTAATCCAGCACGCGGCCTAATCCATACGCCAAAAGGTTTTCAGTGAAACTGCCGAGGAAAGCGTCGGACCGGTTCGCGATGGCCTGCCGAACGCCTGCCGGACTCTCGAGCTTCGTTCCGTCGTACATCACGGTCGAGGGATCGATCGCTTGTCCATTGTCCCTGGTTCTCCACAAACCAATGGCGTCGAAGTTCTCCATCGCCAGGCCGATCGGATCCATCATCTTGTGGCACGACGCGCAAGGCTCAACCTTGCGATGAAGCTCCATGCGCTCGCGCACCGACAGATTCTTTTCGTTCTCAACCGCCTCCTTCAGCTTGGGGACCGCGGGTGGCGGCGCCGGCGGCGGCGACCCGATCAGAACTTCCAGAACGTACTTGCCGCGAGCGACCGGTGATGTGCGATTCGCCAGCGAAGTCATCATGAGAATGCCGGATTTGCCGAGCAGGCCGTAGCGATTCGGATCCGTCAACTGGACGCGCCGGAAACGATTGCCGGGTTCGACGGGCAATTTGTAGTGGCGCGCCAGCACTTCGTCAACGTACGTGTAATCCGCCGTCAGCAGATCCAGAACGTTGCGGTCTTCGCTAGCGATGCTCCCGAAGAAGAGTTCGACTTCGCGCCGCATCGATTCGCCCAGCGTCCGCGAGTATTCCGGGAAAATCGTCGGTTCGGGGACCGTGTCCTGAATGCTCTGCAATCGCAGCCACTGACGGGCGAAGTTTGTGGACAGCGTTTCCGATCGAGGATCGGCGATCATGCGCTTGACCTGCTGCTCGAGTATTGCGGGATCCTTGAGCTTGCCCTGCGTGGCAACAGTGATCAACTGATCGTCGGGCGCACTGCTCCACAGGAAGTACGACAACCGCGACGCCAGTTCGAGATCGCTGATCTTGTAGCTCTGTCCGGTTTTTACATTGCGGGGAACACGTTCGAAGCGGAACACGAATTCGGGATCGGCCAGGATGCCTTGAAGAGCCGTCCGGACTCCGGTCTCGAAGTCACCTTCCTTTCGGCCCGTCTGGTACAGCACCATCAAGCCTTCCATGTCTTCCGCAGCAACGGGACGTCTGAACGCTTGTTTCGCGAGGCGGGAGACAATCTCCGTGGCGCAGGGCTCCTCTTCAGAAGTCTTCGCCGGATGACAGGAGAAGATCCGCCGGCGGCTCGGCGTGTCGGAAATACCGCTGACCTTGAATGGACCGGTGATTGCCATCGTTTGCAGGTGGGGCAGCGCGGTCATCTGCGGATGGTTCGCAATGTCGGTGCTGACGAGTGTGTGTTCCACGAGCCGGTATTGATCCTGGATCGGTCCGTCGAAGTCCATCACGAATGCCGCCGCGACGCGATGTTGTCCAGCCTTGATCTTGATCGGATCGGAAATGATCGGCCCTTCGGCTTCCTGCATGTCGAGATCGATCTTGAATACTGCCACGCGCTCTCCATCGATCGAGACTTCGACCTGCTGGTTTTCGAGAGCCTTCGGAAGTTTTGAGCCGATGATGTTTCCGGTGAACCAGAAATGGAATGAAAGGTTGAACTTGTAATCGCCGTCCGCCGGGAACGTGTGCAGCACTGAAATGCCGCCTCGAGTTCCAAACGGCGTGCCTTCGACGTGGCGCATCTGGTTGGCGGTTCTGGGAACGTTATACGTCGTCATGGCCGGCGCAGCATCGCGGTCGCCGACGGCTTGACGGCTGATCGTTTCAGCGGCTCTTGCATAACCCTGCATCAGAGCCGGCGTGATGGTCAGCGCATCCGCCATGTTGTCGAACGCACCGCTCCTCGCGTCGGGCGGCAGAAGTTCGGTGACATCGACGTCAATGCCGAGAAGATCGTGAACCGAATTTCGATACTCGGTGCGGTTCACTCGATGAAGGTCCGGCGCATCGATAAACGGCTGCTGGGCAGCTGCAAGATCGATCTTCTTCTCGAGGCCGGCGGCAAACTGTTTCAGAGTGGCGGCGTCCGGTCGTCGAGCGCCTGCGGGCGGCATCATGCCCGCTCGAACCTTGCGAATCACCTTCTCGATGCGGTCGGCGTGCTGATCGGGGTGCGCCAGATCAATCTCAGACCAGGAAAAGCCCCCCGATTTGAGCTTGTCGTTGTGACAGCCGGCGCAGTATTCGTTTACTAAGGCCGCTTCGTTTTGGGCAAGAGCAAAGGTGGACGTCAGAAGGAACAACGTACACAAGACCATCGCACGTTTCATTGGGTTCCCCAAGCAGGAAGTCTATTGGCGCCAATCATATAAGATCCGCGTGGGCAGTGGCAAAAAAATATCGTGGCGACGGGCTTCCTGCCGCCACGTTTATCCCTGCGGTTCGATCCTCTTCAGGATTTGATCGGCCGGCTGGTTGGTTTCGTGGGTCTCGGCGCCGGAGGGCCAGACGATGTCGATGGAGTCGATGGCCTTGGCGTTGCCCAGTCCGAAATGAACCCGAAGATCGTTTTGCGAGATGTAGCTCCCGCCGCTTCGCACGCTGCTCCATTGATCGATGGCTCCCGCCCGAACGTGGATTCGCGCTCCGACAGCGGACCGGTTGCTCTTGCGGCCTTCCAGATCGAAGGTCACCCAGTTTCCCCGTCGTGATCGATTGAGAAAGAGTACCGGCGGGCCATCGATCTGCGTGACCAGCACGTCTACTCCGCCATCGTTGTTAATGTCGCCCGCGATCGCTGACCGCGCCGCGAGACGGCCCGGTTCGCGGACTCCGGCCGGCTGCCCCAGCTCGACGAACCGGTTTCCGACATTCCGGAAGAGCTGCAGCCACTGGCGATAGGTTGTATTGACGGGGTGAGCGTCGACGTCGGGATAGATGTGCCCGTTGGCGACGAACAAGTCCTTCAAGCCATCGTTGTCGAAATCTTCGAGGAGTGCGCCCCATTTCAACATCGGGATCGATGGACTGCCTAAGCCGGTTGCGTGAATTTGATCCGTGAACATCATGTTGCCGTCATTACGGAAAAGGTTGCTGACGTCATCGGAGAAATTGGTGACGAAGATATCCGAACGCCCGTCATTGTTGTAGTCTCCGACCGCGACGCCCATGGACGCCTGGGCGCGCCCGTCCTCGCTCAACGCAACTCCCGCCTCGAGTCCGATCTCTTGGAACCGGCCATCGCCAAGGTTTTTGTACAGATAGTTAGCCGTCGAGTCGTTCGCAACGAAGAGATCCGGCCAGCCGTCGGCGTCGAAGTCTTCAAAGACGGCGGTAAAACTGTAGTGCGGTTCGCGGGCTTCAACTCCGGCCGCTTTGGTGACGTCCGTAAACGTGCCGTCGCCGTTGTTGTGATACAGAATGTTGCGCCCGCCCTGGAACCCGCCGGGACCACAGAACACCGGAACGCCCTTATAGCTGCAGCCCTGCCCTTTCGCCGATGGCGACGCCGGATCGAATTCGATGTAGTTTGTGACGAACAGGTCGAGCCAGCCGTCGCGATCGTAATCGCCGAACGTGGCTCCGGCGCTGTATCCCGTTTTCCCGACGCCGGTGCGTTCGGTCACATCCACAAACGTGCCATTGCCGGCGTTGTGGTAGAGCGTATTGCGGCCGTAGTTCGTGATGTACAGATCGGTCCAGCCGTCGTTGTCGTAGTCGGCTGCGACCACCCCGAGGCCCCACCGAAGTTCTCTGACGCCGGCTTTGTCGGTGACATCGACGAACGTGCCGTTGCCCATGTTGCGGTACAGAGCGTTGCCCGCCGTATCATTCGCCTTTCGCGCGCCATTGACGAGATAGATATCGACGAATCCATCGCGGTCGTAGTCGAGAAATGCCGCGCCGCTGCCGTTCACGTCGGTGATCGCACTCTTGTCGGCGGAACCGAACACGTTCTGAAATCGAATGCCGGCTTTCGCTGTAATGTCTTCGAAGAGAATCGGTGAGTCCTGAAGAGGAAGAATGGCGAGCAGGACGGCACAGAAACAGAACCGCATCATCGCGGGCGCTTTCGACCGGGCTTTTCGAGCGACTGGAACTCTCGAAGCAGCGCATCCGCTTTCTCGATGTTTCCCAGTTGACGACACGCCCGAGAGAGCGGATACAGCGCGCGACTGTACTCCGGGACGGAGGCGGGGATTCCGGATAGAGCCGCAGCCGCTTCGGCGGCGCGTTGCAGTCTCAGCAATGCCAGGCCCCGGACCAGCAGAACGGCCGGGACGTCGGGACTGAGTTTCTGCGCACGGTCGGCAAACGCCAGAGATTCGGTCGCCCGTCCACGATCGAGTTCGAGATCGGCGAGCGCGACAAGAGCGTCAACGCTTGCTGGATTCAGCTTCAGCGCCTTTTGCCATTCGCGCTCCGCGGCCTCTCCATCACCCAGACCTCTTTCCGCATGGCCGAGCCACAAGCTTCCTCGAGAATCATCAGGCGCCGACTTGACGAAGCCCACAAAAGCATCGCGAGCCGCTTCCATCCGATCGAGGGAGTACCAGGCCTGGCCGAGGCGAAGTTGAATCTCGGGTGTGCGTTTGTCTTCAGTGACGGATAGCAACAGCTCGGCCGCGGCGGCATATTCCTCGCGTTCCGTCAGCAGCGTTGCGAGTTCCAGAGAGCCGGACGGACTGGAGGATGCGGATTGTCGAAAACGCGTGAGGTATGGCTGCGCGGAAGGGTAATCGTTCAATTCGAGATACGCCTTGGCAGTCAGGTAATCGAGCGCCGGCAAGTCCCCCATTCCCTTTCGCGCCGTTTCGATAAAACCCAGCGCGCCACTCGCATTTTTGGACTCGAGTTGAAGGAGTGCGGCGTTTAGCGCGGCTCTTGGATGATTCGGGTCGATGGCCAGCGCGTGTTCGATGGCGTCCTCGGCCGCGGCCCGGTCGCCGGCGCGTCGCAGAAGATCGGCGAGGTTGTTCCACGCTTCGACATGCCTGGGGTCTTGAGATACGGCTTTTCGATAGGCCTCGATCGCCTCGGCCGGCTTTCCAGCGGAGCCAAGCCGCACACCTGTTCCATACCACGCGTCGGCCGTTTGGATCAAAAGAAGGATGGAAAGCACAAAGCCCGCAACGCTCAAGGGAGCCTCACGCGTGCGGAGTCTATCACAGAGATTTCCTCACGAAGCCCGTCGCTTGCGCTGCCATTCTTCGTGCCCGCGGTACCCAGCAGAACCCGGAGCGCAGCGACGGGCTTGGTGAGGAGACTTTACGTTTTCAACACGGGTTTGTGCGTGTGGAGCTGAGCGACGTCCTGAAACGATTTGCCCACAAACAGAATCTCGGTTTCCCTGAACGGAGGCCCATACAGAACGACACCTTGCGGTGTGCCCACGGGCGCATCCGGTGCCGGATCCGTAAACGACGTCACGATGTTCAATCCCGGATAGCCGGCAGAATTCGTATTGCCCGTACCGCCTCCGGCTGGACCGCCACCACCACGGCCGCCGCGTCCGGCCGCTGGAGGCGCATCGGGCGCGCCTGCACCCGGCGGTGTTCCCGGTGCAGCACCGCGGCCACCACCGCCTCCACGCTGACCGCCGCCGGCCGCCGAGAAGTACACATCCACTCCGGAAGTTGCCTTGGCGAGATTCATCATCATCATCATTCGAATGCGCTGGCTCTGCAGATAGTCGACGACGTTCATCAGGCGCGCGGACTTGAAACCGTCGGCGCGGCCGGGATTGGTCATCTTCGCGACACCGCCGCTTCGAACAAGTTCATCGAAGAACGCGCCCTGCTCGTATGTGAACCCTTCGACGACCTGGGGCAGGTTGTCGCTGGGAATCGTCAAGGGGATGAGCGTTGCGCCGAGTCCTTTTAGAACGTCGATCAGTTTTTCCGCGCCGGGATTCTTCGTTGGACTATCCATTCCGGTAACGCCTATCCGGATTTTCTTCAGGTCGTATCGAGCCGGATTCCAATTGAACGGAATATCGGAAACGCTCATGTCGCGGCCATCGGGCTTTGCGATGACCGACATCACCATCGCGCAATCCTCGGCGTACCGGCACATCGGGCCGAGACGATCGTATGTCCAGCCGAGCGTCATCGCGCCGTGGCGGCTGATGCGGCCGAATGTCGGCCGCAGACCTGCGAGCCCATTGGTTCCGGATGGGCTGAGGATCGATCCCTGCGTTTCCGTTCCGATCGAGAACCCCACGCAGCCGGCCGACGTCGCCGATCCCGGACCCGCGGACGATCCGCTCGCGCTGCCGTAGTTCCAGGGGTTTTTCGTTTGCCCGCCGAACCAGTTGGCACCCTGCGCCAGTTCACCGGAGACGAGCTTGGCGATCAACACCGCTCCGCTTTCACGAAGCATCTCAACGACGCTCGCGTCGTAATCGAAGACCTGTTCCTTGTACGCGCCGGAACCCCATGTCGTCTTGTAGCCCTTCACGCTAATGATGTCCTTGCATCCCCAGGGGATTCCGTGCAACGGACTCTTAATCTTGCCGGCGGCCAGATCCGCATCCGCGGCTTTCGCCTGAGTCATCGCGAGCTCGTCGAGAAACGTCACAGTGTTCAACAGCTGGCCGTTGTAGCGGTGAAGCCGTTCAAGATACATCTTGGTCAGTTCGACGGATGAAACCTGCTTCGTTCGCAACAACTCGTGAAGATGACGAACCGGCCAGAACGCGACGTCCTCCAGATTGCCCGGAACTTTCAGCGCCGGCACTTTACCGAGCGCGAACGGTTGCGGTACGCGGTTCACCACGACGCCGGGCACGATGGCGTTGATATGGAACGGCGGGGAAACATCGTTCGGGATGTGAAACGATCGCATGGCCTTCGCCCGCGTCAGGTTTTGATTCGCGGTGTTGACCATTTGTTGGCGCTCTTCCTCAGAGAATTCCACGCCACCCAGTTTTAATGAAGTCGTGAGCATATCGAGCGTGATCTGCTGTGCTCCGGTTTCCTGCATTTTCCCCCAGAGGATCCCCGGCACCAGCGTCGCGCCCAGTCCCACGCTCGAGAAATAGGCCATGAATCGTCTTCGGCTTTCCTCAATTCGAATCGGCTTTTTCTTTCTCATCGTTGATGGTCTCCAGCAACCGTATTTGGAAAACCGGCATTCTATACAAGCTGGACACGAAATGGCAGGTGTAACGGAACCATTCAGGCTTTCCGAATCGGTTCAGGAACGCAGAGCGTAGACGTGGTCGTAACCGGCCGTTAGATTGCGAATCGTCACCGTAATGATGCCATTGCCGTCGCAGGTGTAGACCTCCTCCACAAGCGGAGATGCTTCAGGGTTTGGCGTTCGAACGCGTATGGGCATCGAACCGCTGCGGAGTTGTCCGTCGAACGGAAACAAAATGTCGTCCCACGGGGCGATATCGCCGGCGGGACGATCCGTCTGGTCAATGTCGTCGCACTCGAGGTAGCGAAAGTGACCAATGTTGTGGACGGGACGATAACGCCGGACGGCCTGCGTCGGAATTTCAGAGCCCTTCGGAAAAAGCGTATCGAAGAACGCCGCCGCGCCGGACTCCGCTTCCCTCCAAACGCCAAAGTTGCGGCTGAACGTACGTTCGATCCGGAGTTCCGCTCGCAGATCCGCCGCGATGGCCAAGCCGATCGCGGTCGCGGCGTGAGCATAGCTCGACTTTCGAACACGCCGGCCGAACCGTGCTTTGAGAGCGCGAGCAACCGGCGGAAACTCACTGCCTCCGCCGACGATGTAAATGCAGCTAAGCGTGTCCACGCCCCCTACTCTCGCGATAACGGCTTCGACCATTTCGAGCGTCCGTTCGACGGGCTCCGCACAAAGCGAATAGAACTCGTCCACCGATATCGCCGCTTCACTGTCTCCAAGACTGAGCGAGATCTTTCGCGTGTTGGGAGTCAATCGCTCCTTCGCAAGCCGGCAGATCTCGAGTAACCGATCCCGATCCGGCAAGTCCGCGCCTCCCGCCATCTCGAGCAACGCGGCATCAAAATCGTCTCCGCCCAGACGTCCGATGCCGGAACTGGTCAGGACCGAGTGTCCGTCCCCGGCAAGGCGGATCACCGAACAATCGAAAGTGCCGCCGCCGAGGTCATACACCAGCAGGTTCTCTCGTTTTTTGGTGACGTCTTTTTCACGATAGCGGTGCGCGTACTCGATACCGGCGGCCGAGGGTTCATCGTAAACACCGACGACTCGGAAATCCGCAAGCCGGAAGGCCTCGATTGTCAAAAACCTCTGGTTGCTGTTCGAATTTGCAGGAACGCCGATGGCCACTTCGAAGGGAGCCTCCATTGTCGCGTTGGAGCGCGTCTCGAGCGTGTCGCGAAGGCTTGTTAGAAATTCAGCGATAAGCGTGAATACGGGCACTCCGAAGATCGTGCCGTTTGGAGAGGCGGCCGCCATCAGGCGTTTGAACGAACGGTGGATTGTCCAGTCCGGCTGATTTGCAACCGCGGCGGCTTCGAATCCATATCGCCGCTCGTTACCGCGTATCGCAACCAGTGACGGACACCATTCCTGAAAATCACCTTCGTTGTTTTCAAAAGTGACAACGGGATAGTTGCCTCGATCAGCGGTCGCGACGATCGTTCGTGTTGTACCCAGGTCAATTCCGAGTCGCATGCAAAAACGGTATCCCGATTTCCGGTCAAATTGGGTCCGAGAAATTTAGAAAGTGGACGAAGTTAAATGCGAATCCGAAAACACAAATTTCGAATTGGACTGCCGCTCCCGGTAGCAAGCTCAGGTTCAATTCAAGATTTGTGATTTCGGATTGGCATTTAACTTCGTCCACTTTCTAAATTCCTATTCCTTCGGTTCCGTAATAGTGACGATTTGTCGGGGATGAGCGGTCTGTGTCTGGACGCGGCCGGAGGGCCAGTGGACTGTCAGGGTGACGTCGCCGGTCCAGTTGCCGAGACCGAAGTGCGTCCGATAGTCGTTGGACGACAGGTAGCTTCCGCCGGCGGTGACCTCCCGTGTCTGCTTCGTTTTTCCGGCCGCCAGTTCGATTTTCGCTCCGATACCGTTCACGTTGGATTTGGTGCCGGCGAGCTTTACCGTCAGCCATGAAATCCTGGCAGCGCCTTCGTTATGCAGCAACGCCGGACTACCGCCGCAATTCGTGACGAGCAGATCGAGGCCGCCATCGTTGTCGAAGTCTCCGATCGCGAGGCCGCGGCTGACTTGAGGTTTCATCAAAATAGCGCCGTGAGCCGCGGCGTTTTCCTTGAACACGCCGCCGTTGTTTTCGAACAGGAGTTTCCGTTGAGCGTATTGGGCGCCCTGGCGTATCTGCGCGGCGTTGTCGAGGATGTGGCCGTTCGCCACGAACATGTCAAGGTCGCCGTCGTTATCGAAGTCGAGCAGCCCAACGCCAAATCCCACAAACGGACGCGTGGCGAGTTGCACGCCGGTCCGAGTGCTGGCATCCTCGAAGATTCCGTTACCCATGTTGCGATACACATCGAGGTATTCGAAATCGAGATTCGTGACCATGATGTCCGGCCGGCCATCGCCGTCGATGTCGCCGGAAAATGTGCCCATGCCGGCTTGCGGCTGCCCGTTCTCATCCAGAGCCACACCGCTTTCGAGCGCGACTTCCGAAAACGTTCCGTCTTTGTTGTTTCGAAACAGAAAATTCGCGACCGAATCGTTGGCCACGTAAACGTCGGGATAGCCGTCGTCGTTGTAATCGAGGACCGTCACGCCCAGACCCTTGCCGGGATGCGAAGCGAGCCCGGCCTTGCTGCTGACGTCCGTAAACGTGCCGTCACCGTTGTTGTGATATAGCAAGTTCGAAAGACCGTTATAGATCTGCGGTGTGCAGTAACCTCGAATGCCGCGTTCGGACAGAGGGCCGCAGGTTTTGTTGTTGTCGAACGAGTGATCGACGTAACGCGTCACCCAAAGATCGAGCAGCCCGTCCTTGTCATAATCGAGGAAGACTGCACTCGCACTCCATTGACCATTCCCTGCCACGCCGGCTTTTGCCGTCACATTCGAAAACGTGCCGTCGCCGTTGTTTCGGTAAAGAATGTTGGTGCCGTTGAAATTCGTGATGAAGAGATCGTCGTGACCGTCGTTGTCGTAGTCGCCCACTGCGGCGCCCATGCCGTACTCCAGGTTCGGCTCGATGCCGGCTTTCGCGGTGACGTCCTCGAAAGTCCCGTCACGGCGATTGTGATACAGAGCGTGATTGAGATTTCGGTTTCGCGAGGTGCCCGGGACCCAGCCGCCATTGATCAGGAAAATATCGAGGAAGCCGTCGCCGTCGTAGTCGATGAATGCGGCGCCCGATCCCATCGTTTCGACCAGGTACTTTTGTGGAGTCGCCGAATTCTCGTGATGAAAGTTGATGCCGGCTTTCGCCGTGACGTCGACGAACGTGACCACCGGAGGACTTGCCTGCAGCGCGATCCATACGGCAAGACACAACTCTGCCGGCCGTCTCATTCGTTCCGAAGCGGCGGCTTTCGTTTGGGATCCAGCTGAACCGCGCGGCGCCGGCTCTGCGCGGCTTTCGTCGAATCGCCGGATTTTTCGTAAAGGTCGGCGAGAAATTCATGAAAGTCGGAGACTGTGTCATTCAATGAAATGGCCGTGCTTACCGCCTCGATGGCGCCGGCTACGCTCGTCCCTTCCAGACAACGCGCCAGAACGAAGTAGTATTCCGGCTCGAACGGATTCAATTCCAGCGCGTGACGAATCGTGTCCTGAGCGCGCCCGCGATCGTCACTCAAGTATTCCAGTTGCGCGATTCGGTAAAACGCCACATCGAACTGCGGAAGAATCTCGGCGGCCTCCTTAAATGCCTGGTAGGCGTGAGGAAAATCATCCTTCTGAAGAGAATTCATTCCCTGTTCATACAGGCCCTGGCCCTTTTGCTGCCGCTGTTTCGTTTCCAGCCCCGCCGCATTCAACTCCTGAAACCGTTTGGTTGCCTCAGCCGCTTCGCCCGACTTCCCGGACTTCCGAAGAGCATCGGCGAGCTGGAAGTATGCGTCGGCGTAATCGGGATTCAATTCGAGCGCCTTGCGGAACTGAGTGACGGCGTCGTCGAACTTGCCGAGCTTGATGTTCACTGAACCGATGTTTCTGTAAATCTCGGGCTTCACGTAACCGAGCGCGAGGGCTCCTTCAAATGACGTCTGAGCCTGGGCGAGCATCGCCGGATTTCGCGAATACAGCAAACCGAGTTGAAAGTGAGCGTCGGCGAAATCCGGTTTCAGCACGATCGCTTTTTTGAAACGCGCTGCTGCGGCGTCGAATTCGTTGAGACCGAACAGCGCGAGTCCGTGGATATGTTGCGCGTAGTAATCGTTTGGAAGAGCGGTTACGACCTGTGAAGCTAACGTCCTGGCTTGCGTGTATTTTTCGATGCGGGCGTAGCCGAGTGCGAGAAACAGTTTTGCGCGGGATGCCGCCGGGTTGGCTTTGACGAACGGTTCGAGCAGTCCGATCGCGCGATCGTTTTGGTTGATTTCGTAGAGTATCGAAACGAGCGCAACTACTCGATCCTCGGACTTCGGATTTGCGGCCAGAGCCTTCTGTGCCGCAGCGTACCGATCGAACACCGCAGCCGGGGATGTTTGTGAAAGCAGCAACGCCAGGAGCACCGCGAGCATGGCAAGAACATACCCCTTCAGACGCTCCCCGCGCATCGAAATTGATTACAATGCTGGGCAATGAAATTGAAATCCGCGGCGGGTATTGTCTGGATCGCAGCGCTGCTGAACGGCGCGTATTTGCTCGCGTTCGGCGATCCGACGCTGGCGTATTTCCTCAGCATCATTCTTCACCTTGTCCTCGGAGTTCTGCTCGTCATTCTTGTAGCCTTTGCCTGGCGGAACGCCGGAGCGTTGCTGCTCGTTGCCATCGGTCTCGCGGCCGGAGTCGGGGTTGCGTTATTCATCGTTGGCGGAACCAGCAATCACTCAACGACCCTTTGGGCCCACGTTGCGGCCGCGTTTCTTGCGACGGTCATTCTGGGCGCGAAGCAGGATTCGAGGCGCGTCGTTGTTCCGGTCATGGCGGTGATCATGGCGCTGCCGTTCCTGCCTTTTAGCGACAACCGTTCCATCATTGCGAATCCGTCCGTGCCGCCGGACAGCATGGATGGCGAAGGCGGCGGGAAGAACGGCCTCTTCTTTCCCTCTTCCATCGAAACCACGAGCGGCAGCCACGTTCGGGCGGACTTCATCATGGATTCAAAAGCGTGCGCGGCGTGCCATGCGGAGATTTACGCGGAGTGGCAGGCGTCGATGCATCATCTGTCGTCCTTCAATAATCCGTTCTACCGGAAGTCGATTGAATACATGCAGCCGATCACCGGTGTTCCATCCACGAAATGGTGCGCAGGCTGTCATGATCCTGCGGTTCTTCTGAATGGAATGATGGACCGCCCGGTCAACGAAATCGCCGACACGCCCGAAGGTCAATCCGGCATGGGCTGCCTTTCCTGCCATGCGATCGCAAGGGTCAAAAGCACCATGGGCAACGCGGACTTCGTGATCGACGAATCGAAGTGGCCGCGTCTGTTCAGCTTCCTCACGCGAATCAATTCGAAGCCGCATCGCCGGGCGTTCCTGAAAAGTTTTCATACGGAACAACCGGCCGAATTCTGTTCGGCCTGTCACAAAGTGCATCTGGATGTTCCCGTGAACAGCTACCGGTGGA
The DNA here is from genome assembly GCA_964584785.1 of uncultured Solibacteraceae bacterium. GTDB lineage: Bacteria > Acidobacteriota > Terriglobia > 20CM-2-55-15 > 20CM-2-55-15 > JAHFTY01. The sequence goes on from CAZPBY010000045.1 coordinate 55,902, forward strand.
TTCGCGGATTCGACGAATACGACAACTGGCAGGGCAGTGGCGTCTCCGGACAGGGCGCGCGGTCCTTCTATTATCCGCAGGTTTCGCAGACCTGCGTCGGCTGTCACATGCCGATCATGCCGGCCAGGGATCCCGCTGCGCGTGACGGCAAGATCCGGTCGCACTTTTTCCCGGGGGCAAACACCGCCGTACCTGTTGCCATTCATGATCGCGAACATCTCGAGATCAATGAGCGCTTTCTCAAGGCGAACAAAATGCGCGTCGACATCTTCGCCGCATCGACCGTAACTCAGGTCGCTGCGAATCAGCCGTCACAGCCGGCAGCTTCAACGATGTTCGCAACAGGCGAAGAGTCGGACGAAAAGCTACCGCGTTACGATTCTGCCGCGGCCGCGCCTGTCATCGCTCCGTTGAACAAGACCAGGCGGCTCTTCAAACCCGGTGACGACGTGCGCATCGACGTTGTGGTGCGAACGTTGGCGCTTGGACACTTTTTCCCCGCCGGAACCGTTGACGCATTCGACACGTGGCTCGAACTGCGTGCCACCGACGATGCCGGCCGCGTCGTTTTCTGGAGCGGCCGCGCGGCGGACGACGGCCGCGGACCCGTGGATCCGGCGGCGCATTTTTACCGCTCTTTGCAGATCGATGGCGAAGGCAATCCCATCAACAAACGGAACGCATGGGCGTCGCGTGCCGTCGTCTACGTGAATCTCATTCCGCCGGGCGCTGCGGATGTGGCGCACTACCTTTTACGCATTCCAAAGAACGCGACCGGAATGATTCATCTCGAAGCGAAGCTCAACTACCGCAAGTTCACCTGGTTTTATTCGCACTTTGCGTTCGAGGGCAAACCGGAGACGCCGGATATCCCTATCGTCACGCTTGCTTCCGCCGTAACGGACATCTGTGTCGGGCCGGTTACCGCGGCCACGGACACGACCATCACGGAAATCGACGGCGAACGCTGGAACGATTACGGTATCGCGCTGCTGCGCCAGGGCGATCTCTCGGGCGCTCTTTACGCGTTCGAGCAGGTCACGAAGATCAAGCCTCAATACCCGGACGGTTTCGTCAACGTGGCGCGCGTGCTGGTGGAAGAAGGTGAAACCGCCGAGGCCATCAAGTGGACCGACAGAGCCATACAACTCGATCCGAAGATCGGCCGAGCCCACTTCTTCCGCGGTCTGGCGCTCAAGGCAGACGGTGATTATGATGGCGCGCTTCGAGAGTTTCAGGCCGTCGAGGCGCAGTTTCCGAAAGATCGCGTGAATCTGAATCAGATCGGCAGGATTTATTTTCTCAAACGTGATTACAACGCGGCGATTGGGTGGTTCAAGCGAACGTTAACGATTGATCCTGAAGACGTGTCGGCTCACTACAACCTGATGTTGAGCTATCGCGGCTTGAATGATCTGCCGCGCAGCGCGGCCGAAGAGAAGTTGTATCTGCGCTTCAAAGCCGATGAATCCGCGCAGACCATGACGGGCCAATACCGGCTGGATCACCCCATCGATAACAACGAGCGGCAACCGATTCATTTGCACGAAGGGGCGGTTGCTCCATGATTCGTTGTGGCGTCACGAAGCCCGTCGCTGCGCTCCGGGTTCTGTTAGCTATCGCCGTCGTGTGCGGAACCCGGAGCGCAGCGACGGGCTTCGTGACGCCACAGATTCAATTCGTCGACATCACTCAAAAGGCCGGGATTCAGTTCACACACAACAACGGCGCAACGGGGAAGAAGTATCTCCCGGAGACGCTCGGAGCGGGGGCCGCCTTCCTCGATTTCAACAACGACGGTTTGCAGGACATTCTGCTCATCAACGGCAAAGACTGGGGTCCTTCGCCGCAGAAGCGGACGACTTCAAAGCTGTATCAGAATAACGGCGACCGCACGTTCACCGAGGTCACAGCCAAATCCGGACTCGATCTGCCCGTGTACGGCATGGGCGTCGCTGTTGCGGACTACGACAACGACGGAAATGTGGACGTTTACATCACGGCGATCGACGGCGATCACCTCTTCCACAACGAAGGGAAAGGAAAGTTCAAAGATGTGACAACGGCGGCGGGAATCTCCAACGCCAGCTTCGGCACCAGCGCGGCGTGGTTCGATTACGACGGCGATGGAAAAGTGGATCTGTTCGTCGCGAATTATGTTCAATGGACACCGGAAACCGACATCCGCTGTTCTCTGGATGGCCGAACGAAATCGTACTGCACGCCGGAATCGTACAAGGGCGTCTCGTCAAAGCTGTATCGCAACAAGGGCAACGGCACTTTCGAAGATACGACTCGAGCCGCCGGCCTTTATGAGCCGGCGTCCAAGAGTCTTGGCGTGACCATTGTCGACATCGACGGCGACGGCTGGCCCGACATCCTCGTTGCGAACGACACGCAGCCCAACAAGCTGTACCGCAATCAGAAGAACGGCACGTTTCGCGAAGAAGGCGTGCGATCGGGCGTTGCGTTCAGTGAAGAAGGCCTGGCCAGAGGCGCGATGGGCGTGGACTGGTCGGATTACGATGCATCCGGCGCGCCGAGCATTGCGATCGGAAACTTCACCGGCCAGATGCTCGGCCTCTACCACAACGAAGGCAACGGCCTGTTCGTCGACGAGGCGCCGCGTTCTTCAATCGGGCGAGCCACCTTGCTGAGTCTCGCGTTTGGTTTGTTCTTCTTTGATTACGACCTGGATGGAAAGCCGGATCTTTTCGTCGTCAACGGACACATTGAGGATCAGATCGAAAAGATCCAGCCTCGCGTGAAGTACCGTCAGCCGCCGCACCTTTTTCACAACTCCGGCAATCACCGGTTTGAGGACATGGCCGCGCAGGTTGGTCCGGGACTCGAACGTCCGATCGTCGGCCGGGGCGCCGCTTACGGCGACATTGATAATGATGGAGCGCTGGATATCCTGCTCACCACGAACGGCGGGCCGGCTTATCTGTACCGCAATCAGAATGCGACTTCGAATCACGTGCTGAAAGTGAGGACTGTCGGAACCAAAGCGAATCGCGATGGCATCGGGGCGCGAGTCCGTGTTCATACCAGGGACGGCTGGCAGTGGCAGGTGGTGAAGAGCGGCTCGAGCTATTGTTCGCAGAGCGAACTGCCGCTGACGTTTGGTCTGGGCGCGGCGATCGCCGCCGACACCGTGGAAATCTATTGGCCGAATGGCGGCAAGGAAACATTCAGCAGCGTCCTCGCGGATCAGTTCATCACGTTGAAGGAAGGCCTGGGCGTCACCGCCCAGAGGCCGCTCATGATCAGGTAGGTTCGGTGAAATTGACGACCTTCATTATCAGTGCCGTTGTTGCCGCCGTTGTTTTCACCGGCGCGCAGACTCGAACCGCGACCTCGCCTGCTACCCACAACAACCGCGGCGTGGCTCTGATGACGCAGCAGAACTTTGAAACAGCGCTCACGGAGTTCAAAGCCGCGGGCAACTTATTGAATCAGGGGATCGCGCTGTTCGCTTCAGGCAAGCTGGATGATGCGGAAAAAGTGCTTCAGCAAGTGGCGTCGAAAGATCAGGACAATTCGAGAGCGCATTACAACCTGGCGCTCGTTTATCGGTCGCAGGGCAAACTCGACGATGCTCTTCGTCAATTCGAGGAAGTCCGCCGGATGGACCCCAACGATGCGCACGCCTGCTACTTCCTCGCGACGATTCAACTTCAGCGCGCCGACTACACTACTGCAGCCGAAAATTTCCTGAAAACGATCGATCTCGATCCGGCGTTCACGTCCGCCTACTTCGGCGCAAGCCGCGCGTACACGGCGCTGCAACAACCTGATCGCGCGCGGATCTATCAGGATCGTTTTCAGGCGATGACTCAAGGATCCGGACTGAACGCGACGGTCGGGAATCAGTACGGCGAGCAGGGACCTTACGCGCTGGCCGAGGAATCGGATGTTCTGTCGAGCGCTCCATCGACGAACATCACCGTTCGATTCGCGTTTGCCAACGCCGCTTATGCGATCAAAGCCGAAGGCGGAGCAGCGTGCCTCCTGGACTTCGATCATGACGGCTTGATGGATCTTTTCATCGGCGACTCGATTTACAGGAACCGCGGGCGCCTGAATCCGCAATACCAAAAGACGGCAACACTTCAGAAAGCCCTCGGCTGCGCGGTCGGCGACTATGACAACGACGACTATCCGGATCTGTTCATCACCACGACGTCCGGCAGTGTGCTGTACCACAACAACAAAGGACAATTCGTTCCGCTGACGAACGGTCCGACAGAAGCCGCAAGCGCCGCCGCGTTCGTCGATCTCGATCATGACGGATGGCTGGACCTGGTTGCCGGCGACGTCGCATTCCGTAACAAAGCGGATGGCACATTTTCGCGAGTCTCTTTGCCGCCTTCGCCGGCGCCCCTATCGACAATCATTCCGACCGATCACGACAATGACCGCGACATTGACCTTTTCATTGCCGGGCCTGGTGCGCCGCCTGCCATTCTCTCGAACAATCGCGACGGCACGTTCACGCGTAAGGAGATTGCAAACGGCGCCGCCAACGGCGCCACGTGCGCGGTCGTGTTCGATTTCAACAAAGACGGTTGGATGGACGTTTTTCTGTGCCGGCCCGGACAGCCGCCGCTTCTGCTTCGAAACTCCGAAACACAACGTTTCACAGCCGTGGATTTGCCGTCGCTGCAAAACGTCCGGGCCTACCGCGACGCAGCCGTGATCGACTTCGATAACGATGGCTTCATGGATCTGATTTACCTCGTCTGGGACGGATCGTCCTACACCCTGCGCCTTCTGCGAAACATGGGTTCGGAGCGATTCGAGGATGTAACGGAGCGCACCGGACTGAATCGCATTTTTTTGCAAGATGCCGCGAAGATGCTGGTCCTGGACATCGACGACGACGGCGACAGCGACGTTCTGATTACCCAAAACGTCGGCGCCCCGGTCGTCCTGCAAAACGACGGCGGTAATCGGAACGGATTTCTGAAACTCACGCTGCGCGGCTTCAAGGACAACAAGCTTGCGATCGGAACGAAGGTGGAGATCCACGGTGACGGGATTCGGCAAAAAATCGAGATTGCGACCGCGGGTCCCGTGCTATTCGGAACCGGAAAGTCACCAGCCGACTTTGTGCGTATGCTCTGGCCCACCGGTGTTGTGCAGGACGAGATTCCGGGGCCCCGCGTTCGTGTGAGTTATACCGAACTCGATCGTAAAGGCAGTTCGTGTCCGACGCTTTATACATGGGACGGCAAACAATATCGATTCATCACGGACGTCATTGGGCCCGGTGTGATCGGCGAATGGGAGTCGCCGGGACACTGGAATGCTTCCGACACCGACGAATATGCGCGCCTCGATCCCGGTGCTCTTGCTGTTGTCGACGGACAGTATCGGTTGAAGGTTTTGTCGCAGATGGAAGAGGTCACGTATCTGGACGCGCTGCAATTGATCGCCGTCGATACACCGGCCTCCGTCGATGTTTACCCTAACGATCGCTATCAACCTGTTCCGCCATATCCCGAATTCAAACTGTGGCAGGTCCGCGATGCGCATTCGCCGGCGTCGGTGAGAGACGGCGATGGCCGTGACCTTTCCAAAGAAGTCGCGGCGATCGATGGCGTTTACGCGCCGGTTCCGAAGATTCCGAACTATCCCGGATTTGCCCGGCTGCACTCGATCGTCATCGATTTGGGCGACATCTCACCCTCGGGAAATGCTCAGCTCATCCTTCGCGGCTTCACCGAGTATTTCGACAGCACCACGGCACATTCGGCGTATTACTCCGGCATCGAACCGGTTGCTCCGTATCTCGAAGTCGCCGATGGAAAGGGTGGATGGATCCGAAAGAGCGATTCCATCGGATTGCCTGCGGGTCTTCCGAAAACAATTGTCGTGGATCTAACCGGAATGTTTTCGAGCACGGATCATCGAGTGCGGGTAACCGACAGCATGGAGATTTACTGGGATCAAATCCTGGTGAATACGCACGAGGCGGGTAGTGACATTCGTACAACTCGACTCGCAGCCGCACGCGCCACGTTGGGTTTTGCGGGTTATCCGCTGGAGTTGAGCAAACGGCCGGAGGATTACGACTACGCGCGCAAAGCGTCGCGTGATGCGTTTCAGTTTCATCGTGGTAATTACACGCGGTACGGCGATGTCACGCCGCTGATGAAAGGCGCGGACGATATGTTTGCCGTCATGGCGTCAGGCGATGAAGTGACGGCCGAGTTCGACGCCGGCCAGCTGCCGCCTCTTCCAGACGGGTGGCACCGAACGTTTCTTGTGTACGCGGACGGCTTCGAAAAAGCGATGGAAACCTACACACCGTTTCCGGAGACCGTCGATCCGCTGCCGTTCCACGCGATGAGCCGATTCCCATACCCCGCCTCCGAACACTACCCTGACGACCCCGAACACGTCCGGTATCAACTCGAATTCAACACTCGGCACATTAAGTCGATCGCTCCGGCCCGCGCGCAATACCGCCGGCCGTAGCAAACACCTGCGCGTAGCGCAGGGTATTTGCTACAGTCCTCAGGCATGAACGAACTCGTGTTCCTGTCCGCGACGAAGATGGCGGAGCTCATTCGGCAAAAGGAGATTTCTTCCGAGGAACTGGTGCGCGCCCATCTCGAACGTATTGAGACCGTGAATCCAAAGATCAATGCGGTTGTCCATCTCATCGCAGGGCGAGCACTTGCTGAGGCGAAAGAGCGGGACGCTGAAATTTCGCGTGGCTTACAGGGACGCCCATTGCAGGGCGTACCCATGACCGTTAAGGATTCGCTGGAAACCGCCGGTGTGGTGACAACCAGCGGGACGTTGGGACGCGCCAATCACATCCCGGATCGAGACGCGAGCACGGTTGCGCTTCTTCGCAACGCGGGAGCCGTCCTTCTCGGCAAGACGAACGTTCCAGAGCTGTGCCTCGCCTTCGAGTCGGACAATCTGCTTCACGGCCGCACGAACAACCCATACGATCCGACGAAAACGTCTGGCGGCAGCAGCGGCGGAGAAGCGGCCATCATCGCGGCGGGCGGTTCACCCATGGGACTCGGGAGCGACGCCGGCGGCAGTGTGCGTCTTCCCGCGCATTTCTGCGGGATCGCCACGATCAAGCCGACGTCCGGAAGACTTCCAAAAACCGGCCACTATCTTCCACCAGGCGGCATAGCCGATCGTCTGTGGCAGGTCGGTCCGATGGCGCGATTGGTGGACGATCTCAAGCTTCTGTTACCTCTCCTTGCGCAGCCCGACGGCATTGACGCCTCCGTAGTCCCGATGCCTTTACGCAGTCCGGATCTCGTCGCGCTTAGTTCCCTGCGAGTCGCCTTCTACACGGATAACGGTGTGTCCCCAGCGACTAAGGAAACGGCGGAAACGGTGCGGCGTGCAGCATCCGCAGTAGCGGACGCCGGCGCTGTGGTCGAAGAAGCAAGGCCTGATGGCGTGGATGTCTCCTCCCGAATGTGGTGCGACATTATCGCTCCGGACGGCGGTGCCGGTCTTCTTGCGCTCCTGGCCGACATCGGCACGACGCAGTTTCATCCATTGCTGGAGCAGTTCATGGACATCGTGAGCGAGCGGGCCCGGACAACAACGGAGCTTCTGGAACTGGCCGGCGAATGGGACGCGGTGCGAACGAGGATGCTCGGTTTTCTTTCGAAGTACGATGCGATTGTCTGCCCCGTCGCCGCATCACCCGCCATTCCGCATGGACTTTCCTACGAGCAGCTCGACATCTTCACGTACACGATCGCTTTCAACTTCAGCGGCTGGCCTGCGGCGACCGTTCGTTGCGGGACATCGCCCGAAGGTTTGCCGATCGGCGTGCAGATTGTTGCCCACCCGTGGCGCGAGGACGTCGCGCTGGCTCTGGCGCGACATCTGGAGCGTTCGTTCGGAGGCTGGATTCCACCCCGGTTGTGATAAATTGAAGCCCCCCTGTGAACGAAGACAAAGACAACGACGACTCGTAAACCGCACGACAATTTGAGGTGCATATGAAGCGATTTGCCTTTTCGGTCTTAATCCTTGCTGTGGTCTTCTTTGTTTGTTCGACTCCTGGAATCGCTCAATCCAACGGCATCGTAAAAGGGGTGGTGAAGGACACCAGCGGAGCTGTTCTCCCTGGCGCCCAGGTGAGCTTGACCAATAGAGCCACACAGCGCGCGCTGCAGACGTCAACGAACGAAACCGGCAACTACAATTTCAGTTTCCTTCCGCCTGGCGATTACAGTGTGGCTTTCGAGATGCAGGGTTTCCGCAAGCTGAACATCGAGAACCTGACCGTCAACGTTGCGCAGACTGTGGTGGCCGACGCCGCGTTGCAAGTGGGCGAAGTGAGTTCTGAGCTGACCGTCACCGCGGATGTTGCCATGGTGCAGACCACGACTTCCGACCTCGGCCATGTGGTCGAATCGGTGATGGTCACCTCCGTTCCGCTCGCAAGCCGCAATTTCACGCAAGTTCTCGGCATGCAGCCGGGTGTGTCTTCGAGCATTCCCGATGCGGGCGCGCTCGGTCGCAACAGCGTCAACATTTCGGCAAACGGCGCGCGCCCGTTTGAAAACAGCGTGACGTTCAACGGCATGCTGGCGGACAACGTGGTATCGCAAGGCTTCGATGATGCACCCGACAAGCCCGGCATCCCGATTCCTGCTCCTGACGCCATTCAGGAGTTCAAGGTTCAAACCGGGCTGTATGACGCGGAATACGGACGTCAGGGCGGAGCGAACGTCAATCTCGTTACCAAGAGCGGTACGAATGATATTCACGGCACCTTGTTCGAGTTCTTCCGCAACGATTCGCTCAACGCGAACGACTTCTTCCGCAACGCGACGAATCAGCCGCGCGGCGTGCTGAAACAGAATCAGTACGGCGGAACCGCCGGTGGACCGATCCGGAAGGACCGGCTCTTCTGGTTCTTCTCGTATCAGGGAACGCAGCAGCGAAACGGCGTGTCTTCTGCCTCCAGTCGAAACGTGAATCTTCCCAACATGGGCGATCGCAGCGCTCGCGCTCTCGGCCAGTTGTATGCGGGCCTGATGGGTGTGCAGGCTGCCGGCAAACCGGGCCAGTTGGCCTCGATCGCGGCGGACGGATCGAACATCAATCCGGTGGCGGTGGCCATTCTGAACGCGAAGTTCTCCGATGGGTCTTACATCATTCCGGCACCGCAGACGCAGCGTGCCGGCGCCGGCTTCTCGACGTTCTCGATCCCCGCAAAGTTCTCGGAGAATCAGGTTGTGCTCGATTTCGATCAGGTCCTCCCGAGCGGCGAGCGGCGAGCGCTCAAAGCATTCTGGGCGTTGTTGCCGCAGACGCTTCCGTTCTCGTCGGCGAACGTTCCGGGTTACGGAGAAAAAGACAAACGCATGAACCTGAACTTTTCCTTCGACGACACGCGCGCGTTCAGTCCGCGCATCGTCAATGACCTGCGCTTCGGTTACAACCGCATGTTCATGCAGCAGATTCCGATCGAACCGCTGAAAGCATCGCAAATTGGTATGACCGGGCCGGTCAAGGAATACGACACGATTCCGCTGATTTCGGTGTCTGGCTTCTTTACGATTGGCCCGAACACGAATAACGATCAATCGATGATCATCCATAATTCGGAGATCGCGGACACGCTCAGCATCAACAAGGGCAAGCACGACATCCGGCTCGGTGGAAACGTCGCACCGCATCAGGTGAACTGGAACGATATCTTCCTGACGCGCGGCAGCATCAGCTTTCAATCCTTCCCGGATTTCCTGCTCGGCATGAGTGGGGCGCAAAACGGAACAGGTGTCAGCAATGTGAACGGTGCTTCCACGAACAACGGCATCATGCGCAGCCATCCGCACTACAACGATTTCTCGTTGTTCTTCCAGGATGATTTTCGCGCCAGTTCCCGCCTCACCATGAACATGGGTCTGCGCTATCAGTACAACGGCTGGCAATGGGATGCGCGCGGACGCAATTCCGGTTTCGATCGCAGGCTTGCCAACTATGGTCCGATTCCGGTGGGCGGAACGTATGCCGGCTTCGAAATTCCTTCGAACTCGAGCATTGTGGTTCCCCCGACATTTACGAAGCTCGATCGCAAAACGATGGTTGAGAAGGAAAACCGGCTCGGATTCTCACCGCGCGTGGGACTGGCGTTCCGTCCGATCGCGTCGAATACGAACTTCGTTGTCCGCACGGGCTACGGGTTGTATTGGTCGCCGCTTGGTGGGACGGTCACGATGCAGGGCTGGTTCGATCCCTGGGCCATTTCATACAGCGGTGGCGGAACTTCGGCACCGCAGGCCACATTCCAGAATCCCTTTGCCGGCGCAACGCCTCCGCCGACAGAAGCGTTTCCGATCTTCATTCCGATTGGTTCGGCGCCGACACGTCAAATTCTCTATATGAACCCGACGATGAAAGAGCCGTATACGCAGCAGTGGAGTTTGAACACCCAGTACGGCCTTGGCGGTTATATCGTTGAACTCGGATATGTCGGAACGAAGGGAACGCACCTGAACGCAAATTACGGTGTGAACCAGGCGCTGATAGCGACGCCGGATGCTCCGATTCACGATCAAACGACCACGACCACCGGCAATCTTAATCTGCGGGTTCCAATTCTAGGCTTCACCACCGGAGGATTGTCGGAATACGACAACGTTTTTGACAGCAACTACAGTTCGATGCAGGCGAGTCTGCGGCGGCATTACGCGAAGCACCTGAGCTTCCAGGTGTCGTACACATTCAGCCATTCCATCGATGATGTGAGCGCCAGTACAGCCGGGCGCAATCAGCCGATCGGTTCGTATACCGGCGACATCTACAATCACCGCGGCAATCGCGGTTCCTCGAGTTTCGACCGAACGCACCGATTCGTCGCGAGCTATCTGTACGAGCTTCCAGGTTTCACCGGAAACGCGTACCTCAACAAGGTGCTTGGCGGCTGGGCCGTTTCGGGCGTTTCCACAATTCAGTCGGGAACGCCGTTCAGTATCACGGACAGCACGGCCGGTAACATTACCGGACGCAGCGGCTACGCCCAGTTTGCGCCGGGCAAGAGTGCGTCGGATGCAGTGTTGTCCGGCAACGTTCATGACCGCCTGAACAAATATTTTGATACTTCAGTGTTCGTGGCCGCGCCGGCGTACATCAATGCAAACGGCACCCCGAGCGGCGGATTCCTTTTCGGCAACTCCGGCCGCAGCATTCTCCGCGGTCCCGGACAGACGAACTTCGATATGTCTTTGCGCAAGAACTTCAAGGTTGGAGCGGGCGATAAGGGTAACGTGGAATTCCGCTCGGAATTCTTCAACATCTTCAATCACACGAATTTCTCGGGTCCCGGGACGGCGCGAACCACGCCGGCTTCATTCGGTGTGATCTCGTCAACGTCGGGATCGCCGCGAATCATTCAGTTCGCACTGAAGTACCTGTTCTAGGTGTGCCATGAGCAAAAGAGTCGGCGACAGACGACTCTTTTGCGTAACTGAGTAA
>CAZPBY010000046.1:0-65056 GCA_964584785.1 uncultured Solibacteraceae bacterium
TCAGTTACGCAAAAGAGTCGTCTGTCGCCGACTCTTTTGCTCATGGCACACTCAGAACCTGTATTGCAGGGCGAGTCGAAGGAGCCTGGGCTGAATCAGGCTCTGCGGTGTGCCTCCCGGCCCGCCATCCACGAACGGCTTGACCGTCGAGCCGAGCGTCTGAGTCTCCGACAAAACGGTGCTCGAATTGGTCAAATTGAAGACGTCGATCTGCGCCTGCACCGTCTTATGTTCGCCAAACTTGAAATTGCGGCGGACTCCCAAATCCACCTGATTGAGGCGATCAAGATACCGGCTCCCCGGGGCAACCAGCGGGATCGATAACGACGTGTTGGTCAGAGTGGGCGCCACAACGGTTCCGGCCAGCGCGCCGCAATTGCAATCGTTCGGATAGCGGGTGGTCCGGGTGATGGTCCACGTGACGGTCTTGGAGAGTTGCGGCGCAAGCTGCATCGAAAGACTGATGTCGATATGCCACCAAATGGGAAGGCTGCCGGCCGTCTTGAATTCGTGGCGGAATGGGATCGAGCGGCCCTTTCCCTGATCCTGATGCAGCTTCAAGCTCTGGTCGCAAAACCGGTAGCTGTTCGGATCGTTCAAGCCCGACACCGTGTTGGCGTCGCACGCGACGTCGATGGTGCGCTCGAATGTCCAGCCGCCGAATACGTGGGCGCCGTGCGCCAGGCGAGTTTGCGTGCCGACTTCGAAACCGGTGTAGATGTTGCGCCTCAGGTTTCGATCCGTGGAATAGGTCTGGTAGAAATCCGGTGTCAGGCCGAACTTTTCGGCTTTCAGATTATATGAAACGATCGGGTCGCCATTGAGCGGATTGACAACGGAGAAAGGAGTCCAGTCCGCGGCAGGATCGACCGCCCGATTCTGCGTGATCACCGCGTTGTAGTTCGTGCGGCGGAACCAGTTGAAGTTCACCGAGGTCGTGCTGAGCAACTGGTGCTGGACACCGGCGTTGTATTGCAGGTTGTACTCGCGATGATTGTTCGGGTCGAGCGTGCGGTTTGTGATCCTGCCGAAGTTCGGATTGGCGCTCGGTCCGATTTCGCTATCCTGCGCGATGTCGTCGCCGTTTCTGTCGGTCCATGAACGTGCGTCCGTCACGGGCGCGACGGCATTGAAGTTGTCCATGTAAACCGTATCCTGCGGCGTGTTGTATTTTCCGAAGCTGGCTTTCACGGCTGTTTTTCCATTACCCCACAAGTCGTAGGCTCCGGACAGCCGCGGCAGGAACGTTTTCCAACAGCCGAGTCCCTTGATCGTCGTGCAGTCGATGAGCGGGAAGGCCCGCGCCGGAACGAACCGGCCCGCAGGAACATCGCTCGCCTGAATCGTCGCTTTCTGGTACTCCCAGCGAAGCCCAAAAGTGGTGGTCAATCTCTTGTAGTTCCAGGTGTCCTGACCATAGAGGGCCAGATCGAAGTTGACCCGCCGCCGGGAGACGGTCGGCGTGTTGTAAACCAAAACGTTTTGGGGAACAATCGTATCTTTGCCGCCCACCGAAGCGTGAGTGTACTGCTGAACGATGTCGCCGTTGATGGACGATATCCGGTCATTCTTTCCGAAAGCATCGGAAAACCCGAACTTCGCCGTGTGCCTTCCGGTGACGTACGATAAGGAGGCGTTCACGTTCCGCCGATCCGGCAGAAAGAAACTCTGCAGCCCCGGAGCGTTGAACCGGATGCCTGCGACCGTATCCACTTTCGACACGCGTGTGTACCATCCGGGAGTAAACGGCACTTCCTCCTGACCTTTCTGGTAAACCTGGCTGTAGTGAATAACGTTGGTCGAGAATCCCGCATCGATCAGGAGCCGCGGTGTTGCGGTGTACGTCCACTTTCCCTGCGCGACATAGTACAAGGTGCCCCCGCGCCGCTGCGCGGAAACGTCGGGGTTATCGGGCCTGGAGGTGAGTCCGGTCAGTTCGTGCAGCTTCTTCTTGATATTCCTTTCGTAGGTTCCCGAGAACTTCATTCTGGAACTGATTTGATAGGACAGCCGCATCGACGCACTGACGATGGACTGCTCTTCGACACCCGGTCTGCCATCGGGATAGAAGGTGTTTGGTGGAGAATCGTATGTACTCTGGTATCTTGCCGTGCCAAGAAACCAGAACTTGTTTTGCACGAACGGTCCGCCGAGCGAACCATCGAAATCCTCAATGTGAAGGACCCTCGTGGCGCCGACCAGTAACCTGTCCTTCAACTCCTGAGTGACGTTCTTCGATTGCCACTTGCCGTCGGTCCCGCCGGCGAACAACGAGCCATGAAACGTATTGCCGCCGTCTTTGGGGATCATGTTCACAAAGGTGCCGCCGTTGGCAACTTCCGCGGAGACACCGCTGGTGAGATAGGACGTCTCCTGGATGAGCGCGTTGTCGACGTAGTTCTGGATCAAACCGTCGGAGAAATTCGAATTGATATTCATGCCGTCCAGGTTGACGGTCGTATGGGTGGCAGAATTTCCGTGCCCGTAAACATAGGTCTGCTCCATCGCCTGTGAGCCGCCCACGTCCGGTGTGGTCAGCTTGATGCCCGGCACCAGAGAGGCGAACGACTGGAAACTGCGCGCGCTGGGAATCTGGTCCATCACCTCGCGCGAAAGGACCTGAGTGCGCGCCGCGGTCTGAAGGTCGACGAGTGGAGCGTCGGTTTGAACAGTCACCGTGTCGGAGAGGGCGCTCACCTTCAGCTCGGCGTTGATCGTCGCCGTGAAGTTCGACGTCAGATCGATTCCTTCAAGCTTCATGGTGGTGAAACCCGGGAAAATAAAAGTCAGCGTGTACTTGCCGGGCCGGAGATCGAGGACTTTGTAAACACCACGCTCGTCCGAGAGCACCGTTCGCGTCCCCTCGATCAAGGCGGGACTGCCGGCTTCGATCGTCACGCCCGGAAGTACAGCACCTGTTGTGTCTTTCACAACGCCGGTAAAGGCGCTCTGTCCTCGCGCCTCCCTCGGCCTGACAGCGATCATCACGATCAGCACCAGCAACGTTAGAAAAATACGCGTCGATTTCATGAATGGTCTGCTCCTCTCACCCGACCGGAAACTGGCTTAGTTTTGTCTGCACCGGATGGTACTGCCGAGATTTAATTACAAAGGTTGAAGCCCGGCAAGGATTTGTTATGCCGGCTCAAAGAACGACGGACGCGCGGACACCGTTTAGCGTGCACCACGGAGTGTGCACACCGGAGGCGCGTCATGGCATCGATCTTTCCGCTTGGCGGCTGAACATTCTTCTTTTCGGTCTGACATTCTTCTTTCAGCTTTATCTTTCTTCTTTCGGCTTGAACTTTCTTCTTTCGGCTCGAACATCTCTTCTTTCGGCTCGAACTTTCTTCTTTCAGCCCGACCTTTCTTCTTTCAGCCCGACCTTTCTTCTTTCAGCTCAAACTTTCTTCTTTCGGATTGAACTTTCTGCTATCGGGCGGGGCGCCGCAGGTTAACTGTTGGGTGCCCGTCGCTACCGCTTTGGGTTCTGACCAATGCGTGTTCACAACAGCAGCCGGAGCGGGTAGGAAGTGTGAATGAATGGTTGGGGTTCGACAGCACAGTCCGGCTGCCTTTGAGATCGACGCGAGGCCGGTTTGGTGGCACAGCCGCGCGGTGCCCCAGACTACCGGAGCTGTGAAAAAACCGAAGCGGAAAGCTATCCCTCCTTCGAAGGCCTTCGAGCAAGAGGTTGGCCGGCAAAGCACGCGATACCGCGATACCGCGATACGCGATACGGCTTTGCCTTAAAGCTCTGTTTCGCCTCATAAATCCTCCCGTTGCCTCAAAACTGTTCCCGGTAGTCAATCAGTCTGACGCGCTATCAACTTTCTTCTTCGCTTGACGAATAGGTTGTACTAAACGAAGGAGGTTGATAACCAGTGGCAGATAAAGTTCCGATAGATCCCCGAGCTGGAGAACAAGGAATGATGCGCAACGCAGTTAAAGCCATTGCAGGAAACAAGCCGATACCTGCAGCGACGCAGGCGCACTTGGAGGCGCGACGCCCTCCCACCCCACCAACATCGGCTCGCAGTGCTATGGATCAATCTAATATGGCAAGGGTTTCCGAACTCGCACGGCCTGGATCGTACAAAAGAGGTGGAATAGTTCGTCAGACTGGAATGGCATTGATTCACAAAGGCGAACGAGTTCTGACGAAACGGCAGAATAGTCGTGCCGGTCGCCGATCGGGAGGTCGGTAGGCAACTTAACCTGTATTGTGATCTTTTATTTGCCCCCAAGGGTCGTGTGTGGATATCATCCCCGGCATCAAGTGCACACACGGAGGCAGCGATG
This sequence comes from uncultured Solibacteraceae bacterium, assembly GCA_964584785.1. Taxonomy (GTDB): domain Bacteria; phylum Acidobacteriota; class Terriglobia; order 20CM-2-55-15; family 20CM-2-55-15; genus JAHFTY01. The sequence continues at coordinate 4,303 of CAZPBY010000046.1, forward strand.
ATAGCAGTGCTTGCGGATCTCCGCCTGCGGAAAAACCTGTTGGCGGCGATCTTGATCGTACTTACTTGTCGAGCCTCAGCATACTCGGTTGGCCAAACCGAACTTATTGATGCACGTGGCGCGTTTAGTCTACTGATCACTGCAGTTCATGATGGCGATAGAAATTCATGGTCGAAAGACCTTTTCTTTCACAATCTTGGTTTGAGTGCGAATGGTTCTGATCTCTTCGAACGACAAGCCGACGATGCACTGCTTGTGGTCGCACGCTTTCGTGATACGACCGGAGCAATCATCGGCGTGGAGGTCTTTTGGCGTTTCGATGTACCCACAATCCTCTCGGAACACGTGTTCGCCGCACTTATCGCGAAGAGTTCCGAGGTAGTCACGTTGGATGGCGGTGACAGTCTCAGAATCACGCTCAATACAGCCAACACATCGAAGGGCGCTGGGAGATACAGCGAGTATATGGTAGTCGGTATGAACGGACGCGTACACAGATCGGGGGCCGCCGGTTCCTTCAGATAGATCCCTGGTCCAAGAAAAACATTCTTTATTCTCGCTCGCAGTCGCTCGGCCACTGAACTGCTTCCTCTCTTGTATCTCACTTCGACCCGCAATTCCCAGGCACGGGTACATTAGCGGCGGCATTAGCACGCAGTACGCTTAATGCTGCCCGTAGCTCCCTTACGCGCGTGCGCGCCTCCTTCAACTCCTGAATCGCTGCTTCCCAAGTGAAGCGCTCCTCGATAGATATAGTTTTGTATACTTTTTTGTTGCTGTCAGGCCACCGCACAGCACTTTCGGATTTCTGAGGTATCCGGTGACAAGGCTTATCTGAGCGCCAAGAACATCGAAGCGATCCGTCGCCTGAACGCCATGCCGTTTATCGCTTTCAAGCGGAACAGTACGGATAGCCGAGACAGCAAAGTGTGGCGGGAAATGTTCCATTACTTCCTGTGGCGGCACGATGATTACCTGGCTCACTATCACAAGCGCTCGAACGTCGAGACGACCTTCAGCATGATCAAGCGGAAGTTCGGTGACAGCGTGCGGTCGAAGACGGATACAGCAATGGCCAACGAAGTCCTGTGCAAGGTTCTTTGTCACAACTTGGTCGTACTCATTCACGAAATTCACGAACTCGGTATCGACGCAACCTTTTCGCATAAAGAGAAAATCTATGGATGAAGTCCAGTTACTGGCTGCTGTTCTGACGATCTTGGAATGTCTGAAACCGAATGCGAATCACACCCCAGTCGGTGTGATTCAGGTGTACAAGCAAAACGTTCAAACAGTTCAACGCCTGCTTCGGTCGTAAGCCGGACGGAGTCCGCTTTGCTTAACGTGAGGTAGTTGTATCGGTTTAGACGCCGTATCCAATCTAGGGCGCACTGTAGAAGCATCTCGATGTCGTGAGCGTTGAGATGCTTCTGTTCATCCAGCCACTTCAGGATGCTTTCAAGATCGTTGTCGCGTACTTCGACGGCTAACCTAATTGCCATCTGTCCCTCCATGTTGTTTCGAATTTGTTGTGAGTGCGGTTTCGGACGCGGCTGCCCCAAAAGTCGGGATGCTGCCCAAAAAGTGTTCGAAGTCGCATGGTTTTAAGGCAAAGCCCGCGATACCGCGATACCCGCGTTTATATCCGAAAATACCCGCAGATTTTTTTGGGTATTTATGGGTAACATTGCGGATATGCCGCTGAATCCTTTCAAGAATCTTGTACTTACGCCCGACCTGCTTCGACATGTCGGCGAGATTGATGAGTTTAAGGGAGCATGGAAGGCGCTCGGGACCCTGGCGCCTGACCGGTTGGCCAGTCTTCGACGGATCACCACGGTCGAGTCGGTTGGAGCTTCGACGCGAATTGAAGGGGCGAAGTTGAGTGATCGCGAAGTCGACATTCTGCTCTCGAATCTGGATCTCGGATCGTTTCGCACCAGGGACGAGCAGGAAGTTGCCGGATATGCCGAGGCAACGACCATGGTTTTCGATTCCTGGCGAAACATCCCGTTTACGGAAAACCACATCAAACAGCTTCATGCCGCCCTTCTCCGCGTCTCGGATCGCGACGAGCACCATCGCGGCGAATATAAAAAGGTGCCGAACAATGTCGAAGCCTTCGATCAGCACGGACGCAGTGTCGGAGTCATCTTTGAGACCGCGAGCCCGTTCGACACTCCGCGGCTGATGCACGAGCTCGTTTCGTGGACGAACGATGAGCTTGCCGGAAGCAATCATCATCAGCTGCTCGTCATCGGTGTGTTCGTGGTGCGCTTTCTCGCCATTCACCCCTTTCAAGACGGCAACGGCAGGCTGGCCCGCGTCCTCACGAACCTGCTCCTGCTTCGTGCCGGCTACGCTTACATTCCATACAGTTCGCTCGAGCGCGTGGTGGAAGAGAATCGTGAGCAGTACTATCGTTCGCTGCGAAGCGCGCAGGGAACGCTCGACCGCGACGAGTCCCGGCTTATGGATTGGCTGCGATTCTTCCTGCTTTGTCTCGTGGAGCAGAAAAACTCACTGGCAGAGAAGGTGAAGAGAGAAAAACTGCTGACCTCGCTGTCGAGTCTGGATGAGCGGATCCTGCAGCTCGTCAGGCAACACGGACGGCTCACTCTTTCAGACGCGGAAACACTGACTGAAGCCAATCGGAATACACTGAAGCTGCACCTGAAACAACTTGTCCGCGCCGGCCATCTGCAGTTGATGGGGCGCGGACGAAGTTCGTGGTACGAAGCGGTCTGAGCTGCCCTCTATCGACCGGGCTTGCGTGCCATCGTGACCTTCGCTTTGTCGGCAAGCGACTTCGCTTCCGGCAACAGGTCGATGGCCTTCAGCACCTGCGGATCGTCGTCCAGCAGAGTTCGCGCGGCCTCGCCGGCGCCGAACCTGTCGTAAATCACTTCAAAACGAATCAGGCGTTTGAGGTAGTTGTTGTTGTCCTGAATGTCCTTGTCGGTGACCGTGATGTTGCGCTTCTCCAGGTGTTTCTTGAAATCCGAAATCAGCTCATTCGATGCGTGGAACGACGCATCGACGGTCGGATTCTTCGCCAGAAACTCTCGGCCGAATGTGAAGAACGCAAATCGGGAGGACATGAGATTCTGGAAATCGTTAGTCTTCGGCGGCGCGACAATGTAGTCGGGCGTGATGCCGCCGCCACCATACACGATTCTTCCGAGGTCGGAATACTTCACCTCGTCCTTTTTCTGCTCCGCGTCTTTGTGGTTGTAATAGTCGAACTGCGATATATGCGAGTAGTCGCGCTGGATCAACCGTCCGCTCGGCGTGTACCACTTCTGCGTCGTGAGCACGAGAGCGGACCTGTTGCGCAGTGTGAAGATCGACTGGACCAGCCCTTTTCCAAAACTGGTTTCGCCAACGATCAGGGCTCGATCGTGATCCTGAAGCGCTCCCGAAACAATTTCAGACGCGCTCGCGCTGGATGAATTCACCAGCACGATTACCGGAAACAGGTTGTCCGTGTTGACGCGCTGCGAAGCATAAATACGATTCGAGCCGCGCGAGCGGCCGCGAGTTTCGAGAATGGACTGCCCTTTCTGAAGGAATGTCTCCGAGATTTCGATCGCGGCAGGCAGAAGACCTCCGGGATTCCCACGAAGATCGAAGATCAATCCATCCAGCTTCGGCGCATCCAGTTTTCGCAACGCATCCCGGAGTTCGTCCGCTGAGGTCTCGGCAAAACTGTCGAGCTTGATGTAACCGATGCCGGGCCTGATCATGAACGCGCTGTTGATGGTGAACTTCGTAATCTCATCGCGAATGATCGACATCTCGATGGGTTCGCCAATCGCGGCACGGACCACGGAAATCTGAACGGGAGTGCCACGCGGTCCTTTGATCTTCGACACGACCGTATTCAGGTCCATATCTTTCGTCGGCTCGCCGTTCACTTTGCTGATCACATCGCCGACTCGCAGGTCCGCTCTTTCTGCGGGTGAATTCTTCGCAGGCCGGGAAACCACCGTGACCTTGCCGAATCGCACGGTCACGGTAATTCCCAAACCGTAGTATCGGCCGCGCTGATCCTCGATCATCTGCGCGAACGCCTTGGGATCGGAAAACCGCGAGTGGGGATCGAGCGTGCGAAGCATGCCGTCAATGGCTCCGTAGACGGCCTTGTCGGAGTCGACGGCAGACGCGTAATTGTCCTCGACCAATTGAAGAACAGTGTTGAACTGATTTAGCGAAGACTCGACTTCTCCCGGCAGCGCTTTTGCCGGAGTCTGAGCGTGGACTGCCGGGGAGGCCGCCAGCAGTGTTAGAAGTACAAAAATCCGAATGATCCGTCGCAGGTCCATCGATGTCTTCCTCCATCCACCTACCGTTCAAACTGTCCGTGGTGAGCGACAATAATCCCATAAAGACGATGGAAATTGGATCGAAAACAGCGATACGGAGTGGGTCAGTTTGCCGACGGCTTTTCGACATGATCGACGATGACGACTTCGACAGGCCCCTTCGTGGATTCGAGTTTCAGCCCCAGCTGCTCCTGCAACGCCGTGAAAATCGAAGGGCCCGCGGGATCCGCCGCAAAAGCCGGCCGGCCCGGATCCGAGGCGAGGCCCGCCAAAGACGGGTCGAAGCTGAACAGGAGATGGATATCGAATGTTCCGCCGACACCCGTCTTGTCGATGACCGGCCGACCGAGCATGTTGGAAAGCAGCCGGGTGAGTTCACTCATGCCGATCTTTCCGCCATCCATGCGCATCCCGGCTGTCCCTCCGCCCGCAATGATTGTGCCGCAAGGACCGATCACGGGTTGCCCGCTTCCCGGCGCCGGAGGCATCGGCGGCTGTCCCGCGCCGGGCGTGCGCTCCACACAACTTCCTTCCTTGGGAGGCCGGAGTTTCAGGCCGTTCTTCGCCACGACAAGGGCGTACACAGGAAGCTGCTGCGTCTCTCGATGGACCTTCAGCTTGAATCTCTCTTCGAGAAGTCCCTGCAGCATGACCCACAATTGTTGCGGGCTGGGACTGCCTTCTGCCCTGGCCTCAATGTCGTAGTGCGCGGTGTTGATCCAGTCCGGGCCTCCGACAAGTTGAAACGGTTTGACGCGGTAAGCGTTCTGGATGATGTATCGAAGAAGCGCTTTCTCCGCCGTGACCCTTCCGCCGGGAGTGGCTCGAACGAGACCTTGCCCTCGCGTGTCCGAGCCGGCTTGAGTCGTGAATTTGACGGACGCCGATTCAAATCTTGCTGGATTACTCGCCTGACCGAGCCCGACACATGAGGAAACGGCCATAACAAACGCGATGCGTGAGGTGTGGAGGCTATTCATACGGATCACGATATAACGTTCCACGCTATAGCGCAAATTTAGCGCAGGGCCCGGTTCAATGCCACAATGCAGCGTGGCGCTGGCGGCATGACGACTTCAATCTTCCTTCGAGGCCTGGCGATAGTTTATCTGATCGCATTCGCATCGCTCGTGCCGCAGATCCTCGGGTTGGTGGGATCGCACGGAATACTGCCGGCGACGTCATACCTTGACGAAGTTCATCGTCAATTCGGATACGAAGGTTACTGGATTCTTCCGACGCTGGCGTGGATTGACTCGAGCGATACCTCTCTTCTGACGATCTGCTGGAGTGGGATTCTGCTCTCTATCGTCCTGTTCATCGGATGGATGCCGATTCCCGCAGTGGCGGGGCTTTGGCTTCTCTACCTGTCGGTCGTGAATGCCGGGCAGGACTTTCTTTCGTTCCAGTGGGACGTGCTGCTGCTCGAAACAGGATTCGCAGCATTGCTGATCGCACCTGCCGGCTTTCGTCCGAAGTACGACAAGCCAATGCCGTCGTTGCCGCATTGGGCTCTTCGCATTCTCGCCTTTCGTCTGATGCTGGAGTCCGGACTCGCCAAGCTGCGTAGTGGAGATCCGGCTTGGCGAAACCTCACCGCACTGCATTATCACTATGAGACGCAACCGCTGCCGACGCCGCCGGCATGGTACGCCCATCACCTGCCGGATGCGATGCAACGCGCGTCCGTCGCCGGAATGTTCTTTATCGAGTTGATGGTGCCGTTCTTTTTCCTGGTCCCTTACCGCCGGCTTCGAATCGCTGCCGCGTCGCTAACGATTTTTTTTCAGTTGTTGATCGCCGCGACCGGCAATTACACGTTCTTCAATCTGTTGACGATCCTGTTGTGCGTCCCTCTTTTTGCTGCCGGCGTTTCATTCCAGTTCAAACGAAACATCGCCACTGCCGTTGCCGGACTCCTGATTGTCGTCGGAGCGTCGCAGATCGTCGTGCGTTCACCGTTGACGATCGTCGATGAGACGATCGATTTATGGCACGTCGTCAACAGCTACGGTCTCTTCGCCGTGATGACGACAACACGCACGGAAATCGAGATCGAAGGAAGTGACGACGGCAACGAATGGAAGGCTTATGAGTTCAAGTTCAAGCCCGGCGATCTGCACCAGCGCCCGCGGTGGGTAGCGCCTTACCAGCCGCGACTGGACTGGCAGATGTGGTTTGCCGCGCTTTCGAACTACCAGAACACGCCGTGGTTTTCGCAATTCATGCTGCGTCTGCTGCAGGCCTCGCCGGACGTGTTATCGCTGATGAAGACGAATCCATTTCCCCATCACCCACCGAGGTTTGTTCGCGCGTCGGTTTATGATTACCGATTCACCGATCGCACCAGTCATGCAGCAACGGGCGACTGGTGGACCCGCGTCCCACTCGGTATTTACTTCCCACCTGTGAGTTTGAGGTAAGTCCGATCCTAATCGGTTTTCAACGCGACGATCGGCGGGACTGCCGATGCGCGACGCGCGGGCAAGTAACCGGCGAGAAGCGTAACCGCCGATATGGTGAGGACGGCAATCGCGGTTGTTGCCGGATCATTCGGAGTCACGCCAAAGAGCTGGCTCTTCAACAGACGGGTCATCGCGAGAGTCAACGGCAAACCCAGCAGCAGTCCGGCAGCAACGACAACGAGTGTTTCACGCACCACGCCGAATAGAATCGCACCACGCTGCGCGCCCAGAGCCATCCGGATCCCGATCTCGCGCGTCCGGCGCGCGATGGTGTAGGACATGGTGCCGTAAAGTCCGACGCAGGCGAGCAGCAACGCAAGCGAACCAAATGTTGCCGTCAAAGCGGCGATGGTTCGTTCCAGGAACACGGCCTGATCCATGACGTCCGCCTGGCTCTTCACGCCGACGAGCGGTATGTTTCGATCGATCGCCAACGCTTCTCGGCGCACCCCCTCGACGATCGACGCTGGATCGGCCGCCGTGCGCACTTCGAACGTCACACCATTCGGGATCGACCACTGAAGATAAGGAAAGTAGACAGTCGGCGGCGCGTCATTGCGGATCTGGCTGTATTTGACGTCCGTTACAATGCCGACGATTTCGAACCTGTTCGGTTGTGCAATCGAACCGAAGTTGATGACTTGCCCTATCGGGTTATCGCCGTGAAAGTAAGTCGAGACAAGTCTTTCATTGACGACGATGACCTGGGACGTGTTCGCGCGATCTTCCTCGACGATTCCGCGGCCGAGAACCACCGGGACGCCAAAGGTCTTGAAATAATCCGCGCCAACCTGATGCCGGAAAAAATCGATCGGCTTATCCGGCGATGTGTAGCCTTCGATGAATCCGCTGGACCTGCCCGTTCCCGCTCCGATCGGCGGTCGAAAAGAGAAGGTCGCCGTCCGAACACCGGGCAGAGAGGCGATGCGGTGGCGCAGATCGTCATAATAGGCAACAAGCCGCTCGCCCCTGTAGCCGTTCAGTCCCGGCCTCACGCTGAACAGCAGAAGGTGATCGCGATCGAAACCCAGGTCGACGTTCTGCAGTTTCTGCAGCGTTCTCAGAAAGAGACCCGATCCCGTAATGATCATCAGACACATCGCCACCTGAGCGCCGACAAGGATCTTCCCCGGAGCGACACTATTGCGATGCAGCGCGTCCGAGGTTTGTTTTAACCCGGCGGTAACGTCGATCCGCGTGGCACGGAGAGCGGGCGTTAGTCCGAAAAGCACGCCGGTGAAAGCGGACAACGTGAACGTGAATATCAGAACCGGTAGATTTAACGACAGGTCCATGCTTATCGGCGAGCGGCCGCTTGAAAGCATCGAAAGCAAAATCGAATCGCCCCACGCGGCGACCAGCAGACCGGCGGCGCCGCCCATCATGGCAAGCAGTACGCTCTCGGCCAGCAGCTGACGCACCAGACGAGGCCGGTTAGCCCCGAGACTGAGACGGACCGCGATCTCACGCTGTCTCGCTGAGGCGCGGGCGATGAGGAGACTCGCCACGTTACCGCAAGCGATCAATAACACCAGCGCGACCACGAACATCAAAAGGAACAGCGACGAGGAGAACCGCGACCTCAGGTCATCGAGACCCTGACGCAGCGAAAATACGTCGACGTTCGGTAGTTCGCGCTGAGGAATGCTGTTCGATGCAGCCCCGAGGGTTTGTCGAAACAAACCTTGTAATTGCGCGGCCGCCTCGGTCTGCGTCGTTCCCGGTTTGAGACGTCCGGCTATTTGTACCCACCACGTTTGGGGGTCGTTCAAGAAAGGCACTCCATTGTTGGCATTGCCTAACTCCGCTTCATCCGCCGAATAGTGATGGAGCGGTACCCACAAAGCCGGACTCGAACCGGGCTGCAGTCCGAAGAACTCGCGAGGGGCTATGCCGACGACCGTCAGCGGGTGTCCGTTGACGATGATGTTCCTGCCGATCACCGAGGAATCACGGCCGAGCTTTGTCTGCCAGAAGGTGTAAGAAATGACGCTCACTCGAGGTGTGCCGTCCCGGTCGTCATCGTTCGTCAAAGTACGGCCGGCGAAGGCGTGGACTCCCAGAGCGTCGAAATAGTTGCCGGATACACCTTGAATGGTCGCGGATTCTGCGCGTCCCGGCAGGCCGACGTTCACATCGAGTTGATTGCCGGCGATGCCGAAGACGGCGTCGAAGATGCCGTTGTGATCGCGGATGTGTTCAAAAGCAGCGTACGAGAAAGACTGTGACTGCTCGGTGGCCGTACCGTCGGATCCGATGGATCGTCCCCCGCCACCTTCGAGGTCTGTAAACAGCCCGGAGGTGGATCTCGCCGACCACTTGAGCATCAAAAGCTGCTCGGGCCGATCCACCGGAAGCGGCCGCAACATGACCGCGTCAACCGCGCTGAAGATCGCGGTGTTCGCGCCGATTCCCAACGCAAGCGAAAGCACGATGACAACGGTCAAGCCGGGCGAGCGGCGGACCTGTCGAGTCGCGTACCGGATGTCCTTGACGAGATCCTGGAAGAAACTCATGCCGCCCCACCCCGCAAGCTTCAAACCATTCCCGAACAACCGCAACTTACTCTCCAGTCATAAGAATCGATGCGGCTCACCAAAGCCGTCGCCCGATTTCGAAACTGAAGTGCTCGAACACGAACATGGGCCGCACGAAGCCCGTCGCTAGCTCCGGGTTCTGACAGTTGTTGCATTAATGGACGGTGTTCAGAACCCGGAGCGCAGCGACGGGCTTCGTGCGGCCCATGCGTCGCGTCGAGAAGACGAGAATCGTCAGAAACCGAGGTTACCAAAATCGGGTGTGCGGCCGCTGCGGATGTCGTTGATCCAGAGGTTCAGAAGATCATCACCTCTCGGCCATAGGACAAGACAGTCTTGAAGGTACTCGACGACGACTTCCCTTTCGCCTTTGTCGAGCAGTTCTTTGGCGAGAACCATCGTTGGACCCGCGACAGAGACGTATCGCGACGCTTCGGGTCCGGCAGAATCGAGCAATCGCTGCTTTGCCACGTCGACATCGTTGGAACGCAGCGCAATTCGACCGAGCAGCGTGTTGGCGCGTTGGGTTGCGCTGCGATCCGCGCTGTGCAGATGGATCTTCGCGAGCACGGCAGCGCCCGCATAGTCACCGCTTTTGAATTTGGACTCGGCCATATCTCCGGCAAGCGCTTCACGCGACCTCGGATCGCGCGTCACCTGAAGAACGCGCCGGTAAGATTCGGCCGCCCGTTCAGCCGGATCGTCCGAGGGAAAATTGGGAATTCCAAACATCGAATACAGCTTCAACAACTCCGACGGCCATTCGCGATTGACCGGATCCTTCTCGTAGAGTCGCTGAATGATGCGTTCGGCTTCGGCCGGATCGCGGCTGAAGAAAAACTTCTCGGCATTCTTGAGGACGTCGTAGTCATTCCCACGCGCTTCGATATTCCTGGTCCAAAGCGAAAGGATTTGAATATTTCCATCCGGATCATCGGGCAAATCACGCAAAGCGGGCTCGCCTGTCGCCGGATGTTCCGGATGATTCTCGATCAGCCAGAGAACGTGGGTCCGGAGCCGAAGCATGTTCGTCGATGTTTGGACAGTCCAGTTGTAAAACCCAATCAAGCTCAACCGCGCATCGATGTTCTCGGGGTTTTTCTTGATCTCCGTCTCGAGTTCGGTGACCTTCACTTTGGATATGTTTCTGCCAAGATACAGCAGCAGGATCGAGCGAACGGATTCCGGCTGAAAAATGCCGAGCGAATCGAGCGGGTTCGTCCCACGCGGCGGCGAAAGGGGCGGCAGGGCGGGGCCGCGCGATCGCTGAGGGCCTTCGCTGAAGCCCTCGGCTAGAAGGCCCGACACCAGGAGCATTGCCACCACACCAAGCCGTTTGAACACCACTCCAAAATAGAGCAATCGCCTGATGATTGGTAGATAAATGCCGGTCTCCTGCAGCGTTTCAATATAGAAGTGCAACCGGGCTGTCGATTCGGTTAGTATCCGAAACATAGTACAAATCAGCGTTTTGAGGAGGGTACATGGGTCTCCTGAGAATTGCTCAGTCGCCATTGGTGACCGTCGGACCTGCGACCACCGTGCTCGAAGCCATTCAGACGATGGATCGGGAAGGCATTGGCGCGGTTGCGATCATGCAAGGGGAGTCCGTCGTTGGAGTCTTCAGCGAGCGCGATGTGATGCTGCGAGTCGTGCTTGGGAAGCGCGACCCCGAGAGGACTCGCCTTGCGGATGTCATGACGAGTCCGGTCGAAACCATACGCCGGGATTCCACGGCGGATGATGCTTTGAAGCTGATGCTGGAAAAGCACATCCGTCATTTGCCGGTGATCGACAAGAGCGGAAAGGTCGTCGCGATGCTGTCGATCCGCAACTTGCTTCATGAAAAAGTCGCGGACCTCACCGATCAACTCGATTCCCTTGAGGCTTACATCAGCGCGGACGGCGCCGGCGGTTAAACAAAACTATGGCGGGCAGACGCGTCGTCCAACTGGCGCTGATCCTGCTGCTGGTGTCCAGCTCTGCGCTGTCCCAGCGGCCTTCCGCCGCGGGTCAGGGCAGTGCCAGTGCGATCAAAATCCCTTTCGAAACTTACTCACTGCCGAACGGTCTGACCGTCATCCTCGCCCGCGACCTCGCCACGCCTACCGTTGCCGTGGATGTGTGGTATCACGTCGGCTCGAAGAACGAGATCGTGGGACGCACCGGGTTCGCGCATCTGTTCGAGCATGTGATGTTCACCGGTTCGGGACACGTTCCATACGGCTTGCACGACAAGCTGACCGAAGGCATCGGCGGATCGAACAACGGCACGACGTCCAACGACCGCACGACATATTACGAGACGGTGCCATCGAATTATCTGGAAGCACAAATGTGGCTCGAGTCCGATCGGATGGGCTTCCTGCTGGACACGCTCGATATCGCCAAGCTCAACGCCCAGCGCGACGTCGTGAAGAACGAGCGGCGGCAGAGCGTCGACAATCAACCCTATGGCCGCGCGGATGAAATCATTTCGCAAGCCATGTACCCGTCGACCAATCCGTATTCCTGGCCGGTCATCGGCAGCATGCAGGATCTTTCGGCCGCCTCCGAAGACGACGTGAAGAGCTTCTTCCGCCTGTATTACGCGCCGAACAACGCCTTCCTCGCGATTGTCGGCGACTTCGATACGGCGCAAGCCAAAGCCTGGGTGTCGAAATATTTCGGCGACATTCCGCGCGGCCGTCCGATCACACGGCCCTCCGTACCTGACGTCACGCTCGACAAGGAAACTCGCCTGGTCTATGAGGACCACGTTCAGGTTGCCCGGCTGTATATCCAGTGGCCGAGCGTCGGAGAAAGAAACGACGACCGGTTTGCGTTGGATATTCTTGGCGACATCCTGAGCGGTCCACGAACAGCGCGTCTTACCAAAGCGCTCGTGTACGACACGCAAGCTGCGGCAACCGTTCGAGCGACGCAGGATACCGCCGAAGACGCCGGCCAGTTCGGCGTTACGATCACTCCACGTCCCGGACATACGCTGACCGAACTCGAAACCGCGGCCGACACGATCATCGACAAACTGAAAGCCGACGGGCCGACGGCCGAGGAAATCCAACGCGCCACTGCGGGTTTGGGATTGAGCTTCGTCTCGAGTCTGCAGTCCAATCTCGGTAAGGCGTTCACACTGGCGGACGGCGCCGGATTCCACAACGATCCCGGGTATTTCCAAACGGAGTATCGAAAGTCTATGAGCGTGACGGTGGCCGATGTGAAGCGCGTCGCGAATAAATACCTGACCCATGGCCGTGTGGTCTTGAGCATCGTGCCGATAGGTAAGCTCGATGATGCATCGAAGCCGGCGGAAAGCAAGAGGGTGACGGACAATGACGTGGAGGTGAGGCAATGAAACCGCTAAGACGACTGCTGCCTGTCGCCGTCATCGTCGCCTCCGTCACGCTAAGCGGATCCGCCGTCGCCCAGCGGCCACAGAGCGGTGCGGTGCCTGCCAAAGCCGCTCTGGATCGCACGAAAACGCCGCCTCCCGGCAAGACGCCCATGCTGCGCGTTCCCGTATGGACCCGGTCCACACTCGCAAACGGCGCGGATTTTATGCTTTCCGAGAAGCACGACCTTCCGCTCGTTTCCTTCACTATCACGTTCCTGGGCGGAGCCGATCAGTTCGAAACGCCGGAGCGTCGCGGTCTTGCGTCGCTGACCGCATCGATGTTGAGCGAAGGAACAAGAACGCGCGATGGCGAAGCGCTGTCGAATGCGCTGCAGCTCCTCGGCACGAACGTGTCGGTGAACATGGCGCCGGAAGCCGGCACCATCAGCTTCCTCGCCATGACGAACAAGTTTGCTCCAACGCTCGACATCCTCGCCGACATGCTCGTCCATTCGACGTTTCCCGCGGAAGCGCTCGAGCGATTGAGAGCCCAGCGGCTGGTCGCACTCACACAAGGCAAAGCCCAGCCGTCATTCATTGCCGGACGCGTGTTTCCCCGGATTGTCTATGGCGCTTCGCATCCTTTTGGACAGTACACAACCGAAGACTCTTTCAAAGCAATCACGCGCGATGACGTCGTCGCCTTCCACAAAGCTTTCTATCAGCCGGGACGGGCGCTGGTGACGGTGATCGGTGATGTCAACGCGGCTTCGGTGAAGGGCACCATCGAAAAGGCGCTGGCCGCGTGGGGAAAAGGCGGCGAAAAGCCCGCGTTTCAATATCCCGCGGTTCCGGATCGGCGTCCGACGACGATCTACCTCGTCGACAAACCCGGCTCTGCGCAATCGACGTTCGCGATCGGGAACCCCGGACCGCCACGAAACACCTCCGACTACTTCGCGCTCCAGGTCATGAACACCATGCTTGGAGGAATGTTTCAATCGCGCCTCAATGCCAATATTCGCGAGGAGAAGGGCTACAGCTACGGAGTGAGTTCCAACTTCACTTACGGAAAAGGTCCCGGACCCTTTCGCGCCGGCGGCGATATTGTGTCCGCGAAGACGGATGCGGCGCTGATCGAATTCATGAAGGAACTTCGTGGCATCCAGGGAAGCCGTCCGGTGACGGAGGACGAACTCGAAACCGCCAAGGACGCTTTGGTTCAGCGGCTGCCCGCGCAGTTCGCGTCGGTTAACGGCATCAACGCCGCGATCACGACGATCTGGACGCAGGGATTGCCGGTCGACTATTACCAGCAGTACGGAGCGAAGATCGCGAATATCACAAAAGAAGATGTCCTGCGCGTGGCGAAACAGTACATCGACATGGATCATCTCGCCATTGTGATCGTCGGGGATCGTTCCAGCATCGAAGGGCCGTTGAAAACGACCGGCATTGCGCCAATCGTGAATGTGGATATCGACGGGGCAATCAAGCCATAAATACTTCACGAAGCCCGTCGCTGCGCTCGGGTTCTGAACAGTTTGCCACTACCGCGACAATGTGCCGAAACCGGAGCGCAGCGACGGGCTTCGTGCTGCGAGGTATCTAAACTCGCTACTGGCCCGGGTTCGCGCCGCGGCCGCGTTGCGGTGGGTTCTTCAGGGTCTTGAACTGGTTCAATCCTGCATTCACTTTGAATTCAAGTCCCATCTTGCCGATTTCAGGCGTCGCCTTTGCCGGATCTCCCGAAACACCGGAATCCGCGGGTCCGCCCCACGGCTTGATTTGATCCTTACGAATACCGGCCGGCCGAATAAACAGCATTTGCGAAGTATCCGCGATGCCGGCGTGACTTCCCGATGTCTGCTCGTCGTAACCGAATTGCGCTTCCATCCACGCCCGGTAGTAAATGCGTGATTGAGAGTAATAGTCGGTGATGGCGTAAACTCTCACGCCGCTGTCCTTCCATTCCGCGTTGAGCTTGTTGGCTACCGTGGTCAGGCCGGTTTGATTGCCGCCGCTGTCGCCGATCAGGATGATGTCTTTGAATCCCCCAACCTTCAGGCTTCTGGCGGCGGCGTCGAGCAGGTTGTCGTAAGCAGGAGACGGCAACGTCAGGCAGCCGGGACACTGGGAATCGGCATCGCCTTCGGGTACCCATTTCACGGTCGGCGCGACCAGCGCGTTCTTGAGACGTCGCGCCATCAGATCCGCGTTATGAGCAACGACGTAGTTATGTTTGCCGAGAACCATGTGGTAGCCGTTCTTCTCGGTTCCGCCGGTGGGAATGATGACCGTCGTTTTGCCGGCCTTCATCAAATCGCGAATCTCTTCCCAGGTGAGTTCCTCGAGTGACGTCGTGTCTGGAGGCTGAGTCGGAGCGATACCCGCGGGCGCCGTCATAAACGCCGGTTCGACTTTTCCGGCAACCGGGCCACCACCCTCAGCGGCGTCGCCGCGCGCACCGCCACGTTGGCCTCGTCCGCCACCACCGCCACGATCACCGCCGCCGCGAGCTCCGCGATTTGCCGCCGCGAGCTGTGCATAATTCGGCGGAGCGCCGGCAGCCATGACTTTCTTGATTTGAGCGAGAGCGTTGTCGAGTTTGATCTGGAGGAAGACCTTTCCAAGTTCCGGTGTCGACTTCGACGGATCTCCGCTGACGCCACTGTTTTCGTAACCGCCGCCGGGAGCAAATCTGTTCTTACGCACGCCCTTCGGATTGATAAACATCAGCTCCGACGTGTCCATCAGGTTCGCGTGACCGCCGATCTTGTCGCGCGGAATTCCCATTTTCTCCGTGATGTAGTTTTCCTGATCGGCATGGGACTTCGCGTAATAGTCACCGATCCAGAACGCCCGGGCGCTGCCCTTCCACAGTTCGTTGAGTTTGTCAGAGGCGGCAGCCATTCCCTGCTGATTTCCTCCGGACTCGCCGATGAAAAGAATGTCCTTGAATCCGCCGGCCTTCAAACTTTTGCCGGTCGAGATGAGCAGTTCTTCAAAGCGATCCTCCGGAAGCGTGATCGAACCCGGCTTCGCCATGTGACCGGACGGGTTTTCCCAGCTCCCCTCGGGAACGTACGTGATGGTGGGTGCAACAAGAGTGTTGCCGAGCTGTCGCGCGATCTTATCGGCGGACCAATCCATCGCCTGATGATGTTCGGAGTCCACCATGTGCGGTCCCTTCTGCTCTTGTCCTGCGGTGCCGACAATGACCGTCGTCTTCCCGGCTTTCACCATGTCGCGGACTTCCGCCCATGTGAGTTCCTCCAGGTAAACCGTATCGGGGGCTTTGCCGGCGGGCGCCGTCGGAGGCGCATTTGCCGGACGTTGAGCGGTCACGATCATGGGCAGCATCAGCGCCAACGCAACCAAAAGGGCAACTTTTCTCATCTTGAACCTCACGGATTCTGGGAGTTTAGGGGCACATCTTATAAGACTCCGTGCGGGAAATTCCAATGACAATTGGCCGAGGCACAGTGTACCTTCGGCAGCATGCGGACCGAACCCCTTACGTACGAGTTTCTGGGATTGTCGCTCCCGTCGAAACTCACGGCGACCGAACGCCGATCGCTGATTGCGGGCGGGCTCGGATGGATGCTCGATGCGATGGACGTCGTGCTGTACTCGATGGTTCTGGCTCGGCTGATGAGCGAACTCGGCATGACCAAGACCACCGCAGGACTCCTGAACTCGCTGACTCTTCTTTCTTCGGCGCTCGGAGGCATCGCGTTCGGTTTTCTGGCCGATCGAATCGGCCGCGTCCGCTCGATGATGGGGTCCATCATTGTTTATTCGGCAGCCAGCGGGTTGTGCGGGCTTTCAACGACGGTGACGCAGCTCGCCATCGCCCGCTTCATTCTCGGTCTTGGACTCGGCGGTGAATGGGGAACGGGGGCGGCGTTGATCGCCGAAACGTGGCCGGCCCAGCATCGCGCTAAAGCGCTGGCCCTGATGCAATCGTCGTGGGCGATCGGCGAAATACTTGCGGTCGGCGTCACCGCGGTTGTCTTGCCGAATTTCGGTTGGCGAGCCGTGTTTTTCGTCGGCGTGCTTCCCGCGCTCGTCGCGCTGTGGATTCGCCGGTCCGTTCCTGAACCTCAGTTGTGGTCAGACCGCACGGCACGAAAGAGCGTTCCGCTGCGCCTGCTGCTTCGACCGGACGTTCGCCGGAATGGATTCATCGCCACGACGATGAACGCATTCACGATGTTCGGCTATTGGGGATTGTTCACGTGGATCCCGGCCTATCTCGCCCTTCCCGCCGATCAGGGCGGCCGCGGTCTCGGCCTGATGGCCACCACAACATGGCTGCTGGTGATGGGCATCGGCAAGTGGTTCGGGTACGCGTCGTACGGTTTTGTGGCGGACCAGATCGGCCGCAGGCGCACTTACGCCGGATATCTCGTGATCGCGTCTCTCCTCGTACCGTTTTATGGTTTGACGACGAGCCCGATCGTCCTGCTGATCCTCGGACCGCTGGTGGCATTCTTCGGAACCGGATACTACGCGGGATTCGGCACGATTACTTCGGAGATTTTTCCAACGGAGGTTCGCGGTACCGCAATGGGGATTGCGTACAACACGGGCCGCGCCGCATCGGCGATTGCGCCCTACGTCGTCGGTGCTCTTGCGACGAAGTACGGACTCGGCTACGCGTTCATGCCTCTTGCCGGCGCCTTCTTGACTGCCGCTCTGTTGTCACTATGGTTGCCGGAAACGAAGGGCAAAGAGTTGGAGTGAGAAGGCAACGTCACAAAGCCCGTCAGTTCAGCACGAGACGCATTTGTGATTGTTTTTGGCTCCGAGCATCTCAAGCAGCGCAATCGTGGACGCAAAGGGCTGCACGCGTTGACGCGGGCCGTTCGCCATATCGACAATCGTCACACCGGCCCTGCTGACGGCATCGACTTTCGCGCCCTTCGACACCAGATACAAAATCATCTCGTTATCGCCTCTGGATGCCGCGTTGTGTAAGGCCGTGTAGCCGCCTGGAGCCGGTCCGGTGAATTGATTCTGTTGTTGCTGCTGACCGCCATTCTGGGCCTGATTCTCCCGCGGTCCGGTGGCGCCGTTATCGGTGGCGTTCACGTCCGCGTGGAGTTCTTCGACGAGATATTTCACTGCGGCCAAACGCCCCTGAGGCGCGGAGATGTCGTCATTCCCGTGAGTACCCGCACCGGAAGCGATCAGAAAAGCGGTGACCGCATCCTTGTTCGCAATGGCCGGATCGGCGCCTCGCGACAGCAGGAGCTTCATACCATCGACGTCTCCCACCGAAGCGCATTTCCAGAACGGAGTGGATCCAATGTCACTCGCGGACTCGTAGGGATAACCAAATGACGTGTACCAAAGCGTCCGGCCGAGTCGCGCATTCGGGTCTGCGCCGTGATCGAGCATGGCCGTCAGCAAATCCAGATACGATGTCTGCTCGCGCTTGATGGACGGCTGCGGCCGTTCCGACTCTCGCGACCACTGCACGTGCAGCACACCGTAAAGAGGCGTGGCATCGTCGATACTTGGAAGGTTCACGTCGGCTCCCCGCTCCACCAGGAGTCTGGCGATATCGAAGTGGCCGTTGATCGCCGCGACCAGAAGCGCGCTGCTTTTATCCGCGCTCCGCGCATTCAGATCGGCTCCCGCATCGATCAGGGCTTTGATGGAGTTGAGACGGCCGTCGCGCGCAGCGTACATCAACGGCGTCAATCCGCCGCGAGGACTCTTCGGTCCACGATCGTTCTCGTTCCCCAGCTGAAGCTGTTGCTGTTGTTGCTGTTGCTGTTGCTGTTGCTGAGCCTGCTGAGGCGGCTGGCCGTTTGCGGGAGGCACCGCATTGCGTTGACCTCGCTGGCCGCGCTGCGGTTGAGCCCCTGCAGCGGCGGGTTCAGCTTGATTCTGCTGTTGACCCTGGGCCTGGCCTCGGCCGCCTGGATCGAACGTCGGGCGGGCGGGCGGCTGCTGAACATCGGTCGCGAGGTTAAGATCCGCGCCATGCTTCACCAATTCCGTGATGACGTCGGCACGATCGAAAGCGGCGGCAAAAATCAGGGGCGTCTGGCCGTGTTCGGATTCCTTCGCGTTCACTTGAGCGCCTTTTTCGATGAGCAGGCGGACGGTTTCGCCGCTGCCGGACATCGAAGCCAGCATCAGCGGTGTCAATCCGTCGATCGCTTTAAGATTCGCTTCGGAGCCGGCCTTCAGAAGGATGTCCACAACATCCGGGGATCCGCGTTTTGCGGCCATGAACAGCGGTGTATAGCCGCCGATTCGCGTTGCCGCGCGGACGTTTGCCCCGGCGTAGATCAGGATCTGCGCCATTTCGGCGTCGCCGTTTTGCGCGGCGAAATGGAGCGCGGTCGTGCCGTCGCCGAGCGCGCCGTTCACGTCGGCCGCCTGTTTGAGCAGATTGCGAACCGCACCCAGATCGCTTTTCATGGCCGCGTTCGCTACCCGGACATCCGCTTCTCCTGCCGTCATCAGCGCGGTTGCGCAAAGCACGCTTACGATCGCGATCGCCAGTGTGATGATGAGTTTCCTACGCGACATTCTGTCCTCCGTCAATTCATGGCTGCGCCCTATCTTGAGGCTGCGCGCTATCGCGCTTGCGCTTCGCGCCGGGCTTGCATTCGCTCCGCTCATGCTTACAGTTCCAGGGCTCCGGTGCTATCGCCGAACTCGCCGATATCGTCGAGTCCGAGCTTGTGCAGCAGTGCGAGGTAGATGTTGGCAGCCGGCGTCCCGTCCGCTGCCTTCACGTGGAGACGGCCTTTGAGTGAACCTCCGGCGTGGCCGGCAAGAAACATCGGCACACGTTTATGGTTGTGAAGATTTCCATTTCCCATCGGCGATCCGTAAACGACCAAAGTATTGTCCAGAAGCGTGCCTTCGGTGTCCTGCCCGTTTTTGAGTTTGTCGAGCAGATGGGTGACGACGCTCACGTGATACTGATTGATCTGACCGAATTGCGTCACACGCTGTTCGTTTTCTCCGTGATGCGACGCGCCATGGAACCCGGCGGTGACGCCGCTTTGCGGAAATGCGCGTCCCGAGACGTCGCGGCTCATTTTCATCGATGCGACTCGCGTGACATCGCCCGCAAACGCGACTGCCTGCAGATCGAACATCAGCTTGACGTGTTCCTCGAACGAGTCCGGCACACCGACGGGCGCCGCAGCAAGATCCCGGATCTCTCCGCTTCGGTTGCGCTCTTCGATTCTCTGAATCCGCCGTTCGATTTCCCGTATCGTCTGCAGGTAATCATCAATGCGATTGCGGTCGGAGACCGTCACCTTCGCCTTCACCGACGCCACTTCGCGAGTCATCCAATCCAGAAGACTGCGGTCCGTGTCCATGCGTTCCGCGCGCGCTTCCGGCGTTGCGCCGGCGCCGAACATCATGTCGAAAACCATCCGCGGATCCCGGACCATCGGCAGAGGTTTGGCCGGCGCGGCCCAACTGATGGAATCCATGTAAACGCATGCATAGTTGTAGGCGCACCCTCCGGCGAGATCGAGACCCTCAATCGAGAGCTGTATCGACGGCAGTGGCGTGTCCTGACCGAATCGCTGCGCGTACAACTGGTCAAACGATGTGCCGCAGTAGATGTCGGATCCCTGCGTCTGCTTCGGATGGGCGCATGTCAGGAAAACCGCGCTCGAACGGAAGTGGTCGCCGCCGAGTTCCGGAAGCTCCCAGGCTTCGGCGCCATGCATGTCGGTGTTGCTGACGATGGTGAGATGATCCTTCCACGGCTCCAGCGGCGCCAGGTTGCCCTTGCTCAAATCGAATTCTTTTCCTTCCGCCGCAGGCGCCCACAGATTCTTGTCGATGCCGTACCTGGTGCTGCCGGCCGCCCCGTGGACGTTTTCAATGCAGACGATGCGCGTCTTCGGCTTCGGTGCAGGAGTCATGGCGGGCAGCATGGATTCGAGGAACGGCAGTGCGATGGCCGCGCCCATACCGCGAAGCATCGTGCGTCGTGACAGGTGCTTTTTCGTGATGAACATTATTTTCCTCGTTTCGCCCTACCGGGCTCACATTCGCGTCCGCTCATTATTTCTCCCTGGCGTCCGTAGGTGCTGCTTCCGCTTTGCTCATCTGGAAGGCCGGGCTCTTGACGATTCCCAGCACCAATGAGGAGAACCGGTTGTTGTTCTTTACCGCATCCCGCGTGACCGATCGAATCGAAGGCATATCGAAATATTCAATGCGGCGGCCGAGGGCGTACGCCATCAGCTTTTCGGTCAGGTTTTGAATGACCGCGTCCGAGTGTTTCAGAATCGCCTCTCTCAGGCTGACCGGCCCGTCGAGCGGCGTCCCGTCGTACAGCTGCGTTTTCGTATCGATCGGAATGCCCGGCGATCTCACTCGCAGACCATCGTCATTGATGGACGCGGTTTTGTCCATCGTCCGCCAGAGCCCCGTGACGTCGAAGTTCTCCAGGGCCAAACCGATCGGATCGATCAGGCGATGACACGAACTGCATGCGGCATTGGCCCGGTGCGCCTCCATTCGCTCGCGGACCGTCAGCGGCTTGCCGTTGGAAACAGCGGCGGTCTCCTCGAGCTTCGGGACGACGGGCGGCGGCGGCGGGGGCGGAGTTCCGAACAGGACGACCATTACCCATTTGCCGCGATACACCGGCGACGTTCGATCGGCCACCGACGTGAGCGTGAGGATCGAACCTTTGCCGAGCAGGCCACGCCGGTAGTCTTCCGCGACCTCAACGCGCTGAAACTGATTCCCGAGCACGTTCGGAATTCCGTAATGCCGCGCCAATCGTTCGTTCACGAACGTGTAATTGGCCGTGAGCAAATCCAGAACGTTGCGGTCTTCTCGAACGATGCTGTCGAAAAACAACTCGGTCTCGCGTTTCATCGAGTCGCCGAGTTTCTGATCGTAATCCGGGTAGTAAGACGTGTTGGGATTGATCGCATCGAGATCGGGCAGATGCAGCCACTGCCCCGCAAATTTGACAGCCAGTGACTCGGAACGCGCGTCCTTGAGCATGCGGCGTACCTGTTTTTCGAGGACGAGCGGATCTTTGAGCTTGCCCTGGGCAGCCGCCGTGATGAGTTCATCGTCCGGAACTGTGTTCCAGAGGAAATAAGAAAGCCGCGACGCCAGGTCGATATCGCTGATGCGATAAACCTGACCGGGCTTCGCGGCCGGCGGAACTTCTTCGAATCGAAAAACGAACTTGGGACTGGTGAGAATTGCCTGAGTCGCCATCCGGATTCCGGATTCAAAATCACCGTTCCTGCGGCCTCGATCATAGAAGGTCATCAATCCTTCGAGATCTTCGGGAGTCGCGGGACGCCGGTACGCATGCGCGGCAAGCTCCTTGACGATCTTTGTCGCGCACGGCAATTCTTCACCGGCACTGGTCGGCCGGCACGAGAAGACGCGCCGCCGGCTCTCGAAGTCGGAAACTCCCGTAGCGTTGAAGGGGCCCGCGATTTCGAGTTCGCGCAGGTGCGGCATCACCGTCACCATGCCCGTGTCGCCGGCATCGATGCTGGCCAGGATGTTTTCGATCGGGGCAATGTGATCGTCCAGAAGTCCGGAGTGTCTGTCGATGAATGCCGCAGACACTCGATGGGGGCCGGCCTTCACGAAGACCCGGCCGGTCGTGAGGTTCAGTCCGGTCGGCTGGCTTTCGCTCATGCGCTGATCGATGTCGTGCAAAGTGATGCGCGAGCCGTCCAGCGAGATATCGAGCTGTTCACCTTTGATGTTCGCACCAAGCAGCGATCCGACCGAGTTCGGATACAACAGGGATCGGAACGAATACTCGCCGTCGGCGGGAAAATTGAATACGGCGGAAAGACCGCCGCGCGTGCCGGCCGGCGTCCCTTCAACGTGATCCATCTGACCCGCATTCCGGTTGATTCGAAATATCTCCGATGCGGGCGGCGCTTTTGAATCGCCCAGCGCGTCCCGGGTCACCTTTGCGGCGGCGCGCATATACCCTTCGGTCAATGTGGCGGAGAATCCTTGCGCGTCGGCAAGATTGTCGAAGCCGTCATTGCTGAGAGAGTCGGCCGGGAGCAGGGCGGCGACATCTTCTTCGATCCCGAACAGTTCGTTTATGGATCGCGCATACTCGGTTCGTGTCAATCGTTGAAATCCACGCCGGCCCGGATTCGGATTCAGCGCTCCCAACCTGTCCATCGTGGTTTCCAGCGTCGTGACGAACGATTTCATGGTTTCCGCGTCCGGACGTGGACTGCCGACCGGCGGCATCAAACCCACACGCAATTTGCGGATGATCTTCTCGGATAATTCCGGAGACTTCTCGACATGAGCCAGATCCAGTGATGTCAGCGTCATGCCGCCCGATTTAAGCTTTTCGTTGTGGCAACCGGAACAATATTGCTTCACCACGGCTTGCTCAGCTTCCATCGACATGCCGGTCTGCACTGGACGCAGCGCCGGCCGCGGTGCGGCGGGCCTTTGAGCGGGAATCGTGGTTCGCTGTTGCGCTGTAATGACGCCCGCGGCAGCGAGCACGATCCATATGCTCGAACCCAAAAGGACAGAACTCTTCCTCGACATTCTTCGATCTACCACCTATGAAAACGTCCGCTCCCTTTTATACAACTTCTGGGCAAGAGAATCGACTGTAAACCATTTGTAATCTAGGACTACGATGATAATCGGAGGACGAAATCATGGATCTGAGTTTTCCCATCGGGCGATTCGAATGGAATGGGCCGGGCAATCCGAGTCAGAGAAAGCAATTTATCGACGAAATTGCCGTCGCACCGGATCGGTTGAAACGCGCGATTTCGGGATTGTCGGCAGAGCAACTGGACACGCCGTATCGGCCTGGAGGCTGGACCGTCCGTCAAGTCGTGCATCACGTCCCCGAAAGCCACATGAATAGTTACATTCGCTTCAAGCTCGCGTTAACCGAAGATCAGCCGACGATCAAACCCTATGACGAAGCCCGTTGGGCGGAATTGCCGGACGTCGGCACGACGCCGATTGAAGTTTCACTCACACTTCTCGAGTCGTTGCACCAAAGGTGGGTTATTCTCCTTCGATCATTAACGGATAGGGACTTCCAAAAGCAATTCAAGCATCCTGAAATCGGCGTCATTTCGCTCGATCGAAATCTGGCGATCTACGCGTGGCACGGCAAACATCACGTCGCCCATATCACGTCGCTTCGCGATCGCATGAACTGGTAGTAAACACATGACAGACACAACTCCACGACGAATTCCGATTCCCGAACTGAAGAAAAAGCTCGAATCCTCGAAGAAACCGGTCGTCATCGATGTTCGTGAGCCGAAGGAAGTGGCGGAAAGCGGCTCCATTCCCGGCGCCATTCACATTCCCATGTCGCAAGTCGAAAAGAGAATGTCGGAGTTCCCTAAGAATGCCGATCTCGTCTTCTATTGAGGCGGCGGCGGGCGCGCGTCGCGCGCTGCTGAAGCTTACTTGAGGGCAGGCTACAAGACCGCCCAGTTTTGCGGCATCCGCGATTGGAAAAAGGAAGGACTCCCCACGGCTTAGAAGGTTCGGGGGAATTTCGAAATTGCACAAAGTGAATTGCTAATCCGAAAGCACAAATCTTAATTCATTGAACCTGCCGCCCCGCGGGATGACGCGCGGCACGTCCAATCTGAGATTTGTGTTTTCGGATTTTTTCAGATTGGCATTGCAGGATTCGTTCATTTTCAATTTCCTCGTCCTACGCTAGCCCCCACATACGGAACCAACGTCGCATAGCGGTGTCTATATCCACACATCTCCCTCCGGAGGGCGAAAGAACGTTAAGGAGATGAAAACATGCTCGAAACATCGTTGTTCGAATCGAGCGGGAGCGCACGAACGCGCAAACCCGCGACCGTTCTGCTGTCCGTTGCTCTCCACGCGTTGATTGTCGCTGTCTTGTTGCTGGTTCCGCTTGCGCATCCTCAAGCGTTACCCATGTTGTCGGCAGCCGTGGGTCTGCCGTTGCCCGTCGCCGCTTCGAAGCCGGAACCCAAACGTGAAATTGCGGCGCCCGCTCCGGACGTTCAACCGCAAATCGCTCGAGATCCCGGTGCACTCTACACGCCCGAACGCATACCCGACGACATTGCACAAGTCGTCGACGATCCCGCTGTGGCAATCGCGCAGCTACCTTCGAGTGATCGCGGCAGCATCGGACGATTGCTACAAAGCTTCTCGGATCCCAAAGAGGCGGCGACTGTACTGCCACCGCCGCCTCCCCCACCGCCTCCATCGGTTCCTTCGACGTTGATAGCGCTGATCCGGGTCCACAGCGAGGTGCAGCAGGCAAATCTGATCCATCAAGTTGCACCGGTGTATCCTCCGATCGCGCGGACTGTCCACGTTCAAGGTGTCGTGATTCTCGAAGCAACGATTTCAAAAGACGGAGACGTGCGCGACATCCGGATCATCACGGGCCATCCGTTGTTGAACCAGGCGGCGATCGACGCGGTTCAACAATGGAAGTACAAACCAACACTTCTGAACGGCGAACCGGTCGAAGTGATCACGACGGTGACGATCAATTTCAGGCTGCAGTGAGAGGGCAATTTACGGGCGGAGCGTTTTGACTTTCTGCTCCAACTCCCGCCGGCCCGCGCCGGGCTCGCTCCATTTGATGGCTTCTTCGTAAACGGCGGCGGCGATATTGCGTTTGTTTTCGCCTTCGTAAAAGGGCCCGAGGTAAAAGGCGAGCATGTAATAAGAAAGGCGCGGCGTTGCCAGGGCAAGCATCGCCGTCGCGGCCATTTGAGGTACCTCGCGGGACTTGTTGCCTTTGAAGCGTGCCCGCAGATCGGAAAGAACGAGACGATAGGCTTCGGGCAGATCCTTTCGCTCTTTCTCGATCGCGGACACTTCTTTTTCGAGAGCATCCGCTTCCGCCGCCGGGTACACCGGCTCTTCCAGATACTTCGGCCGGACCGATGAGCGTGCCGCGTCGTCCACGATTTGCGAGATCAAACCAGCCTGCGCGGCCAGCAAGGAATAATCGACTCGATCCGGTGTGTCGCCCGCGCCGTGATAATCCTTGTGCGTGGCATTCGTGAAAAACAGATACGGCACACGCCGGACGGCGAAGGCGGCAAAGTCGCTGCGAGGCCCGATCAGGTCGGTTCCGGCGACAAGCATATCCGGCCGCATTCGTTTCTGAACGATGCCGGCGAGTTCCTTCGAGTACTCCGATCCGAGAATGAAAAGCGGCGCAACGGAGAGATCCAGGAAACTGCGGCCGAGCGTGTCGAAAACCATCGCAGCGACGGCGTTCTCGACGGGAAATGGGGAATGGTCGACGTAATATCGCGATCCATTCAATCCCTGCTCCTCGTCGTCAAATGCGACGGCGACGATGGAGACGGGGACCTTTTGATCCTTCAGCTCGCGCGCGATTTCCAGCACGACTGCGACACCGGCCGCATTGTCGCTGGCGGATGGGAACCCGGGGCCTTGTCCGTCGTAGTGCGCGCCGATCACGACGTAGCTGTCCGCGTCACCCAATCGCCCAATGACGTTTCGCCGGTTACCGCCGAATCCCTGCATCTGAACGGTAAACCCCAGTTCCTTCATTCTCGATGCGATGTAGTCGCCCGACGCCAGTGCGCCCTGTGTTCCGCTGTGACGCCCCTGCCGCGCGGAATCCGCGAGCCAGGTTACGGTGGTTTTCAGTCGTTCGGCCGAAATCGCCGAATACGCATAGAGCGGTGTCAGCAGGCAAACCAGTAAGACGATTACGGCGCCACGAAGTCTCATGAATGTAAGTTTACGGCACGAAGCCGGTCGCTGCGCTTCGGGTTTCTGCACATTGTGCGAAAACTGTCAGAACCCGAAGCGCCGCGACGGGCTTCGTGGGCGCAACTTGAGTCGAGGGGCTACAGAATCGCGGACGACTCGATCACCTTGTCGTGGACCGGTGAAACGGGGAAGGGCACGCCGGTTTTGGTAAACAGCAGTCCCGCGTCATCGTCAGCGCTATCGACGGTGATGGTGTCGCCTGCCAAAATTTGACGCGTGGCCAGCAGGCTCGACAGCGGCAGAACCACGTGACGCTCGATCGTTCGTTTGAGGTGACGGGCGCCGTACTTCGGATCCGTCCCATTCGTCAATAGGAAGTCCTTCGCTTCATCCGTGTAGTGCAAAACAAATGGCCGGTCGGGCTGGGTCGTCAGGATTCGCGTTTGAACCGATGCGAGTTCAATGCCGAGAACCTGTTCAAGATCGTTCCTGGACAGGGAACGGAACACAACGGACTTGTCGATTCGATTCATAAACTCCGGAGAGAACTTCTTACATGCGGCGTCGACCGCCACACGGCGTATCTTCTTATCGAGCTGCGTCGACTCTGTATCTTCGGCGGGAGTGGCAAATCCGATGCCGCCGTTGAGGAACCGTGTCATTTCTCTCGCGCCGAGATTTGACGTCATAAAAATGATGGTGCGCGAGAAATTCACTTTTCGGTTGTCGCCGAGAGTCAGAGTGGCCTTATCCAGAATTCCGAGAAGAAGCCGCCATAGCGCGTCGCTCGCCTTCTCGATCTCATCGAACAAAACAAAAGTGATCTTCAGCGAATCGGTATGAAAACGGTCGAGCGTCTCCTGGTTCAACAGCGCCGGGGTGTCGCGATGCCCAAGGTAACCGGGGGGCGAACCAATCAATTTTGCGATTTCGTGGTCGTGCTGAAACTCCGCACAGTCGATCTTGACGACCGATTCCGCCGTCGAAAACAACACTTCGGCGGCCGCCTCCACCAGCCGTGTCTTGCCCGACCCTGTGGGTCCGAGGAAGAGAAAATTGGCGATCGGTCTGCCTGGCGCGATCAGGCCCGCCAGGACGGCCTGGTAGACATTGACGAGTTCGGTAGTCGCCTCGTCCTGGCCGACGATGTTGGCACGGAGTCTGGCATCGAACTCCATAACCTGCGGACTGCGTCTGCCGGGTTGAAGCCGGACGGGAGCCGCCGCCTCCGCCGCGCCTGTTCTAGCCCTCGATCTTTTGGATTCAGAAGCCTCGGATGAGCGACGGGAGACGGGGAGATTCGGAATCGGTCGCATTGTAGCCTCCTGCTGACAAGTTCCTTTTAAAACCGGCATTTCCTAGCCGGTCTCGATAGCCATTCTCTACTCGATTGTTCGTCTGACAATGGCTCATGCGCCCAATGGGTGTAGAACTAAAGTGCAGCGTTACGTCGGGTGTGGAGCGCAGTCAGGGCGATCACATAGGACGCCGCGCCTACGAGCAGCGTCGCCGTCACACCCCAAAACACCGCGACGACAACGGCCAGGACCGATAAGATAACGGAGAACGCACCATTAATCCCCCAGTACCAGGCCACCGGCGCTTCGTCTTGCCGTTGCGCATGTTTCATACCCACGGGAAATGCCATTCCCATGAAGAACGCGGATGGGAAGAGGAGAACGGCGGAAACCGCGAAACGCAGCGGTGTCGCTTGTGCGATGAATTGCTGGGTCACGAACGGGCTGCCGAGAACGAAGGCGACAAGAAAGAGCGGGAGAGCCCAAATGTAGCGGCCGAGCCGATCGGACATGAGGCTGCCCATGCTCGAAGCGACGAGCAGGGTGAAAAGCACAACCGTCAGTCCGTAGATCGGATGGCCCAGAAAGACGATCAGGCGTTCCAGCTGGCCGATCTCCACCATCATGAATGCCAGTCCGATCGCGGCAAAGTAAACCATGAGAGAGGCCGATTGGTTTTCGCGAACGCGGCGTCTCATGGCGAGGGGTGCGACGATGGCGAGCAAGCTCAAGCCGGTGACGATTCCGAGCAGCGTGCCGAGCACCTTCACCGCCTTCAGATTGATGTCATTCATCCCCTGATACGTCGACGCCTTAACCAGATCGCTCGCACGAAGCATGTGAAAGAAGAATGGCGTGTCGTCGGTGGGTGCTTCGATATTCAAGGAATAACTTCGGATGAAGTCGCGATACCGGTGGCGATCCGTGATCGCTTCGAATTCCGGTCGTTCGGCAAAAGCCGGCGTCAGAACGGGCAGGAATTCCATCGAATTCGACACGCTGGCGATGCGCTCGGTGTCCATTGCCGTAAACGGCCGGCGGGATACCAGAATGGTAGCAACGCTGTACTGGCCGGTTTCGCCGCTGTCCTGCTTCCGCACCATCATGATGTGCTTGCGCGGATCGTCGGCGCCCACTTCGACGAGGGCCGCCGTCGCGAGCGCCGTCAGGCGCAGCGCTTCGGCAGGTTGAGTTTCGTAGTACCAACGGGACATGGTGAGGATCCCGTCGTCGGTCAGATGATTCAGGAAAGTAACCCAGGCTTCCTTTGTATAGAGGCCATTCTCCGTCAGCACGTAGGCGCCGGCGGACGTCGCCGCCCACGTGTCGATCAGGGAAGCCTGGATGATTCCGAACTTTTGATGCGACCGCGCGATATAACTTCGCGCCTCGTCGTGGACCAGGGTGACCGCCGGCCGATTCTGGAGATTGCCGGAATAATCGGCGAACCGTGATGTGAGAACCTTCAAAATGTCGGGATTGATTTCGACGCCTGTCACGTGTCGTTGACCAAAAACCAGAGACGTCAGGATGTCGCGTCCTCCGCCCACTCCGATGACGAGCACCGATGCGTCATGTCTCAGGTAGTGAACCAGGGCCGTGACGTCGTACTTCAGGTGTTCGAGCGGTCCAAAGTCTCCGTCGAATCGGGTAATGACTGTCGCGGCACCGGAGTCGATGTTCAGGTAAAGCTGATCGAGTTTACGGTTCGTGGAGTATGCCGCACTCAGCCCCCAGCCGAACGGTTCGCTTCCGGTCTCGCGAACGAAGATTCGGGAAAGCGCGTTCCATTTCTCGTACAAGCCAGTGTCTGAATTTCTGCCGCCTTTGATCCAGTGGATATCGACGACCTTCATCGAAAGATTCGCGACACTCACGAAGACCAGGACGAGGAACACCACTGCGGGGATTGCCCACGAAGCCCGTCGCTGCGCTCCGGGTTCTGAACTTGCCGCAAATGTCAACGCCGCCAGGGCGGCAATTGACGCGTTCAATAAGACCGCGGTCGGCGCGTGGATGTAGTTCAGGATCGGAATCGTCAGGACACAGCCCGCCGCCGACCCTGCCAGATCGGCGGCGTAGAGCCTGCCGGTGTGCATGGGAAAGCGCGTCAGCGCTACGCAAACCACCATCCCGGCGAACACAAACGGCACAGCGATGATAAGAAAGGCCAGCGCTGTGTTGAGAATTTCTCTTTCCGGATTGACTTCAATGTAAAGCTGGGCGACGAAACAAACCGCGCTCGCCACCGCAAAAGCTAACGTGGTTCGCCAGAGGGTTTCGTGGACCGGGCGTCGCGGCAGAATTTCCATCAGCACTGCGCCCGCGGCCAGGCCGAACATGGCGAGCGAAATCGCCATGAACGCGAAGTGATACCACATGGTGACGCTGAAGATTCGCGTCAGGAACAGCTCGAGTTGCAGAAGCGACAGCGTGGTCAGGAACAGACCGGCGTAGGTGTAGCGCGTCGGTTCAGAATGCGAAAACGACACCGACCGAAACCTCGATCATGTTCAGAGTCTTCTTGCTCGTCTGGCAGCCCACCTGCGAGCACACTGCTGCCTCTATACTCGGAATGCTGTAGTTGCGGAAATCTATACGTCCGCCGACTGGCCCTGGAGCCGGAAAAAACTTGATTCCGCCGCCGTAATTGATCGCGAACTTCGATCCGATATCGGTAAGGCTGTTGCCTTTTGTAAAGATAGGGCCCAACCCCGCGGTCACGTACGGCTTCACCTTTGGAGTGGGCACTTGGAGCATTAAGTCCTGACTCAGAATCGCAGCTTTCACGGAACTATCGATCCAGTTCGGACTGTAAGCAAATGTCGTTTCCGTACCGATGACGTTCTTTCCAACCCCTGCGCGCACGCCGAACGTCCCGAAATTTTTCGGATTAAACGTGATAGATGAGGGAACAGTACTCGCGGCATTCCGAAGCGTGATCTTGCCTTCACGCTGCAGTCCGCCGAAAAGCGTGAAATCGCTTGAAAATGCCGGCATCGACGCTAAAACAACAACAACGACGAGAAAACAGAAAATTTTTTTCATTCGAGAAATCTATAATCGAATGGGTTCGACGCACAAGTTATGACTATTTACAGAGCTCGCCTGTTTCGGCCCAAACGCCCCGCTATTCTTCTTGCACTGCTGCTTTGCGCTGCCCGAGCGTTCGGACAAATCGACGAAGCCAGGCAGGCGATCGAGAACGGCGAATTCGTTCGCGCCGTCAAGATTCTCTCGGACGCTCTCGCCACTCGCCCCACAGCCGATGCGTACGTGTATCTCGGTATTGCCTACGGGAACATGAAGGAATACGCGAAAGCTGAAGAAGTCCTGAAGGAGGGCGCCAACCGGTTCGCGGACGATGTGCGATTCCACAACGAACTTGCCGGCGTTTATCTCGCAACCCGCGAAATGGAAAAAGCAAAAGCGGAATTGCGGCAAACGCTCAGTGTCAATCCACACGACAATTACGCCTCCGACCTGCTCGCCTCCATCGAGATCTCGCAGGGCGACGTGCAGGTTGCCCTGCGATCATGGAACGCGAGCGGCCGGCCGGTGATCGACGACATCCTGCACAACTACTATCTCAACTTCGGATCACGGGTCGTCCGCGACGCGCTTGCGTTTCGCCCGGCCGGTGTCCTGACGTACCCTCAGTGGAAAACCACCGAAGCGCGATTGTTCGAAACCAATAGTTTTGGCAATGTCGGACTCGAGGTCGAGCCAACCAAAGTTCCCGATCACTATGACGCGATCGTCCGAACTACGGCGAAAACGAACTCGCGAAGCGATTTTCTCTGGAACCTTTTCAAAGGCGCGCCGTTCGAGACTTCCTACTTCAACGTCTGGAACGCCGGCGGTTCCGGAATGAATTGGAATTCCATGTACCGCTGGGATCCGGATCGGCGACGTCTTCAGGGCGCTCTGTACGTTCCGATCGGAGTCCCCGGCATCCTGCATGTCGAGCTGAGCGATATGGTGCGGTCCGAACGCTGGGATCTCTCGCACTCCGTAAGGCCCGATTTCGTCGATCGATCGCATCGCCTGAATTACAAATCCAACACGATGCGGATCGCCGTGAAACACATCCCGGATTATCGATTCGAGATCGGCGGGGGCGTTGAGTATTCGAACCGTTATGCCGACGGCAATCTGCCGGAACTGGCCAGCGATTCGCGGAATTACGGTAAGGCTTTTCTCGAGACCACGCTTCGGTTCGCTGATGGAAACTATCAGAATCGTTTGCGGCTGCAGGCATACGCCTCAAAGAAATCCATCATTGGCAGCTTCAACACGTCCGGCGGAACGGCGGAGTTCAACAATCGCCACACCATTTCCAAAGATACGCGGACGTTCTTCGACTGGACTATCAAAGGCGGAACTTCAAGAGGCGCGCGGCCCGTCGAGGACTACTTTGTTCTGGGACTGGACATGAACACGCAGAACATTCTGCGCGGACATACTGCTGCCGGTCACGGACGGTACGGGTCGGCTCCCGCGGGAACGGACTTCGTGCTTGGAAACTTCGACATCGATCGGCGGATTGTGACTCTGCCGCTGTTCAACACACTCAACGTGCCGTACATCATCATCAAGGGCGAGGTTTTTGTGGACGCCGCAAAGACCTGGGATCGAACACGGATTTTCAAGAACACCCGGTTGCTGGTCGATACCGGTGCTGGTCTGCGTTTCGAGACACCGGCCACTTCGCTGGTTGTGGTTTACGGCCGTTCCCTGCGAGACGGTCAGTCCGTCCTGGCCGGTTACGTGGAACGCCGGTTGTGGTAGCCCGCGGGCGTTTAGCGGCTCGAAGCCGACGCTACCGGAATTCATTCCAGCTCTCCTGAGTTTCGGCAGCCATCAGCACGATCCGCGAATAACTCCGTACGCCTTCGGGGACACTGTTCGCCTTGAGGAACACGTCGAGAATGGTGGCCTGCAGGTTCGACACCCATCGAATCTCGTCACGCTGCATTCGGTCAAAGATTCTGCGGATGTCCTGTTTGGGACCGGCGTCGATCAAAGCGTCGGATTCGCGAGTCCGCATGTAGAGCCAGAGATGCAGCCAGCCGCTGTACTGCATCCGTCGATCCTCCGACATCAGAGTCGCCATAAGCGCGACGAAATTGGCATCGCCTTCGTCGGGATATCCACGAACGTGTGCCAATTCGTGGGCAGTTACGAACGGCCATTCCACATCCAGGATCCGTCCGTTCACGACGGGTTCGTGAACGATGGGATTGAAGACGCCGTCGATGCCGGCGATGCGAAACCACAGATTGCCCAGAATCGAAACCTTGACCTTCCGCGGCGCCAACCAACGCCTTCCGTCGAGCCTCTCTACAACACGCGCGACGCGATCGGCAGCCAGCGCCCGAATCTCGACGTTATCATCGTGCGCCCGTATGCCGGGAGGGACGTACAACGAATTGACTTCCTCCGCCGTTCGTTTGACGAAAGAGTTCATGGCGGCGGTTGATTTTAACGTGTCATTAAGCGACAGTTTGGAAGTCATCGGCATTCGATGGTAATTGAGTCCCCAGGACCAGAAGAAGATGAGGTAGCCCACCGAAGCTATCTCGACGATCCGGGGCCAACGGCGGCGCAGCGCGCAGACGCATATATAAAGGATGCCGGCCAGGATCAGGACATCCAGCCACGCGACTGGAAGCGGGTCGGCGATCAGCGCAAAAACGGTTGAGATTCGCGGAAAAGCCCTCCGTGAGAACCAGGCTTCGATAAAGCTGGACGGAAGGGGCAGGAGAGAAAATATGAAAGTTAGTAGAGCAATTGCCGCCAAAACTTTGGCGGCAGGCGCTCTGCGACGAGCAAGAAAATCACCGGGAGTGGGCAATTTCTGCTTGACCGTCTGATTGACCATTTGTTACGCTTCGGGCCTTAAAGACAGGTTTTTTGCCAACAAGTCCTTCTCAATCAAATAATTAGTAGATGTAACTCGAAGTGACTTTGGCCCGCTCGAAAATTAAAATTCGGGAGAGACCAATGCCCAAGAGATTCTACACCTTCATAGTCGTTCCTAATGCGAGTTCCCGGCTCCACAAGGTCCGCATTCCCGTTCCTGTCGTGTATGTATTAGCCGCCATAGGAATTGTTTCGTTTTTTGTAGTAGTTGGGTTGGGCTTTAACTACATGCGAATGGCTTTCAAGGTGTCCGACTACAACACCCTTCAGGCCGAAAACGCCGAATTGAAGGTTGAGAAACAAAACCTCGAAGTCACCACCAAGAAGCTCAGTTCGAAGATCAGCAGCCTGGAAACGTTGTCTCAAAAACTAACGGCATTGATCGAAAACGACGAGGTTCTCAAGAAGCAGCGCGGCAAAAACGCCGTCGGCGGCACGAAAACGAACTATCCGACGTCGGACTTCCTGCGCGACATCTCGATGGCGGACGTTGAAGCTCTGAAGTCCAGAACCGCCGAACTCGAGAACAACCTCACGCTTCTCGAGCAAAAGGCTGCCAAACGCGCCACCCGTATCCGATTCACCCCCAATATCTGGCCGCTGAAAGGCCGTCTGGCGAGCCACTTCGGAGGCCGGCTCGATCCCTTTACGGGTGACACGGACGTCCATCTGGGACTGGATATTGCCGGCCCATTTGGCTCACCGGTTCAC
Organism: uncultured Solibacteraceae bacterium; assembly: GCA_964584785.1. Classification (GTDB taxonomy): domain Bacteria; phylum Acidobacteriota; class Terriglobia; order 20CM-2-55-15; family 20CM-2-55-15; genus JAHFTY01. Next base: position 38,638 of record CAZPBY010000046.1, read on the forward strand.
GCTCCGGCGGACGGAGTCGTGATCTTTGCGGGACGAAAGTCGGACTACGGGAATCTGGTGATCATCGACCATGGAAACGGCATCACGACCCGCATGGGACATCTTTCGCTGATTCGCGTGAAGATCGCGCGAACCGTAACGAAGGGTGAAATCGTCGGAAACGTGGGGATGACCGGCCGAACCACGGGCCCGCACCTGCACTACGAAGTTCGAGTCAACGATCGCCCGGTGAACCCGCGATCGTATCTCCCGTCCGAAGGTAATTAAGTAAGATTAGGGGACGCACACCTGAACCGCGGTGTGCGTCCCGCACGCCTCCGAAATCCACCCATCGTTCGTGCTAAACTCTTTTATGCTCGACACAATTGTTAAGCGGTTTGTAGGCAGCAAGGCCGAGCGCGAACTCAAGAAAATCCAGCCTGTCGTCGAAAAGATCAATTCTCTCGAACCCCGGATCTCGCCGCTGTCCGACGATCAACTTCGCGATAAAACAACTGAGTTCAAACAACGTTTTGAAAAGGGCGAATCCCTGGACGAACTCCTTCCGGAGGCGTTCGCAGTCGGGCGCGAGGCGGGCAAGCGCGCGACCAACATGCGGCACTTCGACGTGCAACTGATCGGCGGATACGTCCTTCATCAGGGCAAGATCTCCGAGATGAAGACCGGCGAAGGAAAGACTTTAGTCGCAACTTTGCCGGCTTACCTGAATTCCATCGAAGGCAAAGGCGTTCATATCGTCACGGTCAACGACTACCTCGCCAGGCGCGACGCCGAATGGATGGGCCGCATTTATAAATTCCTCGGTCTGACCGTAGGTGTGATCCAACACGGACAGGACGACGATCAAAAGCACGTTTCTTACAACTCCGACATCACGTACGGCACCAACAGTGAGTTCGGTTTCGATTACCTCCGCGACAACATGAAGTTCGATCGCGCGCAGTGCACGCAACGCGGCCATCACTTCGGCATCGTCGACGAGGTGGACTCCATCCTGATCGACGAAGCCCGCACGCCGCTGATCATCTCGGGCCCCAGCGACGAATCGACCGACAAGTATTACCGCATCGATAAGATCATCCCCCGGCTGCGTCGAGACATCGATTACCAGGTCGACGAGAAACATCGCACCGCCACACCTACGGAAGACGGCGTTGCGCGAGCCGAGGAAATGCTCGGAGTCGGCAATCTTTACGATCCCGCCAACATGGAGTATCTGCATCACGTCAATCAAGGATTAAAGGCGCACACGCTTTTCAAGCGGGATGCGGACTACGTGGTGAAGGATGGCGAAGTCATCATCGTCGACGAATTCACCGGACGCCTCATGCCGGGCCGGCGATGGAGCGACGGCCTGCACCAGGCCGTCGAAGCCAAAGAAGGACTGCGCATTCAGCAGGAAAACCAGACGCTGGCCACCATCACGTACCAGAACTACTTCCGCATGTACAAGAAGCTTGCGGGCATGACCGGTACGGCGGAGACCGAAGCGGAGGAGTTCGGCAAGATCTACAAACTCGAAGTCATGCCGATTCCGACGAACCGCACACTGCGGCGCATCGAGAATCCCGACGTCATCTACCGAACCGAACGCGAAAAGTTCGAAGCGGTGGTGAAGGAAATCAAACAGTGCAATGAGGGTGGCCAGCCCGCGCTTGTCGGCACGATCACGATTGAACGATCGGAAAAAATCAGTTCGATGCTGAAGCGAGCCGGCATCAAACACGTCGTCCTCAACGCCAAATATCACGAAAAAGAAGCGGAAATCGTCGCCCAGGCCGGACGAAAAGGCGCCGTCACGATCGCCACCAACATGGCGGGCCGCGGAACCGATATCCTGCTCGGCGGGAATCCGGATTTCCTGGCTCGCGACCTTCTGCGCAAGCAGGACGTTGACCCGGCGATGGCAACTCCACAGCAGTGGCAGACTGCGTTGGACAGAGTGAAGCCGGACATCGATCGAGAACACGAGGAAGTCGTCGCGCTCGGCGGACTGCACATCATCGGTACGGAACGTCACGAGGCGCGACGCATCGATAACCAGCTTCGCGGACGCTCGGGACGTCAGGGCGATCCGGGTTCGTCCCGATTCTACGTGTCGCTCGAGGACGATTTGATGCGCATCTTCGCCGCCGATCGCATTTCCGGAATCATGCAGCGTTTGGGCATGGAAGAAGGCGTCCCGATCGAGTCTCGTTTCGTGTCGAAACAAATCGAAAACGCCCAGAAGCGTGTTGAAGGGCAGAACTTCTCTTACCGCAAGCACGTCCTCGAATACGACGACGTGATGAACAAGCAGCGCGAAGCCATTTACGGCCTGCGCAAACAGCTTCTCGAAGGAGACGACCAGAAGGAGTATCTGATGAACATCTCCGACGAGATCATAGCCGGCCTCGTTCAGCAGCACGCCAACAAGGAAACTCATCCGGACGAGTGGGACTTCGAGGCGATGTCCACCGCGGTATTGCGGCAGTTCGGTTTCGACTTCAAGGCCGAAGGGATCGATCCCGACGGCGGCAAGATGAGCTCGCAGGAGCTCGAGGACGCGCTCGTCGCGAAATCACACGAGAAGTACGACCAGAAGGAAGCCGTCATCGGCACGGCGAATATGCGTTTTCACGAACGGATGCTGATGCTGCAGATCGTCGATTCGCACTGGAAAGACCATCTGCTCGCGATGGACCATCTCAAGGAAGGTATCGGCCTTCGCGGTTACGGCCAGCGCGATCCGCTGATCGAGTACAAAAAGGAGTCGTACGAGTTATTCGAGGACCTGATGGATCGCATCGAGGAAGACACGCTGCGCTTCCTCTACCTGTTACAACCTGTCGAACAGAAAAAGCAGGAAGAACAGATCGAACGCAAACAGCGCCGGCAGCAGTTCATCGTTTCCAATCAGGGTGGCGGCGACAACGGAGGGTCGGGCCAGGTGAAACGTGACTCGCCGAAGGTGGGCCGCAACGATCCATGCCCGTGCGGCAGCGGCAAGAAATTCAAAAAGTGTCATGGGGTGACGGTTTGATCGACAAAAAGATTACTGGCGAGGCGTACACTTTCGACGATGTCCTGATTGTTCCATTGAAGTCGGACATCCTGCCCACCGAAGTTCGAACGAACACGCGACTCACCAACCAAATCGATCTGAACATTCCAATCGTCAGCGCAGCGATGGATACCGTGACCGAGTCACGGCTTGCGATCGGGCTCGCGCAGCAGGGCGGCATCGGCATCATCCATAAGAACATGCCGATCGAAAAACAAGCCTCGGAAGTCGACAAGGTGAAGCGTTCGGAAAGCGGCATGATCGTCGATCCCATCACGATGTCTCCGAATGACCGGATCGAAGACGCCGTGAAGCTGATGTCGCACTACAAGATCTCCGGCGTTCCGATCACCGAAAATGGCCGCCTTGTCGGCATCCTCACGAATCGCGATCTTCGCTTCGAGACGCGCTATCACCTGCCGATCCGGGAGGTCATGACGAAGGATGAACTCGTGACCGTGCCGGTCGGAACAACGCTGGAAGAGGCTCAGCGCATCCTGCACAAGCATCGTATCGAGAAACTGCTCGTCGTTGACAGGGATCAGAACCTTCGCGGCTTGATCACCGTGAAAGACATCATGAAGAAGATCAAGTATCCGCTGTCCGCCAAGGACGACCAGGGACGACTCCGCGTGGGTGCGGCGATCGGAGCGACCGGGGATTTCGTCGAACGCGCGGCGGAATTGATTCGCATGAAAGTGGATCTGATTGCGATCGACACGGCGCATGGCCATTCGTCACGCGTCCTGGAGGCGGTGAAGGACGTGAAGAGGCGATTCCCCGAACTTCCTTTGATCGCGGGCAACATCGCCACCGAAGAAGCGGCCAGAGATCTGATCAAGGCGGGAGCCGATGCGGTCAAGGTGGGAATGGGACCAGGATCGATCTGTACCACTCGCGTCGTCAGCGGCGTCGGGATGCCGCAGATCACCGCAATCCTGAACTGCGCCCGCGCCACGCGGGAAGCCAGCATCCCGCTGATTGCCGACGGCGGCATCAAGTTTTCGGGCGACATCACGAAAGCTCTGGCAGCCGGTGCGGACTCGGTGATGATCGGTTCGCTTTTCGCCGGAACGGACGAGAGTCCCGGGGAAACGATCCTTTATCAGGGCCGAACGTTTAAAGCCTATCGAGGCATGGGCTCGCTCGGCGCCATGCAGCAAGGAAGCCGCGATCGCTACGGCCAGGAATCGGAAGCACCGAACAAGCTTGTGCCCGAAGGCATCGAAGGCCGTGTTCCGTACAAAGGTCCCGTCTCGTCGCTCGTTCTTCAGCTTGTGGGCGGCTTACGGGCCGGAATGGGTTACTGCGGCGTCAGCACTATCGCCGATCTCCAAAAAAACACCCGCTTCATGAAAATCACAGACGCCTCCCTTCGCGAAAGCCACGTTCACGACGTGTTCATCACGAAAGAATCCCCGAATTACCAGCGCGAAGATTAGTCTCCTGTCCCAGTGATTCGTGCCTAATTCAGGACGGTCGAGAGCCGGTGTGCGGTGCGAAGCGAGCGTTCCCGAAGCCAGTGAACGTGACTTCCGAAAGCCATTTTGAACCTACCTGGTTGGAGGGGTGAAACTGGACTTCGCTTTGGCTAGAATGCTGGTCCCCGTCGCAGTCAACCCCAGTGACCACATGAACACGGACAAGTAATCCGAGAGTGTTCCGAAGACCGGATTGCTGGCATAAAAGGTCTGATATGCGATTGCGAATACCACGAGCCAGACGAGCGCCCGATGAAGCCAGGCATTGGCTTTAATTTGGGCTTCGAGTTCAGCCGCGTTAATAAAGGGTTTCCCCTCCGTTACAGAAATTTTGCGATGTGCCTCTATCTGCAGGTCTGCAGCAACATCGGGATCTGTCCGCGCGAGGCGACGCAGGTTCGCTCGATATGCGCTTAGGTCGTCGGTCACGTTAATGGAAGCCACGTCGAGCGACACCAGCACCTTCTTCAGTTTGGATGGCGAGTCCTGCCATTGTTGGACTGCAATATCGACGGCGCGGTGAAACTCGGCGAAAACGGCCGCGGCTTTTTTGAACTCCTTGCTGTGCTGCGTGAGTTCGGCAGCGGTCAGATCTTGCGACGTCAACGCGTTGTCGAGATCGCCCAGCAGATCTTCGATGTAGAGTTTGAAGTTCGATAGCTCGACGTCGTGTTGGGTTTCGAACGCCTTTACGGTTTTAACGGCGTCTTGCAGGCTGGTTCGTGAATGCTGAAGAGAGATCAAAGCCTCCGCCCGTTCCAGACCTCCATTGGCGAACCAGTCTTCCGCCCAATTCGAAACTGCGAAGCCGAGAAAGAGCACGACGACGAAGAACGCGATAGGCCATGGAATGCCTGGCGTTAGATAAGGGCCGCGCGTCTGAATTGTCACCGGAATCGATTTGCGGGTAGTTCCGTTAGCCGTGATATCGAGGCTGCCTGCGTACGTCCCGGCCCAATGAATGGCGGGATAGCGAAACTCAATTTCCTTTTCTTGCCCTGTGCGGATGGCCTCCGGCAACTCTATCTGATCGAAGTGCGTTCGGTGAAATCCCTTCACGTCAGTCAAGTCGAGACTCGAAATCCGGATTTGGCTTATCGCAGGATCGGCGGTATTGCGGACCCGCACAAACCCTCGTTTGCTTTCGCCTGCGCCGACAGTGGCGGCGAGCTTATCCGGCCAGACATCGAACGCGGCGACGGCGGCCGAGTTTAACGTGTAGTCAAATGCCTGGGCGGGCGTCTTACCGTCATTCCAGGTGAAAACGAGCTTACCCTTATATTCCGCGGCACCGGGCAACATGGAGTTCTCATTCAATTGAAGTCTGCCGGTCAGTATTGGCGGCGAGGAAGTAACCCACGTAAACGTCATGTCGGATGCACGGACAGCCCCGTCTTTGCTGAGAGCATCCGTCAGAGTCGCAGTTTGGGGAAGGGTCGCTCCCGGTTTCAACGAGAAGACAATCGTGATGGTTCGGCTGGCGTCAGGCCGGATGACGACAACGTCTGGCGCAATTTTGGCTAGCGTATCATCGGCAGCAAGCAACGGTTGAAAAAGCAAAAATGACAGAAGCAAAGCCATTTTTTTCATAGTTGGTCAACGCCGGATCATGGCAGCAGGTATCCGCCATATGTTTCATTGTCGCCGGCTGCCGGCACGGAATCGTCTCCTCTCGTGAGATGAATTGTGAGACGGGAATCGCGAAACTGCAGTTCGATGATGGCTGTTTCCCGCTGCGACCCCGGCTCAAATCTCCGGATGCGACCGTTCCCGTGCATCGCATCTACCCATAACGTGTCCGGCCATTGAACCTCTTCCTTTAATCCGTCGAATGCAATGACGAGTGTTTGTGGCCCAACTTGACTATCCCCGAAGCCGAACCACAACACTTCATCGGTCCGTAGCCGCGTCGCGACGGACTCGTCCGAGATTATTTGAAAAGTCAGTCGGCCCAGAGCGAGCACGTTCCCCTCGACAACCCTTCCTCTCTGAAACGAAATCCGGAAAGTCCCCAATTCCGCCATGCCGTTGTCCGCATTCAGAGAGAACACATCTCTACTCGGGTTTAAAGGGCATGAAGTCTTTTGTAAAAGCCGCCACTCTTCGAAATGGCAAGCCGGAAAGCTGCACGAGCTTATCGGTCATGTCGCGTGGGTTCGTTTGTACCGGCGGCTTGGATTGTATGGTGCGTCGAATGCTTTCGCCGATGATGGATTCGTCGTCAGCGTCTGCCTCCGCGCTCCATAACAACCACGGATCGGCCTCGACGAGGCGAATTGAAATCGAGTCTGCGAACGATCCTGCCGGTATTAGATCGGGAATCGATGTCGTTGCTTTCACGACCGCCCTCCAGCTCTCGCGCAGCATCGGAGGCCGTTCAAATACGTGATTCGAATCTATGCCGCATGCGAGAGCAAGGGCTTCCACGTCGGGGTGCGGATGATCGAGAATTCGTCGCATGTTGGAAATGAGCATCGAGTAAAGACTTGAATCAGTTTCGGGATCGTGCAGCATGAGGTATCCGCCATAAATTCCGAGAATGGGATTTTCGAATTTTTCGGAAAGCATCCGCTTCAGGTCCGAAGGCAGGACTCTTCGCTGATTGATCAGGGCGATGCGGGCAGTCTCGGTTATCCGAAGATCGCGATTGTTGGGATCAAACAAGTTGGTACCCAGCCGGCCCATGAAAACCGCCGAACTGATCATGTCCGGCTCCTGCCGATCTGACCGCTGGCGCGATGTTTCATAGGGTCGCCGCATCAAATAGAACTGCGTCTGCCAGCCGGGACTCGCAATCAACGATTGTTGCAGCTTCTGCCCGTCAGACCTCTCGATCTGGAGAATGTAAAAGCCCGGGTCGACATCGACTCGGAATCGGGCCGAGGGATCATCTTGCTGATCCACGATAGCTTCATGACCAAAATCCACGAGTGGCTGCGTGTCGGCGCGGAGGAGCTGGATGCCGGCCGCCGGATTGGCCGCCTTGCGTAATTTTTCTCCCGATGGCGGGGTCCAAAATCTGCTGAGCAGAAAAATCGAGCTGCCATGGCCGGCGGTTCGCAGTACGGCCGATGATCCTTGCGCGGCAGCGCTCATGTGGTATTCGTGGCTTGTCGCCGTATCGACGATCGGGACGGCGGAGGAGAAACGCAACGACTGGTAATACCGATCCACGCTCGCGCCGCTCAGAATCACAAGCTCCTCTTTCACGTCCTGCCCGACCCGAATTTTAATCTTGTAAGGTCCTGGCGGTAGCGATCCTTGCAATAAGCCGACGCCGCGCTTCACGAGTTGGAGTGAACTATCGAGAATGAAGATTTCCGCAGTGGGGTCGTCCGTACGAATTGAAACCGTTACCATGGTTGGCGAATCAGAGTGCGACATCGACGACTCCATGACCGTTGGCGTTAATTCCTGCGACTTCGAAAGCGACCGAATTCTTGCCTATCGTTTCCGCGAGGTAAACGCCGCGCGGCAAGTCGATCAGCGTCTCGGGTGCGTGGACATTGACTGTTTTGATGATGGCGAAGTTATTCCCACGGATATGGACTGTGCAGTCCGCGCCAACACGAATCCGGACTCCAAAAAGCAGCGGCGGCACCTTTACAATCACGAAGTCGTGAGCTGCGAGATTCGGTGCATAGATGTCGGGCTCCTTTGCAATTTCGTCATTGTCGCGGTCGGCGGGATCGAGCAATAAAGCGACATTGTTGTATAAATAGCTGGAAAGTGTCATCGCCGTGATTTCGCCCGACGCGTTAGACGCGCCGCCGCGAAGTCCCTGGAGCAAAGCCGTCGTGAAAACGCCGTGTACCCTTCCGTCGGTCATAACCCGTTCACGTGTTAGCCTGGACCACTTGGTAGCATAAGCGTAAAGCCGCTTCGCCCGCGTGACGCTGTCGGGATCGATCACATCCACCCATGGTGGAACGCTGATAGTGATTTTGGTGTAGAGTTCGCGGCAACAGTCCATGAAGAGAAGCACTTCCTCGAAGAAGCCCGCTTTGAAAAACCAGTTGGCCCACGAACGTCCGGCAAAGTGATATGGCCGCTTCCGCGTGGCGTTCGCCATGAGCAAGGCAGCATCTTCGAGGGTAGGCGCAAAGCCGTGACCGCTGAAGTAGAGATAAAGTCGACGTCCGGCCTTTGTTCCTTTTCCCGCTTCTCCATTTTGTTCCGCGGTTGCGGCGAGCGTGTCGAAGAATTCTTGAATCGCCTCTGCAGTCGGCTCCGCGCCGATGACGCTGGGGAAGGGCTGTATGAAATCCGACGAGACGATCTTCCTCGCCTGCGTCGGCGGCACGTCGCCGCCCGTCGGCGAGGTCACCCACGCCAGGAATTCCGCGGCATCGATCTCGGGCCCATCAAGATCGCCCAGATCCGGATAAACTTTGACGCCGACGACCAGAGCCCAATCATCTTGATTCGCCATACGCCCTCAAACTACGGATATTGCTGCCGGATGAATTGCTTATCGATGTCCGACAATTCACTGTTCAGGCCCACCGAAAATGTTCCGTCCGTCCAGCTTTTCGGAATCGGATACATCATGATTGATTTCGCATCGACCAACGTGAAGTTGGTTTCCTTTCGATCCCGGACTGTGAACATATTGGTGTCGATGGTTTGCCTGTCCCAGTTGTTCGGGGGACCGGAGAGATCTTTATATACCGCGCTCTTGTTCCACGGAATTGTGCCGCCGGGATTCTGATGCTCATGAACGAGTCCCAGGGCATGTCCGAATTCATGGAGCACAACGCGCCGAAGCTCTTCATCCTTTGTGGCCGGCGTCAGCCAGCCGAAGTTCATCGTCGGCTTGACCTTTTCGTGTTTGCACCACGTGCCGATTAGCGACCACGAACCGGAATTCTTAAACGAAATTCGAATGTGCGTGTTGCCGCCGTTTTGGAAATCGAGAGTGAGGTTTGCCATACCTGGCCCAACCCATTCCTTGGCCACCTTCCGAACTCGATCCTTTATCGACTCATCGCCATCCAGGAAGCTGATCGTGATCTTAGATGCGGAAGCCCATTTCGCGTCCTTTACGAGTGCGGCCCTCGTCTTTTCTTGTGAGGGTAGAACGGGCGTCCATGCGAAGCACCATTGATTATCGTTTTCCATGTTCGGCCTCCTCTCAGAAGCTCACTTTGCGAAAAGTGCATCAAAGTCGTACGTCAATCCGATTTGGGCGCGCCATGTGGGTTTTACGATCAATTCCGTGCGGTTCGACCAACTCACCGCAACCGGAATGCGGGCATTGCTTCCGTCGGGTTTTAACACCAGGCGGACCTGCGCCACCCCGATCCGGCCTTTCTCGGCGAAAATTTTTCTGGATCCCTCCGGCAGACCGACAAAGGTTACACCCGGCACCGGTTTGCTGGGATCAACGTCAAGGATCGCCGGATTCCTCTGGTCCTGAAAGTACATCGCAGCGTCAATCGCGGCCGGACCGAACGCATTGAACTTGCCGAGTTTTCTTTCGTAAAGCAGCCCGATTTCATAGTCACGCCACCGTCTCGTCAAATTCGAGGTTCCGGTTGGTTGCGCCTTGTCGTAGAAACCGAAAGCTGCGTTAAGTGTGAGATTGTCTTTGCCCGATATGCCGAAATCACCAATCACACGATAGGTCGAGACCGATGGTTGCGAAGTCGGCCTGTTGTTGACGTACTCAACGGCGACAACGGGTTTCGAGGAGATTTCGTCGATGAATTGGTCCTCAACAAAGTCGAAATTCTGGAATGCTGCCCGCAACCGTCGCAACTTGTCATCGAATTCGGAGTCGTTCGCACGGAGTGTCTCTACGAGCTGCGACAAAAGCTCGATTACAATCTGATCGATATCTGCATTCGATCTGGCGGCGGCCTTTATTTTGTCTTCCGCTGACACAAACCATTTCTTGTAGACGTCCGTTTCGGTTAGGTCGCCAATTGTCGTGTCCATTTCCTTGCGAAGGGAGTCTGCCGCACCCTTGAGTTCATCCTTGTTCTTGACGGCCTTCTTCCATTTGGCTTGATATTCCTTCGACGTGACGTCGCGTTTGTTGATTAGCTCGACTCGCGCGTTGACTTGCGAGACCTCACGGCCATTGGCTGTGAAAACAGCGGCAGTGGCTTGCTGCGTAGTCGACGATGCATTGTTCGCGGATGTTCCGGTAACAGCGCTTGCGTCACGGCTCGTATCGAACGAAACACCAAAGGAAACAGCTCTCAAGGCGCGCACGGTGGTTGAACGGATGCAACTACCTGAGCCGAACCGCGCATCACAATATCGAAACAAATCGTGCTGGACGAGTGCCGCGGGAACTCCGGCGAGGTTTCCCTTAATGGTGACGACCGTTTGGTTCACCGACTGCGTCAGTGCTCCATACTCCGTCGCGACACTCAGAATCCTGGGGGCGACTCCGCGTGAGATAAGACTTGTTGTGCCCCCACCTCCCGCGGTTGCACCTTCCTGCTTGTCGGTTCGTGAGTTCTCGAACTCGCGCATCAAGGACTTCGCCAGCGACTGCTGCGCTGCGAATTGAGTGAAGCAGGAAACATTGCGATTCACGCTGACTAGACTGTCGACCGCAGTTTGAAATGCGACTGTATCGCGGGCCGCGAGCGCTGCCGTGATCGCTGCGGCCTTGGCCTCGCGGTCGTCAGCACAAGGGTCGTTTATCCTGGGCGTTTGCGCCAATGTCGAACCAGCGAGCGAGATAACGACAATCACGAAAAGCACGGCGCGCCTCATCGGTGTTTCTTCCTCGCATTTTTCTTTGAAATCCGAATTGCGCCCTGCGGAACCGCGGCCGTCCCACAAACGTGATACAACTTGCCGTTATTGACAGCCGTGATGTCATCATCAAGTACTGTTGCGCCATCGCATTTCTCGCGAAGTTCCGCTTTGCCGTTGTTCGATGAGAACGTGCAGACAATACTCAATCGCTTTGCACCTTCTTTAAGCGTGAAAGACAACTCGTCGGTAGCGCCGGAGATAATCGATTCTTTGTCATATGACGCGCTCTCGAACATCGCCGTTCCGTTCGTCTCCACAAGTTGCAGCGTCACTTTAGCGCCGGTAGGTCCACTGATGTCGCAGTCTGGGCTTCCCAAAACTCGTGTAAGTTTGCATTCCATAAATAGTGCCGCCCTTTTACTCGCCGATTTTCCGGCAAAACTATCAATTCGGTTTAAACGGGTCTCATTTGTACAAGCGCAAATCTGGATTTGAAAAACCCATTGAAAGCAAATTACAGGCGGTTTGGATTGGTGGCGTTACAAGACACTTTCGCCGGCACTCGTGTGGACGACATTGCTTTTGCACTTCGCGACGATCAAGGTGCAATCATCGTATTGTTCATGGGGACTGAACTGCCGGACCTCTCGGACAATCGCAGGGATCATCGCCGAGGCCGTCAGGTGTTGATACCGTTCGACGGCTTCGATCAGGCGGGACTCACCGAACTCCTCTTCCTTCTCATTAAAGGATTCGGTGACTCCGTCGGTGTAAAGCACCAGGGTATCCCCCGATAAAAGGATGCAATCGGTTAAGACGCATTCCCATTCCTTAAATAACCCCAGCACCGTGCAGGTCGAATCCAGCCGTTCGATGCGGCCATCGCACCGTAGAAGAAGCGCGGCAAGGTGTCCACAATTGGCATATCGCAGCCGACGGCAATTGTCGTCGTATTCGGCGTAGAAGAGCGTGGTGTAAGCGTTCTCGGCTGTGTTTTCATAAAAGAGACGGTTCACCGATCGCAGCAGGCGATCGGGCTCATCCGACGCACTCGCCGAGAGGCTGCGCAGATTGGCTTGAAGATTAGCCATCAAGAGAGCGGCGGCGATCCCTTTGCCGGCGATGTCGGCGATCACTAACCCGAAGCGCCCCCGACCGAGGTCCAGAAAATCGTGATAATCCCCGCCGACCTGACGTGCCTGAATACAGGTACCGGCGTATTCGAGCGTTTGCATCGCCGGCAACGTTTGGGGAAAGAGCCGGGCTTGTACCTGTTTGGCGATCTCCAATTCCTGTGCGGCGCGACGCTCGGCTTCCAGTTTCTCTGCGGTGCGACGACGCCTGGCTTCGATTTCGCGGTTGACTTCGTCGAAACCGACGAGCGCGAAAGAGTTGCCGTCCACGTCCATAAAGCGAGTGAACACCCCGCCCCATGCCGGCGAGGGTTCGTGGGACGCGCCGGATGGGTCCGCCGGAACCATGGCCTGGCGTTCGTACTTGACGCGTCTCAGGCGTGGTGTAAACAAAAACCGGACTCCCCGCTTCTGCCATTCTTCAAACTTCGCAATCACATCCTCGGTGAGAAAAACCACTCCGGTATGACGGCCGATGAGCTCGTACTCTTTCGAACCGTGTACGGGAACGACCAGCGCTATAACGCATGATCCGTCAGGAGGCGTCACAGCAATCCATCGGTCGCCGGATTGAAGACGCGCGTCATAAGCCACCGCGAATCCGAGCTTATCCACGTAGAAACGAAGGCTTCGCTCCTGATCTCTGACGAAGATCTGAATCGCATGAATGCCGAGAAATCGATGTTGTGGATCGATCCAGACAAGCGACGGGTCCGCAGCTGTGGTTGAAACAACCTCTTCCTTCATTGCGGCACATTATAAGACTCTCAAGCGCGCGCAGATAACGACGGTCGTCCGAAAGCGCCGGGTTGGTTGCGGCACAGTACCCGCGAGCGAAGCGAGCGGGGCTCGTGTCATGATGGCCCACTCGCTCCGCTCGGGTACTGTTTAGGTCCGCCCGTTCGCTCTGTTTATCGGTTGTTCCAGCGCTGCTCCAACGCAGCGTACCGTGCGGTGCGTGTAATCCCGGTCATGTCTCTGAGGCCGCTTGCATTCGGCATCGGCTTAGTTTCCTGATACTGGCGCAGCACGGCCTGAATTTTGTCATCGGGGCGTGACGGCTTTTCATGATCCTGCTTCGCCAGCCGAGCCGCGGTTCGCTTGCGGTCCGCGCCCTCTTTTCCAACAACCGTCACGAATTTACCGACGCTCGGATCGAGGAAAGCGACGTGACTCCCTTTCGTGACCCCAAATGACTTCACGCCGACTCCCAGAAAATCGTTGCGCTTACCCGGCACCTCTCCGCGCGTGAAGTAGCTGGGCGTCACAAAGTCGGAGACGCGGACGCCGTCGATGACATAGCTCAACCGTTCGACGGCATCGCAAGCTTCGTAGCTATGCAGGACGGTTCTGCCCGGGTTGCGCGGATCCGGCCCCGGTACCAGGACGTTCACCGTCGGATCGAGAATGAGTTCCAACGTTTCGTGGGACAGCGTTGTTGTCCAATCCTTGGGATCCAGGACGAACACAAAGCCGACCGGCAAATCCCGGGCATTCAGGTCGTGAAAACCAAGCGCACCCTTCACCGATGCTTCGTCCACAAGATACATAACGCTGTCCGCGTTAACCTTTTCCTGGGCCAGAGTGTCTGGGTCGGCGGGATGAAAGTTGGGCACAAAGAACTGCGGCGTTCGTGCATAGCCCCAGATCGGCGCAAAATTCTCGTTGATCTGGCGGTTTACGGCATGGATCGCCTGCAGCACCTCATCGTCGTTCAACGTGGTGGTAAAGTTGATAACGGCCAAAGTTGGTACGGGCATGGGTTTCTCCTTAGCGATGGATTTGCGCGTTTAAGCCGCGCATACCTTGAAAAGCGGAAAAACGCCGTCGTGTTTGCCACAAATTGCCCAGCGTTCTCCGTTGCGGTTTTTTGCACGTAAAGTATAGCTCCGGACGACACGCGCCAAGCCGCGCCAACGGTTTGCGGGCAAAACGCATCTATCAAGCCGTAAATGCTTCCCGGAGGGTTTTATGAAAACTCTAATGATGTTCGTGCTCGTTTGCGCCATCGCGCTGCCGGTTCAGGCGCAACAGGCCGGCTGGCTGGGTCTGTCGATCGAAGACGGCAAAGATCAGGGCGCATCGATTCGAAGTGTGGAGGCGGATAGTCCGGCATCGAAAGCTGGTTTGAAGTCCGGCGATCTGATTGTCGAATACAACAAGACCACGGTTTTGGGATCGGTTCAATTAACGAGGTTGATCCGGGAAACGCCGCCTGGAAGGACTGTTGAAGTGAAGGTGCGGCACGACAACAAAGATCAGACGATGCAAGTCACGATCGGCAGCGTTCGCGATCAGGTAACCGTTTTCCGGAATCGTCCCGCCATCGATCTTCGCGATGCCATTCGAAACAGCATGCCGCGCATTGAAATCATGGTCAACGCCCGGGCCGGCGTCCAGGTGCAGAACATGACCGCGCAGCTTCGCGAGTACTTCGGAGTCACCGGCAACGATGGAGTGCTTGTGACGTATGTTGAAAAGGATTCAGCCGTAGACAAGGCGGGATTGAAAGCCGGCGACGTGGTCACCGCGATCGACAATCACAATCTCCGGAATCCGTACGATTTCTCGGCCGAGATGCGCGCGAATGCCAGGCTGACACTGCATGTGGTGCGCGATAAGAAGGAGATGAATATCGTTGTAGATCGCACTACGAACACCCGGTGAAGTTGAATTCTGGGGACGCACACCGGCGTGCCGACTTTGGCTCGAAAAGTCATCGGTATTAGCAAAGACTGCCCGTTCGGACGCGAATAGTACCCGAGCGAAACGAGTGGGGCACTTATCAGGATGCCCGCTCGCTTCGCTCGGGTACTGTTTTGGTTCCTATTCGCCGATAGTGGCCTTCCCAGTCCTGCGGAACGGTTCGGTCAAATACTTCTTCGCTTCCGCCTGTGCTCCATATGCGTCATCGCCGGTGTTCACGGCCTTCTGATATTGATTCAACGCGCGATCGCGATCTCCACGAATGTCGTAGATCTTGCCGAGATTGAGATACGCCCAGACTTCGACCCACTTCGGTTCGAGATCCCCGTTCAGCGCGTCGCGAAAGACGTTTGCGGCCAGCTGCAGATTACCCAGTTCGAACAACGCTTCACCCATGCGGAACATGGCGAGGGAGTTGCGGGAAGAAATATCGATCGCCTTCTGGTATTCATCGATGGCGCGATTGTATTCACCGTCATTGGCGAGCTCTTCGCCGCGATTGACAAGCACTGCGACGCGAATATCACTCGACATGCGAAGAACTTTCTTTCGCGGATCGATGATGACGTTTTTCGGTTTCCGGTCCACCATGACGTCGAAGTCGCTGGATTGACCGGACACGTCGACACGCTTGTATTCCGGTTCGCCGTCCGTCTGAACTTGAAGTTCGAGCGGCATGCGGAAAAGGTCGAGATCCTGTTTGATCTGCCCCTGAACTTTGTACCCATCGGCTCGACGGAACACCGTGTACTCATCCTTGAACTCGGGAACTCCCGTGGAGTTCAGCCACTGGTCGAAGAAATAGCCAAGATCTTCGCCGTTGACCTGGGACGCGAGTTTGGTAAAGGCGTCCGTCGAAGCGGGCGTGTTTTGAAACGACTGCACATATTGGGAAATCAGTTGACTGAACTTCTCCTTACCCATCACCCACTGCAGCATTCGGAAAATGTACGCGCCGCGATACTCGACAAGCGAGTGATAGTCCGGATTGTCCTTCTCGAGACTTCCCGCCTGCTTCACTGAAGTATTGCCTTCGTATGCGAGGGCTTTGACGAGCGCCTTATCGACGTACTGCTGAAATTCGGCCGGTGCAAGTGAGCTTTCGAAATACAGGAGACTGGCAAAAACGGCCATACCGTCCTCAAGCCACGCGTCGCTGGTGGCATCCTTCACCGCGATTTTCAGCGGAAACCACTGATGCGCGAGGGTTCGGGCAAGCGATGACAGGTCGAAGTCCTTGCGGAACTGCGACGTCGGGAGCAACAGCGTGCCGACCGAATAGTTGGAATTCCAGTTCGCGCCCTCGACTTCGACAATACGAAACGTGGGCACGGCCAGAGTTCCGAATGTTGTGGCGTAGAACCCGAGGATTTTGCCGGCATTGTCAGCCATCGGCGTGACGGCATCTTCCGGCGCCTTGATGGATGCCACGACGAGTTCACCGGCGTTCGTCTTGATGCTGCGCGGCTTGTAGTTGCCCGCCGCGACCATCCCCCAATATGACGGCTGACCGCTCCCAAACGTGTTCGCTTCGGTTGTCGCGGGCATGTCGCTGACGACAGTCCATGCGTCGGGCACCTTGACGCTGACCAGCATTGCCGCCTTGTCTTTGTGCAGACCGTTTGTCGGAAACCATTTTCCATCGTAGAGGAGGAATGCGCTGTCCTCGGACACACGCGCCAGAATGGGATCCTTACGTCCTTCTTCCGGATTCAGGATTCCTCCGTATTCGACGTGAAGAACGGGCTGGTTCGTGAACTGTTGATCCTTCATGTCGAACTCGACGGTCGAATCCAGATCGAACTGGCGGAAGCTCACAGGCTTTCCCGCGATAGAAGCGTTGGAAACGCGGAGCCGCCGGTCGAGATCGAACACGACGTAATCCTTGCGCTCGAGTTGTTTGAAATAGATCTCCGCCACGCCGCCGAGTTTGTGTTCTTCGGGTATCAACGTTGTCGCGACGACGTATTTTTCAACGTCGATCTTCGGACGATCGTCGGTATCCGGCGGCTGCAGCTGCCGGGGCTGCGCCCAGACAGCGGTTGAGAACAATGCGCCAAGGACGACTGAAAGGAGTATTTTTTTCATAAGCTTCTGCTATGGGATCGTGACGACCAGCTTCTGCATCCCGACGTTATCGTTTTGATCATAGATCCGGAAAGCAACAACGTGCTCTCCGGGTAACAGCGTTCCGGAAAAGTAGCTGAACGACTCCGCTTTCGAATCGATAATGCCGTCTTTCGGAAAAATCGGCCGCCACTCTCCGGTATCCATTGAAACCTCCGCCTGATTCAACGTAGACGTCGAGTCCGCTGCCTCGATAGCAATTCTCACCCGACCTTTATCGGTACTCTCCAGCTTCATGGTGATGGACGGCGGTGTGTTGTCGATCAGAAAAATCCGGCTCTCCGCTTCGCCGGTCAGCGCCATATCGGGCGGATTCGACGCCTCGTCGCTGGCCACGACTCGGAGTTGATACATACCGTCCGGAAGCGTGTCGGAATTGATCGTGTAGAAATTTTCGTCGATGTTTCGCTTCAAAAGTCTCCACGTGCGCTCGCCATCCCCGCGATAGTAAATATCGTAGTTCAGGTAATCTTCGTTCTTGTCCGTCGCCGTCCACTGAAAGGACTGAGCCCCCCTTTGATTCACCTTCCGCGGCGGAATCCGCGGCGCTGCCGGTTGTCCGGTTCGGGCGGAGGCACGAGCGCTTGCGGGATCGTTGCCTCCCGACGGCGTGCCGTTCGCGTTGAACGTCTGAGTTTTGACGAGCGCCACTCCCGAAGGCAGAACCTCAATAGCTGTAACCTCAGGCTTGAAATTCTGCTGAAGGTACGGGACCGTGACGGACGTCAGCTTCGGCGAATTCGACTTGTCTGAACTCAGTACGGCTTTCCATTGCACGAAACGCGCCTTCGGACTCGATGAAGTGCCGGCACCGTCCACCGGAGTCCAATCCGACCACGTTTTGTCTGGCGAACCGGTGTTTCCGCTACGCGTGAAAAACTGAATAAGGTTGCCGTTGGTTCCTTTCCACGCCAGTCTGCCCCAGGTGGAGATGGCATCCGTATCGCGGACGATGGATTCGTACGTTCCAGACGATGCAGCGTCATCACCCAGGCTGAACAGTTTTCCGATGTTCGAACTCGCGGCGTAAACCTTATTGCCGGCCTGCAACAATCGCGTCGTTTGCTCTTCGGTCGATTCCACGAGAAGTGTGGTGTCGCGGGAGTTTTCGAGCGAATAGATTCGGCCTTTCGCTCCTGTCGAAAACAGTAGCTTGTTACCGCGCGGCAAAAGTGAGAAAACCATCTCATCACGCGAACGCCAGATGGTGTTCACGGTTCCATCCGGATGAATCTCGAGTATGGTGCTCTGCGCACCCGCATCCGCCGACGCGCGGCGCCCCGCCGGACGCGATGTGGCGGCACTGGCATCGGACGAAGTATCGGCCACCTCCACAGTTTGACCCACGATCTCGGCAGCACCGACTGTCACAGTCACCGTCGGTTCGGGTGAACTGGGCGATGCCGTTGGCGGTGTCGCGGGTGGTGTCGAAATAAATGATGCCCGGCCGCTGAGAACCGCAGCATAAATATTGCCGTTGTTCGCGAGCGCAACGGCATGCACTTCGCGCATGCCGGAGTCGTACAGCACGAAACCTTTGCCTTCGGGCGTGATCCGATAGATATATCCTTTCGGGTCGCCGCCAACGATGACGTTCCCGTCCTTGTCCACGATCATCGACATGATGTGAGTTTCGTCGGTGTCGTAGAAGGTTTCGCCTTTTCCATCGGGATTCACCCGATAAATGACGCCCTTGTCCCCCGTTGCCACCAGCAACCGTCCCTGCCGGTCGAATGCGAGCGCCCAGATGTATTTCGCGCCAGGAGAATAGAACTCCTTCACCTGCGGACTTGTGGTTGCCGACTCGATGCGGTAGACCTTGCCGTCCGGGGACGTTGCGGCATACAGCACATCCTTACTGTCGACTGCGAGCGCCGAAACGTCGAGTTCCGCAAGATCGGCGATGACGGATCCTTTGCCCGCGCCATCGACTCTGAAGATTTTCCCGTCGTGTCCGGTTCCCAGATAAACATTGCCCCTGGAATCCGCGACGGCGGACCAGATGAGGGTTTGCTCGGTATTGAAGACCACGTCGAATCTCGGCGCGAGAATCAGTTCGCTGTCACTGGTCAGCGAGAGGTTGGCAAGTTTACCGCGGCGAAATTCGTCGTACGTTCGAATTTCCCAGAACTGCGGCGAGACTGCCAGCAAAGGGATGGCGGTCAGGAGTGGAAGAATCCAGAATGTCTTTCTCATTTTATTAAAAGCCAAAAGCGGCTTACGGGCGAATTGTCAGGCTCAGCGTCCGCTGGCCCTGAATCACGTATTTCGACTGTGGAAGTTCGTACTCGCGAACGGTGGAGTTCCCCATGGTGGAAACGCTCCGATTCGATGAACGATTCGTGTTCAGCACGGCCGACATGGACGGAGGCAGCGACGGCATCTCCTCGCCGCCGATCACCACGCCGGGTTCGTTGCTGAGAATCTTTATATACAAACGATCATTCTTGCGAAGCTTGTTCAACTCACGAATGATCTGCATCAGATCCTTCGGCGCGCCTGCCGGACCACGGCGGATCTCGGCGCCCGTGATGGTGGTCCCGTCACCCACGAGCAACTGCACGGAACCGCCGGGCAGCCCCGCCGGAATTTGCACCGGATAGCGCTCAACGAACGAGTCGCCGGACGTTCCACGAAGAAACGCCGTCAGATTGATGGTTTCTCCAGGTTTGACTTCGGTCTTGTCCACCGAGATTCCTTCGAGTTGCGCGGCGGTCTTTCGTTCTGTCGAAACTATTTCCAAATCGATCTTCTGAATCACGACGCCGTCGTAGCCCGTCATCATCAGGTATTGCACGGGCGCGATCGCGGCAACCGACGCCATGGCCGGACCATTCATGTCACCCGTGAAGATGTTTCCGATGTTGACCGCTTCCGCATCCTTCAAATGAATCTTGCCGGACACCGCCAGCGTCATCTCACCCAATGCGCGCTCGCTTGCGGTGATCGAATTGAAGATCGAAAAATTCATCAGCAGCGGCGTGAGGAACCGATCGTTGGCTATTTCGAAGTTGTACTTGTTGACGGCGTTCGTACTGGAACGCAGCGTCAGTGTCACCGGAATCATGGTGGACTGATCTCCGATGCGACCCGCAATTCCGGTGTTTCGATCCTGTTTGAATGCCCCGACGACGTCGAGCGGTACGGCGAGTTTGAACGAATTCTGAATATTCGGCAGAAGCGTGATGACGTGCGCCGCGGCCATCGGAAGGTCCGTAGAACCGCTGCCCAGATTGGGATGCCCGAACGCGTAGACTTTGTCGCCATCGACGTACGTCACCGTCCCGTTCGCAGAGTAATTGAAATCGCCGCGAATCATCTCGACGTTCACAGAAGAGCCCGGTTCAAGTTTCAGATTTGCCGCAGCCGCGCGCACCGCCGCGCTGGCGCTGCCTCCGGCCTGCACCGGCGTCAAACCGAAAGAATTAAAAAAAGGCATGAAATGCTGAATCGCGGCCTGAGTCACACCGGAAAGCAGCACCGGTGTTTGGATGTGAACCAGAGAAGCGCCCGCGGGCATCGTTCCGCCGCCTAGCATCGACTGCGGCATCAGCAGTTCATGAATTGGTTTTCCCGCGGCCGCCTGCTCAATCATGTTCTGTACGAACTCTGTCGGTGAGACGGTTGGAAACGTGATCGACGCTTTTGCAGCTTGGTTCCCTGGGTTCGATTTGAAGTCCAGCAGGTTGATCATCTGCTGGATCGGCTGAATTCCGGCGATCGGTTCTTTTGCGAATGGAAAAGCGAAAGCAACCGCGCCCACCAGTCGTCCGTCCATGTAAACAGGACTGCCGCTCATGCCGGCGATCACCCCGGTTCGATCGAGAGGACCTCCGGAAAGCCGTGCGAGAATCATGTCCTGTTTGGGTGCGATGCTGTCTTTCAAAACGCCGAGCACCTCCACACCAAATTCTTCGATTTTCGTGCCCTCGAAAACGGTCTTGCCGATTCCTTTCATACCGGCGCGGACCTCATCCACGGACATGAATTTCGGATTCGATTGGGCAAAAAGCGCAGTTGAAAAAACGCAACCGAACAGCGTCATGCAGGCGATAATGCGAAGGGTTTTCATAACAGATTCAGGCGGGCGTCAATGGCTCCTAAATACATTATTTTTCAAGTAAAAGCGGATAGCTCATCTTAAAGGACCTATCCCATCATGTCAACGACGCGGACCATCAGCGGATTCATCCTTGCCGGGGGCCGAAGCACTCGAATAGGCCACGATAAGGCACTGCTCGACTGGCATGGCGTGACCCTCCTGGATCACATGAAACAACTGCTTTCCGGAGTCTGCGACACCGTACGGATTATCGGACCGAACGGCTTGCCGGACGACGTTCCGGGTCTCGGCCCGATTGGCGGAATAGCGACGGCCTTGAACCATACCGCGACGAGATTCAACCTCATCACGGCCGTGGACCTTCCATGTTTGACGATAGATTTTCTGATTCATTTTAGGGAGCGCTGCATCCGGTCTTCGAGTCCGCTCACGGTATGCAAAGTCGAGTCGGGTTTCCCTTTGTGTTTGGGAATGCGCGCTGAATTGACGGAACCCGTCGAAACCTACATTCACAGCGGAAAACGAAGCATGATCGGTTTGATTGAACGAACGGATCATGAAGTCGTCACCGGCGTCGATTGGAGACTTTTTGCCAACATCAACACACTCGCCGACTACGAAAGGGAGCTAAACCGTTACAAGTCTTGACTTTGAATCGGCCTTTCACTAATGTGCGAGACACGGGGGGACAAGATGAAGCGTTGTTTGATGAAATCGACACATTTCGTTGTGGTGTTTCTTGCAGTTCCTGTCCTGCTTTCCGCTCAGGAATTTAGAAATACCGAGCTGAATTTCTTCGTGGCTGGGAGTGCGTTTACCAAAAACAAATACACCATCGGACCGCCCCAGATTTCTCCGCCCGCGTCCGGCGTATTCAAAATCGACGATCGCGGCCGCGGGGGAATCCGAATCAACGTCAACACGACACGACACTGGGGCGAAGAGTTCTTTTTCAGCTACGAACAGACCAAAGCGCATTTGACCACCGGGACATCCACGGCTCAAGATGTGCAATATGACGTGCGAATCTACGATTTCGGTGTGAATGTGATGTATTACCTCTACCGAGAAGAAACGCGCGACAGCACGCCTTACTTCACAGCCGGACTGGGCGGAAATATTTTTCAGGGGCGCGGTTCATCCACTTTCGGAACGTCGACGAACGTCGCTGGAAATTATGGTATCGGTTTCAAACGAAGCCTCAGCCGGCGATTTGGATTTCGAATGGACCTTCGTGGGTTCATCGTACGCCAGCCGGATTTCGGCCTGCCGCGAAGTTCGGCCAATCCCAATGTGGCGGTGTTTCCGGCAACAGGAGTGATTCACGATCTGGAACCGTCTGCAGGGCTGTATATTAAATTCAGAAAATAGACGCTAACTGCTTCGATAGAATATTTACTTGAATGTCCAATCCACCGACAGCCAAGCGTGTCCTTGTTATCGACGACGAAAGCGAAATTGTCTCGTTCATCCTGCAGCTGCTGTCGCGTCGAGGATATGAGGCTTGCGGTCTTTCCGACGCCCGCGCGGCGATGAAAGCGCTGAGTGAATTTCATCCCGAAGTCTGTATTCTCGATTTCAAGATGCCGCACAAGCTCGGGTCGGAAATTCTGGATGCCATCAAGGAAGCCGATCCGACAATCGAAGTCATCTTTCTTACCGCCGAGAACGAAACGTCGCTCGCTGTAGATCTGATGAAGAGAGGCGCGATTGACTTTCTGTTAAAACCTGTTGAATTGAATCAGCTGTCGATGTCGGTGGAACGCGCTTTCGAACATCGCCGGCTCGTCAAGGAAAACGAAGCTTATCGGCTGCATCTCGAACAACTCGTGGCGGAGAAAACGAGTGCGCTGAACGACGCACTCAACAGCATCACGGCCGTCCATTCGGCAACACTTCAAGCTCTGTCGATGGCACTCGACTTTCGCGATCAAAGCACGAGCGGACATTCATCGCGCGTCGCCGATCTCACCGCAGGCGCCGCGAAATCCATGGGCGTCGAAGGACCGGCGCTGGTCCAGATCGAACACGGAGCGCTGTTGCACGACATCGGTAAGCTGAAAATCCCCGATCGAGTGCTTTGGAAACCCGAGAGGCTGAATGAAGAAGAATGGACCATCATGAAGCGTCATGCCCAGTACGGGTTTGAGTTTCTTCGACATCTTGAATGGCTGAAAGAAGCAGCGGAATTGGTGCTCAGCCATCACGAAAAATACGATGGCAGCGGGTACCCGCGCGGGCTCGTCGGCGAGGACATTCCCTTCGGGGCGAGGGTATTCGCCATCGTCGACGCTGTGGATGCGATGATGTACCAGCGACCCTACAACAAACCCATCAGCTTCAAGGCAGCGTCCGCCGAAGTGCGCCGATGTGCCGGCGTCCATTTTGATCCCCACCTGGTCGAACCGACGCTGAACTTCCTCAGCTCGCAGCTGCCCGAAGCGATGATGTGATCGAAACGGCCAGTGCGCCGCTATTGTTTCGAGGCTTGCAGTTCGATTTTTTGATCCAGAGTAAAACTGAGTTTCGATTCCGACGGGAACTCGACTTCCTTTCCTTTCGTGGCGAGCACCGCACCGGCACCCGCAGCTCCGCCGATGATCGCGCCGAGGCCGGCGCCTTTCTTTCCACCGGTTGCGGCGCCAATCACCGCCCCGACTCCGGAACCTCCGCCGACGACGGCCGCATCGCGACCTTTGGTGCCTTCGGCTTCCATGAAGAACGGCTTCGTGACGATAGGGATTGTCTTGGCGCCTTCGACGATACCGTTGAGTACGAGACGCATGTTCGCGCGGCCTTTCACTCGCCCCGCTCCTTCCGCGTCGACAACGCGACCTTCGACTTTCGTGCCCTTCGCAGCGACCGTCTTGCCTTCAATAACCAACGGCTCCGCAAGGCTCGCCATGAATTTGTCGCCGGCTTTGTTCTTGTCGGAGCTGAGCGGGTCAATGAGAATGACGTCCAAATTGGTGCCTGCGGGGACTGTGACCATCACCGGTTTCGGGGCCGGAGGCGGTGAGGGTGGTTTATTGGGAGCGGGTGCCGGTTTCGGTGCTTCGCTAATCGCCTTTGTCGGCGAACCGGCCGACGGAGCCGGCGCTGCTGACGGATTTGCCGATGCGGTCGCTTTGGCGTCATCGGGCGAATTTGAAGAACACGCTGTCAGCGTCATTAGCGCCGACAGAAGAAGCGTTGTTAAACGTGACACTCTCATGGATCTTCTCCTTTGTTGGACTCCCAAGATTAACCGGACGTCATGTTCAGAGAACCGGAATTCCCGCGGCCTGTGTCGGCGGTATCCGAAGTGCTTCGTCTCTGCACGAGCCCTGCCAGCTGCTATGTCATTCAATCAGAAAAAAAGCGCGGTTTACAAGGCCGCACGGCGTGGGTGTTTTTGCGAATTATTTTCCAAAGGATACGGTTAATGATTACTCCCGCGGATGTCGCTGGCAGCGGGGGTGGTCGCTAACTTGCTCTACTACTTACGCTTCACGGTTAAAGCCCCGCCGATCGACTGGCTGGAATATGAGGCCGTTGACCGATGGGGGAAAATTTTCCGTATACTCCAAGTATGCGAAAGACAAAGGTCCTGATCGTTGACGACGAACCCGCGATTCGCGAAGTCCTCGAGATGATCCTCCAGGAATGGGGCTACGACGTTAGACTCGCTGCGGACGGCGCCGAAGCTCGGGGAATGGTCGAGTCGTTCGATCCAGACATTGTTGTTTCCGACGTTGTGATGCCGCAATTCTCAGGACTGGACCTGCTGCGGTGCCTCAAAGTCGGCAATCCCAGCCGTCCGGTCATCCTGGTGACCGCTCATGCCAGCATCGATCTGGCTGTCGAGGCGATGAAACAGGGAGCCCAGGACTTTGTCACGAAGCCCATGGATTACCCCAAACTTCGCGCCATCTTGAAAGCCGCCGAAAGCGATATCGAGATGCGTGAAACGTCGCGCGAACTCACGTCGCAGTTGGAGCATGGATCCAGTTTCGGTGAGTTTGTCGGTTCGAGCAAAGCGATGCGCGAAGTCTACGACCTCATTCAAAGTCTGAGTTCCACGGACGCGTCGGCACTGATCGCCGGCGAAAGCGGAACGGGAAAGGAACTCGCGGCGCGAACGATCCATCGTCTTGGCAGGCGCGCGGACGGTCCGTTTATCGCTGTCAATTCGGCCGCCATTCCCGAAACTCTCATCGAAAGCGAAGTCTTTGGATACGAAAAGGGGGCGTTCACCGGGGCCATCGGCGTTCGTCAGGGATGCTTCGAGCTCGCAAACGGGGGAACGCTGTTCCTGGATGAGATTGGTGAAATGCCGACTTCGCTGCAGCCCAAACTCCTCCGCGTTCTCGAAGACGGCAAAGTTCGCCGGCTCGGCGGCAAACAGGAAGTGGCGTTCGATGTTCGCGTGATTGCCGCAACAAATCAGGATCCCCGCAACGCTATCGCGGATGGCAAGCTTCGCGAGGACCTTTATTACCGCTTGACGGTTTTCACGATCACGCTGCCGCCGCTGCGGGACCGCAAAGAAGACATCCCGCTCCTGACACAGCATTTCATCGGAGAATTCGATCGGAAACACAACGCTCACGTCGAAGCCGTGCGCGACGACGCCATGGAACTGCTGATGTCCTATTCCTGGCCCGGCAACGTGCGCGAGTTCCGCAACGTTATGGAACGCGCTCTGATTCTGGCGAAAGGCGAATGGATCGAGACAGCCCATCTGCCGCCGTACTTACGCGGCTCGGGCAAGGAACTGTCCACCAAACTCGTGCTCCCGATCGGAATCACCGCAGCCGAAGCCGAACGCGAACTGATTCTGAGGACTCTCGAGCGAACCAATCACAACAAAGCCGAAGCGGCCCGCCAGCTGGGGCTCGATGTGAAGACGATCCGGAACAAGCTCAAGGCGTACAAAATCGAGGATTGAACAGGAAGTAGTGTTAAGTAGCCCCGGGGAATCGCACCCCGAGGCTCTCCCAGAACCGTACGTGAGAGTCTCCCCTCATACGGCTCCTATGGTGAAAACCCCGCGCTGTCGAGCCCACAACACGAGCAGAGTGGGCTCGCGGTGAATAACCCGCAGCAGCCATTCCCAAGCTCGAGTGCGGTGATTGCGCAGCTTCTTGTATTTGCGGGTAGCCCAGCG
>CAZPBY010000047.1:0-61805 GCA_964584785.1 uncultured Solibacteraceae bacterium
GACGCCGATAAGCAGATCTTCGAAGCGGCGTGGAGTGACATAGGCCGCAAGTAACCCGGGTGTTTATCCTTCGTGCGGTTTTTCAGAACTGCCGGCGGACGTGATACCATGCGCTGCGACTCCAATAACTCATGTCGCACGTCAATCAAGTTTCGCGTCGTGGTTTTCTGGCATGGGTCGCGGGTCTCGCGGCTACCGCACGTGTGGCGCTGGTGCCCGCCCAGGGAGATCCACCGCTCATTACCAAGCACGTTGAGAAACTCTACAAGATCTCCGGTTGCCGGCAACCGAACGACCTCCAATTTACTTCGGAAGGCTTGTGGGTTCTCGATCAAGTCGATCAGCCGGGTAATAAGGCGTTCCTGGTGAAGCCTGAGACGGGAGCGATCATCAGGGAGCTGATGACGGAATCGATCCATGGAAGTGGCATCACCTTTGGAAACGGAGCGCTTTGGATCACATCCACGAAGATGAAGAATCCGAAGGATGCACCGGTGACGTTGAAGGTTGATCCGAATACGGGGAAGACGCTCCGGTCATGGCAGACACCGGGCTCGGGTTTCTACGGCAAGATGAAGCCGGAGACGGACACGCCTTCGGGAGGACATGGCCTGAAGTGGGTGGACGGCAAATACTGGGTGGCGGTTCCTGCGGGTGGAAGAGTCTATCTGATCGAACCGGAAACCGGCGAAATCATTCGCAGCATTCCAGGCCCTGGTTCGACTCCTCGTACTCACGGTATCGCATGGGACAATGGGATGCTCTGGGTCATCAACTCCGACGACTACGCCATCTACAAGCTCGATCCGCGAGATGGACGCATCGCTGCCAAAATCCAGTTGTCGCGGCGAACAGATCCCGAACCCCACGGACTGGACATCGACAGCAAGGGAATACTCTGGTACTCCGACGCCGGTCCCTCCGGGCTGATTTGCCGGCTCGTGGATCCGAAATAACACGCCGCCACCTTTCACTCGCGGGTCTGCCGGCCTACCGCAACAACATCATTGGAAATGGGAAATTTGGAGTTGCCCGGCAGAAGGTGTTTTCGTACTCTCGGACATGCGTTGGGTACATCGACTCAAGGAACAGGTTCATCCCTCCACGCGAACGAAAGGAAACACCTGCTTCAAGCAAAACAGGGTCACGATAGAAACCGGGGACAAAACTGCAGTCGCCGGGCAAGTGATCGGCTCGATGCGTCATGCGGTCGAGGTCAGGCTAATCGGCGAAGAGGCACATGCTTTTTGCGACTGCGAGGTGTTCATCGACGAAGACATTTGTCAGCATGTCTGGGCGATCCTGCTTGAAGCGGAGAAGCAAGGATTCCTCTCGCGTCTTGCATCCGCGTGGGATCCGCAACTTGTCAACGGAATGTTCGCGGTTGATGATGTCGATCTTGATGAAGAAGACGATGATGATGACGGCCATTTCCACCAGCCGAGTTCAGCCCCGCCTTCGCGCAATGCAAAGAAAGTCGCGCCGCCGGCGCCACCCGTTTGGAAGCAACATCTGACTGCCTTGCAAAGCGCGGCGGCCGCCAGGATTATTGTCACGAATGAAAGCCCGCGTCGCATCTTGTATATCGTGGATATTCAGGAATGTTTGTCGGCAGGAACTTTGGTGCTGCAGGCTGTCGTTTCGCGACTGAAAAAGAATGGCGAATGGGGCCGCCCGAACTTCCAGGAGAGCGTGATTTACAACATTTCGCAGCTCGATTCTGCCGATCGCAGGATTCTTGCGCTGCTCGCCGGTACGACGTATTCGTATGGTTATTCCTCTGCCAATCGGACGGTTTCGACGCGCCAGCGTTTGGACATCGATTCCGTCGGCCTGATCATGCCACTGATCACCGCTACGGGCCGCTTCTTTCTGCGTCCGACGAGTTCTCCTCCACCGTCACCACCAGCGGATTTGGCTCCGCTGAGCTGGGACGACGGGCCGCCATGGGTTCATCGCCTCACGGTGCAGTATGACGAGGGACGCGGCAATTACATTATCCGCGGGTCGTTAATGCGTCCCGACGAGGAAACGAGTCTCGCCACGCCTTTGTTGCTGATCCCTGGGTTCGTGTTCTTTTCCGATCGTGTTTGCCTGCTCGACGACAGGGGAGCTTTCGAATGGATCCGTTGTCTGCGGAAGGAAAAGGAGCTCACCATACCCGTAAACTGCCGCGGAGAATTCATCGCGCAGATCGCGAGGTTCACTTCACTGCCACCGCTCGAATTTCCCGACGAACTGCGCATCGAGTCCGCCGCACTCGCGGGACCTCACCGCCTTGCGATCAGGCCGATAACGGACCAATGGCAATCTCAAAGCAAACTGAGATGTGAAATTACTTTCGATTACGGCACTGCAAAGGTTGCCGAAGGTGAAGCGACCGAGTGCTTTCACGATCCGGCGAGCGATCGCTATTTCAAGCGCGACAAACAGGCGGAATCCGCGGCCATTCTCCGTTTGCAGCAGCTTGGTATTCATCGTAATTCATCGTGGAACCAGATGAATTCCTGTTGGGAACTTCCGGCATCCCGCCTCACCGCAGTGGTCTCGGCTCTCGTCGCCGAAGGATGGCGTGTCGAGGCGGAAGGCAAGCTGTACCGCCGTTCCGGACGCTTGAGTATCAGCGTCAGTTCCGGCATCGACTGGCTCGAATTGCAGGGAAATGCGGAGTTTGAGGGGCAGGCCGTTAAACTTCCCGAACTGCTCAAAGCGGTTGCCCGGGGCGAAAAGATGGTTCGCCTTGACGACGGTACGTTCGGCTTGTTGCCTGATGAGTGGCTGGAACGCTACCGCTTTGTTGCAGGTCTCGGAAAGGCCGCCGACGGAAACGTGCGTTTCACTCGTGGCCAAGCCGGGCTTTTGGATGCGCTTCTGGCAAGCCAGCCGGAGGTCACGTTCGACGACGGATTCCTTCGACTGCGGCGGGAACTCGAGACCTTCGCCGGTGTTGAGCCGCTGAATCCTTCATCATCATTTAACGGAACTCTTCGTGAGTACCAGCGCGAGGGCCTGGGTTGGTTGCGCTTTGTCCGGCGTTTCGGTTTCGGCGCCTGTCTGGCCGACGATATGGGCCTGGGGAAAACCGTTCAGGTGCTGGCATTGCTCGAATCCGATGAGCGGCGAGGTCCAGCCCTGGTAGTCGTGCCGCGTTCGCTCGTATTCAACTGGAAACACGAAGCCGCACGATTCGCTCCGGCTCTTCGAGTTCTCGACTTCACAGGGCCCGGTCGCAAAGATCGCTGGAGTCACCTGCAGGAACACGACCTCATCCTTACGACTTATGGAACCCTGCGTCGCGATGCGCCGATGTTGAAAGATATTCGCTTTGACACCGTTATTCTTGACGAAGCTCAGGCCATTAAAAACGCGTCCACGGAATCGGCGAAGGCGGCTCGCCTTTTGAGCGCAGAACACCGGCTGGCATTGACCGGCACACCAATCGAGAATCACCTGTCCGATCTTTGGAGTCTTTTTGAATTTCTCAATCCCGGCCTGCTCGGCAGTGCATCCGTTTTTAAGACTCAGACGAACGGCGATAATGCCGGCGGTTCCGCCGGAATTCTTTCCAGGGCGCTGCGACCGTTCATTCTTCGAAGAACGAAAGAGCAAGTGGCGCGTGAATTGCCGCCGAAAAGTGAACAAACGATTTTTTGCGAATTGGACACAACTCAACGCAAGCTATATGACGAATTACGGCAGCATTATCGGGCGTCACTGCTGGGCCAGGTCGAGCAGATCGGAATTGAAAAGTCGCGAATGCAGATTCTGGAGGCGTTGCTGCGCCTTCGGCAGGCGGCGTGTCATCCCGGACTGATCGATAAGAGTCGCACTTCTGAACCGAGCGCCAAGCTGGAGGCTCTCGTTCCGCAATTGCAGGAGGTGGCCGAAGGCGGACACAAAGCACTCGTTTTTTCTCAATTCACCAGTCTTCTGGCAATCGTTCAATCTCGACTGAAGAGCCAGAACATACCTTACGAATATCTTGACGGACGAACTCGCGACCGGGAATCGCGCGTGCACCGATTTCAAAACGACGCCAATTGCCGGGTCTTTCTAGTCAGCCTGAAAGCGGCAGGCGTGGGCTTGAATCTGACGGCGGCGGAATATGTATTTCTACTCGATCCGTGGTGGAATCCCGCCACCGAGGCGCAAGCGATCGATCGCAGTCACCGGATTGGACAGTCGCGTCACGTCTTTGCATATCGATTGATCGCCCGCGACACGATCGAAGAAAAAGTCATGGAACTTCAGAAATCCAAACGGCAGCTTGCGGAATCGATCATCACGACCGACAACAGCGTGCTGGCCGGTCTGGATCGAGAAACCTTGGAAGTTCTGTTTTCCTGATCAACAACTTGAGATTCAGTCCGCGCCGCCATATTCTGCTTCACAACTTCGAATCGGAGACACAGCGATGGAAAAACGGGAAAGTGGTTTTTCACGCCGCGAGCTGTTCGCGCGGGTTGGAGTCGCGCTTGGCGTAGCTGTCGGGCTGCCTTTGACGATGCCTTTTCGCGCCCGCGCGCAGGCTGTGCTCGGTGAAACATTCATCTCACTGTCAGTCACGGAAGCGGAGACTCTTCGCGCCGTCATTTCGCGAATCATTCCGGCCGACGACAACGGCCCGGGCGCCCTCGAAGCGCGGGCCGATCGTTTCATCGATCGGGGGCTGGCCGGTGCGATGAGGGCGAACCGCCCCAAATACACGACAGGACTTGTCGCGCTGAACACATACGCGCAAAGCGTCAAAGGCGCTCCGTTCGCGAAGCTGTCTCCCACCGATCAAGATGCCGTGCTGACCGATATGCAGCAAGGCCGCGCGGCCGGTTTCTCCGGCAGTTCCAGCGAGTTTTTTAATCTCGTTCGAACCAACACCATTCAGGGCACGTTTGCCGATCCCTTCTACGGTGGCAACGCGAACTTCGTGGGTTGGGATTTGATCGGATATCCGGGAACGCGCACCGCCGTGAGCGCGGATCTGCAACGGATCGATACCAAGCCGGCGCCCAGCCGAAAAGGGGCGTACGACTACGCAATGTTTAACAAAGGAGAACTCTAGCCATGAGCGGAGCGAATGCAAGCCCGACGCGAAGCGCAAGCGCGATAGCGCGCAGCCCTGATAAAGGGCGCAGCCATAAATGAAAATGACGACCACTCTGAAGAAAACCAATGTCGTCATCGTTGGCTTGGGAGCGGCTGGTGGTGTGGCCTGCCTTCCACTTGCGGAAGCCGGTATCGACGTCATCGGGATCGATGCCGGGTCGTGGCTCAGCACAAAAGATATGGCGCCGGACGAGCTCAAATTGAGTCGCGGTCTCTGGCCTCCTGGGCCCCAGAAGGTCAACGGAGAAGCCCCGACGATTCGTCCTCGTGCTTCGGCTCCTTCAATCCAGAGCGCTGCTCAGATGATGAATGCCGTGGGCGGTACATCGAACCACTATTGGGGACAGAGCTGGCGGCTCAATCCCTGGGATTTTAAGGTGAGGAGCGAAACGATCCGCCGTTACGGCGCATCGCGAATTCCTCAGGGTTCGACCATTGAGGACTGGCCTTTCGGCTACGAGGAGCTGGAACCGTATTACGAGAAAGTCGAATACGGTATCGGAGTCTCGGGTCTGGCGGGAAATGTCGCCGGAAAAGTGGATGAGCGCGGCAACATTTTCGAAGCGCCGCGCAAACGCGAGTACCCCATGCCTCCGCTTCGTGTTTCGGGCTACATGGACAAGATGCTGGTGGCGGCGCGCTCGCTCGGTTGGCATCCTTTCGTCGGTCCAGCGGCAATCA
The DNA here is from genome assembly GCA_964584785.1 of uncultured Solibacteraceae bacterium. GTDB lineage: Bacteria > Acidobacteriota > Terriglobia > 20CM-2-55-15 > 20CM-2-55-15 > JAHFTY01. Next base: position 5,785 of record CAZPBY010000047.1, read on the forward strand.
CGAGCCGAACCTATGAAGGACGTCCGGGGTGCGCCTACCATGGATACTGCAACCGGGGCGGCTGTCACCTTAATGCAAAGAGTTCGACAGCCGTAACGACGATTCCAAGGGCCATGAAGACGGGCCACTTCTCCGTGGTGACTGAAGCACACGTGACGCGAGTCGAAGTGGACAAGGACGGGCGGGCTTCAGGTGTAACTTACCTCAAAGGCGGGCAGGAGTTTTTCCAGCCATCCGATGTCGTTCTGGTTGGCGGATACACTTATGAGAATGTGCGTCTCCTGCTGCTCTCGAAATCCAAAGCGTATCCGAACGGTCTCTCCAACAACCATGGGCAGGTCGGCCGTCATTACTTCAGTCACAACATTGCCGGCAGCGTCAGCGCACTGTTTCCGTTTAATTTGAACAACTGGTATGGCACACCGGCGCAAGGCATCGCCGTGGACGATTGGGCGGACGACAACTTCGATCATGCCGCTCTCGACTTTATTGGCGGCGGGAATCTGTATTCGTACACCGAGCGGCGGCCGATAGCCTCCGTCAACAATCTTGGGAACTGGCTGCAGGGCCGGCCGAATTGGGGCTCATCGTGGAAGGCATTCGTCAAAGAGAATGCAGATCGTACAAATACGTCGTATCTTCAGAAGACTACTCTTCCATACGAAGACAACTATCTGGATCTCGACCCGTCCGTCAAGGATCCTCTGGGATTCCCCGTCATTCGAATCACGGGTGAATTCAAGGAAAACGAGAACAAGATCGCTGCCTTTATTCAAGACAAAATGGAACGATGGTACAAAGCGGCGGGCGCGATTGCCGTGCAAAAGCAATCGATCGGCGGCGCCATGGGAGGCTCGACGCACGCATATGGCGGTACCCGGATGGGCGACAATCCAGAAACCAACGTCGTGGACCGGTGGGCCTTTTGCCACGAAGTTCCCAATCTTGGCCTGCTCGGTGGTTCCGTTTTGGGAACAAGCGGAGCGCGAAACCCGACTCTGACGATTCAGGCAGTGGCCTGGCGCACCGCCGACCATCTGGTGAAAAGCTGGAAGAACATTGCAGTCTGATTCAACGCATGCAAGCTGCGCGGGCGCGCGAAGTTTTGCAAGCGGGCGGGTGAAAACTCAAGCCGCGCGATTTTCGTCCAGATGCGACACGAAGAGCGTATGTTGGGCAATCCGTGCGGCCTGGTTTTGGATCATCTGACGTCAGCGCCGCTTGAAGAGCAGAATTGCCATTCCTGCGTACCATTTGCGCCATTGTATCACCCGGGTGCCGACTGGAACGCAGCTCGCCACACTCTCGACTGTTTGTTTGTTCGAGTTACTTGCACACGTTTGTTTTAGTGGCGGTTTTCGCCACGTTTTAATCCGATTCATCGTCGTCCATGCCGGCAACGGCTTCCACGGAACCCGAAGTCTCGCAGGTCCGGATTATCCTCAACTGGTTCGAAGAGTTGAAACAGCGTGTTCCGCCACGGTGACATCGCTAATACCCACACCGATCGATTATTTTTGTTTCCGAGATGTGCCAGAAACTATACGGCCGCGACGAAACTGTTAGTTCTGTGGCAGCTTGACTGCGGAATCCAGAACGATGACTTCGACCGGCCCTTTAACGGATTCGAGTTTTAGACCAAGCTGTTCTTGCACAGCCGTGAAAATACTGGGCCCCAACGAGTCGGACGGCGGATTCGGCGTCAGCTGCGCCAGAGTTGGATCGGGTGTCCAGGCCAGCGTAATGTTGTACAACCCGGCAAGACCTGTTTTATCGACGACCGGACGGCCGAGGACTGTGGAAAGTCGATCGACCAACTGAACCATTCGTCCGCGGCGTCCATTGATCCGTCCACCGACAGGATTGAGGTTCACATTGCCACATGGAACGGCTGGAATGTTCGACGGGTTAGCAGGTGCGGGCTGACTAGTGACGGCGGAGGCACAGTCACCATTCGAATCCTCGACCAGACCAGGTGCCTTGCCGGCTTTTACAACTGTTAGTGAATAGATCGGCAACTCGCGTGTCTCATGATGAGCCTTTAGCTGGAGTTGGTCTTCAAGTGCGGACTGCAGCATAAGACGAAGTTGTGAGGTGTCCACGGGACCTGCCGCCTCGGCATTGACATCGTATCTTTGCGCTTCGAGCAAGTCCGCGCTACCGAAAATCTGGTAGTTCGTGACGCTGTACGCGACCGTCATCAGATATTTCAGAGTGACATTTCTGCCGACGAGTTTCCCACCCGGAAGCACCTGGCCACCGCCACCCCGAGTCCCAGGCGGAGTCGGTTTGATGGAGACCGCTTCAAATTGCGGGCGTGAAGCAGGCGACTGTCCGTGAATCCCTGGCGGACTCCATCCTGCGAAGTCAAGGACGGCACCCAACAGAATGGCTCCGCCAATCAGACAGAGTCTTTTCAAAAATCCCGAATTGTTTTCAGTCATAAAGTAGTGACCACGTCTTCCTTTCCGACTTTAAGCATCACGCCTCAACACATTGACGGACGCCGACGGTATTAAATGAACAATTCCGGCGAAACACTGAAAAATTCCGCAAGCTTTCGAGCATGCGCCTTGCTGATCTCTCGCTTGCCATTGACGGCGTCCGAAATCCGGCTCCGGGACCCGAAAATCGGTAGAAGATCGGCTTGGCGAAGATTTCGCGCTTCCAACAAGGCTGCCAGCGCATCGTTCGGCGTGAGTTTAGGAATCGTCCGACGTGACTGCTGATAATCTTCGATGAGCCTCAGAAGCAGGCGGCAAAGCGCCTCCTCCTCCTTCGTCCGGTGCTCACCTTTATCAAGCAGAGGCTCAACGCCCTGCACAACACGTTCGAGTTCCGCGCCATCTTCGATGATGCGCGGCAGTGTGCCCGAGAGTAATTCCGCATACTTGCGGCTATTTAGGCGACTGCTAGCAGTCTTTCTTCCACGAGCCGCGGTCGTACTCCGCGTGCGTGAGGAAATGTTTGAGCGTGACTGTTTGTAAGCCATAATCGATTCTCGTTATCAGGCGATAGTCGTTACCCTTGATGTTAAGGACGGAGTCAGGATTTACAGACCCGAGACGCGAAGGCGATGGCGGATGATCGCGTGCCAGATCCAGATGATGGCGGCAGTAGCCCACCAGGCGATGCCGACGATGGGAGCGTCGCGAATCAGCAGAAACGTGATTCGGGATCCCTTAAAGACGAAGGATAACGGAAGCACCGTGAAGATAAGGGCCACCGCCATCGTCGACGCGCGAAGCTTCAGCAGGCGGCGCGTGGAATCCAGAGTCACTTTTTCGGACGTCGGCTGTACCGGAGTGCTGGGAAAGCGCAGGTCGCGTGCCCTGGTAACCTCGTTCGCGAGTTCAGTGTCCGACTTCAGAAACTCCTCGACGAAGGCAATCGTGTCTTTACTCGCGTCGCCGGCGAGGTACACGGGTAAAAGGTCTCTCACCACATTGTGTGAAATGGTCATCATGGATTCTCCTTGCGTGAGATCGTTCGGGCCAGCATCAAGCGTGCCCGGTGCACTTTCAGTCTGGCGGCGCCGGGCGAAATCCCGAGCGCGGCGGCGATATCGTCGTAAGATATTCCTTCATCGGCGCGCATCAGAACGGCCGCGCGATCGATTTCGGGCAGTGTCTGAAGCGCGGCAAGCACATTCTGTAACTCGCTCCGAGATTGGGCCTGCCGATCCGGACCCGGCAGCCGGCTGTCTAGCGCCTCATCCAACTCCACCTGGCGTCCCGCGATTCTCCTTTGTTGTAAAAACAGATTTCGGGCGATCGTAAACAGGTAAGCCTTGACCGTCGTCAGATCGACGCGGGAGCGCGCGTTCCAAAGGCGTATGAACGTTTCGGAGACAATGTCTTCCGCCTGCGCGGGATTTCCCGAGAGAAACAAAGCGAAGCGATAAATACCGCGCGCATAAGTCTCATACAACCCTCCGAAATCGACGACCGAGTTCTGCTTCATGGCTTCCATTCGATCTATCCGGCAGTCGTCGGAAAGTTACAACGAATCCGAAAGATCCATTCCAAGACGTTGCGACTTTACCTGTTGCGTAAACTACCAAACTATCAACATGGCTGAATTCGCTATCGCTTTAGGTTTCGGCGCTCTCGTCGATCCTGACGGCTGCTGTCGATTTCCCCAATCGTGGTCATGTTCGATGTGTTGTGGAACGCCGGCGCTCGCTTTCTCGAATTATTTCGGTCATGTCTTCCACCGGACGGATCTCAAATGGCCCGGCCTTCAGACCGGGATGACTCGATACCAACCGAACGGCTTCGTCCATAGTCCCTGCCTCCAACAAAAAGAACCCACCGATATGCTCCTTGGTTTCGGCGAACGGGCCGTCCGTGATCACCACTTTGCCGTTTCGAAAGCGCAATGTCCTGGTGTTCCGGACGGTCTGGAGGGCTTCACCTCCCGTGGGTGAATGCCTTGCGGAGTGTATCGTCGTACGCCAGGCAATCGTCCATGAAGCGTTGCTGCTCGCCTTCGGGCATCGCTGCCCATGCTTCCTCGTCGTAGTAGCCAAAGCAAACGTATTTCATGTTTCCTCCGTTTAATCTGGAAATGTCTGAAGAGCCTTGCGGCGGCCTCTCTGTGGATGGTCGAATGAAAGACGATGGAATTGACAATCCACGCTAACTTTTTTCGAAAGGGGATGTCGCTTTCGCGACGCGCTGTTCGACATACCAAAGGAAGCAAACTCACGAAAGGAAGCTGATTATGTCTACGATACGCCTTCATCGCGTCCTTAAAGCCACGCCGGAGCGGGTCTATCGGGCGTTCCTGGATCCGGATGCAATGGTGAAATGGCTGCCTCCAAACGGATTCACCGGCAAGGTTCACCACATGGATGCCCGCGTGGGTGGCTCCTATAAGATGTCGTTCACCAACTTCACCACGGGCAAGAGCCACTCGTTCGGTGGGAAGTATCTCGAATTGGCGCCGAACGAGCGAATTCGCCACACCGACAAGTTCGATGATCCGAATCTAACCGGCGAGATGCAGGTGACCATCACCTTCAAGAAGGTGTTTTGTGGGACTGAGGTCCACATCACTCAGGAAGGCGTGCCCGATGTCATTCCGGCCGAGGCTTGCTATCTGGGCTGGCAAGAGTCACTGGTTCTCCTGGCGAAGCTGGTCGAGGCGGAGATTCCAGATCAGCCGTGACCCCAGGGAGCTTTTGTCGCTTTTCCGCACGCCGGAGACGTGACCCACGCCGCCGGCGTGCGGGCTTCAGCGACCGCCGCGGCCACCTCTGACGCCCGTGCCCGCTGGCGCATCGCGAATGACGTAATCCTTCGGCGGTTCGGCGTCGAGCAGGTACTTCACGAAGTAATCCCAGCGGCGCCGCATCACGTAGTTGGCCGGCGCGTAGCCGTGTCCCGAGTTCGGAATCAGCAGGAGATCGAATTCCTTGTTTGCCTTGATCAGCGCATCGGCGACCAGGAGCGTGTTGTACGGTGGTACGTTGTTGTCCATTGTGCCGTGTATCAGGAAAAGATGCCCCTTGAGGCCGGTGGCCTGGCTTTGCGTGGCTTCGATCGTGTAGTTGTCGGTACCGTCCGCATTCTTGACGAGAGGGCCCTGATAGCGTTCGCCCCAATCGTCTTCGTATTGCCGCTGATCGTGGTTCCCCGACTCGGCGATACCGACCTTGAAGAAGTCGTTGTACGGCGCCCGCAGCAATGCGTCCGCGGTGATGAAGCCACCGCCGGAATGGCCCCACATAGCAGCCTTGTCGATATCGATCCACGGATACATCCTGGCGAGCTCCTTCATGCCGGAGATCTGATCGGGAATGGTGTTGTGGCGGCCCATCGCGCCGTAGTAGGCGTCGGTAAATTCCTTCGACCGGTTGGGCGTACCGGTGCCGTCGATACTGACCACGATGAAGCCGAGTTCGGCGAGCGCCTGTTTGTCACCGCGCGCTGCGGTGAAGGCACGTGAGCCCACGCTTCCCGACTGCGGTCCGGGATACGCGTTATTGATGATCGGATACTTCTTGTTGGGATCGAAGTTCGTCGGCCGGAAGAGCATGCCGTAGATCTCAGTCTTGCCATCGGCGGCGTGCACTTTGATCTGCATCGGCGGTTTCCAGCCGGTGGCCAACAGTTTCGAAATGTCGGCCTTCTCGAGCGGCATGATCAACGCGCTGGTCGAGCCGTCGCGGAGCGTTGTCTCGGGGGCGGCATCCGGCTGCGAGAACGTGTCGATCACATACTTGCCGTCGGGCGAGATCTGCACGGTGTGCGTTCCGTTGTCGGGCGTGAGCGACACATTGTTCTTTCCGTCGAGCCCGATCTTATAAAGGTGGGTGAAGTAGGGGTCTTGTCCTTTTTCTTTGCCGGCGGCTTCGTACCACATCGTTCGTGTCGCCTGATCGATCTTGACGGCTCGCGTCACCGGCCCGGCTCCGTTCGTGATCTTGTTCTTCAACTGACCCGTGTTGAGATCGAAGAGGTACATCTGCGCCGTGCCGTCCCTCTGCGAGTACCACAGCACTTCACTGGACTGCCAGAAGATCTGCCATTGCACGCGCGTCTGCACATGCGTCTCTTCCTTCTCGGTAAAGAGCGTCCTGACGACGCCGGTCGCTGTATCCGCGACCTTGGCGGTGGACCACTTATGAAACCGATCGGTCGACACGAAGCCGAGGCGCGATCCGTCGGGACTCCACAGATACTCGCCCATGTCGATATTGTCTTCAGACATCGCGCGGTGAAAATCGGGCGGCATTTGCAGGCGAGTCATCTTGCCCGTGTCGACGTCGATGACGACACGACTGATCATCGCGACGACTTCATCTCCCGGAAGCGGATATTTCCAGGCGCGCAGCACGGGATGGCCGCCGTTAACCGGCGTTTCGACAAGGTACATGTCGCCGACGTTCCGCTCGTCCTGCTGCTGGGTTGCGATCTTCTTGCCGTCGGGCGACCAGGAAAGTGCCGCGGCCGTGCTCGTCACCCAGCCCGCATTGCTCGTGGCGTATCCAAAGTCCTTAACGCCGTCGGTCGTGAGTTGGCGGTCCTGGCCGCTGGCGACGTCGTGCACCCAAAGATTCCAGTCGCAGATGAAGATGGCTTTCGTGCCGTCCGGCGACATCGAAGGCGCCGGCGCAGCGGATGTTCCCGTCACGTTAGGTCCGCACTTCTTCGTGATCGTGACGCCGCCGCGTCCGTTACCGCCACGACCGCCACCTCCGCCGGCGCCGCGACCGCCGCGTCCTCCGCCGCCGGCGCCCTGGCCGCCCGCCGGAGGCGTCGCCACCACTTCACGCGTCTTTTTCACTGGATCGATGATGACGTTTTCAGTTCCGGACAATGTGGTCCGCACATACCAGAAGCGGCCGTCCGGCAGCCAGGTCGCGTCCGCGTTTCCGCCGACAACCAGGCCATTGAGGCCGGGCGCGAGCATTTTTGTCGCGCGATCGTAGTCGGCCGTCGGGATCACGCGTTTGTTTTGCGCCGCAGCAACGGATGTCGTTACCAAGATCAGGGTGAGAACTCGGGCAATCGATCGGGTCAAGGTCATAAAGGGTGCTCCTGGAATCCGCCGAAATTTCGGTCGGTGAATACTGGTCCATGAACGCCGTCTCCGGCAACCATTTTTGACACAAAATTGCGAACTGAGGGCGGAGTGAGCGCAAGTATTCCGGATCCGGTTGGACGAGATCCGTATGATGATGTTGCGACGTTTGGAGGCATACCATGATGCAAAATTTGAATCGCCGTACTGAACTCAGCCGCCGGGAATGGATGCTGACAGCGGGAGGGCTGCTGATGGCCTCACGCGCGGCAACGCAATCCAAGCTCTTACCGCTGAACAGTTCGGGGCTGGACCACCTTTCGATCACGGTGCCGGATGCCGTTGCCGCCGCGACATTTTACGGAAAGATTTTCGACCCGCAGATCTTTCACGAACGCACCGGCGTGCAGCGGTACTACGTGCGGATCGGCTCGGCATACATCGCGTTTGGCCCGCAGGCAAACGCCTCGCCGCACATCGATCACATCGCGACGGGAGTGATCGATTTCGTGGAGCAGGATTTCGCCAAACCGGAAATCAAAAGCCAGATCACCGCTGCCGGTCTGACGACACCCGGCGGCGGACTGCCGATGCTATCGGACCCGGACGACCTGCGGCTGCAACTTGTGAACACGACGCACGGTTTGTTCGATACGTTGATGCCGGGCGGCCGGGTCTCCATTGAGCCTCCTGCTCTGACCCCGATGGGTCTCGATCACATCATGGTGTCTGTGACGGACGTGGAGAAGTCGGCGGCACATTACCGAAAACTCTTCGGACAGGAAGTATCGCGTGAGAAGAATCCGCTGCGTGTGTGGTTCAAACTCGCAGGTACGAAGCTGGGGCTGGAGACCGTACCCTCAGGACAGAAGCCCAGCTTTTCGCATTACTGTGTAAAAGTGGCGGGATTCGATCGCACATCCGCAACGGCAAACCTCACCAAGCTGGGTGTGAAAACGGAGACGGGTGCCGAAAAGGGTACGCTGCGGTTCCGAGACCTCTACAACTTTTCCGTGGAAGTGATTCCAGGTTAGATTTGACGTTCTCCCCCAATCACAATCAATTCTTGTCAGTCGTGGCCTGACCCAATTATGCTCCCCGAAAAGTTCGAGACATTAATTAGTAGGGGTGGATGGAGGATCTATGTTTCAAAGAGCGGTTCGACATGTGGTCTGGTTCTTCATGGTGCTGACGATCGCGCTGGTGCCCGCGGTCGCTCAGGTGCAAAAGGGCAGCATTCTGGTCAAGACGACGGATGCTCAGGGTGCCTTGATTCCAGGAGTCTCGATAACCCTCACGAGCGACATTCTTCCCGGCGCCATCGTCGGGATCACGGACGAATTTGGAACTTACCGTTCACCTGCGTTGAATGTCGGCATTTACACCGTGACCGCGGCCCTGCCCGGCTTCCAGACATTGAAACGAGAGAACGTGGTGGTCAATCAGGGGCAAACCGTCAGCCTCGACATTGAATTGAAGGTCGGTGCGATCAGCGAGGAAGTGACGGTCACCGCCGAATCGCCGGTGCTCGACGTGAAGAGCACGAATGTCAGCGTGAACATCGATAAAGCCATCCTCGACACCACTCCGGGCGGAAAAGATATCTGGAGCTTGCTCGAGTACAAGGCGCCGGGGATTATTTTCGACACACCCGATGTCGGCGGAAATCAAGGCGGGTTGCAGCGAGGTCTGACGGCCCGCGGCACACCGAATGGGCAGAACACCCAACTGTTGAATGGCGTCAACGTGAACGATCCTTCGGCGCAGGGTTCTTCGATGAACTACTACGTGCCGACCGAATTCGAGAACGTGCAGGTGTCGACCGGTTCGCAGGACATTACGGTCGGTACTGCCGGCGTCGTCATCAATATGGTGAGCAAGAGCGGCGGCAATAAGTTCTTCTTCAGAAACCTTCTCACCTGCCAGGGGAACTGCGGTTTTGTCCATACGCAGGGAAAAAACGTGGACGCGCCGTTGCTGGCTGCCGGACTGAGTCCAGTCGCAACCGCAGTGGACTACGTCGCGAACGTCAATTGGCAGGCCGGAGGGCCCATCATCAGGGATAAGCTGTTTTACTTCGGTTCGCTCAACTACCAGCCCACGCACGTTAACGTGCTCGGTTTTCCCGCGATCGCGCCGTCGTATATTGCGACGCCGCTTTCGGGCACCAGCGTGGAAGATACTACCGATATTCTCGCCGGCAGCGGAAGGCGTCGTGGAATTTAAATTCCGCCAACCGGTTCGAGGTGTATCTGTCCAAGCAGCGCTACGACAAGCCAAACCGTGGTGCCAACTCGACCACCACGCAGGATTCCAACTCCAAGGAACTGGATACCTTTGTTATCGCGCAGGGTTCGTGGAACCTTATTTTGAACAGCCGGCTCTCCGCGGATACGCGGGTCAGCTACAACAACACGCATTTCCCGCTCTACCAGAAAACCAATCTTCAGCCGATCACGGACCAGACGACAAACATCCTGTATCGCAACCGCAACAGCAGCGCCCTGATGTTCCGGCGCAGGCTGCAGGCCGTGTCCAACTGGCAGTATTTTCTTCCCCGACTGTTTGGTGGGCGGCACGAATTCAAGTTCGGCGTCGACAACGGGTACACGCCGGCCGACGTCACCACAAGCCGCGTCGACGACGTGAACCTGACGTTCACCAGCTCGAATGGCGCGCCCGTTCGCGTGACACTATTCAACACCCCGACCTTGACGAAGAGCGCCGTGAATACGACAGCGTTCTACGGCCAGGATTCGTATTCGATCAGCCGCCTGACATTGATCGGCGGAATGCGCTGGGAACGCATCGAAGGGTTCCTGCCGGCGCAGGGACACGGCGCCGGCAAGTACTTCCCGCCGGGGACCACCATCAACGCAGCAACGTTCACTTACACGCTTCCCTCAGGTCAGCCGGTCACCGTGACCGGTCCCTACACCGTACCGGACCATTACGATGCGATTCACAACGCTCCAAACTGGAAGAACGCGGCCGGGCGTTTCAGCGCGACCTATGATTTAGCGGGCAACGGGAAAACGGTCCTGAAAACGTCGATCGGCAAGTACCTTGATCAGATCAATACCGGGACGGTGCCGAACCCCAACGGTTCGATCAGCCAGCAGTACGCATGGAATGACTTGAACGGTGACTATGTCTTCCAGCCCGGAACCGTCACATGGAATGGCACCAGTTACGTCGGCAGCGCGGGCAGTGAGCTGGGCGCGTTTGTCACCACGAGTAACAGCATTCAAAACCCGTACGGTCCGTTGACGTTCAACAAGAGCTTAAAGCGGCCGACGCGCAACGAAGTGACCGCCGGAGTGGACCGCGAGATTTTCCCGAACACACTGCTGAGCGCGACGTTCATCCATCGTCGTGAACACAACCCGCAAGGAAACGTCGACGCGAACATCAACCTCTGGGATTCGATGTACTCCAAAGTCAATCTGACGGAGCCCGGGCCGGATGGACTGTACGAAACCGCTGCCGACAACCACTCGATCCAGGGCTACACACTGAATCCCGGCTTTACGGCGTCGACGATTACACTGAACGATGAGAGGCTCGCGCAACACTACAATGGCCTCGAACTCGCTTTCACGAAACGATACAGCAAAGGCCTGACCGCCCTGGTCGGCTACGACTATGGCCATACGCGTCAGGACATCGTGGGCCTGCAGAACCCCAATAATCTCTATGTCAACGCTGGCGGCGTGAGTGGCGGCCGCCGTCACTTGATTAATGGCAGCGCCTCATACACGCTGCCCTGGTACGGAATTCTGCTGGGAACGGAGTTCCGAGTTCAGTCCGGACTTCCGATCACACGAACCTGGACGATTCCGGTCTGTCCGGCGGCCGCGCCTAACCTTCCGGGCAACTGCGTCAGCCAAAGCAACCAGAGCATCAACGTCGAGCCCCGCGGAAGCAGAGAACTGCCCTGGCTCAACTCGGCGGACATGCGTGTTGGAAAACGTTCCGCCTCGAAAGACATTCGTTCGACGTCAGTGTCGACTGGTTCAACATCACGAACGCAAACACCACCTATTCGGTGGGAACGAGTTCGAACACCAGAAGCATCCGCTACGCGGGCGATCCTAAGAACCCCACAACGACGATCGCGAATTTCCTGTCGCCAACCGGCGTTCTCGGCCCGCGTATCGTCCGCTTCAATTTGACCTACGCGTTCAGCCAGTAATTGTAGATTTTCGGTCCGCCCGGCCGTGAACTCGGCCGGGCCCCTTTTTGAATTCGGCTAGCAGGATGTTTCGTCGCACGTGACCGCCGCTGTCATTGCCTGGAGCTTCTTCGTGGTGCCGGGCGCTTGTTCTACCCTCTCACTTCTTGACGAGCAGCATCGTCGAGGGATCGAGGGCGAGCGTCAGCTTTGCGACATTCGGATTGTCGTGATCTTTCAGAAGCGAGAGTTGTACTCCATCCCTGTCGTCCGCCATCTGGACAATGACCGCTATGGCCGGAACGAGCTTCGCGAGCGGTTCAGGAATGCCGTGCTCGTTTAAAGGGATGCCGCGATGCGTCACGGCAGACATCCACATCTCGAGATTGAATTCGGCAGCCAGTTGCCGGAGTGCCTCCAGGTCCGGCAGCGTCGCCCGCTCGAAGTCGAAGCCTTCCAGGACGAGGCAGGCTGGATCGAAGTGGACGTACTCTTTCAGGAAGTTGATCGAGTGGCGCAGCTTGTGGATCGTGAATGATTTGCCCGCATAGGTGTGAATGATGCGGTTACGCTCCATCTCGAGCCGCTCCGCGGCAAGGTCCTCGAGGTGCGCGGCGTGGGCGAGGTCCATGAAGATCTCGTCGTAAAACTCTCGCACATGATCGACGGTCTTATCGAGCGAGACATGGAGCGCCTTTCTCCCGCGCATGGCGTCGTCCATAGCGATTCCAACCAGAAACGCGGTCTTGCCGATGCCATGGCGGGCAACGACGACTCCGATATTCCCGCTGCCCAGTCCGCCGTGGATCGAGTGTTCGAACAATCGGAGCGGGTTGCGCTCGTTGAGTTCCTTACGAAACATGGTCTACTCCTCGGCTACTCCTCGTCATCGGCGATCAAGCCGGTGCCGTATTTCTTGACGAGCTCCTGATGAACCTCCGCCGGAACGGGGGCATAGCGTGAGAACTCCATCGTGTATTCGGCCTTCCCCTGAGACGACGATCGGAGATCGGTCGAATATCCGAACATTTCGGCCAGCGGCACCTCCGTATCGACCCGGACAAAGCCTTCTTCCTCGCTCGTCCCGATGATGATTCCGCGGCGTTGCATGATGGTGCGCACAAAGGCTCCCTGGAATTCGAGCGGCCCTTCCACCGAAACCTTCATGATCGGCTCGAGAATCTGCGGCCTGGCCGACGAGTAGACGAACCGGAATGCGCCGCGCGCCGCTGCCTGAAACGCGTTGTCCGACGAGTCGACCGCGTGCGCCGCTCCGTCGTTGATCACCACACGAAACCCCGTGACGGGAAACCCGATCAAGCGTCCCTTCGACATCATCGACTTGAAGCCCTTCTCAACCGAACCGATGAACTCCTTGGGAATCGAGCCACCAAAGATCTCGTCGACGAATTCAAAATCGCCTTCCTCCATCGGCTCGACGTATCCTGCGACGCGTCCGTACTGTCCTGAACCGCCGGTCTGTTTTTTGTGCGTATAGTTGAACTCGGCCTTGCGGGAGATCGCTTCGCGGTAGGCAACCTGCGGCGCTCCTGTTTCCACCTCGGCGCTGTACTCGCGCTTCATTCGTTCGACGTAGACATCGAGGTGTAGCTCTCCCATACCGGAGATGATCGTCTCGCCGGATTCCTCATCGACGCGCGCCCGGAAAGTGGGGTCTTCCTTCGTGAATCGTTGCAGCGCCTTCCCGATGTTTGCTTGAGCTTTCTTGTCCTTGGCCTTGATGCTCAGGTGAATGACGGGGTCGGGTACGTGCATCGAAGTCATCGAGTACCGAATATCCTCGGAAGTGAAAGTGTCACCGGACGCGCAGTCGATACCGAACAGGCCGACGATGTCGCCCGCGGCGGCGTCCTGAATGTCTTCCATTTCGTCGGCGTGCATCCGCACCAGGCGTCCGACCCGCACGTCACGCCCGGTGCGGCCGTTGACGATCGTGTCTCCCTTGCGGAGCTGCCCCTGGTAGAGGCGAATGTAGGTCAGCTGCCCGAAGCGCCCTTCCTCCAGCTTGAATGCGAGAGCAACGAACGGCGCGGTGACGTCGCTCTTGAGAGTGATTTTCTCTTCGCCTTTGGAGATATCGAGCGCCTCATTAACGATTTGGTTCGGGCTCGGCAAATAGCGCGTCACCGCGTCGAGCAGCGGCTGCACCGCCTTGTTCTTGTATGCCGAACCGAGAAAGACCGGTGTCAAATCGAGGGAGATTGTCCCCTTGCGAATGGCCGCATGAATCATTTCGGGAGTCGCCTGGTCCTCGAGAACCGCCTCCATCAGTTCGTCGGAATACATCGAGACGGCATCGAGCATCTCTTGACGTTTCTCCTCGGCCTGATTGCGAAGCGCCTCCGGAATCTCCTCAACTCGCCGGACATCCCCATTGGGGCCGTCGAAATAGTGAGCCTTCATTTCGATGAGATCGACGACGCCTTCATGCTCCGCTTCGAGTCCGATCGGGATCTGCATCATGACCGCATTGTGTTTCAGCTTTTCGCGCAGTTGCGCGACGACGCGAAACGGGTTCGCGCCCGTCCGGTCCGACTTGTTGATGAAGGCCAGCCGTGGAACCTTGTAGCGGCGCATCTGACGGTCCACAGTCATGGACTGGGACTGCACGCCGGCGACGGCGCACAACACAAGCACCGCCCCGTCCAGAACCCGCAGCGACCGTTCCACCTCGATCGTGAAGTCCACGTGGCCTGGAGTATCGATGATATTGATGAAATGCTTGTTCCATTCGCAGTAAGTCGCGGCCGACTGAATCGTGATGCCGCGTTCCCGCTCCAGCTCCATGGAATCCATCTTCGCGCCGACACCGTCCTTCCCCTTGACGTCGTGGATGACGCGGATCCGTTTCGTGTAGAAAAGAATTCGCTCGGTCAGTGTCGTCTTACCGGAATCGATGTGCGCGCTGATGCCGATATTTCGTAGCTTCGTCAGATCGCTGATCACACGTAAACCTCATCACCGATGTTTCAAGTCTCACTATCGGACGAAAATACTCGCCGGGTATATCTGTTCGCCGCCGCTTTAGAGTATTGCATACAGGCCGGTCATTTCGGCCGTGGGGATAACGCGACCGTAGTGGACGCTCCCCACGCCGAGGGATTTGCGGATTCCGGGTGCGCATTCCACAACAGCTCGCGAACCGTCATGGTGCGGGCTTTCATGTCGATGGTTGCAACCTGAAAAGAAAGCTTCGTCTCGTCTGTCGCCGAAAAACCTCCCTTCATCGGCGAGTCCACACGAAAAGTGTGCAACACGACGGTGTGATTCGGACCCGTCCAATCGTAAAACTGGTTCCAGTTGCTGTTGCCGTGAAAGTACGCGGTGATATTCGGATGTGACCGGACGAAGCTCTCCCACGCCGCTTCCTCGACGATCGGTGGAACGTCGATCGCACGAACGCCGTCACGATCGTCAGCCAGCCGGTCCGGCAAGAGGTTCTCGAACATGTCGTGGTCGTTGATGTCGTGCCGGCCGTTCGGATTCGTGAAGTGCTTCGACTGGCAGTCCGGCTGATCATGCGTAAAGATAATGACCGGCGTGTTCGCACTCACTCGCCGGAGATCGCTTTCCAACCATGCACGCGTCGCGCTGTCGGGCCATATTGTGATGAATACGAAATGAATGCCTCCGATGTCGTGCGAGACGCGCACCTTGTCGACAGCGTAGTCGTAAGTGCGCACCGTTTTCAGCGGCCTCGGATTCATCATCAGGTTGTAGATCTCGACCATCGCGGTCTTGTCGGTGGCGGGATCCATCGGCTTGTAAAAACCAACGGCGTTCGACGCGTCATGGTTACCGGGCACCACATACAGCGGGGCCCGGCCTCCCAGCCGCTCGGCGAGTGCGAGGCCATCGATGTAGTCGGTTCGAAACTGAGCCCAGGATGCCGCGGCGCTCTGAATGGCGAGGTCGTCGGTGACCTCCGAACGGTTGGCGATGTCGCCGCTGTTGACGATGAAATCCACCGGTCCCACCGGCTGACCGGCTCGAATCCCGCCATCCGCTGGAAACGCCGCGTCTTTCAAGCGATTCATTTCGCCGACAAGCGCCGCATTCACGACATGAGCATCGACGTCGTGCTGTCCTCGAAATGTTTCGGCGTGAAGTCCGTAATGCGAATCGGAGGTGAAGACGAATTGAACCTCAGTGGACTGCGCCCATAACAAAGTGGACGCCAGAGCGAAGAGGAGAGCGAGAATGACAGTCTTGCGCACGCCGAGAGCGTACAGCGATTAGGTTACATTTTTGTCACATTCTCCAGCCCAACGGAATTCCCCGATTCTGACATCGGATTTTCATGCGGCCCGACGCACGACTCGCCGGAGCCCCGGTTTCACTCGAACCACATTTCTGTGACATACTCTGGTCATGATTAAGGTCAACATTTTTGAGGTCAAGGCCAAGCTGTCGCAGTATATCGAGCGTGCTGCCAAGGGTGATTCCATTATTATCTATCGTCACAACAAGCCGGTGGCTGAGCTTCGCGGCGTTGAAGAGGCTCAGACCGAGCCGCGGCCCTTAGGCCCGCTTCCGGGTCGTCCAACCTTCAAAGTGCCAAAGTCGTTCTTCGCTCCGCTTTCGGATGATGAACTCGACCTGTGGGAAGGAATGCCCGCCACAACTCGCTCTCGGACGTCCAAAGCAATGCCGGCCGGTCGAAAGTCGCTGCGCCGGGGCAAACGATGAGGCTGCTGCTGGACACATGCACTTTTTTATGGATTGCAGGCGGCCAACCGCTTTCGGCCGCTGCGGCAGATGCGATCCGCGAACCGTCCAACGACGTTCTTTTGAGCTCCGTCTCAGCCTGGGAAATCATCATCAAGCACGGCAATGGACAGTTACCACTCCCCGAGCCGCCTGAGCGGCTAATCGCCATCGAGCGGAGAAAGCGCCGAATCGCGGCGCTGCCGTTAGACGAAGACGCGGCATTTCATTTACCGCGCCTGCCGCGTCTCCATCGCGACCCATTCGATCGCATGCTGATCTGTCAGGCGATCGCTCATGGACTGGCTCTTGTCACTCCGGATCCACTGGTCAGCCAGTATCCCGTGCGGGTGATTTGGTAATTGTTCGCTGCGGCAGCTCAGCGGTTGCCGGGTTTAGCGAACATCGTGGAGTCGATGTCGACATTGTGCTCGACCTTGGCGGCCGTTACCGAAATCGTCTGAATCGACGAGCTGTTCTTGACTTGAAACGCAACCTTCACGCCGTCCACATCGCGATAGTCGGAAAAATCGGAGGTCTGCTGTACTTCCGTTCCAAGTTGCGGCACGGTCACATTAATGATTGTCCTGAGGAGAAGGTTCGTTTCGGCATCGATGAAAGCCTGCAGCGGTGATCCTGTCTTCGGCTTCAGCAACACCACGTTGGTGTTGCGCTCGCCGAGTTTGTCCTGGCGGATAAACTCCAGCGTCGCGCCCCGTTGTTTGTAGTCCAGGAAAGGTGTCGGGAAGATGGTGTTCTTGAGATTGTCCAGCTGGCTGCCGGTAATCTCGCGATTGCCCTGCAGGCTGTCCATCGAGTAGCCGGAGTCGCCGTCGAAGCGCTGATCGATTGTGGCCTGGCCCATTCCCATAGCCGAGAGATCCAGTTTGATCAGCGTCCGCGATTTATTCGGCGACTGATTGAATGTTTCGACGCTTCCGGAAATGTTGCCCACCGGCGTCGCTACCGTGACATTTCCCGTGAGGTGGCGGGATTTGAGTTTTGCCAGCGCGCTGCGGCCGCCGATCGCTGCAAGATACTTTTCAGCGATGTCATCGGCGTTCTGAGCCGCCGCGGTCTCGGACAGTATGGCGACGAACAACGCCAGGATCATGAACCGGGCTATGCTTCTCATGGATTCTCCTCCTGGAACATGTTAATACAGAGTGCCAAAGTGGATTTTGCGGATTGCCTGATGGGCCGCCTCCACGCCGCGCGCGGTGTCAACCCACCGTCACATCGGATACACGGTCAAGGAAGCTGCCCACATTTGAACTCCTGTGACGCTTTCAACAAAGCCGAGTTGCGGCAGAATCAATATCGGAATCCGACGCTCTTCCACAAAGCGGCCGCGTCATACATCCGTCCGTTGGTGACGACACGCGTGACCTTGCGGAGGGTGGTGATGTCTTTCAGCGGATCGCCGTCGACCAGAATCAGATCGGCGCGTTTGCCGGCTTCGATCGTGCCGGCCGTTTTGTCGAGCTGCATGGCGCGGGCGGAGACGATCGTGGCGGATTGAATGGCTTCCATGGGCGTCATGCCGGCCTGCACGTACAGCTCGATCTCGCGATGCAGACCGAAGCCGACGAGGCCGGTGTCGGAACCCGGAACGATCGGAACGCCGGCCTTGTGAAGTGCGCCGATGACGGACAGTGTCGACGCCATTCGTGTTCGCATTTGCTCGGCAGTGGCCGCGTTCTCCAAACCCCGGAACTTCGAGTCCAGCACCGCAGGCGCGCCGAGGATCCCCGGTTCGAACGTCTCGACTGAGACTTCGCGCGAGTGTCCCGACATCTCTCCCCAGCTCGCGGTCGGATCCACGACCGTATGATGATCGAGCAGGAATTGAATCGCCTGCTTCGCTGCCTCCGAATTCAAGTCGACGGCGGGCGGCTGACCACTGGCGCCCGAGGACGGGCCGCGCAACATCGTCGTGACGTAATTCAGATGATTGATCTGATCCATCCCGGCTTCGATTCCGCCCATGGTCGAGACCGATTGAGGCACATGCCCCGTGACCGTCATACCCAAACGATGCGCCTCAGCGGAAATCGCCCGGATCACGTCGGGCGCGAGAAACGTGTAGAGCTTGATTTGTTCGAAACCCGCGTCGTGATAACGCCGCGCGGCGGCGCGGCCCTCATCCGGCGATTCTGCGGTCACGTGGCCGAATGCCTTCAAGCCGCCGGCATCGACCAGTCCCGCAAGCAGCATTCGCGGACCAACCGCCATCTGTTTATCGATCGCGTTTCGCATCGCAACAAGGAAGTCGAACTCGCCGCCGCAGTCGCGCATCGTTGTGATGCCGGAAGCGAGTGACGCGGGACCGAACTCGACGCCCGACGCATGGGTGTGCATTTCCCAAAGTCCGGGAAGAAGCGTTTTGCCCTTACCGTCGACGATGGCAAGGCCGCGCGGAACAGCAACAGAAGCGCCTGGACCGGCCGCGCTGATTCGTCCATCACGGATGACCACGACGGAGTCCGGAACAGGCGGCGCGCCGGTCGCGTCGATCAGCGTCGCACCCGTGATCGCATAGGCACCCATCTGCACCGGCGGCACGGCCTTGCCGAGGGCGGACAAGTTCGCCATCTCCTGCGCGACGCCGGCGCGGTAGAGTTCGGTGAAAGCCGGTTCGAGATCGTCGCGAATACCTTCAAGTGGAAGTCCTCCGGCGAACGTCATCAGCGCCGCGAGATCGCCGTCCGTTGTCGTCCAGAGAATCTCTTTGCCGAACATGAGGTGATTCACGGTGTAGCGTTGGAGCGCAACGCGTTTCTCGCCAACCGTCACGGAGTCGGTACCGGCGCGCTCGATCTCGAGTGGTTCGGGATTCGCGTTGGTGCTGACCAGCATCATCTGCTTCGGTTCGCCGCGCGCACGCCACGCCCGCATCATCATCATTTGAAGCGCGAACGGCGACGGGCCGCTGACCGCGGCCCATGCAGCGGGCGCCGGCATGGGACGCGTCACCCCGCGCATTGTCACTGATAGCGTCGAGCCATCGACTCTTGCCGAGACGGTCGAGGCGCCTGAGACTTCGAGGCTGAGCGGACGCTCATCGGACGTCGTGGTGAGCTTCGCGTTGGTCGTCCGCCTGGATGTGCGGTCGGTGTAATCGAAGCTGGTGGTCAACGTGCGCGTGCCATCGCCGTTCGTGGTGATGTCGAACTTCTCTTCGCCGACCTGATGCAGGATCAGGTAAATCTTATAAGCGCCATGCGTCGAAAGCGCCTGCGATTGAGCATGCGCCGGACCGAGCGTCAGAACATAGAGGGCAAGACCAAGCCGGATTCGCATGACCCGGCAGTATAGATCATTCCTCAGCCTGAACTGTCGCCGTACACCGGAATGGACGCACCGTGGATCACGCTTGCGTCCGGACTGCACAGGAACAGGATCACTTTCGCGATGTCCTCCGGCTTCGGCCATTTGCTGTAATCCGCGGCCGGCATCGCTTCTCGATTGGCGTCCGTATCGATGATGCTCGGCAGAACGGTGTTCACGCGCACTCCCGTCCCGCGCAGATCGGCGGCCAGTGAGTCCATCATCGCGACGGCGGCTGCTTTTGAAGCAGCGTAGGCGGCCGCTCCGGAGGGATGGTCGAAGGCGGCCCTGGCCGCAATGTTGACGATCGCACCCTGACCTTGTTTGATCATGAGCGGAACGATCGCCCGCGATAACACGTAGCCGGAGCGCAGATTCAACGCGAGCATTCGGTCGAGTACGGCGGCGTCCGTCTCCCAGAGTTTCACGCCGCCGGTGTAACCGCCGACGGTATTGACGAGCACCTCGATCGATCGGCGCCTCGCGACCACCCCCGCAATCGCGTCGGCCACAGCGCGATCGTCGGTGACATCGAGGGCTAACCCTTCGAGTTTGGACGACGGCTTCAACGCGTCGAACTCTTCGCGTTTGCGATAAGTCACGATCACATTCGCGCCGGCGCCGAGGAATGCTTCGGACACCGCGCGACCCAACCCGCCGGTTCCGCCTGCGACCAGAATTGTTTTGTTTGTAAATTGCATATGGATCACCGTGTACCGTGGGCGTCGCTCCCTGGCGATTCCCAGCAAATCTGATCCGTTGACTATCTATGGATAGACTATCGTACGATCGACGCCATGGAGAACGAATTGAAAGACCATAGCCGGGACATCGTAGCCTTCAACCTCGAAAGCATCCTGCAGGACCTGCGATATGCGGTGCGCCAATTGCGCAAGAACCCGGGCTTTTCCGTTACGGCCATCCTCGTGCTCGGGCTGGGAATGGCCGCGAGCGTGGCGATTTTTGCGTTTGTTGATGCTGCGTTGATCCAGCCGCTTCCGTATGAGAACCCTTCACGCCTGGTGGTTGCCTTTGGGACCACCAACTCGTGCAGCGACTGTACTCTCTCTTATCCGGACTATCGGGATTGGAAGAAGGCCAACACGGTTTTCAGCTCATTCGAGGCATGGTCGGTTACCGTCGCTCTCTGGCGAAGTCCCGAAGGGATGCAGTCTCTTCGCAGTGCCCGTGTGAGCGGCGGTTTCTTCCGCGGCCTGGGTGTCGCCGCGATGCTCGGGCGCACCTTTACCGATTCGGATGACACGCCCACTGCGCCATACGCCGTTGTGCTGACGCACGACGCGTGGCAGAGCCGTTTCGGCGGCCGTCAGGATATCATCGGGCAGTCCCTGAACATTAATGACACTCCATACTCCGTGATCGGCGTTCTGCCACCCGAGTTTCATTTTGCGTTACGCGCGGCAGAGTTCTTCACCACACTCCATGACCCGACCCGCTGCGACCTGACGCGCGATTGTTACAACCTTTACGCCATGGGGCGGCTGAGGGATGGAGTTTCTCTTCAGACTGCCGAGGCCGAAACCAAGGCGATTGCGGCCGACCTGGAAAAGGAATACCCAGACTCCAATAAAGGGCGAAGCGCGCGCCTGGTCCCGTTCACGGAAGCCGTCGTGGGCGACGTCCGTCCGACGCTCCTGGTGTTGTCGAGCGGGGCGGCGCTTCTCTTGCTGATCGCATACATCAATGTGGCGAGTCTCCTGCTGGTCCGCGCCGAGAGCCGCAGGCGGGAGATGTTGTTGCGCGGAGTGCTGGGCGCATCTAAAGGACGGCTGGTGCGCCAGTTTGTGGCGGAAGGTGTGGTGCTGATGACGGTTGCCGTGGTCCTCGGTATGCCTGCAGCTTCCGCGGCCATCCCCTGGCTGTTCAAATTAATTCCGGAACGCCGGCTCCGCGGAATGCCGTACTTCCGGACAGTCGGCTTGCATCCGCGTGTGTTGGTGTTCGCCGCAGCAGCTTCGCTGCTCGGTGTTGTGGTGTTTTCTCTGACCCCGGCTTTGCGGCTGTCTCTTACCCGGCTGCGTGAGAATCTTGCGGAAGGTGGACGTGGCTCGTCGGGAACACTCTGGAAACGCTTCGGTGCGAATCTGGTGACGGCGGAATTAGCGATCGCGATGGTGCTGCTGGCAAGCGCGGGATTGTTGAGCAAGAGCCTGTACCGCATGCTCCATGTGGATTTGAATTTCAATCCGGCAAACCTGGCCACTCTGGAGGTCGACGTTCATGGCGCGAGCTTCGGACAATACGATCAACGAATGACTTTATACCGGCGGCTCATGGAGCACATTTCCAGTTTACCGGGCGTCGTTTCCGCGGCGCATACCACCGACCTGCCCGTTACTTGTAACTGCTCCGCAATGCAGTTTCGGGTCCTTGGGCATCCGTCGTCTGGAGAGCACAATACGGCTCTGCATCGGGAGACCAGCGCGGATTACTTCAAATCGTTACAGGCCAGGCTGATCCGCGGGCGCTTCTACACCGACGCAGACGATGCCGGAAAGCCTCGCGTGGTGGTGATCAATCGCACACTCGCCAAACGGTTCTTCCCGGGCGAAGATCCTGTCGGCAAAACGATCGGCGATCCGGATCTTTCGCCGGAGTCGCTCGCGCAGATTATTGGTGTGGTGGATGACATTCGGGAGGGCGACCTCGTCGAATCCATCGATCCCGCTGCGTATTATCCCTTCAAGCAAGGCTCGCGGAGCAGTTCGTTTATTGTGGTCCGCACTGCGCAGGATCCGGCGTCGATCATGCCGTCGCTGGTGGTGGCGATTCACCAGATGGATCCCAACCTCGGCGTCAGAAACGAATTTGTCATGGACCAGCGGATTAACGATTCGCCGGCCGCCTTTCTGAACCGCTCGTCGGCGTGGCTAGTCGGAGCATTTGCGGCATCCGCCATGATGCTCGGAGCGATCGGCCTTTATGGCGTGATTGCTTACTCCGTAAGTCAGCGGACCCGCGAGATCGGCGTACGGATGGCTCTGGGAGCGCAACGCGGATCGGTCTATCGATTGATCCTCGGCCAGGCGGGGTTTGTGGTTACTGTTGGGATCGTGATCGGGCTCGGCTGTTCGATCGCCGCCGCAGCGCTGCTGAAAGATTTGCTGTTTGGTGTGCAGTCGTGGGACGTGCCCACTTTGATCATTGTCACTGCGATACTCGGGATTTGTGCGCTCCTCGCAAGTTATCTGCCGGCGCGGAGAGCGGCCTCGGTAAATCCCGTGGAAGCACTCCGCGCGGAATAGCTTTCCGCCCACTCCGGCTTGCTACATCAAAACGATGTGGAACACCATCCGAATGATGGCGCCGGGCCCAATGCACACTCTGCGTACACTTCACCAAGTGCTGTCTGTACTCGATGAATCAACACGTTCCGAACTCTCTAGACTGTGGTCCGCTTTGGCCCATCCGTTGCCTTAACCGACTGCAGATCGGCGGCGGAATTAAGCCAAGACACACTAAAGGAGAGAGCTATGAAAACCACAGTTGCCCCATCGAAAAATGAGATGACGATTCGCAGAACGGTCAAGATCCTACTTGTTGGATTCGCATTGGTCATCGCTTTCAACGCGAGTGCACCCTCGGCCTCGGCTGCGATTTCCTGCAGCCAGGCGTTGAATCTGTCCGATACTTATTCGGCTTTAGGCAATATCGCGTTCTATGTCTACCACTCTCCGGCCCTCGCTGCGTATTACTACGGAAAAGCTGAGGGTGTTCTCGCCGCCTGCTAATCGACCTGGAGATAAGAGTCAGAGATAAGGGGACGCACACCCGAATTATCGGTTCGGGGGTGCGTCCCCCGATCTCCTGGTCAGAACTCCAACGCGTGAATCAGCGATTGCAATCGCTCTCGTGCGAGCGCCAACATTCCCGCATGAAATTCCGGCCTGGATCTCTGCCTTTCCCTGGTTTTTGCCTGTCCGTTCTTGTCGCAGTCGGAGCGTTCGCCGAATGGCGAGGTCAACGACCCAGTGCTTTCGAAATTGTATCGATCAAACCGGCGGTAAGCGGTTCAGGGAACATCAGCGGTTGCAGGGGTATCGACACGAGGTTGCGGCCGAATGATTCACGCGCAAGTGTGCCACTTGGAACCTGCATCTACAACGCCGCGACATTGAGTCAGCTGATCAATTTTGCGTATGGACTGCAGGCCATCGGCGCGATTCGAGGGATTCCCGACTGGGATCGGAACTCACGTTTCGCGATCGAGGCGAAAGCTGAAAACCCTGGCGCCACCACAGAAAAGCAATTGTTCGACATGCTGCAGATCATGCTGTCGGACCGTTTCAAACTGAAGCATCACCGTTTCACCGAAGAAGTTCAGGGGTTCGCGCTGGTTGTGGATAAAGGCGGCGCCAAACTGCAGCGTTCCACGGTGGACGGCGACGAGGACTACCTGCTCATCGCGAACAATCCGCCCGGAACGGCGGCGCTCACGGCGGCGAAGATCTCGCTCGCAACCGTTGCGAAGAACTTGTCGACCGTCAATCTGTGCATTGGGGTCCGCGGAGCCGTTGCGCCTGTCGTCGATCGCACCGGACTTGCGGGTTTCTACTCGTTCAAACTCACGTGGGATATGTGCCGTGGCGACAACACGGAAAACCTGGACCGAGCCATTCGCTTTACGATCAAGCAGCAGCTTGGTTTGAACCTCGAATCTGTCAAAGTCCCCTACGAATTTCTCGTCATCGATTCGGCGGAGAAACCTGCCACGAATTAACCGGGACCGTGACCCAACGCGCGCATCAAATCACGTTGGAAATGGGAACAGCACCGCGTTTGACATATCCAGTCGGTGTTCGATGTTTACCCCACAACTCCGTTCCAAGTTACCTTTACGTAGCATAGACTTCGCACCGGGAGGTAACAGCGCATGAATCGCGTGTGGAGTGTGCTTCTCGTCTTCCTGGCACTGATGGCGTTCGGCACACTGATCATTCGAGAGCAGCCCACTTCCGCCGCTGGTGGTCCCGTGAATTTCGGAGATACCGCGTGGCTTCTGACGGCCACGGGTCTGGTACTGCTGATGACGCCGGGACTGTCGTTCTTCTACGCCGGAATGATCAGTACCAAGAAACTGGCCCCGGAGCGACAATTTGGCCATTCGTAAACGCCTGGGGCTCCAACTTCTCTTGTGCCTGGTTATTCTTGCGGTAGTTGCGGCCCAAAGCGCGCTTCCCGCACTGCCGGAGCGGATGATCGCCATCTTCATTGTGGATGGTCTCCGGCCCGACAGCATCAATTCCATCGATTCACCAACGATCGCGCGGCTTCGGAGCGAAGGCACGGAGTTTGTCCACAGCCATTCCCTTTTTCCGACGGTGACGCGCTTGAACGCGACGGCTCTCGTCACCGGAACCTATCCGTCGCTGAACGGGATCGTCGGCAACAGCATGTTTGTCGCCGGCGTCGATCCTCGGGCGGCGTTCGACACGGGCAACTACCTGCAACTTTTAAAGCTCGAGAATGGAAACGGCCGGATCGTCACCATCGAAACGCTCGGTGAAATTCTCATGCGCCACAAACGGAAGCTGGTGACGCTCAGTTCCGGAACGACCGGCGTCGGCTTTCTGCTCAACCCCATGGCAAGACGCGGGGCAGGCGTTGCGATTCACGGTTTGTTCGATCGAACAGCGACTGCCGCATTTCCGGCAGAGGTGAACACCGCCATTCTCCATCGTTTCGGTCCGGCGCCGGACACTTCAGATGAACTGGCTTTGATGAATTGGACGGATTCGGTATTGCGCGACTTCGTTCTTCCGGAATTGCAACCAGACGTGCTGATCGACTGGATCGGCCCTCTCGATTCGGCGCAGCACGCGACGGGCGCCGGTTCGCCGCGGTCCAGGAACGCTCTTCGCCAAATCGACGACAGCATTTCCAAAACGATCGCGAAAATCGAATCGCTGGGCATGGCCGATCGCACCGACATCATCATCGCTTCGGATCACGGATTCGCACTGAACACGGATGGCGTTAACGTCACCGAGGCTCTGGTCCAAGCGGGCCTCAAAGCTTCCACGGACTCGACGGACGTCGTCGTGGCCAGTCAGGGTCAGTCCTTGTTGTTGTATATGGAAAGGAAAGATCGCATCGAACCGGTGGTACGCTTCCTGCAGCAACAGCCGTGGACCGACCTGATTTTCACCGGCGGCGGCCGCGGTGATCAGGGACGGGTTTCAGGAACGTTTGCATTGGATTTGATCCACGCGTCGCATCGCACACGTGGAGCAGACATCGCCGCCACACTGGCGTGGACATCGCAAGCCAACGCATTCGGAGTCTCCGGAACGCATACGATCACCAGTTCCCGTAATGCACCGATCAGCACGGGAGCCAGCGGACATGGCGGCCTGAATCCATGGGTCGTGCACAACACCTTTATTGCCTGGGGGAGGGATTTTCGGAAGAGCTCCCGAGTCGAAACTCCCGTTTCGCTGGCCGACGTTTCCCCGACCATTCTGACCATCCTGGGTGTGAACACGATGGCAACGGACAAGAACCACGGCCGCGTTCTCGAGGAGCTGCTCAGCGGTGCGGGCCGCACTGGTAAAGGAGCGACAACTCATCGCACAGTTAAGGCCGCAGCGGGCTCGTATGAAGCGTCACTTGAAGTGTCCACCGTCGCGAACCACGACTACGTCGATTCCGGCGTCCGCAAGAAATAGTGCGCGAGCTCAACACCCCCGTTCCAAAACTCGGGGACGTTACGGCACTCGCCGGTATTTCCCGGCGGTTCGCCGATCCGAATGAAAGTATTCTGGAGAGAGTATGCTGAAATCCAAAGTCATGAAGAACACAGCAATCACCATCATATTTTGCACGATCCTTGCCGGCGCAATCGAGGCGGCCGGTCAATCCCGCCTGGAGTTCGAAGTGGCTACGGTCAAAGCCATGGGAGAAGACACGCAACAGGTCTCCGCTGGTGTGAAGATCGACGGAGCTCAGGTTCGCGCAACTTTTCTCACGCTGAAAGACTACATTGCGATCGCCTATCGAACGCGATTGCAACAGATCGAAACTCCCGAGTGGACTGCCCAGCAGCGGTTCGAGATCGCGGCCAAGCTGCCCGATGGTGGTTCACCTTCGCAGGTACCCGAAATGCTTCAGAGTCTGCTTGCCGATCGCTTCGCTTTGAAGCTGCACAAGGAAGCGAAGGAACTTCCGGTTTACGCACTTGAAGTCGCCACGAGCGGTTTGCGAATCAAAGAGGTGCCGCCGGAAACCGCGCCGGATGGCGCAACTTCTGCGACCGTCGATGTAGCCGCGAGCGGGAGTGCCGCCGGCGTCAGCGTGAGTTTCGGGAAAGGCGCCTACTACAGCTTTGCCGACAATAAATTCGAAATCAAACACCTGACGACGACACAAATCGCGGAATCGCTGGCCCGGTTCCTGGATCGTCCGATTGTCGATATGACAGGACTCAAAGGAAAATACGACTTCGTTCTCGAAGTGACACCCGAGGATTATCGGGCGATGCTCATCCGCTCCGCCCTGACCGCTGGAGTCGTGCTACCACCACAGGCGCTCCGTTTACTGGACTTCAATTCCAGCGACTCGCTATTTGCGGCAGTCGAAAAGCTCGGATTGAAGTTAACCGCGAAGAAGGCGCCGCTGGACGTGCTGGTTGTCGATAGTGTTCAGAAGTTAACGAACAATTAACGGCTCTTGCAAAACTTCGCGCGAGCGTCCTGCGAGCGGATCACCTGATCAACGTAGAAAGTGACAGCGGCTTTGGCGTACTCCCGATCGCCGTAATCTTTGCCGGCCGCTTTTTCCAGGAGAGTGGCCGCGTCCGCGAGCCAGCGATCCGCGCACTCCGTCCCGGTTTTGGTTGCAGCGCAGGCGACCAGGTTTTCGAAAGCGCGGTGGTACGTCTCGAATTCGTCGCGATTCATCGGATACCCGTGACCCGGTATGATCCGGTCGAACGGCTGAGCTTCGATCGCAGCGAGTGCCTCGAGCCAGCCATCAGCGCAGGCGGTATCGAATAAGGGTGCTGGAAGCGTCACGATGTCGCCCGCGATGACGGTCTTCATGGCCGGGTCCCAGATCCAGATATCGGAGTCGGTGACCGCATGGTCCGTCACGTGGAGTTCAATCGATCGTCCATCGACCGGCAGCGTCATGGTCTTTTCAACCGGGACATCCGGAAGAAGCGTCACGCGGCCCCGGATTACTTTCAATCCGCGTTCGAGGCGGGATCGCGCTTCGGCTGTGAGCGCGGGATCTTTGAGACGCTCTTCGGTGCGTACGGAACTCTCCGCCAAAAATCCGGAAAGCGCGCCGTTGGCTGCTCGCGTGGCATACAGTTTCGCCTGAGGATACGCCTCCTTGATGTCGCCGTTTCCAGTCGTGTGATCCAGATGCCAGTGAGTATTGATGATCGCCACGATCGGCCTGCCCTTCCCCTTCGCGTAATCCACAATCGCCTTCGAATGCGCCGGGTGGCGGCCGGTGTCGATCACGATCAACCCGCCGGGCGCCGAATAGATTTCCGAATTTCCATCGGGTCCAATACTCGGAGAGAACGTGCCCGAAAGAAGGTAAAAATCGGGCGCCGGTTGGGGAGCTGAAAACATGGCAAACACGATCGCTGACAGTAAGTGTCCTTTCATTGACGCTCTCCTGAGTCAGAAAAAATATCATGGTCGCACCTCTGCCGTATCCGGGACGAGCATCCTGGCGCGGGTGAGATCGGCGTGGTATAGAATCTCGCGATACTGAAACGGTGTATCCGCAACCCAACTTCTTAAGGAGCGAACTATGTGCGATGAGCATTTTGAGAAGGACCGCCAGGAATACGAAGCTCGAGGTTTAGTGACTCGGCGAGAATTCGGGATGATGTTAGGTGCGGCGATGATGCTGCCGCAGAATAAAAACGCTGTCGCTGTGACGGAATCGGAAGTCACCGTCAAGACGCCCGACGGCACCGCCGACTGCTACTTCGTGCATCCGTCCAGCGGTTCCGCAGCAGGCGTCCTCTACTGGCCGGATATCTTTGGCCTGCGGCCGGCGGCCC
This sequence comes from uncultured Solibacteraceae bacterium, assembly GCA_964584785.1. GTDB lineage: Bacteria > Acidobacteriota > Terriglobia > 20CM-2-55-15 > 20CM-2-55-15 > JAHFTY01. Next base: position 34,590 of record CAZPBY010000047.1, read on the forward strand.
GTCAAATGGGGAAACGGCTCGCGCAATCCGGCTATTCCGTGCTTGTCGTGAATCCGTTTTATCGCGTCAAGAAAGCGCCCACCGCAGAAAACGGCGGCGCGACGCCGATCCAGCAGGTGATGCCGCTCGCGCAGGGTCTCAACGCAACGACCCATATGACGGACGCGAAGGCATTCATTGCCTGGCTCGATCAGCAATCATCGGTGAACAAGAATCGGAAAATCGGAACGCAAGGTTATTGCATGGGTGGACCGATTGCATTCCGCACCGCGGCGGCCGTGCCCGATCGCGTCGGCGCCGTCGCGTCATTCCATGGCGGCGGACTGGTCACACAGGCGCCGGACAGTCCACATCTTCAAGCCGCGAAAACAAAAGCGCAGTTCCTCATCGCGATCGCCGCAAACGACGACAGCCGAGCGCCTACAGATAAGGACGTGATGAAGGAAACGTTCGCCAAAGCGAACCTGCAGGCCGAGATCGAGGTTTACGCAGGCTCCGCTCATGGCTGGTGTCCTCCGGATTCGACGGTCTACAACGAGGCGCTCGCCGAGAAAGCATGGAGCCGCCTGCTCGTGCTGTACGGAAAAGCGCTGGCCTGACAGTCCGTGGCAGAAGTGAGAAATTGGAGAATGCTCACTTCTGCCACCGCTCCTAAGTGTCCGCCGGACATTTCTCGGCGCACAGCATCACGGCATGACTTCGGATTTGCCGTTCAATCGTGGCGGAGTACCGAAACCGGATCCATACGTAAGGCGCGGCGGACCGGCGCGTAACAGGCTGCGCATGTGATCAGTCCGACGATGACCGCAACCGTGATCAGGACCGCCGGATTTGACGGGGCGACGCCAAACACGAAGCTCTGAATGAACTTGCCGCTGGCGATCGCGAGCCCGATTCCAATCAACAGGCCCATCGCCGTCATGCGCAACGCCTGGTTCAGGACGAGCCGTTTCACTCCTCGCTCTTCGGCGCCGAGCGCAATGCGAATGCCGATTTCACGCGATCGCTGTGCGACGACGAAGCTCATCAGGCCATACAGGCCGATGCCCGCCATCAGCGCGCCAACGATGCTGAAGGCGCCGATCAGATAAAGCACCAGCCGGCGCGTGATCACGCTCGACGTACGATTGATCATCTCGGCCAGGTCAAGGACGCCATATACCGGCAACTCGGGATCCAGCCGTTGCACCTGCGCGCGAACGGAGGCGGCCATCGCATCGGCATCGAGGCGGGTTTTGATCACGACAATGGAAGTGGGCGACGGATCCTGCACCAACGTTGTGTAGAGTGTCGCGCGCATCGGGCTTTCGAAGTCCATCAACGCGACGTCGCCGACAACACCCGCGATTTCATAAACGTTGCGATTGACAATCACGATCACACGCTGGCCGATCGGATTCGCGTTTCCGAAGAGGCGCGCCGCCAGCGTTTCATTGATGACAGCGACTCTCGTCGAGTCCGCGCGATCCGAGGTATTGAACGTCCGGCCCGACTTCAACGCAATGGCCATGGTTTCGAAGTAATTCACGCTTGCCGATCGGACGACGGTTTCGATGCCGTCATTCGAGGATTTCGGATCACCTTGAGTGGACGCGTGAACGAAAACTGTCCCCCAGTCGCCCGTCAGCGGCAACTCGTCGATCACGCTGGCTTGTTCGACGCCCGGCAGTTGCGCCACGCGATCGCGCAGCGTCTCATAGAACGCGCTCACGTTTTCGGGTTTTGGATACGCTGACTGCGGCAGCGACATCTTCAGCGCGAGCCGTTTGTCGGCGGAGAAGCCGGGATTCACGCGCAGCAATTGCTGCACGCTGCGAAGCATCACGACGGCGCCCACCAGCAACGTGACGGCGAGTGCGACTTCGGCAACAATAAAGATCGAACGCAATCGCTGACTCGATGGTGCAGTCGCAGACTCACGGCGGACCGCGTCCGCCAAAGGAATTCGCCACCGGCGGAAGACGACCGCGCAGCCGGCGATCGTTCCACCCAACATCGCCAGCAGAAACGCAAATGCCGCCGTTCGCGCGTCCACACTGGCCTCGCCAACCTGCGGAAAGCTGGCGAGCATCGATGGCGGTATCGATCGCGTCATTCCTTCCAGTGTCCAGTTCGCGACCACGAGCGATGCAACGGCGGCAATGGCAGCGAGAGCGAGCGATTCAGCGAGCAGTTGCCGCCCGAGACGCATCGTTCCTGCGCCGATCGCCGTACGAATGGCCATCTCGCGTTCTCGCGTTGCCGATTGCGCGATCATCAGATTCGCCAGATTGGCGAGCGCCAAACAGAGCATGAACATCGCTGCGCCGCCGATCACGGCGAGCGTCGGCCGAATGCGTGCGATCACGTCATCCTGCAATCGAGTCACACGCGCACTCGTACCTGCGTTTGTGTCTGCGTGTTCCGCCACGAGTTGCGCCGCGATGGCTTTCATCTCGCTGTCGGCCTCGGCGGGTGTCACGCCGTCCTTCAGCCGCGCGATCGCTATCAGCCAATGAAACTGCCGCCGTGTGCGTTGAACGGCGGCCGGACCCAGCGGGACAATCAGGTCCGACGGTCCTCCCCCGGCGAAGCGGAAATCCCCAGGAAGCACACCCACGATGGTGTAAGGAACACCGCCGAGCCGAAGCGTCTGCCCCAGCACGTCGGGACGCGCACCGAACAAGCGGCGCCAGAATCCGTCCGTGATGATGGCGACGTGCGAATTGTCGACCGCTTCTTCCTCTTCCAGGAAGCCGCGGCCGAGCTGCGGCCGCACCCGCAACACGGAGAGATAATTCGTCGTCACACGGACTGCAGAAATGCGAAACGGAACACCAATCCCCGTCACGGTGAAGTTGGTCCCGTTGAATCCAGCCAGATCGTCGAAGCTGTGGGTGCGCGCCTTCCAATCTTCGAAGTTCGGATACGACGCTTCCATTTCGGTGAAGTCTCTGTTGGGCCGGGTCTCGCTGATGTGAACGAGGCGCTCCGCTTCGTCGAACGGAAGCGGGCGCAGGATCGCCCGGTCGAAGACTGCAAACACTGCCGCCGTCGCGCCCACGCCGATCGCCATTGTCAGGATGGTCATTGCCGCAAAGGCCGGTTTGCGCCGAATCATGCGGAAGGCGTATTGGAAGTCACGGCGAAGGTCGGACCAGATGCGCAATCCCCAGGTTTCGCGTACCGTTTCCTGAACCGACGGAATACTGCCGAAATCGGCCAGCGCGCGGCGTCGCGCTTCGTGTGCGGGAAGGCCTTTGTCGATGTGTTCGCGCGTTTCCATATCGATGTGAAATCGAATCTCGCACTCGAGATCGTTCTCCGATCGGCCGCGCTTCAATAGGAATCGGATCTGCCGCAGTTGCTTGTCGAACATCGTCAGCCTCCGCTTAAAACGTCGTTCACCGCGCGCGAAAACAGCAGCCAGTAATCGTTCTCGTCCTTGAGGCGTTTCTTTCCGGCGCGCGTGAGTGCATAGAACTTCGCCTCGCGTCCTTCGGGCGAGGTGCCCCAGTCGCCTTTGATGAGGCCCGCGGTTTCCAGCCGGTAAAGCGCGGGATAAAGCGAGCCTTGATTGACGCTCAACACGTCGCGTGACATCCGGCGAATGCTCTTGGAGATTCCCCAGCCATGCAGCGGCGCGACTTCAACCGTGCGCAGAATAAGAAGGTCGAGTATTCCCTGGAGCAGTTCCGCCTGCTCGCGGGCTGGTTTGTCACCCATGCCTAGATGTTCGACAATATATTGTCGATTGTCAAGGTATCGTTGAAAGACGCGAAGGGCGGCAACGGACGAACGCGGCACGGCTGAAATTCGTTCGCCATGGGTTCTTTAACGTTGCCGAAGTGACGGCCGCTGTGTGAAACTAGCTAACGATTGGTTAATTTGAGTTGATAGACTATGGCAAGTGTTACAGCCTTTGAGGCAAAAACCCGCTTCGGTCAACTTCTCGAACGCGTTGCGCGTGGCGAAGAAGTGATCATCACCAGACATGACAAACCTGTAGCCCGGTTGATCCCGGAAGGCCGCGGCAGTCTGGAGCCTGTGCGCCAGGCGATTTTTGCACTGCAGCAATTGCGAAAGCGGATCGCGCGGCGAACTGCAGGTAAGCCGAAGCTCACTTTTGATGACATTAAATCCACTGTCGAAGAAGGACGTCGTTGAAAGGCGAATGGGTTGTGGATTCATCGGTGGGATTCGCCTGGGTGCATCCGCATCAAGCGACACCGGAAACCGACAGTCTCCTGGAGCGTCTGGGAGCCGGAACGGCAATCATCGTGCCGCCCCTCTGGTTCACCGAGATAGCGAATGGCCTCCTCGTATTGCAACGCCGCAAGAAACTCACCGCCCAGGAACGGAAGACCGCCCTTGAGACCTTGTTTAATCTGAGACTCACAGTAGATGAGGAGATGGCGAAAGCGGCATTCCGAAAGACATCAGAGTTGGCTGAAAACCATGGCCTCTCCGTTTACGATGCAACGTATCTGGAGATCGCATTGCGTCGCAAAACATCGCTTGCCTCGCGCGACCGAGCTCTCCAGCAAGTCGCAAAACGCTGCGGACTCAAGGTTCTTTGAAGACTCGCCATCGATTTTAGCGGCCGCGAAAATTCGCGGTCGGGCCATTTGTTATCCCACAATTCCCTACGGTCTAATCTACGAGGGGAATTCAAACTCCCGTTTCCGCGCTGCAACCGAGAAGAGTCAGGTTCGAGATGTCCGTGTCAATTGTGACATTCGCAACACTCGAAAAACATCCAATCTCGGGGCCTGCAGCCGGGAATTGATAATCGCGTGAAAACCCGCGCATCGGCGGACCGCAGCTTGACGAATATGACGAAACACTCATTGTGTGTCAGGGCGTTACTGCTGCCGAACGACTTCAAAGTCGCCTTTGCGCGAGCCCGGCCGAACGATCCATCCTGGGGAAAGCGTAACCGTCCAGCCGTCGCCTCGAATCGTCGGAGCCTCGACGGTTGATGGAGCCGGCAGAAACACTTTCGTTCGATCGGCGGATACGAGAACCAGCGCGGCCTCGATGGTTCCCCACTCGGTCGTTGCCCGATAACCGGGGTACAGCGTGCCGGAACCCGGAATCGGCGTCATTCCGGCGGTCGTAAAAGCTGCCGTGTTTGGTCTCGGCAAAATCACAACCGGCCCATCGACAAAACGGCGGCGCAGATCTGCTATGCGGGCCTTCTGTTCGGCGTTGCGTCTTTCTTCGCTCGCTCGAAGTGAAGGACCGCCATAAAGCATCGCGGCGCTTTCGACGTCCGGCGACGGCTGCAAGCCACGCGCCGCCATAATGAGTTGACCGAAGTCGTCCTCGTATTTCACCTTTCGCGGCCAACCCGGCGAGGCTTCATCAAGAAGAATGCCGTAGGCGGTGCCGGACGGGTAGGCGAACGTACGCACAAACGTGCTGATCTGTTCCGACTCTTGGAGCTGCTGTATCGCATTTGCCGTGCTTACGGCACTCGATGGAAACGCGGCGACGGTTCCCGTGTACTGAGCCAGGCCTTCATTCATTTCAAGAAGGCGTTCGCTTTCGGCTGAGCCCGCAAACAAGGCTCGCCGTTTCGCGCGAAAAGCCAGGGCATCGCGAATCGCGGAAGCGCGCGACGGCCCTGTTGAGCCCAAGGCTTTTGCGAGAGCGCGCCATTCGAGTTGAAGCCAATATCGGCCGTCGAGCGTGTCGAGGTGGTCGTTTTGTCCGTCACGGATATTGAAACCGAGTTGCGGTTGGATGCGATGAAACAATTCATGCAGCAGCAAACGGCCACGAGTGGCCTCATCGGACGGAATGTATTGCCAGACGAACGTGCTCCAGCGAACTCCACCCCACTCCAATGCGGCATTCGCAAACCCCAAAACTGCTGGCCGCGGGGCCTCAGGGGCGGGCTGGTTTGTCGCAATCGTGCGAGTCGCTGGATCGGCAATAACCATCGGGCCGCACAGCGAAACGCCCCACAGTTTGCCGCCCTCGCGCTCGCACAGCGCAGCCGCTTCCTTGAAGTAGGTTGCTGCCCTCGCCTGGTCGACCTGTGCATCCAGAAACTGAGGAAGGAGCAGGATCAGAAGACCAAGCATGGCTGGTCGTTTCATGCGCGGATTATACGACATGGTGGCGGCCATTCTTTCGGCGGCGCGAGGCATGATCCGAATCGGGGATTCTGCCGTTACTGCAGCACAGTCTGAATTCCAGAGGCGGCATCCGATCGTGCAGAAGCCATATTCCACTAACAAATGCGACAGGTCGAGTGTTCACATGCCGCAGCAGCCGGTTCACCCGCCACTGCAAGGTGTTCAGGCATGAAATCCGATATAAAGCTGTGGCATCCCATAGAAAGTTGTCGCGGAACAGTGCTCAGTCGTCACGGAACCCTGTTCTACGGTCACGGCAGTCCGTGCAATTGTCGCATCCGGATAGTTTTTTGATCGGAACGATGCGGTCGTCATCCGATTCCAACCTCCCTTCGTCGCAGCAGCTACGGCAGCTTTGCCGCTTGTGTCAGTCCCCAGAGTGGTTAAGACGGACGCCCACGGTGAACGCGCCTCTCAGCGCTTTTACGAAAAATGGTAAGGCTGAAAGCGGGATTGGTTCGTCCGGTACGGCTAAAGCCTGGATGTGAGAAGTGAACGCTCAGTCGATACAGCTGAGTTCAAATTCGGCCAATTCTCATTTTAGAGTTTCGGCCCAGTTAACGATGACCGTGATCGGGATAGCTATTTCATCCTCCGAGATATTGACGAGAAAACGTCCATCCGGAGAGACGTCGTAGTTCCAACCTGTCGACGCCGTGAATGTCGCGTGGAACAGAGAGCTCGGGGAGCCGATGATTGCGGAACCCCCATTTGAGCGAAAAGACACCGCCATCAGTAGGTCATTTGGCGCAATGTAGTACAGTTCCGTCCCGTCGGGGCTCCATACTGGACTCTGCCCGCCGTTCGTCGATACCTGGTATTTCACGCTGGTCTTCGGAAAGGATTGAACGAAGACTTCCGACCGGCCCGTTTCGTTTGAAGAGTAGGCCACCCAATGGGAATCCCGCGAAACTCTCGGGTTGAACTCCCCGAAAGAGGTACTCGTCAAGCGAACCGGATTGCGGTCCCCCGTTAGCGGCAATGCCCAGATATCATTCCGCACGGTATACACGATATATCTGTCGTCGCGAGTCCAGTCGGACGGATTGATCGGATTGTCACCGTTCAGCAGAAGCGTTGCGGCCTCACCAGTCTCAATAGCCTTTGCGTAGAGACTGCCGATATTCGCCTTGTCCGATCTGAAAGCGACACGGCGTCCATCAGGGGACCACACGGATAATCCCTCCAATTCTGCTGCATCCGTCGTGAGACGTCTGAGGCTTCCGTCGTCGACACCCATGACCATGAGGTGTGTTGCACCTGAGAGTCGTTCAAACGAAATGAACTTTCCATCCGGAGATAACCTGAGATTTTCAAAGTGACCTTTCGTGCCTATCAACGCCAAAGCCTTACCGTCACGGTCAAACCACATGAGCTGGGTTTGCCGAAAGTTCACGATCCTCCGATAAGCGAGAGTACCGCTCATGGAAACGGACACCGTCCCAAAGCTACGAACAGGATCGTCTATCACAGACGGATCTCCAGTAAGTGTCATCCGGCGTAGATCAAACGGTTGAACGACGAGAGCGCTGTCCCGCACATAGATCAGATGATCCCGAAAGTACTGCGCCTCGCTGCTCACTCCCACCTGGCGTCGTCGTCCACTCGTGCTGAGACTATCGACATAGGCAAGCGTACTATCGCGATCAGCGCTGACAGCGAGATAGAAGTAATGATCGCCATCGGGTAAAAAGTGCGGCCAACGGTGCGATGTTTCGTGCTTTTCGGCGTTCGGCGAGGTAATCGCAGCCGGCTCGCCGCCATCGGCCGGGACTCGAAGAATGCCACCGCGAGTACCAATCAGGATCACGCCTGCTTTGTTCCACGTTCCGCCATACGTGTCTCTGGGCGTATCGGCCACGACAGTTGGCGGCCCGCCATTCACGGTGGCTTTCTTAAGCTTGCCTTCGGCAATGAATCCAACGTGCTTGCTATCGGGCGACCAGAACAGATCGGAAGCACGCTCGGAGCCGGGGATGAGTTCAGCTTTAGAGGAATCCATGCGACGCACGAGAATTGACGGGACTGCTTCGTTGTCCGCGAGAAAAGCGAGATAAGCTCCGTCAGGGGACAAGGACGCAGGACGAGGGTTTCGAGGGAATCGAAAACTATCCGGTGGCGAAACTCCGAACTGAACGACTGCGGCTTTGCTGGAATGAAGCATCGGGAATCGAATAGTGACAGCCGCAACACTGGCCAGAAACAGAAGCGCCAAAACCGTCCACACTGCACACTCCGTCGTTGATACGATGGAAGCGCGCCCTTGGGCGGCGGTTCTCCGGTGGACGCGCGAGCGAGCTGGATGACAGCATCTCCCATATCTCGCCAACGTCGATTCAGATCCCGGTTCAAGCAACTTCGAATCAGCGAAAGTACATCCGGCGGGACTGCAGCAGGGAGCGCTTTCCAGTCCGGCTCCGATTGAAGGATGCGCACAAGCGTTTCCTGGGCAGTGTCCGCCCCGAAAGCACTGCGACCCGTGAGCATTTCAAAGAGCACTGCACCAAACGCCCAAACGTCGGTGCGCTTGTCGATGGCCTTGCCGCAAGCCTGCTCCGGACTCATGTAGGCCGCTGTTCCAAGGATCATTCCGGCGGTCGTGGCTCCGCTCGCCAGCGCCGGACCGGCGTCGTCGGGCCTGGATGCGTTGAAGATCTTCGCGAGTCCGAAATCCAGAACTTTGATCTTGCCGTCGGCATTAATCTTTATGTTCGCCGGTTTGAGGTCGCGATGAACGATGCCCTTCTCGTGCGCCGCCTCCATGGCCTCCGCAATTTGCATGGCGACGCGAATGGCTTCGGCGACGGGCATCGCGCTCCGACGTAATCGGTCGGCCAACGTTTGACCTTCAGCAAGTTCGAGCACGAGCGCGGACTTGCCGTCAAATTCTTCAACGCCGTAGATTGCCGCAATCGCCGAATGGTTCAAAGATGCGAGAACCTGCGCTTCGCGTCGAAAACGGACCAGGCTGTCGGGATGCTTTGAAAGCGACAGCGGCAAGACTTTGAAGGCGACATCACGCTGGAGTTTGGTATCTCGGGCTCGGTACACCTCCCCCATACCACCGGACCCGAGGAACGCGACAATCTCGAAGTTGCCAAGACGCTGTCCAGGACTAAAGGCTGTCATCGATTGCGAGGCAATCTACACCAATGCGCCGCCTGCGCTAATGAAAATATTCCGAGCCGGTGACGCTCCGGTCACTCATGGAATAGCGTTCTTTACTGCGAATCAGGATCGTATAGCGCGGACAATCCACGCGGCGTTACTTGGTTCCGATGATATTGAAGAATACGCCTCGGTGATTGTACTTCAGGTCGGTCAGGTCGTCGGAGAAGTCGGTGAAGTTGTAGCCGGCGCCGACTTTCAGGTTCTTGCCGATGTAGTGATAGACCGCCGCCAGAGCACCGCGACGGCGTTGACTAACATCGCGAAGGTCGAGCACTCGCATCTCGGCCATGCTCTCCCAACTCTTGAAGAACCGGCGGTCCAAACGCAACACGCCGAGCTGCGCCGCATTGTCGAAGAACTGCGGCTGCTGCCGATCGATGCTGGCCTGTCCCAGACGGTAAGCGTACTTGCCGCCGACGGACCAGTTGGCCGTAATGTCGTAAGTAAGGTCGAGCGACGCTACGTGGCTTTTCTGAATGTACTCAACCGCTGTGTTCTGCATCACCACCTGGTCCGCGGTCGGGACGTTGTAGAAGTAGGTGTACTTGGACAGGGCGGTTAACCGATCGTTCCGCACCGGACGGTACGCGTAGCCGATGACCGCTTCGGTGTAACCGCCGGCGTAGAACCCGCCGAGCGAGCTGTTACTGATCGAATGGTCCAGTTTGCCGAGCATGCGCCAGTCGGGAGTCAGTTGCAGCTTGAAGTTGTTACGGAACAGCCACGCGGTCCGCTCGGTATGCGTCGTGTCGAGTTGTTGCGCGTCGTCACGCCGGTACTCGATCGCGCTGGAGTACTGCATCTTATCGAAGCCGTAGCCCATGCGGACTCCGGCTGCTTTGCGATCGGTCGCTGCAGCGGTCTGCGAGTCGCGCAACGTGCCGAGCTCCGAGCTGGCGCCGAAATTCCAGCGTTCCCTGGCCACGAGGTTGATGCCGGTGGCGTGCGTGAGGCCGGTCATCGAGCCGTCCTGGTAACGTTCCTCGAGGTAGACACTCGAACTATCGGAGAGCCTTGTTTTCGCGCCTGAGATGAGGTTGCCTCGACGCACTTGCAGACCGTTGTCCGTGCGCTCGTTTTCCAGCGCATAGTTCAGGTAGAGATTGGTCCGATCGGAATAGAGGAAGCTGGTGCCGACTTTTCCGCCGCGCCCGAGGTCTCCGTCGGAAGCCTCGCCGTCGATCTTGAGACGTTTCGTCAGGCGATAAGAACCGCCGGCACCGATGCGCCCGTTGTCCTGGCGGCCGCCGGTGGCCGCGACCGTGTTCTGGACGAAACCATAGGCGCGCCATGCGGAGCCGGGATCGAACATCACCTGTGCAACCGCGTCGGTGCGCTCGCCCTGTTCCTGGGTCAGCGGAACAACCGGTGAACGATCCTTGCGCAGATCATTACGCACGCCGGTACTGACGCTCCACCTCTCGGCCAGCTTGTACGCAACGTCCATTTCGATCGCACGAGTCTCGAGTCCCTGGTCCTGAGTCTTCTGATCGCCTTTGCCCGCCAGGCTCAGGCGGTTCGTTACGGGCACCCTGAACATGCCGCCGTATTGTTCGGTATCCTTGATCGTTGCCTGTCCCGGCGCCGAATAACCGGCGTCAAGGTTTTGCTTATAGAAAGAGAAGCTGCCGGCGTGACCCTTGAAGAAGTCGCCGAGTCCGACGCTCATATCGGCGCGGTAGGCCCCCGCTTTGCCGTTTGTGAACGACGAGAGTTCGGGGCCCTGGAACCCGAATCCGCCATCATCGGACCGCAGCGAACTGGAGACGAGACCTTGGCTGCGGCCCGTCTGCATTTTGAAAAAGGAATTGGTGCTCATGCGCAAGGTAAGGTCCGCGGCGCCGAGGTTGGTGCTGTCGGCGTCCCCTTCCTTGTTGCGGTTGGCGGTCAGACCGAAACCGATATGGTTGTTCAACCAGTAATGGCTTTGGCCGCCGACGGCCATCGCGTCCAGCTTGTCGAAGCTTGGGGTGTACTCATAACGCGACACCAGCCAGGCCTCGTTACCGCTCAAGCCGTTGCTGCGCACGAGAAGGTTGTCGTCAGCGGTCGACGAGAGCGGCTGGGAAAGCAGCAGCCGGCCCTGCAGGTAGTCGATGTCGTAGTCCACGCTGGGCCGAAGGTTGACCACTCCCGTGACGATGTGGGAGTCCTTGTCGCGCATCTCGATGCGCACCCGCTCCGAACCCGTTAGGATATCCTGGTGGCGCAGGAAGTAAACGGACCCGCCCGTTCCCCGGAATTCCTCGTAGCTCGACATCGTTCCCGGTTGAGCGGCGAAGCCGTCCAAACTGATTCGCCCTTCGCCGTACTTGGTGGTGGATCCGGAAACGTAGTGTGTATTGGCTCCGTACAAGCCTCGGTCCACGTGAGCCAGCTCATTGCCAAGGTAGCCAACTTTGAAGTTGCCCCACATCCCGTAGCTCTGGCCATGGCTCGCTTTGAGGTAGAACTTGCCCAAGGTGGGCGCCATCTCGGTCACGACACCGTCGTCGCCGAAGCTCGGGTAATAGTAATCGGGATCAATGCGCCGCATTAACGAATCGGGCGACTTGTCGAGGAAATTGCTGAACAGATTCTTCACCGGACCTTCGCGTGTATCGGCGCTCGACGTCAGCCGCCAGTGATCGCTGACCTTGCCGTTCACGTAGAACGACAACCGGCCGTCGAGCGGCGAATCGTAGGGCTGCGGATTGTTTGCGCCCTGAAGCGAATCGATCGGGCCGGTCGCGCGGTTATTGGACAGCGTGAAGTCGGCAACGCCGACATAAAAGAGATCTCTGCGCTTGAGCTCCAGGTCGCGAAGATATAAAGAGCCATTGCCCGACACGTCGAGCACACCGACTTCGACCGTATGCGTTCCGTCCCGAAGGATCTCCTCCGCCACGAACTTGCCCTGCGGGTCGACCGGAATCGGACGGCCCGCCACCCAGACGGTGTGGCCCTCCGGTATGCCGCTGCCCTGGACCTTCACCGTGCCGCTTCCCAGCGGAATCCCGTGGCGCATCAGGTCGCTTGCGCCGTAGACGGCGAGCAGCTCCGGCGATGGCGGATCACCGGACGTTACGATGGGTCCATTTTGAGTCTTGAGCGGCGTCTCGCGGTACAACCGCAGCGGATGCGCGCCCGTTTCGTCAAAATTTCCCTTCGAGTCATAAACGCGCAGCAGGTATTTGAGTTCACGTTCCTGGCCAGCGAGATTCTCGGACGCCGGCTGCCATTCGGCGAGGCCCGCGTCGTCGACAGCGATGATTCGGAACGGCTCCGCCTGCAATGACTGCTGTTGATCAAAGATTCGAATTTCGGCGCGCTCGAAGAAGCTCGCGTAGTTGGCATACATCCGGAAACGCACGATCGCATAAGGATCCTCTTCACGATCGCTCATCGGCACCGCGACGGGGTGCGCCGCGACGGCGAGACGAGGCCGCGACTCGAGATTGTCGAAGCGGAACTGGATGTTGGCGTTGTCCAGCGCCACGTCGGTGCAGCGCTGAATATCGGATGAGCTGCGGCCCGGGTCGTCGATCGGCTTGCCGTCCACCGTGATGTGCATGACGTTCAGCGCGTACGGACTCTTTGGGCGAAGTTCCTGTGTGAGACGCGTGATGTCCACGCCTTCATAGTTGTCCAGCGGCAGCGGTTCGTCATACACGACCTGTACGCGCACGAACGATTCCTGGCCCTGGATGAAGCCGGCGTTCACCACATCGTCCGACTGAACGAATCCACGGCCCTCGTGCTCGGCCCGGGCACCTGACAGCACCGGATCCTTCATGAGGGTGTCCATGGCGCGGCGCGCGCGGGCCGCGGAAAGACCGATGTCGTCGCCATACACGGATGCGGTGCGGCGGTCGAGGCGCTCGTTCTTCGTGTAACCGATAAACCGAAGTCGCGCATTCGTCCGATCGGCGATATCTGTCAGCGCGCGTCGAAGGTTTGACGCGTAGTCCGCCGGAATGATCGGCTGGCCGTTCTCGAGCTGGAGTGTCGTGATGCTGCCCCAGGCGGGCTCGTACACTCGGGTCACCATTTCGTTGGCATCACCGGGACACACTTGCGGCTCTTCCGGCAATTCCTGAAGCGGATCGTCGTACCAGAATTCCACTTCGATGCGACGGTTCAACGTCCGGCCCTGCGGGGTTTCGTTCGAGGCCAGCGGGTTTGAAGCACCGCGGCCGTCGCTTTCGATCGCCGACTCCGGCAATCCCAGGGCTTGCTGCATCGACAGCGCAACGCGCTGTGCTCTTGCTTTCGACAGCGACAACTGGTTTCCGTAGGTGCTCTCGTCGCGGCCGGTCAGCGGCGCATTGTCGGTGTAGCCGATGAAACGGACCTTCACGCCTTGTCTGTCGCGCAGATTGTCGAGCGATTGTTTGATCTGTCTGGTGAAGTCTTCGGAAACAGGAACGGTCTCGCCATCGTAGCGCAACGGCGCCACGAGATTCTTGACGCGCGTCCGCGGCGTCTGACCTTCCATGAATCGCATTTTGCAGAGCGTATCCACGCGGCAGACCTTTATGCGTTTGATGTCGGGGGTGGCGTTGACATCATCCGTAGCCGTCTGATTTGGATTTGGATTCGGATTCGGTTTGATCGACCATTCACGGAAAGTCTGGTCGCTGGACAGTTGCCGCTCGACCTGCTCGCCCGGTTTAACCGTCTTCACCTGACCGGCGGCCGCGGAGGCAGCCGTTATCAGGCATCCGATAATGATCGGTAGATGGCGGTTCTTGCTCATACCTTTTACCTCTCCGGCCGACGCACGTCGGGCCGTTTCGCCGGGGCACCCCGGCGCCAGAAGACTTCGGGCTCGATGGTGAGCACGTAGCCGTATTTCTGCGCATCCCATGATTCGGTCAACTGCCGCTTGATCGCTTCCACGCGCCGCTTGACCAGTGCCTCATCCTCGGTGTCGGCGACGTAGGACAGCCGCAGCACGGCCGGCGCTTTTTGCAGTTCCTCGAGCAGCAAATCGAGGCGTGGCTTCCACTGGACGCGGATTTCAGTCGAGTTCGAATCGAACGCCTCATCCATCAGGTCGATGGAAATCACCCGGTGAATCGACGCGGCGAAATTGACTTGCAGTGTCTTGCCGCGCGTGGCGCGCTGGATCTTCATCTTGTCCGTCGACATCCGGAAGCCGCTCGGCAGCGTCCTGTCGTCGAGCTTCAGCACGAAATTGCTGCCGCGGCTCTCATTGGGCGTTGTCGCGCAGGTCATGTGATAGCGCCCGAACTGATCGGTTATTGCGGCGAGACCGCGCGCTGTGACCACGCGCACGCCGGGCAGGCCTTTTTCGCCGTCGTCTTGAATGCCGTTGCGGTTGGCATCGTTGAAGACCTTGCCGGTCACGTCGGTGCAATCAAAAGTCAGATCGGCCATAAGTCGGACGGAGGCGGTTGCTTCGCCGGACATGGCGTTGCCGGTCACGGCGTTCAACACCTGCGCGCGGTTCACGAATTCACCTTCGCTGACACCGCCCCCCACCGTGACGAGTAGTTTCACCGTGCTCGTCTGTTTGCCCGAGAGAGTCAGTCCGCTCCAGCTGAGTGTCCCGCCCGCCACCGACGGTTCGGCCGGCACGCCGTCGATAAGAGCAGAGCCCTTGACGTAGGAGAATCCCGCAGGGAGCCGGTCCACGATGTTCAAATCCGTCAGCATTGTGCCGGCTGCGTTTTTCACGGTGATCACGTATGGAACCAACTGCGCGCGCGTCACGTTGAGCAACGGCGTTGACTTGGAGATCGTGACGGCGCCGGTCAGCTGCGGATCGATCGGAATATGGTTGTTGAAGATCTGGCTCGACCCCGGCATCTGGCTGCCGTCCAGCATCATGTGAACGTGATAGGTTGTTCCGGCGCTGCGTGGCGGTACCGAAGTACCTGGCGCGAACTCCGACGCCTGAACTTCGCAGAACTTTGCCGTCGCCGGAACGGCGTCGGCGGCGCTGCTCAGACATGCCGGCACCGAGAACGCTGCGGTCGCAGCGCTGGACGCCGGCGGGATGATCTGCGAATAACCCGCAACGTAGTTTGTTCCCGACGGCACCGCAACGCCGATGAGGTAATCACCGCCGGTCGGGCAGGACGGGTCGCTGAAATTGATATCGAACTTGTAATAGCCGTCTGCGAGCGTGATCTGTCCCTGTTGCGCCGCATCGTCAAAGCACGCTGCCGCCAGAGACGAAGCGCTGCGAGCATCCATTAAAGTGAGTGTCGCCCCCGCTACCGGCGCGCGCGATTGCGAGTTGTAAATGACGCCGTTCGGATGGATCGCCAGATTCATGCCCTGCAGATTGGCGTTGGACTGCACGACAATGCCGCTGATCCGCTGCAATCCGTTTGTGAACGGAGAGACCGCGCGGCCCAACAGAGCGGTGTTCGCACCGGCACCCGGTGCGCGGAACCGCAGCTCGTACTTAACGCCGTTCGTGTCGTTCGGCTCGATGTTGATGATGCGATAGTCGCCGTTGGCGTCCGTCACTGCGGATTGCGACAGCTGGTTATCGCGGTACAGATCCACCGTCCAACCGGTCAGCGCCCGCTCACCGGAATCCCGGGCATCGTTGAAGTTGGCGTCGTGCCAGGCAGACCCGTTCAGTATGGCAAAACCGGGGATAGCGCCCACGACGATAGAAGAGCTTGCACTCGCCGTTTGTGCGGGGTTGTTCCAGGTGGCCACACTGGTGTTCGTGACGGTCGTGCCGGTTGCGAGGTTGGAGGCGAGTACGGCCCTGAACTTCAACTCCGCGACACCGCCCGGCGCCAGCGGTCCATTGATCGCGCCGAAGTTGTAGGTGATCGTCGAACCGGCGAAGTCAATGCCTGTCGCCGAACCGTTCAACGTCGCGGACTGGTTCACGTAGGAGAGCTGGCCGGGTTTCGTGGCGTTGAGATCGTCGGTGATCACAACGTAGAAAGCCGGCACGGCTTCGGTATTCACAACCTTTACGACGTATTCCAGCTGCGCGCCGGGGACGGCAGCGCCGCCACCCACGACCGAAACCTGGTTCGAGATCGAAACCTGCTGGCGAGCGCCCACCACGACGACTGTCGGCTCGGGACCCGTTGTTGGATTGCCGTCGCCGTCCGTCGGCAGGTTCGGCAGCCCGGTGCTGCTCACCATGGCCTGGTTGCTGATCACAGTTCCGACTGGTGTTCCCGCGTTGACGCGCAAGTCGAACTGAAGAACAGCCGTTGCTCCGGCCGCGATCGTGCCGGCATTGATGCCCGAGGCGAGCGGCGAAGCACCGCCGTCAGGCTGGCCGACCGGTGATCCGTTGAGGAGCGTGGAATCCGCGACGTAAGTGGTATTCGCCGGAACCGAGTCCGTTAAAACGACGCCGGTCGCGGCAACCGTTGCGGAATTCTTTACCGTGATCGTATAGCGCAGCACATCGCCCGGATCGACGATGCCCGGCGAACCCAGGTCACCGAACAGGGCGACGCGCTTCTCGGCATAAAGCTTTGGCTTGTTTCCGACGATGTCTCGCGTCGGATCATTGGGGGCCGACGTGCGCGGGTCATCGGACGGCTGGTCCACAAAGCCAGTCCCGCTCACGAAGCCCTGGTTCGAGATCACCGTACCGTCGGCGGTATTCGAGTTCACCACGACGTCGAACGTGATTGTTGCAACGTTGGCCGGGCTGCCCGCGTCGGCAGGCATCGAACCCGGCGTCCCGCCCGGCGGGTTAATCGGCATGCCGTTCACCAACTGCGACACTCCCGCGACATCCGCGACGGCGGCGCCGTTCAAAGTCGTGCTGCCCGCGACGTAGGCCGTGTTTGCCGGAACCGAGTCGCGCAGTGCCACGTTCACCGCATTGGCATCGCTGGTGTTTTTCACCGTGATCGTGTACCGCAGCGTCTCGCCGGCAAGCAGTACGTTCGGATCGCCGGTCATGTCGGTGGAGATCTTCTGCACACGGAAGGCCGGAGGCGATGCGATCGTTATTCGCGTCGGATCTTCGTCGCCCGATACAGCCGGATCGGCCGTTCCGTTGACGTTCGGATCGTCGCTCAAAGCGAAGACCGTGCCATTGGCGATACGGACCGCCGACTGGTTCGCCACGATCGTTCCGTTGGCGATGGTGGGCTTCAGCGTGATGTCGAACTGGATCACGGCCTCGCCGTTAGCCGCCAGATTCAGATTACGAACGTCGACGACGCCGGTGCCCTTCGCGCCGCCCGTGCTGCTGGTGGCGCTGGTATCTGCGCCGGAAGGTGACGCGACAAGCGTGAGTGTCCCTGGAGCGAAGTCCGCTTGTGCGTTGAGCGCATCGAGTTCATCAACGATCCGGAAATTACTGAGCGCCTGACTGATCGTGCGGAAGCGCAGTGTGTAGCGCAGCTTGTCGCCTGGCGCGGCCGTAGTAGCGGGGTTTACACCGCTCGTGAGATCCGCGACAGTCTTCTCGAAGAAATATCCCGAGAGCGCCGTCGTTACGCTGTGAGCATCCTCGAAATCTGCGATGCCGGGCGTGCCGTTGGTCAACGTATGCGTGAAGGACTTGCGGTTGACATTGCTGCTGTCGGCATCGAACCACTGGATGGCGCCCGCGACGTTGGTGAGCGTGACACCATTCTGGGTGTTGGCATCAAGCTGAGTCCGGTAACGAATGATCAACCGCTCACTCGGACCGATCCTTCCTTTGTCCGTCAGTATCGTGAGGTCGAGGCGGCAGGTGGGTGCAACGCTATAGCTCATTGCGTAGTCGGTGCCTGCGCTGAGCGGGCCTTTGCCTGGAGCTGCAGTGACACCGTCCGCCGCAAAAACCTGGGCACTCAGAATCTCGGGCTTCAGATCGCACATACCGCCCGTCGCGCCGGCCGGCAACTGGTCACGCATGGAGGCGTTCCAGGCGTCGCTGAGTCCGGCGTTCTGAATGTCCATGCTGAACGTGCCCCACTGCCCCAGATTCATCGTCGCAGGGCCCGACTTCGTGACCACGAGCAGCGGTGTGGTGACGGCCGCGATCGTCACGCGCGTCGGATCTTCGTCGCCGGAAACAGTGGGATCGGCTGTGCCGTTGACGTTCGGGTCATCGCTCAAGGCGACAACCGTGCCGTCGGCCTGGCGGGCCGTCGACTGGTTGGCGACGACTATGCCGTTCGGGAGAGCCGCCTTTAGCGTGATATCGAACTGGATCTGAGCCTCGCCGTTGGCCGCCAGGTTTAAGTTGCGAACGTCGACGACACCGGTGCCCTTGCTGCCGCCGGTGCTGCTGGTGGCGCTGACGTCCGCACCGGCCGGGGACGCGACGAGCGTGAGCGTGCCGGCCGCGAAGTCCGCTTGTGCGTTGAGAGCATCCATTTCGTCAACGATTCTGAAATTGCTGAGCGCCTGACTGGTCGTGCGGAAGCGCAGGGTATACCGCAGCTTGTCGCCCGGAGCAGCCGTTGTCGCCGGATTTGCACCGCTTGTGAGATCCGCGACCGTCTTCTCGAAGAAATATCCGGAGAGCGCCGCCGTCACGGTATGGGCGTCCTCATGGTCTGCGATGCCGGGCGTGCCGTTGGTCAGGGTCCGAGTAGAGGTCTTGCGGTTGACATTGCTGCTGTCGCCATCGAACCACTGGACGGCGCCCGCGATATTCGTGAGCGTGACACCATTCTGCGTGTTGGCATCGAGTTGAGTCCGATAACGGATGATCAGCCGTTCATTAAGACCGATTCTTCCCGTGGCCGTCAGTATCGCAATGTCGAGCCGGCAGGTGGGCGCGCCGCTATAGTTCACGGAATAGTCGCTGCCCGCGCTGAGTGGGCCTTTGCCCGGAGCGGGAGTGACGCCGTCTGATGCAAAAACCTGCGCGCTTAGAATTTCGGGCTTCAAACCGCACATGCCGCCGGTCGCGCCGGCCGGCAATTGATCACGGATGGAGGCGTTCCAGGCTTCGCCGAGCCCGGTGTTCTGGACGTCGATTCCGAACGTGCCCCATTGCCCCAGATTCATCGTCGCGGGGCCCGACTTCGTCACCACGAGCACCGGTGCCGAAGAAACGGCGACGATGTTGAGCGTCGGATCATTAGCAGCCGGAGTTCGCGGGTCATCGGATGGTTGATCGACAATACCATTCGCGCTCACGAAGCCCTGGTTCGAGATCACCGTACCGCCGGCGACGCCCGCGTTCACGACTACATCGAACGTAATGGTTGCGACGTTGGCCGGGTTGCTCGATGGGTCGGCGGGCATGGAACCCGGATTCTGATCGGAAGGCGAAATGATCCGCATACCGTTCACGACCGGTGAAACGCCCGAGAGATCCCACACCGCAGGGCCGTTCAGGGTGGTGCTGCCCGGGACATAGGTCGTGTTCGCGGGTATCGCGTCGCGCAGCACGGCATTCACCGCATTGTCCGTGCCGATGTTCTTCACCGTGATGGTGTAACGCAGCCTTTCGCCGGGGAGCAGCAGGTTCGGGTCGTCCGTCAGGTCGGTGGAGATCTTCTGCACTCGGAAAGCGGGGGCCGATGTGATCGTCACCCGCGTCGGATCTTCGTCGCCGGACACAGTCGGGTCTGCCGGGCCGTTGACGCCCGGATCATCGCTCCAGGCGATCACCGTGCCGTTCGCGAGACGGCTCGTCGCCTGATTGCTGACGAGCGTGCCGTTGGCAATGACCGGCTTCAACGTGATGTCGAACTGAACCAGAGCTTCGCCGTTGACCGGCAGGTTCAAGTTACGAATGTCGACGACCCCGGTGCCCTTGGTGCCCCCCGTGGGGCTGGTGGCGCTGACGTCGGCGCCGGCCGGTGACGCGACGATCGTGAGCGTACCCGGCTCGAATGCGGCCTTTGCGTTGAGAGCGTCCAGATCATCGACGATGCTGAAATTGCTGAGCGCATCACTGGTCGTGCGGAAGCGCAGCGTGTAGCGCAATCTGTCGCCGGGCGTGGCCGTCGCGGCGGGACTTGCCCCACTCGTAAGATCCGCCACGGTCTTGTCGAAGAAGTAACCGGTGAGCGCCACCGTCACCGTGAAAGCGTCCTCATGGTCCGTAACGCCGGGCGTTCCGTTGGTCAAAGTGCGGATCGAGGGCTTGCGGTTGGGATTGCTGCTGTCGCCGTTGAACCACTGGATGGCACCCGCGACGTTGGTGAGAGTGACACTATTCTGAGTAGTAGCGTCGAGCTTCGTCCGGTAACGGATGATCAGCCGCTGATTCGGGCCGATCGATCCTGCGGAGGTCAGCACTGTGATATCGAGCCGGCAGGTGGGCGCGGCGCTGTAGCTCACGGAATAGTCACTACCGCTGTTGAGCGGCCCCTTGCCCGCGACAGGAGTCACACCGTCGGACCCGAAAACCTGGGCGCTCAAAATTTCGGGTGTCCGGTCGCACATGCCGCCGGTCGCGCCGGTCGGCAACTGGTCACGGATCGAGGCGTTCCACGCGTCGCTGAGCCCCGTGTTCTGGATATCGATGGCGAAATTGCCCCACTGTCCGAGATTCATCGTCGCCGGGCCCGACTTCGTGAGGGTCAGCACCGGGGCGGCGATAGTCATCGGTGGCGACACGCCCCACTCGCCCGGCAGAGGCTCGTGGAACACGCCGCCGATCAGCCGTCCGAATTCCCACTTCGCTGTGTTAACGAACTGCTTCCCCGGCGCGTTCGCCGGCGTATCGTTGAGTACAGCCGTGACCTCGATGACGAACTGCTGCCCGGCCGGGACGACGGGAAAACCTGCGAACGTGAGGACGCCGCCGGCGTTGGAAAATGTATGCGGAATCGGAGTGCCGTTGAGCCAATAGGCCTTCTCGCTCACGAAGCTGAGATCCGCGCCGGTGGCGTTGAGGTCGTCCGTGATCGTGATGTCGTGCAAGTCATTCGTTGACCCGCTATTGTTGATGACGGTACCCGTTATCGGATCGAACAAGACGGGGATTGTCAGCTTGTAGGTGAAGGGGACGCCGATGGTGGCCGTGGTCTTGCCCGCCGGATTCTCCTTGATGATTTTTTCGGTAGGTACAAAGAGGTTCTGGCAGGACGCCTTAATGGTGCTTGTCGAGCCGTTGGTAAACCAGATGAAGTTCCCCTGCGATTGCAGGCTGCAGGACATATTGCCCGTAAATATGACGTTGTCAAAGACGAGGAGCCAGCTCGTTGGGTTATTGCCGTACCAGCTGACGTTCGAGGTGAACGGGTTGGACGCCGGAAAGTTCCGGATGGTGCAGTTGCCGTCGATCTGGACATGCGCTGGAGGAACAGGGTTGACGTAACCATCGATCAGGCCGCCGTATGTGGAAACGCAACCATCCGACTGGGCCTGCGCCGGATTGGCGGTTAGCAGCGACAATCCGCAAGTGAAAAGCAGAATTGCAATCCACTTGTAGCTAACCCTCACATGGATTTTACCGATAGAAGTCATGTACGTCCTCGTTCCCCCAGGCAATTCGTCATAAGGTGGGACCGAGGCCGTCCACTCGGTGGACTGGAATTCCGGCGGTCCCGCTATCATAGGGCCTCCCTGCCCCGTTAGACCGGTGACTTTGCGTCGCCACCTTTCGATGGCTTTGCCTTTGTCAGAATCGTTTTGAAATCAGCAGATCAAATCGTCATCTTCATCCTGCCGGCAGAAAGTCGATCGGGTAAACGATCGTCACAGCCGGCACATCTTTTGCGCCGAAATTTATGGTTCGGACGCGGCCCACCACTTGAGTGGCGAGATCCTGCGCATCCATGTCCGTCGACTGCAGTGCGCACATCGACACGCTGCCGTCCGGCTCGATTGTCAGGCGCAGGACCATCTGGCCTTTCAGAGCCGGGTTATTGCGCAGTTCCCGGTTGTACAGCCGGTAGAACGACGCTTTGTAGCGGTCGAACACAATTTGTATTTCTTCGTCGGTGCGGGCGTTCGCTGCCCCGGCGCGCGCTTTCGGCCGGTCGGCTCCGGTGATTGGAGAAATCGGACTGACTGCGCGACCCGGGCCAACACCAAGCCCGTTGCCTGTGCCGCCTCCCGTGCCGGTACCGTGTCCACCGGCTCCGCCACCGCCGTTGCCGCCACCACCGCCGCCACCGCCACCACCGCCCACAGTCCGGGTCAGTGAAGCGACGTTGATGCCGCCGCTGGATCCCGGCGTACTGCTCGTCAACGATGAGCGAACCGAAGGCTTACCGACGTCATCAGCGGCAATGTGACGCGCATCGGCTCCGAGAGGCACCACGACGGTGTCCTGTGCCAGGCTCGCGAACTTGTCCTTGAACGCCAGGATGCCGGCGTTTGCCACTTTCTGCTTTGGCTCCACTGGAAAGCCCACCTCCGGACCTGGTGGGAGTTCTGCTTTGCCAGGCATGTCCGGACCTGCCGGGGCGTTTGGTTTCGGTTTCAGCGCTGATGCAGGTGCCCCTGGTGGAGACCCGGCCTCACTCGCTCCTCGCGGCATCGGCCGCGAAATGCTTCGCGTGTTGACTGCGATCTCCGGCGGACGATAGAAAACGACGTCGAGTTCTTTGTTGGGGGACTCGCTGCGAAACAGCGCTTGCGCCGGTATGACCATCAGCACGGCCAGCACGAAGACATGGATCGCCACACTCTTCGCCATACTGGGGGCCGTCGGAGCCCCGGATGTTTTGAAAATGCTCTTTGCTTCCATGGTTGTCACCAAGCAACCACCTCAATTGGCCGCGACAAATTCGATCTTCAAATCCTCAACGCCCGACTTCGCGAGATCAATGATGCGTAGAACCCCCTCGTAGTTCAGGCGATCGTCGACGGCCAGGAACAGCGCGCGCTGTTCTGCGGGCCGCCTGCCGAGAATCTGGGCCACGCGCGAGGGCAATTCGGCTGCAGGAATCTTTTGATCCGCCAGGGTCACCTGACAGTCCTTCGGGACCCCCTCCTCTGTCGGCGGCCTGAGGATGGGGCACGCCGCGGACGCGATGCTTAGGATCACCTGGGAATCGGCGACCTGAGCCGACGTATCTGCGGAGGCTCGAGGGATGTCAACGTCGTAGCCCTCCATCAGGAGTGGCACGACGACCATAAATATGATCAGCAGCACCAGCACCACGTCGACGAGCGGCGTGATGTTGATTTCGGACTGCAGACTGGAATCGTTGTTATTGATCTGCATATCTCACTTTCCTTCTGGGCCGGCGCGTTTGGCGATCAGCCCCACGCCGCGGAAGCCGGCCTGCTCGACCGCGAGCATGGCCTGACGGACCTGGAGAAAGTTCAGTTTTGCGTCTCCCCGGATCACGACCTTAGGTTCCTTCTCCGCACCCACAGCCTCGTTAAGGGCCATGCTGAAATGCTCGGGGGTGACGGATTGATCGTTGATCCACAACCCACCGGTATCGTCGATGGAGACCAGAATCCGGCCCCTCTCGTCGCCCTGTGAATTCGGTTTCGTCGTGTTCGGCAAGTTGACGTCGGGTCCTTTCCGCATCTGCGGCGCCATCACCATGAAGATGATCAGCAGCACCAGCACCACGTCGACGAGCGGCGTGATGTTGATGCCCGCCTGCAGCTTGTGCGACTCACCGAGACGCATACGCCGGTCCTCCGTCCTTGATCATTGGCGCTTTGACCGTCGCTGTACTGCCCTCGACCTGTTTGAGCTCCGGTATCTTGAACAGGCAGTTCACGAGTTGCGACGAAGCCCGGTTCATCTCGACATGAAAAGCCTCGATCTTGCCCGTGAAAAGGTTGAAGGCGACGACAGCCGGAATCGCGACGAAAATGCCGAGTGCCGTGGAAACCAGAGCCTCAGCGATGCCGCCCGAAACCACGGACATACCGCCCGAACCGGTGGCCGCGATACTCCGGAACGCATTGATGATTCCGACAACGGTGCCGAAGAGGCCGATGAACGGTGCCGTGGAGCCGATGGTGGCCAACAGCCCTAGGCCCTTCTTCAACTGGATCAGCGTTTCGGA
Source organism: uncultured Solibacteraceae bacterium (assembly GCA_964584785.1). Classification (GTDB taxonomy): domain Bacteria; phylum Acidobacteriota; class Terriglobia; order 20CM-2-55-15; family 20CM-2-55-15; genus JAHFTY01. The sequence goes on from CAZPBY010000047.1 coordinate 58,765, forward strand.
CATGGAGTCCCGCAGCGCCGTCGTGACGAGCTCGATCGACGCCTCCGGATCGCGTCCGCTCTGGCGCACGCCGTCATACTCGTGGATGCCGGCCGAGACGACCTGCGCCACATAGGAATTCTGGTGCTGCGCAACGGCCTCGATCAGATCCTGGATCCGTGCCCCGTGCATGAACTTCTTGAACGCAGGCTTGAACAACGCGGACTGGCGCTCCGCCGTCCGGAAACGGCGGTTCTTGTCTACGATCATACCTACCGAAAAGACGGACAGCAGGGCGAGGCAACACATCACCGCGCCTCCGAATAGTCCGACGTGTGCTAACAGTTCAGTCAAACTCATGGCTTTCTCCTTTGCGCCGCTGTGGCGGGCGCCGCCGTATTCCCGTTCGTCGGCGCACCAACGGAGCGCGCCGTTTCCGAACTGATTTCGTAGTAACTCAGCATTCGCATGAACACCTCTTTATCTATGGGTGACCGCGAATCGTCGAGTATCGTCGAGACGCTGGGGCCATTGCCGAGTTCCGAGCTCTTCCAGGGAACGATGACCAGCGCCTTGGGCGCTTCCTGATTCCCCAGGATCGACATGCCGAGCGCCTTTCCTCCGGGGACGGGCGTCAACTTCGGGTCGTCTTCGGGCTTTGTCTGCGCCTCTTCAGTCTGCTTTTGCGCGGACTCTGCCTTTGCCGGTGACTCTTCCGTCCTGGCTGGTGGAGCCTCTTCTTTTTTTGCCGGCGTTGCTCCGGTCTGCTTCTGTGCCTCTTCTTTTTTCGGCGCTACTTGCTGAGCAAGAGCAGCCGTTGGGGCGAGGGTAAGGATCGCAAGCAGTAAACACACTCGGTACATGTCGTTCATTGCTTCTCCTGTTTCTTTCCGCGATTGCTAAGATCGGCAATCCACTTCGCAACGTCGGCGTCGTCCGGAACGATCCGGCTGTACGCTTCGTAGTGATCGAGCGCGCACCTGGAATCTCCGAGGAACAGATCGCACAGAATCGCAAGGTTCCTGTGTGCAAATTGAAAGTCGGCGGACTGAGCCAGAGCCGCCTCGTAACTGGCGCGCGCTTTCGCAAACTCGCCTTTACGGCGCTGCACCATGCCGAGCTCGTTGTGGACGGCGGGCTGTTTTGAGTCAAGTTCCAGGGCGTCGTTCAGGCTGGCCTCGGCGTGTTCGAGGTCGCCCGTCCGCTCGTATGCAACAGCGGCCTCGTAATCGGCGCGCACTTCGTCCGCGATGGCCACACCCTGCAGGATCGGGTTATCCAGGGTCAGGTCGTCGTAGACCTTCGACTCCGGCGATTCCTGACTGACAAAGCCACTGCTCGTTTCACGTTTCGCGTAACGGCCCGGCATCAGTTCGGTGAGCCTGCTGAGGCTCTTCTCGGTCCACGCGTTGAAGACGCCGGTGTGCAGCAATTCCATATTCTTCTCGTGGACGGTGATGGCTTTCTCCTCGAACGGAAACGCTGCTTCATCGAGGTTGTTCTTGAAGTCCTCCAGATCATCGGCCTTGAGGTTGGCAGGCCGTTCGGACTCGAGGAGCGAACGACTGAAGTTGGAGTACGTCTCGGCCATGTAATACGTCGCCGCCGCCGTCACTTCGTCGATTCCGTAATTCACCAGTTTGCCCATCGCCGCGATCGTGGCATCCATGCGCTTCTTCTTGTCTTCGAGGCTGGCCTCGAAGGGTTGACGCAGCTTGACGACCGCGAAATCGCTGTAGACCTGTTCGGCGAGGACCAGTGCCGACCGTGCCGCCAGCGTACGAGTCCGGCTCGTTCTTTCCGGCCCGGCTCCTGCATCGATGCTGACGATTTGCTTCAGCTGCTCCTGATACCGCCCATCGTCGTGTGCCGCCTTATACATCTCGGCAATCTTGAACCGCGTTTCGAGGGCAGGCTCTACCGGCTTCGGAAATTCCTTGACGTAACGGAGGTACGCATCCAGGGCGCGATCTCGGGAATTGGATTGCGCGTAGAGGTCTCCCGCGACGAGCATCGCCTCGCTTCGCAACGCCGGATCGTCCGACTGGGACGCGACGTTGTCGTATTCCGCGGCAGCGCGCGACAACTGGCCGCTCTGCCGGTACGCGTAGGCGATCTGCTTGGTGGCTTCGAGTCTGAGTTTGTCTTTGGGGAAATTATTTCGAAACGCTTCGAGCACTTCGACTGCGGACTTCCAGTCCTCCAGTCGGATCAGCGCCGCACCAGCGTCGTACTCGGCCGTCGGCCGGATAGCGGACGTCGGCGTCGCTGAGCGAATCCTCAGAAAGTGATCGGCGGCCGCGCGATAGTCCTGAGCTTCGTTTGCGAGTTCACCCTGTTTGTAGATCGACGCGGCGAGGTTCTCGACGAACGTGGCATGCGACGCGTCGCTTTCCGGCGTGACTTTCAGCACCTCGCCGTATGCATGCTCGGCCTGCGGGTAATCCGCGAGTTCGAACGATCCATGAGCAACGACAATCCACGCGGATCGCCGGATCCCCGCGTCGGCACCGGGATAATTATCGATGACGCGCTGGTCGGCTTCGATCGCGGCCTTGTAGTCCTTCATCTCGTACATGTCGTCGGCGGCCGCGCCCAGCATCGGCGCGGCGTGCTCGTCCTGCGGGAATGCCTCGGCAAACTTGAGCGAGCTCGCCACGGTATCGCGCTTGACGGCATCCTGCTGCTCTTTATCGGTAACCTTCAGCTGCTCGCGGTATGCGTAGATCGCGGCATAGCCTGCGGCTGCCGCCTGAGAATGCGGCGAGTACCCATAAGCCGTCCGCTCATACTCCCTGGCTGCATCGCCGAAATCCTTGTTCTCCAGAAGCAAGTCCGCAAGCTGGTAGTTGACGGACGGCGAATCCGCCTCCGCCGGGAAGGACTCGAGGTAGGCGCCGTACCATTGCCGTGCTTCGTGATAATTCGCGAGCTTCTCGTCCCCTTCGTTCGCGTTTTGATATTGGGCGTGATAATGCGTCGCAAGGTCCTTCAGGTTGGTCTTCAAGTAGGCCAGCACTTCCGGCGACTCTTCCGGTTTGAAATGTCGCCAGTATTCGGCC
>CAZPBY010000048.1:0-55101 GCA_964584785.1 uncultured Solibacteraceae bacterium
GGCTTCGTGGGATCGAGGATCTTCGACGCGGCGTATCCTCCGACAAAGCCTCCGAGGTGAGCAAAGTTATCTGTCGTGCTTCCGAAAAGACCAAAAATGAAAATGATCACCGCGTAAGCCATGGCCTGACTGGATACGTGCGAGCTTCCGGTCCGCCTTCCGTAATAAACCAGTGCCGCCAGCAAACCGAAGATCGGCGCTGAAGCGCCGACGGTGATGTAGTTGAAGCGCAGCGTGCTCAACGTGAACCCGGCAACGCCGGAAATCGTGTAGATGATCACCATGCGGCTCGGGCCGTAGCTTTCGGCTGTTTCCGGCGCCAGCTGCCGAAGCCACATCATGTTGAACAGGATGTGAAGAAAACCGCCGTGCAGCCAGCTCGCCGTCAGCACCGTGAACCACCTGCCGTCGCCAAACACAGGACCGGCGCCGCTGGCACCGAACAGGAATAAGCTCGGGATGCTCGGAAGAAGGAATTCGGTGCCGGCGGAGAGAGCGATGCCTCCAGGGTCCGCAACGAGCGAGAAAGTGTAGAGAACCATGCAGGTAGTCAGGACCAGAGGGGTAAAGCCGAGATCGCGCCCGAGACGACTCAGAACCGGAGCGAATCCCCACAAACCGGGATTCCATCGTCCGCAGGTGAAACACCGATCATCATTGACTCCCACAAGGTTGCCGCACGACGGGCAAACCACCGAGCCCCATTTTTGTCTCAGCATCGTCTTTGTATTCTAGAGGACTGTGGGCTTCAAAAGTAGCGTTGAACGGGACGCGCGAAATAACCGCGTCTGGTGCGGGCGGTGAAGCGGGAAGCGGTCCTGGACGGAGTAATCGCGACGCGAATGTCGTGCCAGTCGCCGTTCATTGCCGTGTCCGACGGTTTAAAACCGATCGTGTAAAGATTTCGAAGGTCGTGAGCAATGTCCTTGCAGAAGCCTTCCACTTCGTTGATCGACTTTGGAAAATAGGCGACGCCGCCGGTGGCATCCGCGAACTCCTGAAGAACCTGGCGTGCTTTTGAACCGGCTCGAGATCGGCGTTCGTTTTCGTCGGTCAAGCCGATGACATACAGCATCACGGACGATTCCTTCAGCTCCTTCAGTGTTTCGTCGTATCCCCGCTTGCTCGCATTGTCGTCGCCGTCGCTGATCAGGAGGAGAACGCGCCTTTCGTTCCGGCCTTCGGTCACGGCCTTGGTGAGCGAAAGGTGAATCGCGTCATAAAGAGCGGTCTGCCCTCGCGAGGTGAACCGATCGAGAGCATCGATGAGATTGGCAATGCTTCGTGTAAATCCCTGCTTGATCTCCGCGGCGTCGCCGAAGCCGGCGATGAACGTCTCGTTTTCCGGATTGCCGCCGCGAATGAACGACAGCACGGCCTCGCTCACTCGCTCTCGTTTGGTGCGCATGCTGCCGCTGTCGTCGATGATCAGACCGAGGCTGGTTGGGGCGTCTTCGTGCTTGAAGAACGCGATCGGCCGTTGAACCTTATCTTCGAAAAGTTGGAAGTCTGTCTGAGTCAGATCATTCACCGGCCGGCCATCCTTGTCGTGAACGGAAACTTGCAAGCTCATGCCTTGGGAATCGGTTCGCGACTGTGCGGGCAGAAGACCCCACAATCCGATCACGGTTAGTGCTGCGCTGCACAATGCCCGTTGGATGAGTTTCTTCATGGTTCCTGCGGATTAACTCTACTCCGAACAGTTGTGGGAGTCGAAGAATCCACGGTGGGTGGTTCCTGCTCGACCAAACAACTTCGCACAGCGCATTTCCTCCACGATTTGGTATGGTCGCATCCATGAGGGTTCTCTGCTTCGATATTTCCTCCGGTGGCTTGGCGCGAGCCGTGTTCGATGAAAGATTAGCCGCCGGCGATGTGTCGGAAAGTCCGTGGCACATCGAAGTCGAAGCAGACAGTTCGGCGGTATTGACTGTGGAAGCTTTGGAAACCGCTTTACACGGCGTGATGCAAGCGCCGCTCTCGTCAGCCATCGATGCAATCTCCGTTTCCGGTTTCATGCATAGCAGCCTGCTGCTCGACGGCCGGAATCGGCCGCTGACTCCGATCTTCACGTGGATGGACCGCCGGGGCGCGGACGCGGTGGACCGCTTTCGCCAAGAGTTCGGCCGTGAGTTTCACCAGCGTACTGGTTGCCGCTTCCATCCGATGTTCCCGGTCTTCAAGGCAGCGACTTTTCGTCCTTCCGGCATGCGGCGCATCGTCAGCGCGAAGACGTTTATCATCGCGCTGTTGACGGGGGTTTGGATTGAAGATCACGGCACCGCCTCCGCAACGGGACTTTACAACACGCTCGGCGAAACCTGGGATCAGAGGATCCTCGATGCGGTTCCGCTCGAGGCCTCCAACCTCGTCGACCTCGGCGAGCGCGACGCCATCATCGGAAAAACGACGGATGCCGCCGCACGTTACGGCATTGCGCCCGGGATACCGCTGATCGCCGGTTCGGGCGACGGCTTTCTCGCCAATCTTGGATCGGGATGTGAGGACCCGGCTCGAGTGGCGATCACGTTGGGAACTTCATCGAGTGTCCGGCAGGTTCTGCCTGTTCCCGTTCTAAACGATGGCGCAGGGACGTTCTGTTACCGCGCGGATACCGGTTCCTATCTGTTGGGATGCGCCAGTAATAATGGTGGCAACGTGCTCGAATGGGCTCGCTCGATGTTCGGATCATTGCCGCCATCGGCAACCAAAACAGCCGCGTTACCGACGTTCATTCCATTGTTGAACGGCGAACGTTCGCCGGAATGGAATCCGGCTCTCAAAGCAAGCTGGCACGACGTGGAGGCGCACCACACAAAGGAAGACCTCGCCGCCGCGGTCATCAGCGGCGTGGTGTTCAATCTCGCGCACTACGTCGAGATCATCGAGCGCTCTTCCGGTGTTCCTCCAAAGCAGTTCATACTTTCCGGAAACGGCTTCTTGAACACAGCCGCCTGTGAGACGCTCGCGGCGGTTGTTTCAGGAGAGGTGATTCGCCCGCGTAATCAGGGTCTCGCTTCACTGCGGGGCGCCGCAGTTTGCGCACTGCGGGGACTGGGTGTGGATCCGTCGGCACACCTGGAACGGCTGATCGACGATTCCGATCGGATATCGCCGGCGGACGCATCCGCCATTCGTGATCGATACCGCCGCTACAGAGCCATTCGCGGATGTTCCATGATACCTTCTCGGGCATGAAGACAATCATGCTGCTGCTTTTGGCGTATGCGCGGCCCGAAATGCTCGTCGAAACCAACTGGCTGGCGGCGCACCTCAAAGATCCGGACATCCGGATCGTGGATATGCGCAATCAAGGGTACGACGTCTCTCATATTCCCGGCGCGGTCTATCTTGCCAATGCGGCCATTCGCGACGTGAAGAATCCGCCGGACTTCGTGCCTTCGAAGGCGGAGGTCGAAAAACTGATGTCGCAGCTCGGGATTTCGGACCGGACACGCGTCATCGCTTACGACGAACGCGGGGGCATCTACGGCGCTCGATTGTGGTGGATGTTGAACTACTACGGCCATACGAAGGTCGCGCTGTTGAATGGCGGCTGGGTCAAGTGGGATGCGGAAAAGAAGATTGTGACGGCCGAGAAACCGAACATCAAGCCGGGCATTTTCAAGGCGGTCCCGCTTCGTGGCTGGATCGCTACGGCGCAGGATGTTGTCGCATCGATCGACAAGCCCGGCGTGAAGATCGTCGACGCGCGAACGCAGGCGGAGATCGACGGCAAGGATCTTCGCGGAATCAAGAACGGCGGCCACATTCCCAGTTCCGTGCCGCTCTATTGGGAAGACGCTCTCGATCCGGCGACGAAGGCATTCAAACCCGCGGAAGAACTCGAGAAGCTCGTGAAGGATCGCGGGCTTAAACCGTCGGATGAGGTCATCACGTATTGCCAGGTCGGAATGAGAGCATCGGTGGATCTGTTCGTTCTGCATCTTCTCGGTTACAACAAGCTTCGGAATTACTACGGCGCGTGGGAAGAATGGGGCAGCCGTGACGACTTGCCCATCGTCAAGCCGAAGTAGGGTGGAACGGGAAATTTCAAAATTGCACGAGTCCTGCATTGCCCCGAAAACACAAATCTCAAAGTGAACTTCGGGCGCGTTATCCAGCGAACGCTTTAGCCGCCGAAGCGCAGGAACTGCGCTGGATCATCGCCGCCTCAATCAAGACAGCACGAGGGGCGGCAGGTTCAATTTGAGATTTGTGTTTTCGGATTGGCAATGCAGGACTGGTGCAATTTCGAAACTCCTCATTGGGGTACTTCATGGCCTTTTGGATGTTCGTCATGGTCCTGTTTTTCCTCACTCGCCTGCCGGCGATGGCTCACTACTTCACTATCGACAACGTGAATCTCGCCCTCGCCCTCGAGAAGTTCGATCCACGGATTCATCAGCCTCAGCCTCCGGGTTATCCTTTGTTTGTGGTGTTCAACCGCATAGTGAACTTTTTCTTTCACGATGCGACGAAGACTTTCCTCGTTACCGGACTTCTGGTGAGCGCTCTGTGTCTGCCGCTGGCGTTCGGCGTCGGCAAGCGGTTGTTTGGTCCATGGGTGGGGCGCGCAAGCGTTTTGCTGCTCCTCGTCACACCTCCATTCTGGTATGCGTCGTTGGAAGGTCCGTTGAGACCGCATCTCGCATTTTTCTCTCTGCTCACGGCGTACTGTTGCTGGCGTTGCTGGAACGGTGAAGAGTCGTTTGCGTTGTGGGGCGCCGTCGCCGTCGGAGTTGGAGCCGGCTTTCGACCCGATCTCGGCGTTTTTCTGTTTCCGATGTGGCTCTTGTCTTCATGGATGGGAACACGTTCGGTTGTGAGCATCCTGAAAGCCGGGGCTGTGATGGCGGCCGTCGTGCTGGTGTGGATCGGCGGAATGGCGTATGCCGTGGGCGGCTTTCATGAACTGTACAAGCTGAACGTTGACTACGTCGTTGAACAGTCCAAACAGCAGGGCGCGCTGGGGGCGGTCGAAAAGGCGTGGTTGCGTCAGATCAGCAGGCTCGTGATCTGGAATGCGACCGCGTTGCTTGCGGCAATCTGGGCCATCCCGTTCGTCATCCGGTCCCGTGACCGCGTGAGCCTTCTTTCCGGGCAGACGGCATTCATGGTCGCGTGGCTTTTGCCGGGCCTTCTGTTTCAGGTCTTCGTGCACATCGGCGATCCTGGACACACGCTCTTCTCTATCCCGGCAATCGCAATTCTTGCCGCCTATCTGATTTTCGCTGGAACTCAACGTTTCATTGAAATCCGCGATGCGTTTCTAGCCGGCGCAGTCGTCATCAATTCGGCGCTGTTTCTTGGGTTCCTGACCTTGCCCGCATCCGCTCAGCCGGCAGGTGGGCTGAGTTCATTGAAAAACTCGTTCCTGTTTGCCACGTTCGAGACGTCGATTGGCGAGCTGCGATATCAGGACGACACTGCCCGTTCGACGATGGTGGAGCTCGGCCAGTTCACGCCTCAAGGAGTTCCTTTCGTGATTGTGTCGTCGGATACGACCGCGGTGAATTGGTTCATGAACTGGCGAATTGCCCGGTATTACATGCCGGGCGCGGATATCTGGGTCCTTGGTGACCTCAGGACGCCGCACTTTGTTCAACACGTACGGAGGGATAAGACCGACCCCATCCATAGCGTCTTACAAGTTCCGATTCCGAAGGGTGGACGGATTATCTGGCTGCTCGAAAAGGATGGCCCATTCCACCGCGCTTTGAAGCAGTCCGTGCGGGGACTCGGCGGCGGCAACTATGTCTGGTACACGGACGTGAACGAATCGGGTCCGCTGCGCGTGATGGATTTCGAATTCGTTCCGGATACCCATTAAAGCTTCGTGACGTTACTTGCGGGCGAGGCAGATGACGGACAGGCCGAACGGGAGAGGGATGCCGGCTCGGAATAGGACGGATTCGAGCGTCAGCGCGGCCCGAAAGATGGGATCCAGCCAGGCCAGGCCGCTCGGCATTGGGCGAACATCGGATCCTGCACCGACTCCCAGGGCTTTCAGTAAACGTCGAAGAACGACGACTGGAAAAAGGAAACAGTTGGCATAGCTGATCCATTCGACGTTCAGCCCCGCCTTCCTCATTTCGTCCGCCAGCTGTCTTCGAGAAAACCGCTGGCTCGAACCGACCGCGATATCGTGCGATGACATCATCCATTGAAACGCCGGCACACGAATGAACAGAAAACCGCCCGGCCGAAGAACGCGCTGCATTTCGCGGACGCCCGATTCGACAAAAGATCCGGCACCCTGGCACAACACATCAAAGGAGAGAACGAGATCGAATGTCGATGATTGAAAGGGAATGTCGGTGACCGAGCCCTGGCAGAGTTTTCGAAAGCCGCGCTTTTGCGCGCCTTCAATCGCGTCCGCCGAGAAATCCAGTCCGAACACATCCCGCAGGCTGGTCGACGAAAAGTGACCGAGGTTAAATCCGGTGCCGCACCCCGCGTCGAGGACTCTGACCGGCGAATGCCGACTCAACCGCCGCTCGATGACCGCGTCCGTGATACGGCGCATTCCGACGAACCACCAGAATTTCTCTTCGAGCCTGTACAGATACTCGAATTCTTCAGGACGCATCGATCGAGCTAGGATTTCCTCGTTTCCGCACTCATGAGAAAGGGCAGCTTGCGCGTGACCACCATCCTCCACCAGATTTTCAGCAGGCCGCGGAATGTATGCACCAGGTGCCGCATCCGAAAGAACTCGCTGCGCCCGTGCATTCTCGGATAGTGACTGACGGGAATCTCGACCATCCCGAAGCCGGCTTCCTCGAACTTCTTCGCCATTTCGACACAGATGACGCCGCTGCGTGATTCCAGCCGGATGGTGTCGAAAATGTGGCGGCGGAAAAGGCGAAAATCGCAGTCAACGTCGCGAATCGACAGGTGGAACGCCCAGCGCATCGCTCGGCGGTAAGCGGCTCCGATCCAGACGCGATACCACGCGTCCGCGCGTTTGACTTTGTATCCGTTTACAAGGTCGATGTTGGGGTGAAGCTTCGCCAGCAAATTGTGCATCTCGCGGACATCGTACTGGCCGTCGCCGTCGGTGTAGAAAATAAGGTCCTTGCGGGAATTCTTGAAGCCGGTAATCAGCGCGGCGCCATAACCCAGGTTCTTTTCGTGGTGGATGACGCGCAGGTAGGAAAGTTCCGTCGCAAGCCTGTCCAGTATCCGTCCGGTATCGTCCTTACTGCCGTCGTCGACGACGAGGACTTCAAAATCATCAGTGACTTTGCGCATTTCTTCGGCCGACAGCCGCACGATCCCTTCAATCGTGTTCTGATCGTTGTAAGCCGGGAAAAACGCGGTGAGAGAAAGTTTGTCCACAGTTCCGCTCCCGTTAAGCGGCGCAATAGTAGTGTCCATCATGTGCTTAGTCAAGAAAGATTGGGACAGTGAAACCAACTTTATGGAACTTTATAACGATACACCGGCTGGCAACACTCTAACTCTAGTGAAAGCGCGTCGCGGCCCGGCGTGCTCGGTTTGGCGCACCGAATGCACTATGGAAAGTATACGCAGCTAATTCGACCCTCGTCTGACCCCTCAAAAGAGGAACCCCGAGAAATCGGGGCTCCTCTTCTCCTCTTGTCTCGATTCTCATCGAAAGCAAAAGGGAACACTCGTCTTATACTCTCCCTATGGTCGCGTTCATCGTCCGGCGCCTGCTGTTGACCATCCCCGTCGTCTGGATTGTTGTCACATTGGTTTTCAGCCTGATCCACATTGTTCCGGGAGATCCGGTCGCCCAGATGTTGGGAGAAGGCGCCGCCGCCTCGCAAATCGATCAGATGCGGCATGATCTGGGCCTGGACCGTCCGGTCCTGGCGCAGTACCGCAGCTACGTGACCGGGCTCGTTCACGGCGATCTCGGGAGCTCGTTTCGATTTCAGGAATCTGTTCTTTCGTCGATTCTCACCCGGTATCCCGCGACGATCGAGCTCGCCCTGGCGGCCGCGATTTTTTCGATCCTGCTCGCCGTGCCTTTCGGCGTGATCGGTGCCATACGCCGCGGCCGCGGGGCGGATCGGGCCGTTGCCTTCATCAGCCTGCTGGGCATTTCGTTGCCCGCTTTTGCCCTTGGGCCGCTCCTGATTCTGCTTTTTTCCATCGAGCTGGGGCTGCTTCCGGTGTCCGGCCGCGGAGGCGTCGACCACCTGCTTTTACCGGCGGTGACGCTCGGCGGCGCGATCGCCGCAATCACGACGAGGATGGTGCGGGGTTCCATGCTTGAAGAGATCAAGCAGGATTACGTTCGTACCGCCCGGGCCAAAGGGCTGAACGAACGCGCCGTCATCTTCAAGCATGCTTTCCGGAACGGGCTGATTCCCGTGATCACCATTCTCGGTTTGCAGATGGGGACGCTGCTGGCCGGCGCGATTTTCACGGAATCGATATTCTCCTGGCCGGGAATCGGGCGGCTGACGATCCAGGCCATCAATGCGCGGGATTATCCGTTGGTTCAGGGATGTATCCTGGTCATCGCGGTCAGCTATATCCTTATTAATCTTTTAACGGACATCCTGTATTCGATCGTCGACCCGCGAATCCGATATGACTGACTTCTTCCGCAAGAACAAACTGGCGGCTGCGGGACTGGCGATCGTGATATTGCTGGCATTCGCCGCGATATTTGCGCCGTGGCTGATGCCCTACGATCCTTTTGTGCAGCAGTTGGAAAACCGGCTGTCCGGTCCAAGCTGGCATCATCCGTTTGGAAACGACGACCTGGGGCGGGATATTCTGTCACGCATCCTTTTGGGTGCCCGCGCAAGCCTTCGAGTGGGGGCAACCGTCGTTCTGATTTCCGGCATATTCGGGCTGTTGGTGGGTGGCTTTGCCGCTTTTGTTGGTGGCACGCTGGATACTTTTGTGACGGCGGTCGTCATCAATTCCTTGATGGCCTTTCCCAGCGTACTGCTGGCCATTGCGCTCGTGGCGTTTCTCGGCCCGGGTCTCGACCGGCTGATCTTTGCATTGACCATCATCGGATGGGTAGGCTATGCGCGCCTGGCTCGCGGCCAGGTTCTGAAGGTAAAGACCTTGGAATTTGTTGAAGCGGCCCGTGCGCTCGGCGCATCGCGTCGACGCGTTTTTTTTCATCACGTCATACCGAGCATCATTCAACCGGCGCTGGTCCAGGCCAGCATCGGAATGGCCGGTGCGATTCTTGCGGAAGCAGGTTTGAGTTTTTTGGGATTGGGCATCGCGCCGCCGACGCCGAGTTGGGGAGCCATGCTGAGCGACGGACGCAACCATCTGTTCGACGCGCCACACATGGTCGTCTTTCCGTCCGCCGCACTCGTGGTGACCGTCCTTTCATTCAACTTTCTCGCTGATGCCTTACGGGATTGGCTCGATCCGAAATCCACAATCTAATTCGAATTAATTTCGAATAAGCGATCGCCAGTCGAGCACGACAGCGATTGGCGCGGATCCGGGGTTTTCGACGTTTTTGCCGGGCGGCGTGCTTGGAAACAGGATTCGCTGTCCATCCGGGGATACGGCGTAACTCCAGGCAACGCCTACGAACCCTGTGAAGTAGCCGAAGCCGGATTCCGAGAAGTCGAACAAGGTCCGGGTGCTACGCGTCTGGAACGCGACGCCGCGGCCATCGACTTCAGCAACATTGAACTTGTTGTCGTTGAGATAGAACAGCTGAGATCCGCCCCGCGCCCAGCGAGGCTCGCGGCCTCCGGCTGTGGTGACCTGCCAGTGTCCCTTGAGTGTTGGATCCAGTGGTTTGACGTAGATCTCCATCCGGTTTCCTTGCTCGTCCGATTCGTAAGCAACCCATTTGTTGTCCGGAGAGATCGAACCATGGGCTTCTCTAAACGGCGTGTTGGCAGCTGGGATTGGCTTTGGATCTGGGGACACTGGCAGAAGGTACAGGTTGGCTGACTCCGAGACATATAGAATCCATCTCCCATCCGAAGACCAACTGAGCGGTCCAGTACCCGGTACGAGGCGACCGCCGTAAAGAAGTTGCTCAGCCTCTGCTCCAGTCGCCTGTTTTTGATAAAACGCCCACTTCCCGTCGCGTAGAGATGCAAAGAGAATCTTGCTCCCATCCGGCGACCAAACCGGGGCGGAATTGTGCTGCAGATCGTCGAAGGTAAATCGGGATAGGGTACCTTTCTGAGCGCCTGAAACCCAAATGTCTCCTCCACGATCGTTGTGGACATGTGCCGCGATACGCCTGCCGTCGGAGGCAACGTCGATCCCCTGATAGTATCCAGGTTCACCAACCGATTCGAGGAGCTTGCCTTGGAGATCGAACCATGCCAACTGAGCCAAGGCCGGCGCCGCTCCACGCGTCGCATAGATAAGGGTGTCGCCGGAGATCGAAAAGTTCAGGTATCCGGCTGCGGTACCGGCGGGCTGCGTTTCTGCAACGCGAACCGGAATACCCGACAATTGCAAAGTCGCGAGATCGAAAGCTTGCGCCAGCAAAACCAAGTCGCGCCGGAAAAAGATGTGACCGTTGCTAAACTGTGCACCGGAAGTCGCATCCAGCAGCTTACGGGTGTCTTTCGAATCGACTGAGCCCAGGTAGATCGCGTGCCCGGCCGTGGCATCACCGCAAAGTGACTCGCAGACGTAAAACAGGAAATGACGGCCATCGGGGAGGAAGTATGGAAGACGATGACTGCTCTGATTCCCCGACTTCTCGGTTACTTTCACCATCACGCCACCGGAAGCGTCAACCTTTTGAATGCCGTCCGGTCCGGCAAATCCAACCAGGATGTCGTTGGCGTGCCATGAAGCGCCGGTAACGGAGTTTGGTGCATCCGCAATTTTCTCGGGAACGCCGCCCATTATTGGAAGGTCGGCAGTGAGCTTGATGTTGGCGGGTTTGAGATCGCGATGGATCAGGCCCTTCTCGTGCGCCGCGGCGAGTGCGTCGCAGATTTGCGACGCAATGTTCAGGCTCTCGGTCAGAGGAATCGGTCCGCGCGCGATCCGTTCCGCCAGCGTTTCGCCTTCGACCAACTCCAGAACGAGAAATCTCGTCCCGTTGGCCTCTCCGAGTTCGTGAATGCCGGCGATGTTCGGGTGATTCAGCGCGGCGACCGTCTGTGCCTCGCGATGAAACCGCGCCACTCTATCCTCATCACTGGCGAATTCCGCGGGCAGGATTTTGATGGCCACCTGCCGGTTCAGTTTCCGGTCGGTGGCGCGATAGACCTCGCCCATGCCGCCTTTTCCGAGCAAACCGGAAATTTCGTAAGTCGACAAAACTTGTCCAGGTTCAAGTGACATCGCGCGGCATTATAGCGGTGTTTTGCCGATATCCAACATTCCGCTTCAGCCTGTTGGGTTCAGTCTGATGTTTACCACGTGGGCAAAAGCCGTAAGATGCCTCTCGGATAATCGACCTAATCACGAGTCCCGACTGACTGAAAAAAGAGCACGCCGGAAGCGTGCTCGGAGAGTAGCCGGTGGTTAGCGAGCGCAGCGAGCGTAACCACCGGGATGACGATGCCAAAAGGGATCCGCATTCAGGGGGGTGCGACGAATCCCAGCACCCCTTCCAGGGTGCGAATTTCAGTGGCTAAAGTCCTTTCACGACTGCGTAATGTGCACGGCCATCACGCGGGTAATTCAAAGAACTGGCGGAAATCGATCCAAGCCGGCCTCTGCCGCGGCGCGCCATAAACTGCGGTCGAATGTTGCGACGGTGATGGACTCTCCGATTCGATGGTGCCATTCGAGGGCGGCGGCGAGATGAACAGCGTCATATCCTCTCAGCTGGAAGGTCCATGTGACGTCATCTGCTTTGGCGATCAAAGATTCGGTGATCCGTATCCGAACGTACGTTTTCCACTCCCGCACAAAATGCCGATGGGCTGCCCTCGCGCCTGCTTCGGTTAGTGATCCGTCTCTGCCGGCCCGCGCGAAGGTGGCCGCGGCTTCCGCGCGTGTGATTGTCGAAGTCGCTATCGCGTCATGTTGGGAGATACAGTCGCAGATTTCCGCAGATCGAGGTTCTTCAACGTATTTTTTTACGAGAGCGCTGGTATCGAGATAGAGCATCAATCGCGGTCTTCGGAAACCATTTCAGCCAGAGTCTTGGCGCCGCGCTTAAGCCTGGCGACCGCTCTACCGGGCTTCAGCTTTCGTCCGTTCCAATCCGCAAATCCGGAACGAACCAAACTCTGCATTCGGTCTTCCGCAGAACCGGCGGCGGGTATGATGCGCCCGACCTCAGTTCCGCGTTCGGTGATCACGATCGTGTTTCCCTTTTTCATTTCGTGGATATATCCACTGAGTTTGGCCTTCAGTTCGCGGATGCCCACCCTACGTTCACCCATGATAACCACATTATAGCAAAAAGAGACTACATTATGCCGACGTGACGGAATGAGCTTAAGGCTACGCGTCAGCGAGGCTACGACCTCTATGAACTGCTTTCCGTCAGCTGTCCACACGGAGTCCGAGTCACAGCGGTCCGGCGATCGACCAGACGCCCCTTCGGCCGCTCCGGCCACATGTATGACGCCGTTCCAGGATGCCTCCGGGATTCGTCGCGCCGATGCCCGTCGCAGTATCACGGAGTAGTCGTTGTGCATTATGACTATTTATGGTCATAATGTAGTCATGAAGACCGCCAAGGTTTCCGAACTCAAGTCCAGGCTGAGCGCCTACCTGGCTGAGGTCCGTGCCGGTAGTACCGTGGTCGTCTACGACCGCAACACACCCATTGCCCGGCTGGTCCCTTTTCAGGAAGAAGATGATCTGGTCGTCGTCGAGGCGTCTGCTCCCATGAGCGAACTGAAGAAGATCAGGGGTGTGCGTCCGAAGAAGCCGGTCGACGTCGACAAACTGCTGCGCGAACTTCGGGCCGACCGATGATCGTTTATCTGGACTCCAGCGTTGTCCTGCGCCCTCTATTGAATCAGCCTGGCCGCCTGAAGTCGTGGGGGCGGTGGGAAGCGGCTTACTCCAGCGAGTTGCTTGGCGTGGAATGCCGGAGGGCGATCGATCGGTTGCGCCTGATGGCGTTGTACGATGACAGGCAGGTTGGCGACGCCATGGATCGATTAGCCCGGATCGAACAGACAATCAGGCGAGTCCGGTTGACCCAATCCATCATTCTCTCAGCCTCCCGGACAATGCCGACGATCGTCAAGACCCTGGAGGCTTTCCATCTGGTCACTGCTGTTGCCATACGAGATCGACGAGGCATCGACGTTGTCTTTGCCACGCACGATGGGCAGCAGGCCGTGGCTGCTCGTGCCCTCGGCTTTTCCTGCATCAATGAATGACGCGCTCGATCTCTACAGGACAGCCGAAGCGGACGGCGTCGCCACGACCAGTGACTTCACCCAGCAGATCGAGGTCGCCGAGCGATGTGGTGAGCGTGAAGTTAAGTCCCGCTTGAATCGTTGGCTCATCCAGACGGAAGGTAAGTCCGGAGGAGCGCCGTGCAGATAGGGGTGCTGGTCGTGGAGCGCCTGACAGATTCGCGCGATATTGTCGGGAGCGCGTCGCCTGTTTCAATTCCGCTTTCGTCCGGATCGCGACCGTTCGCCGCTCTCATACAGTTCTTTGGCAAAACGCGCGAAACTTTCGAACTTCCGGAATCGCTCGTCTACCGTCAGTTTGAGATTTTTGCGAAGCAGCGTTCGGTGCACATCCTTCTTATATACCTCGATAACAGGGTCAACGAAGTCCGCTGGTGCCAGATCATCGTGAGTCTTGTCTGCTCCGCTCATTCCCAGATTGTAACAGGCCGGTCAGTTCAGGTTGAGCCGCGGTTTTCACGCTTCGGGCAACGACTTTAACGCTCACGGAGACAAGCCGGCATCATCCTCTTGGAAACGACGACTTGGGGCGTGATATTCTTTCTCGCATCCTTTTGGGGTGCCCGCGCGAGCCTTCGAGTGGGGCAACCGTCGTTCTGATTTCCGGCATATTTGGGCTTTGGTGGGCGGTTTTGCTGCTTTTGTTGGTGGTAGACTAGACACTTTTGTGACGGCGGTAGTCATCAATTCCTTGATGAAGGTAAAGACTCTGGAATTTGTCGAAGCGGCCCGCGCGTTTGGCGCATCGCGTCGGCGCGTTTTTTTTCATCACGTCATACCGAGCATTATCCGGTGATGCCTTACGTGATTGGCTCGATCCGAAATCCACAATCTAATTCATGTTGGGAGGGGGAACACACCACCATGCCTTGTAGGCGTGTTCTGTTTTTTGTCGCGTGTTTCATGTTTTGGATGACGGCCGGTACGTCTGCGTTCGCTCAGAGTGAAAGCAGCAGCGAAATCAATCAGGTTTTGCCGGAGCTTTCGCAGGCGACCTTCTTTGGCGGAATCAACGGCGAGTCGCTGTTGCTGGGCGGCCTCGTCATTTCCGTGCTGGGATTGCTGTTCGGTCTCGTGATCTACACGAAGCTGCGGGACATGCCGGTGCATTCGTCCATGAAGGAGATATCGGAACTGATCTATGAGACCTGCAAGACGTACCTTCTGACGCAGGGCAAGTTCCTGATGATCCTTGAAGTATTCATCGGCGCCGCGATCATCTTTTATTTCGGTTTTCTCCGCCACACCGAACCCTTGCGAGTGGCGATCATTTTGGTGTTCAGTTTGATCGGAATCGGCGGCAGCTATTCGGTCGCCTGGTTCGGAATTCGCGTCAACACGTTTGCGAATTCACGCACCGCTTTTGCAAGTCTTCGCGGCCAACCGTTCCCTTGTTACTCCATTCCGCTGCAGGCCGGAATGAGCATCGGCATGCTGCTGATCAGCGTCGAATTGTTCCTCATGCTGTGCGTCCTGTTGTTCGTGCCGAGAGACCTCGCCTACCCATGCTTTATCGGTTTCGCGATTGGTGAATCGTTGGGCGCGGCCGCTCTTCGAGTGGCCGGCGGAATCTTCACGAAAATCGCCGACATCGGCGCCGACCTGATGAAGATTGTCTTCAAGATCAAGGAAGACGACGCGCGGAATCCCGGCGTTATTGCGGACTGTACAGGCGACAACGCGGGCGACTCGGTTGGTCCGTCTGCGGACGGTTTCGAGACGTACGGCGTGACGGGTGTGGCGTTGATCACCTTCATTCTGCTCGCCGTCCATGACCCGTTGGTGAAAGTCCAGCTGCTGGTCTGGATCTTCACCATGCGCGTCATGATGATCGTCGCGTCGGCCCTCAGTTACTTCGTGAACGCGGCGATTGCCAAGGCAAAGTACGGCAATTCGACCAAGATGAATTTCGAGGCGCCTTTAACGACGCTCGTCTGGCTGACATCCGGCGTGTCCGTCGCATTGACGTACATTCTTTCCAGCCTCATGATCCCCACACTCGGCGGCGATAGTTCGATGTGGTGGAAGTTGTCGACGGTCATCACCTGTGGAACCCTTGCCGGGGCGATCATTCCGGAATTCGTGAAAGCTTTTACCTCGACCGAATCCCGCCACGTGCGCGAAGTGGTGACGGCATCGCGAGAGGGTGGCGCGTCGCTGAATGTGTTGTCCGGGTTTGTCGCCGGCAACTTCAGCAGCTATTGGCTGGGTTTTGCGATCCTCCTGTTGATGGGCATTTCATACACGGTGAGCAAGGCCGGCCTGGGCGGTCTTATGCTTGCGCCACCGGTTTTTGCGTTTGGTCTGGTGGCGTTTGGATTTCTCGGAATGGGTCCGGTGACGATCGCCGTCGACTCGTACGGCCCGGTCACGGATAACGCGCAATCGGTTTACGAACTGTCGACCATCGAACAGATCCCGAATATCGATGCGGATATCCAAAAGAACTTCGGATTTCATCCGAAGTTTGAAGAAGCGAAGGAATACCTCGAGGAAAACGACGGAGCGGGAAATACATTCAAGGCTACCGCCAAGCCTGTGCTCATCGGCACGGCAGTCGTGGGCGCAACGACGATGATCTTCTCGATCATTGTGCTGCTCACGAAGGGTCTCACCGCGAATCTCGCCAACCTTTCGATCCTGAACCCGCCTTTTCTCTTCGGACTGATCGCGGGCGGTGCCGTCATTTATTGGTTCACCGGAGCGTCGACACAGGCGGTGAGCACGGGCGCTTACCGTGCAGTCGAGTTCATTAAGGCGAACATCAAGCTGGAGGGGAGCACGCGAGCGTCCGTTGCGGATTCGAAAAAAGTCGTCGAGATTTGTACCCAGTACGCGCAGAAAGGAATGTTCAACATCTTCCTGACGGTGTTCTTCGCAACGCTCGCATTTGCTTTTGCCAATCCGTACCTGTTCATCGGCTACCTTATTTCCATCGCGCTGTTCGGGCTGTATCAGGCGATCTTTATGGCAAACGCCGGCGGCGCCTGGGATAACGCGAAGAAGATTGTCGAGACAGAGTTGAAGGCGAAGGGGACGGATCTGCACGCAGCCTGCGTTGTGGGCGACACGGTCGGCGATCCCTTCAAGGACACGAGTTCGGTCGCCTTGAACCCGATCATCAAATTCACAACATTGTTTGGATTGCTCGCGGTCGAGCTTGCGGTGAGTCTGCAAAGCGACCAGGGAACACAACTGACGCATAGTCTCGCCGTGGCATTCCTGATCGTATCGATGTATTTCGTCTATCGCTCGTTCTATGGCATGCGCATCGAGCGTACCACCAAGTAAGCGTCCACGCCTCCGGTGTGGACAAAATGGTTTAAAGGAACAACCTTCAACTGGCGAGATACTTCTGACGGCATTCCTCCGAGCAGAAGAACGCATCTTTAGCGCGGATAGCGGTGTTCTCAGCGACGTAGGTTCCACAAACGGGGTCCTTCACGAGGTGGCCGGAAATCGCCGGCCGTTCCGTGTCGGGTTCGCGATCGGGTATCGGCCGGCGTGGCTGCGACGGCTGGAACGCACTCCGGATCACGGAAAGAACCGCCGAGACGACGAGAAACAAAAGCAGAAGCCGGAAAAGAAATCGCATCGGCTACTTCGCTTTCCGAGCTTCTTCGATTTTCTGCCGCAATTCTTTTAGCGCGGGCTGATTCGGATCGATCTTTTCCATCTTTGCCAGTTTTTCGGCGGCCGCATCGGCATTCTTGTCGCGGTCGAGGTCAACCATCGCCATGTAATACAGCGACGGCAAGTGATTGGGATCGGCCTTGAGCGACTTTTGATAAAGAGCGATCGCCTCGTCCTTCCGTCCCAGGTTCCACAACGCTGTCCCCATGAAGGTTTGAGCGTTCAGGTTCCCTGAATCGAGAGACAGCACCTTCTTGTATGCGTTGACAGCTTCCTGGAACCGGCCGGTATCGGAAAGAAAGTCCCCATATCGAGAAAACAGTTCGGGATCGTTCGGGTTCTTCTCGATCTGAGTCTTGAACATCGCGAGCACCTGCTCTTCGGAAACGTTGGGATGTCCGGAATCCGCCGCGCCCGGCAGCGATTTCGTTTTCTCCGGCATGTGCTTGTCGATCTGGTAAAACGCAAAGATATAGCCGCTGGTCGCGCCGAGGATGATGCCGAGTATGGCGAAGTGAATGTTGCGGGAGGATAACATGACATTGCGATTGGCGAATCCCGATTGGGATTGGCGAACAATAGGAGCAGTCACCAATCGCTCAATCGGGATTCGCCAATGATTACGGCTTCTTCTTGTTTTGCTGAGCTTTCGCCTTGTCTTTCTCGGCCTTATCCGCGTCGGCCTTTTCTTTCGCGATCTGGGCTTCGCTCTTGTAAGATGCGTTGCCGCCGCCGGCCATCTTTGCAGCCGCGATCAGTTGCGTGGCGGTTTCCTTGTCGGTGGCGCTCGGATTCATCGTTAGAAATTTCTCGAGGACCGGAACGGCGTCGCCCATTGTTGTGGGGCTCCCAAAATAGGAGATTCCGAGCTGCAAGTATGCCTGGGCCATATCGGGCTTGAGCTCGATCGCTTTCTTGAAGGCTTCCGCAGCGTCCTTGGAACGGCCTCGGTTGGAAAGCACGGCACCCAGGTTGAAATAGGCCTGAGGCGCCTGGGTCGGATTGATTTCTCCGGCCTTCTGCAGAGCCTGCACCGCTTCTTCGATGTGACCGGAGTTTCCGTACGCGATGCCAAGGTTGTTGTAGTAACCGAACTCGTCGGGCTTCAACTCGATCGCCTTTTTGTATGCCGCAACCGCGTCATCGTACTTCTTCGCGCCGGCAAGCGCTTCTCCGAGATTCGCGAAAATGACGTGCTGGGTCGGATCTTTCTCAGAGGCATCCTTCAGGAGGCGCACGGCCTCATCCCACTGCTTGGCCTGCAGAGCGGCGAGTCCGCTGTTGAACGCATTTTTCGTATCCTCCGCCGCCTTCTTTTCGGCATCCATCTTTTCCTGTTCTTCCTTGGAGATGCCCGGCGCCACGGCCATCTTCGAGAGGTCGAAATCGGCTTGAGCGGTGCCGCCGAAAGTGACGCGCGTTGTGCCGGTCGCCGCGACTGCCCCATTCACCGTCACCTTGATGTTGTATGGGCCGGTGGGAAGACCGGCGTGGAAGTAGCTTCCTTTGTTATCGGTTTTTACTTCGAAGTGCCCTGCCACGCCCTGGCGGTCCAGGGAGACGACAGCGCCGACAAGCGGTTTGCCCTCTTTGTCGAGGACTTTTCCTGTAACCGACCCCTGTTGAGCGAACGCCGGCGCCGCCAGCAGAACGACAACAACCAGGAAGGGCAGGACTCTAGTCAGTAATTTCATTGAAACCTCCGAATTTTAAATACGTGCGTACTCCGGTTTTGTTGCGTAAGCGATCGGATCGTCGAGTCCCGCTGCCTGAAAAGCACGGAGCCTCAAGGCACAACTGTCGCAAACGCCGCACGCCAGATCCGAGTTCCGATAACAGGACCACGTCAAATCCAAAGGAGCGCCGAGTTCGACCCCCTGTTTGACGATGTCCCGCTTCGATAGATAGATCAGCGGCGTTTCCACCGTAATGTCGGTTGCCGGTTTCGTACCGAGCTGGATCACCTTATTAAACGCATCGTAATACGCGGGACGGCAGTCGGGATACCCCGAACTGTCCTCCCAAACCGCACCGATGAAAATCTTAGTTGCTCCAACCACTTCCGCCCACGATGTCGCTATCGATAAAAAATGCGCGTTGCGAAACGGAACGTACGTGTTCGGGATGTCCTTTTTTACGGGCTTCGCCCTACCGGGCTCGCATTCGCTCCGCTCATGGTTTACGGGCTTCGCCCTACCAGGCTCGCATTCGCTCCGCTCATCGTTTGAAAGATCCGCGTTGTGAATGGCCAGCCGCGGGTCGGTCAAACTTGATCCTCCAATCGCCCGGAAGTAGTCCAGACGAACCGTCAATCGGGCAAACGCCAGGAAGTGATCTGCCAGCTTGTTGAATGATTCAAGTTCGCGTCCCTCGGTAAGTTGGCCGTAGCTCGCATGAAGCGCGGCAATCCGATAAGACCGGCTGGCAAGGGCGGCCGTCACACAACTGTCCATGCCGCCGCTCATCAGAACCACGGCTTTGGGCGCATCGGATTTCATTGCTTTTATTTCTGGCTGCCCCTCTCGGGCCTGCATTCGCTCCGCTGATTCAACTGTCGCATTCTATTTGGCTTATTTGCGGAAAGTCAACGGGTCAGACCCCCCTCGCATGCGCTCCCCAGATGTACTTGTGAATCTGAAGTTGAAGCCGTACCGGAAGTCCGTCCTCCAGAATCCATCGGGCCAATTCGGATGCCGGAAGATCGTCATGGGACGGGGAAAACAAGGTGGTGTTCGGCATGGACTTGAGCCGTTGGGCGAAAACCTCGCGGGCCCACTCGTAGTCGCCGCGATCGACGATCACGAACTTGAATTCATCATGCGGCTGAGCAAGCTCGATATTGCCCCAATGGTTCTTTCCGGCCTCGCGGCTGGCGGGACATTTCACATCGACGATCTTGATGACGGGCTTCGGCACTCGATCGATGGCCACATGTCCACCTGTTTCGAGCATGACGCTGTAATCACGGTCGAGCAGCGACTGCATCAGCGGATAGACCTCGTCCTGCTCGAGCGGTTCTCCGCCCGTGATTTCAACAAGTTTCGCAGGATACCCTTCGACCTCGGCAAGAACCTGTTCCAACGACATTTCCTTGCCGCCAAAATACGAGTACTTCGTATCGCACCACACACATCGAAGCGTGCAGCCCGTAAGCCGCACAAACACGCAGGGTTTGCCGACGTGCGTGGATTCGCCCTGAACCGAAAAGAAGATCTCCGTGACCCGCACGCCACCAATCTAGCAGATAACCTTCAAGGAGATGCAGGGACCCACACCGGAATTATGTAGGGTTTCAGATAATTCTGGTGTGCGTCCCCGCATCTCCCCGAATCTGAAAAGTTGGATGAAACAAGTCACCATGTTACATAGGCAGGTTGATGTACTTTCAGTCCTGGCCCAAAGCTCCAAATCGCCGTTCCCGGCGAATGGCGAGAAAGAGCCTGGGTGCGTTCATGTTCTTTGCCTTGGTGTGGTTCGCTTCGGACAGCTTCATCGCAGCCGCGCAGGAAATCCCCTTTTCCGCCGATTCGTTAATGGAAGCTTTCAAGAAGGGCTCTCAGGTCTCGCTTAAAGGAACCGAAATACGGTTCAAGGGCGTCATCTCGGAAATCAAAGGTTCGAGAGTGATTTTCAAGAGTTCCGCAAACGACAACGTCTTCTGCGAACTTGCTGCACCCCTTACTTCGAAAGATGACCCGCATCCGGTTGGAAGTCCTTTGACCGTTATCGGACGAGTTCGCGGCCGCGGATTCCTGGGCAACGTGACGCTCGATCAATGCAGCGTTGTTCCTTCGGTTGTGGTTTCAAACCAACCGGTGATCGTGGAACTTCCCAGCGATGTCTTGCCGCAGCCGGCGCTACGGCCGGCGGAACCGGCGCAACCGCCAGAGCCTGTGCTGGAGACCACCGACTCCGGAGTGCCTTTGCCAGGTGCCAGTGTGAGCGCTCCCAAACATCTTAATCCTGCGGGAGCCACACACGCCGTGCCCGCCGTGATCGCTCCAGCTGCCGACGAGACCTTGTCGCCGGTCGAACCTGAACGGCCCGTCGAGTCCACTGGCGCGAATACACAGCCCCTGCGGACCCAACCCATCCGGGAAGCTTCAAATTCTTCGCAGGTGTACCTTCGTGGTTTTTTCGACGGCTTCGTTGCCGTGGCCGTTATCCTCGTGGCTTTGCTGGCGATGGTGAAGTTCGGCCCGGCCATCGTGAGCCGTTTGCGGACGTCCCCGGCAACTCCAAACACCGAAAAGACACGGCGCGCCGCCCTCGAGGCGTTGCTGCTCGGGCAGAAGAAGAAGTAATCCGCGGCTCGAACCTCACCAGGCCCAGGCGTACGCGTCGTTGCGCGGATCGGCTCCGGCCTGAAGGGTGCCGGTCTTCGGATCGATCATGATCACGGCCATTTCGCTTAATGACCATGGTCCGGCGACTCTCAGCTTGTGGCCTTTGTTGATGAGCGCTTGTTGAACCTTTTCACTGATCCGCGACTCCACCGACAAGTCTCCGGGATACATCGTGTGCGGAAACGGCGACGCCGGAAAACTTCGTGTGGACCAGCGTGGCGCTTCGATCGCCTGCTGGACGTTCATTCCGAAGTCGACCATGTTCAGCAACGTCTGCACGGTTCGCATGATTTGATCGTCGGCGCCGGGACTGCCCATCACCGCGTACGGTTGGCCGTCCTTCATGATCAGCGTCGTTGCGAGTGTACTGCGCGGACGCTTTCCGGGCGCGAGAGCATTCGCTTCACCGGGCACCAGCGAGTAATAGTCGCCGCGACAGTTGAAGATGAATCCGAGATCGCCCATGACGACTCCGGTTCCCCAGCCACTATGCAGGCTCGGCATGAAGCCGATCATGTTGCGCGCGTTGTCGATGACGGCGATATAGCTCGTGTCGCCGTCGTGACTGGCTCCGCCATCCAGGTTCACCGCCACATCTTTGAACTCCTGCTGCGAGCCTTTCATGAATTGGTCCGGCTTGCCCGGCCGCATTTCCAGCGAGGCCTTGTTCGGATCGATCAGCTTGCGGCGATCCGCGGCGTATGATTTCGAAAGCAGTCCTTCGAAGGGCACCTTGACGAAGTCTGTGTCCGCGAGAAATTTTTCGCGATCCGCAAAAGCCAGCTTCAGCGCCTCCGCGCTGAGATGAATGTAGTCCGCGCTGTTGTGACCCATCGCTTTCAGATCGTAGCCTTCGAGCATGTTGAGCAGGATCAGTTCGGCGGGACCCTGAGAGTTCGAAGCGTTCTTGTAGACCTTGAATCCCCGATAGTCGGTCGAAACCGGTGTTTCGACTTTGGCCGAATAGTTGGCGAAGTCTTCATAGCGGAAGAGTCCACCGTTCTCTTCAGAGAACTTCGCCATTGCCTGGGCGATGTCGCCCTTGTAGAAGCGATCGCGCGCCGCCTTGAGCGCTTCGTGACGGCCTTTGCCGGCGTTCTGTTTCTCGGCCTCGATGAGCTTGCGCAGTGTTCGCGCCAGGTCGGGATTCCTGAAGATCTCACCCTCACTGTATTTCCGGGATTGATAGACCTTCTGGCTCGTCGGGTATTTCGCCAGCTTGGCTGAACCCAGCGAGCGTGCCAGTCCGGCGGGAATTGCGAAGCCGTTCTCGGCCATGTCGACAGCTTGTTCGAGTACCTTATCGAAACCCATCGTCCCCCAGCGGTCGAGCAGGATGTACCAGGCGTCGACCGTGCCGGGCACAGTCCCGGACAGCAGTCCGTCGCTGGAGGGAAGTTTTCCGCCGTTGTTTTTGTTGTACCAGTCGATCGTCGCAAGTTTTGGCGC
This sequence comes from uncultured Solibacteraceae bacterium, assembly GCA_964584785.1. Classification (GTDB taxonomy): domain Bacteria; phylum Acidobacteriota; class Terriglobia; order 20CM-2-55-15; family 20CM-2-55-15; genus JAHFTY01. The sequence goes on from CAZPBY010000048.1 coordinate 22,754, forward strand.
CGTTCCTTCGGCGTTGATGGAATATGCCTGCTTCGTCTTCGCGTCGTAGACCAGGAGCTCCGCATCGCTGCCGATGCCATTCATGGAAGGATCGACAAGCGCCAGTACCGCCTGCCCGGCGACAACCGCATCGAACGCATTTCCTCCTGACCGCAAAATATTCTCGGCCGCGCGGGTGGCTTCCGGTTTCATCGACGAGACCGCCGCGTGGGTTCCACGGATGACGGGCCGCATGGTACCGCCGGCAGCCGGCGTTTGTTCCGGATCGGTTTGCGGGTCCTGAGTTCGTTTGGGCTGTTGCGCCGTAACCCGCATGACCAGGAACGCTGCTAAGAGACTCCAAACCACGACATGTCGTGAAGTGCGCATATGGCCTCGCTGGGGAAATTTCTTGATTGTCCGCGTTTCAAGCAAGGCCAGCATACTCGAAAAACTGCTAGAATCCGCCCAATTGATTTCGGGGAGGAAAAAGATGGTGACTCTGCATCGCCTTACTCTTGTTTCTCTGCTCGTTTTCCTATCATGTTCGGCCTTTGGACAGGAAGTAACCGGAAACATTGCCGGCGCCGTGGTGGACGCGTCCGGCGCCGCGATTCCCAACGCCAGGGTGACCGTGACGGCTACCGCCCAGGGCCTCGTGGTGCGCGAGCTGAACACAAACGAAGTCGGTTTATATGCCGCGACGCTGTTGCCGGTCGGCAGCTACTCCGTCAGCGTGGAAGCGCCAGGGTTCCGCAAACAGCGGCGTGACGGCATCGAGTTGAATGCCAACTCCAAATACACCGCCGATTTTCAACTGCAGGTTGGCGACGTCACTCAGGAAGTCGCTGTGGTAGCGGCTCCACTGCAAGTCGAACTGCAGACGGCGCAACTCGGAGGACTGATTTCGGGAACACAGGTCCGTGAGCTTGCGCTCAACAACCGTCACTTCGGCCAATTGGTTGCCTTGCAGCCGGGCGTTTCGTCAAATCTCTCCGATTCGATCTTCCTTGGAACGACGAATCCGACTGGCGGCAACAACCTAGTCGGCCTGGCCATCAACGGCACGCGTCAGAGCCAGAACAACTGGACAATCGACGGCGCCGATAATAATGACCGCGGCTCAAACATCACCATTCAGCAGTATCCGAGCATCGATGCGATCGAGGAAATCCGCATCCTGCGCAGTCCCTACTCGGCGGAATTCGGCCGCGCCGCCGGAGGCCAGATCAGCGTCATCACCAAGAGCGGCACGAACGACTGGCACGGTTCGGCATACGAATTCCTGAGAAACGACAGGCTGAACGCCAATAATTTTTTCAACAATGTCAACAACATCGCGCGTCCGCCGCTCCGGTATAACGATTTCGGCTACACCATAGGAGGACCCGTTCGTCTCGGCAGCCTGTATAACGGAACGAACAAGACGTTTTTCTTTTTCTCCGAGGAATTCCGCAGGGTTGTCAATTACAACGCGTCGAATGTGCAGGTGCCGACACTGGCGGAGCGCCAGGGTAATTTCGTCAATCCGGTGTGCACCGCGCTTTCCGCGGATTTCAGTACGTGCACGGCGACGGGTACGTCGATTACGACCATCAGTCCGCTGGCGCAGGCTTACATCAAGGACGTTTTTTCGAAGCTTCCGGCTCCCACGAACGGCAACAACTTGTTAGTGCCGCTGCGTGGCGTGTTCAACGCGCGTCAGGAAATCATTCGCGTCGACCATACGTTCAGTCCGATGCTTGCCGTCACCGGACGATTCCTGCACGACTCGATTCCGACAACCGAACCAGGCGGACTCTTCACCAACAACTTTTCCCCGGGTGTCGCGACCACGGAAACGGACTCTCCGGGACGCAGCCTCGTCCTGCGAGCCACCAATTCTTACTCGCCCACTTTCTATAATGAAGTCGCCTGGGCGTGGAGTCGCGGCGGCATTTTCAGCAAGCCCGTCGGGCTTGCCGCAAGCGCAAATTCGCCGGACATCAAACCCACACTGGTTTACGCCGGAAACCCCGACCGTATTCCTACCGTTGCGTTCACCGGCGGTTTTACCTCGGTATCCAGCTACGGCCCTTACAACAACTTCAGCTACAACCACACCATATCCGACAATGCCACGAAGCTGCTCGGGCGCCACTCGTTGAAATTCGGCGGACAGCTTAACCTCTACCGCAAGAACGAAAATCAGCTGACCGACAACGCCGGCGGTTTCACGATCACAAACACGCCGCGTCCCGCCGCCAACGTGACGGCGCAGCAATCGTGGGCGTTCTTTTTGCTTGGGTATGTTTCGACGTTTTCTCAGGTCTCTCAAGACCTGACCGCCGATCTGCGATCGAAGACGTTCGAAGCGTATTTGCAAGACGACTTCAAGATTCGAACGAACCTCACACTGAATCTGGGGCTGCGATATTCGTTCTTCGGCCAGCCGACAGATGCCCACGGTTTGTTGACCAGTTTCGTCCCTTCGCTGTTCGACATCTCGAAAGCGTTTCAAATCGATCCGGCAACCGGAAATCGGATCGCCAACACGGGCGATGCTTTCAATGGTGTCATTCAGGGCGGCAAGAACTCGCCGTTCGGCGATGCTGTTGCCAAACAGAACAAACGCGACTTCGCGCCTCGTTTCGGTCTGGCATGGGATCCATTCGGCACCGGGAACACATCGGTTCGGGCCGGCTACGGTCTGTTCTTTGATTCCACGCTGGTGGGATCGCTCGAGCAGAATATTGCCGCCAATCCTACAGCGTCGTTCACGAGCCTGTCGATCGCCAACACGCGGCTGGACAGCCCGGCCTCCGGTTCTCCCACGGTGAGTCTTGCTCCAGTCACACTGCGGGTGTGGGATCCCAACTACAAGGACCCGTACGTGCAGCAGTGGAGTGTGGAGATCCAGCGTCAGGTGATGCAGGACGCGAGCGTGTCGATGGGTTATGTCGGTACAAAAGGAACGCATCTGATCGGCATCGCCGACATCAATCAAGTCGCTCCAGGCCTGGCCGCCGCCGCAGGGCTGGTCCCGGCCGGAGGCTATATCACGTCCGGCATTCGTCCCCGGCTGAATGCATTGCGGCCGTATCGTGGGTACAACGCGATCAACGCGATTATGTCGGCTTTCAACTCGAACTACCATTCGTTGCAGACGAGCTTCAACAAGCGCATGCGATCGTCGGGTGACATTGGAGTGGCGTATACCTGGTCGAAGAACCTCACGGATAACGGCAGCGATCGGTCGAATGCGCCGCAGAACGCTTATAACTGGCACGCCGATTACGGCCGCGCCACACTGGATCGAAGGCACGTCCTGACTGCCTCCTACGCCTATCCGCTGCCTTTCTTCAAGAATCAGAGCGGTCCTCTGAAGCAGGCTCTGGGTGGGTGGGAACTTTCGGGAATCTTCACTTACAACAGCGGTCTTCCGCTGACGGTGACTTCTTCGCTCGGTAACGACCCGGGCGGGTTGGGAAGCGTCAACAACGCGTCTTCCGCCGCGGGCGTCCGTCCGGATCTGATTGGCGATGTGAATTCCGGATCGGACATCCACACCATCAACAAATGGTTCAACACCGCGGCATTCGCGGAGGTTCCCGTCGGAGTTGTCCGGCCCGGCAACGCCGGCCGCAGCATTCTGGACGCCCCCGGCATCGTTCGATGGGATTTCTCATTGTTCAAAACATTCACGATTACCGAACGCGCCCGGTTCCAGTTGCGCGGCGAAGCCTTCAATGTGATGAATCATGCGAACTTCAATGCTCCGACCGTCGCATTGGGCAATGCGAATTTCGGCAGAATCCTCGGGGCTCGCGATCCGCGCCAGATTCAGGTTGCGGGGAAGCTGATGTTTTGAGGGGTTCTATTCGTGATTGCGGGTTGGTGAAAGGTGATTGCCGAACTGCGGCCATAAGCCATATCCAAATTGGTGATTGACCTATGGCTTCAGTTCAAGCAATCACCTTTCACCAATCCGCAATCACGAATAGAAATGGGTGACCGTCTATGACCGGATTCTCATCCATTGATTACGCGGTCCTGCTGCTGTACCTGGTGGGTATCACCGTCTTCGGGATGCTGTTCCGCCGGTCGCAGCGGACCGTCAAGGACTACTTTCTCGGCGCCAGAAACATTTCATGGCTTGTGATCAGTCTTTCGATCGTTGCCACCGAAACCAGCACACTCACGTTGATCGGTGTTCCCGCGCTCGCATATGCAACTTACGCGAGCCCGGAAGAAGGCGGGAGTTTTACCTATCTTCAGGTCGTGTTCGGCTACATCATCGCCCGCGTCGTCATCAGCGTTCTTTTCATTCCCGCTTATTTTCAAGGTGAGTTGCTCACCGCCTACGAGCTGCTCAAACGGCGATTCGGCATTCAGGCGAAAAACTTTGCCGCGTCCCTGTTCCTCGTCATGCGCGCGCTCGCCGAAGGCGTGCGGGTTTTCGCGGCGTCGATTGTGTTGAGCGCGGTCCTGGCTCTAAGTCTGCCGGGGCTGCCTCATTTGTGGTTATGGTCGATCGTCATCGTCGGCATGCTGACGCTCGTCTACACCTTCGAGGGCGGCATCGCCGCGGTGATCTGGACCGATCTGATTCAGCTGATCATCTACATCGGCGGATCGCTCCTCGCAGCCTATCAATTGATGCATGCGGTTCCCGGAGGCTGGAAGGCCATCGCGATGGAAGCCGCCGCGGCAAACAAGCTCAAGATTTTTTCCTTTGCGTGGAACTTCAACGTCCCGTTTACGTTCTGGGCGGGTCTGCTCGGTGGAACCTTCCTGACGATGGCTTCACACGGCACCGATCAACTGCTGGTTCAACGGCTCCTGACGTGCCGCGACAAGCGCGACAGCCAGAAAGCGCTCGTCTTCAGCGGATTCGTCGTCCTCTTTCAATTTGTTTTGTTTCTGACGATCGGGATGATGCTCTTCGCTTATTACAAGGCGTATCCGCTGACGTCCAGGCTGGCCAGCAACGATGAGATCTTCCCGACGTTCATCGTCTCGCGGCTTCCTCACGGCATATCGGGTCTTGTCATCGCCGCGATTTTCGCGGCGGCGATGTCCAATCTGAGCGGGTCTCTCAACTCGCTGGCGTCGACGACTGTGCTCGACCTCTACAAACCGCTCTTCCGTCCCAACGCGAGCGATGCGGCTCTGTTGAAGCTGTCGCGTTGGCTAACGGCCGCCTGGGGACTGGTGTTGATCGCGATTGCGATCGTCGCGCGAAGCTGGGGATCCGTCTTCACGACCGGACTGACGATCGCTTCGCTGGTGTACGGGCCCATGCTTGGCGCGTTCCTTCTGGGAGTCTTGACGAAACGTGTCAGCCAAACAGGCGTCATGGCGGGCATGACGGTCTCGCTGTTGTTCATGCTGCTGATCAAGTTCAAAACGTCGATTGCATGGACGTGGTACGTCCTGATCGGAACAGCGGTCTGTTTCGCGTTCGGTTACCTCGCCAGCCTCTCGAACCGGAAGCGTGTCTTAGGTCTCCTGATCCTTTGCGGCGTCACCGTTGTGCCGTCGAGCTTCAGTCAAAATGAGAGCTACAAACGCGTCGATCGCGCCCTGACAGCGAAAGAGGAAAAGTGGGTGCGCCAAACGCTGGCTTCGTTGAGTCTCGACGAGAAGATCGGTCAGATGATGGCCGTGGGCGCGAATGCGGTTTTCATGAACCGCGACAGTGAGGAGTTCAAACAACTGCTCCACGAGGTTGTGGACAACAAAGTCGGATCCTTCATCATTCTTTCGCGCAGCCAGGTCTGGGCCACGGCGATGCTCACGAATCGTCTTCAGGAAATGGCGAAGGTGCCGCTTCTCATTTCAGCGGACCTCGAGATGGGGCCGGGCATGAGGCTCGATGACACCACATGGTGGGCGCCCAACATGGCGGTGGCCGCAACCGGCGATGTGAAGTTCGCACGGCTGCAGGGGACATACACGGCGCGTGAAGCGCGGGCTCTCGGAATCAACTGGCTTTATGCGCCCGTTGCGGATGTGAACAACAATCCCGATAACCCCGTCATCAACACGCGTTCTTACGGCGAGGATCCACAAACCGTCGCGTTGTTCACCAGCGCGTTCATTGAAGGAGCTCAAGCCGCAGGCGCTCTTGCAACGGCCAAACATTTTCCGGGTCACGGGGACTCGGCGACCGACTCGCACATCGGCCTGCCGGTGGTCGACGTCACGAAAGAGCGCCTGGAACAACTCGAGTTTGTCCCCTTTCGCGCCGCCATCGCGAGCCGCGTCGGCTCGATCATGACGGCGCACATCTCGCTTCCTCAAATCGAGCCGGAGTCCGGGGTTCCCGCCACCTTGTCGCATCGAGTCCTGACGGATCTTTTGCGCGATGAATTGAAGTTTCGCGGTTTGATCGTGACCGACGCCATGGAGATGGCCGGCATTACGGCGCGCTACGATCCGGCCACATCCGCGGTCCATGCCGTGAAAGCCGGCGCCGACATGATTCTGAAACCCACGGACCTCGAGGCGGCGATCCGCGGTGTCAAAGAAGCCGTCACACGCGGTGAAATCAAGGAATCGCGTATCAATGCCTCCGTCGAACGCATTCTTCGAACCAAGGCTGCACTGGGATTGAATGAGCGGCGCACGGTGGATCTGAACCGTGTGGATCGCGTTGTTTCAGACCCGCAATTTGATGCGATCGCTCAGGAGATCGCCAACAAGTCGATCACACTCGTACGGGACGAACGCGAATCTGTGCCGTTCCCGACCGCGAAAGCGAAGATCCTCAACATTACTTATACGGATGATGAGAACCGAACTGTCAGTCAGGCGTTCACCGCCGAGTTGCGTCAGTTAGCGGCCGACGTCGAAACGACCGTTCTCGACAATCGGGCCACCGAGGCGGACCTGGAACTCGCGCGGTCGCGACTCTCGGAAACCGGATTCAGCGAAGTGATCCTTTCCGTTTACGTGAGGACGGTGAGCGGGAAAGGCACCGTGGCGCTGCCCGCGATGGGTGTTCGTGTGGCGGCGGAAGTCGCCAGGCTGAACGTACCTGTCGTAGTCGTGTCGTTCGGCAATCCCTATCTGCTCTCCGCGATTCCCCAAGTCCCGGCGTACATCGCGGCTTACGGTTCAGTTCCGATCAGCCAGCGAGCTACAGCACAGGCGTTGTTCGGGAAGATCGAAGTTACCGGCAAGCTGCCCGTGACGTTGCCAGGCCTTTACCCCCGCGGTCACGGCCTGACGCGCAAGAAGGTGACGAATTGAAAGGTGGCGTCACGAAGCCCGTCGCTGCGCTCTGGGTTCTGTACACTTTGCCGGTCGAGAACGGTGTTCGGAACCCGGAGCGAAGCTTACGGGCTTCGTGATGAAATCGCATGCAATTGACGTTGTTGGACTGGCTGATCATCGCTGCTTACTTCGCGTTCAACCTTGGCATTGGTCTCTATTACTCCCGCCGCGCCCGCGGCAGCACGAGCGAGTTCTTTCTTTCCGGACGCGGCGTTCCGTGGTGGCTGGCGGGCACGTCGATGGTGGCGACGACTTTCGCGGCGGACACTCCTCTGGCGGTGACCGGTTTTGTCGCGCGAAACGGAATCGCCGGAAACTGGCTGTGGTGGAACATGGTGTTGAGCGGGATGCTGACCGTGTTCCTCTACGCGAGACTGTGGCGCAGAGCAGGAGTCATGACCGATGTCGAGTTCGCCGAACTGCGCTATTCCGGTAAGCCTGCCGCTTTCCTTCGCGGATTTCGTGCCCTGTATCTGGGCCTTCCGATCAATTGCATCATTCTCGGCTGGGTCAACCTGGCGATGATCAAGATCCTGGTGACGCTTGGCCTGGATCCGCAGCGCGCGCTCTACGTTCTCGTCGCGATGTTGATCTTCACCGCCTTCTACACCACCATCTCCGGCTTGTGGGGCGTGCTGGTCACGGATCTGTTTCAGTTCGTCCTGAAGATGGGAATGGTTATTTTGCTGGCTGTACTCGCTGTTCGCGCGGTGGGTGGCGTCGCCGCACTCCAGATGAAGATCATGGCGCTGGACGCGGCAACAGGCCAGGCCGGATCACGACTCGCTTTTTTCCCGGATTTGAATTCCGCCTGGATGCCCGCCATCACGTTCTTCGTTTATCTCGCGGTGAACTGGTGGGCCACGTGGTATCCGGGCGCCGAACCCGGCGGCGGCGGATACGTTGCGCAGCGGATTTTCTCCGCGAAGGACGAACGTCATGGAATGCTCGCCACGCTTTGGTTCAATGTCGCGCATTACGCATTGCGTCCGTGGCCGTGGATTCTGACCGCTCTCGCTTCGCTGGTCCTCTATCCCGACCTGGCGGATAAGGAGTCCGGCTACATCCGAACGCTGATGGATCCGAACGTGTTCCCGGTTTACCTTCGCGGCTTCATGCTCGCCGCATTCGCCGCGGCATACATGTCCACGATCGGGACGCAGTTGAACTGGGGCGCATCCTACGTGGTGAACGATTTCTATCGCCGCTTTGTCGTGCGCGCCAGCACGGAACGTCACTACGTTGTAGCTTCACAGTGTGTGACGGTGCTGCTGATGATCGTGTCGCTCATCGTCACGCTCAACCTCCAGTCGATTGGCGGCGCGTGGAAGCTGCTTCTCGTGACGGGAGCGGGCACGGGAACGGTGCTTCTGCTGCGGTGGTTCTGGTGGCGCGTGAACGCATGGTCCGAAGTGTCCGCAATGATCGTCGCCGCGGCGGTTTCGCTCTTTTTGCAGATCTACCTGAAGTGGGACAGCGACCAGCCGCGGGACTTCGCCTTGTTGATGATTGTCACCGTCAGCATCACGACGATCGCCTGGCTCGCGATCACTTTCCTGACAAAACCGGAGCCTGCGGAAAAGCTGGTGAAGTTCTATCGTCAGGTTCGGCCGGAAGGCCCGGGTTGGAAGCACATCGCGGCCGCGGCAGAAATGGAGTCACCGCGAGGCACAGGCTTGACGTCTCAGCTGGTGAATTGGATCATGGGAGCCGCCCTGATTTATGGCGCCCTGTTCGGAAGTGGAAAACTGATTCTCGGAGAGTGGATCGCCGGATTGGGATTCACCGTCATTGCCATCGCCGCCGCGATCGCTCTCTCACGGAATCTGAGATCGAGGTGACCATCATGGTGCTGCGATTGATAAGGTTTCCGGCAATTGCCGTGTTGCTGTCCGCGACGGTTTCCTTCGCGCAACAACTTCCTGAGGCGGCGCCCTCCACCGTAGGCATGTCGCCATCGCAACTCGCTTACATCGACCAGGCCGTCGCTGCGGAGATCGCGAACAAGCAACTGCCCGGCGCTGTCGTGGAAGTCGGGCGCAAAGGCAAAATCGTTTGGCGGCGCGCTTACGGCAACCGGGCGCTCGAGCCGCAGATCGAGCCGATGACGCTGAACACGATCTTCGATATCGCGTCGCTGACGAAAATTCTAGCGACGTCGACCTCCATCATGATTCTCGTCGAGCGAGGCCAGGTCCGGCTCGTCGATCCCGTCGCGCGCTACATCCCTGAGTTCGGCGAGATGGGCAAGCGCAATATCACCGTCGAGCAATTGATGACGCACCGCTCGGGTTTCGTTCCAGACAACGATCTCAAGGACTACGAACAGGGGCCGCAAAAGGCATTCGAAAACATCTGGCGTCTCGCTCCGATCGCGGAGCCTGGCTCGCACTTTATTTATTCGGATGTGAACTACATCGTGCTGGCCGAGCTCATCCGACGCGTCAGCGGCAAGCCGCTCGACGCGTTTTCCGGAGAAAACATTTTTCGCCCGCTCGGAATGAAGGACACGGGCTTCAAGCCTTCCGCTTCTCTGCGTCCGCGAATCGCTCCGACCGAACAACGCGACGATCACTGGATGCGCGGCGAAGTCCACGACCCGCGTTCCTACCTTCTGGGCGGCGTCGCGGGTCATGCCGGTTTGTTTTCGACGGCCGATGATCTCGCGATCTACTGTCAGATGATCCTGAACCATGGCGAGTTCGGCACCGCGCGCGTTCTGAGTCCCATGGGCGTCGAGCGGATGACGGAAGCGCGCGCGTCCGGCGGCAACGCCACAGACGGCAACATGCGCGGACTCGGCTGGGACATCGTGACAAGTTACTCCGGCAATCGTGGCGACCTTTTTCCGCTGGGGAGCTTCGGTCATACCGGCTTCACCGGCACATCGATCTGGATCGATCCCGCGAGCGAAACGTTCGTCGTGTTCCTGAGCAATCGCGTTCATCCCCGGCTCGATTCCAAAATGCCCGCCGACGTCACGCCGCTTCGAGGACGTATCGCTTCGATTGTTGCGGCATCGATCGTCGCGCCGCCATACGCCGTGAAACCGGCTTCGATGGAAGGTTCGATGGGCGGAAACAACGGCGCCGCTGCGGCCTCGGCTGTTGCTGCGGCTCCATCGATGAACGGCATCGATGTTCTGGCCCGCGACGGATTCCCCGCCTTGAAAGGGCGCCGTGTTGGGTTAATCACGAATCAAACGGGACGCGATCGGCAGGGGACCAGCACCATCGATCTGCTGAAGTCCGCGCCCGGTGTGACTCTCGTCTCGCTGTTTTCTCCCGAGCACGGTATTCGCGGAATTCTCGACACACCGGTTTCCGATTCGGTCGACGAAAAAACAGGCTTGCCGATCCACAGCCTTTACGGCGACACGCGCAAACCGACGGCCGAGATGTTGAAGGGAATCGATACTCTTGTTTACGACATCCAGGACATCGGAGCGCGCTTTTACACCTACATCTCAACGCTCGGGCTCGCGATGGAAGAAGCCGCGCGAAACAAAATCCGGTTTGTGGTCCTCGATCGCGTGAATCCGATCACCGGCGCCGAGATTGAAGGGCCGCTGGCGGACGCCGATAAACTGTCGTTCACCGCTTATCACCGGCTTCCGATCCGTCACGGCATGACGATCGGCGAACTGGCTCAGCTTTTCAACCAGGAACGAGGGATTCACGCGGACTTGCAGGTGATCAAAGTTGAAGGTTGGCGTCGCAACGCATGGTTCGATGAAACCGAACTGATCTGGACGAACCCGTCGCCGAATATGCGCAGCCTCACCGAAGCGACGCTCTATCCCGGCATCGCATTGCTGGAGACAACGAATGTGTCGGTCGGCCGCGGAACCGATACGCCGTTCGAAGTTGTCGGCGCACCGTGGATCGACGGCCTGAAACTGGCGTCGGCGTTGAATGCGGCGAACCTTCCGGGTGTCCGGTTCGTCCCGTTGCGCTTCACGCCGAATGCGAGCACCCACAGGAACGTCGAGTGCGGCGGCATCAATCTGGTCATCACGTCGCGGTCGCAATTCGAACCGGTCACGACGGGACTGGAAGTCGCTGCCCAAATCCTCAAGCTGTACCCGAAGGATTTTGCCGCTCGCGATTTCAATCGCCTTCTCGTCAACCAGAAAGTCTACGATGCCTTTCTTACCGGCGCCTCCGGCCGCGCGCTCCGCCTGATCTGGGAATCCGACCTGGCCGAGTTTCGCGCAATCCGCAGCAAATACCTGCTGTACTGAACCGGCAGGCACGCCTCCGGTGTGCACAAACGCCGGCAGGTCTACGGGACGATGGTGACGTTCCGCGTCCACTGCTGCGTTTCAATGATGGCGCCTTTCTCGCGAACCGAGGCGGTGGCCTGGGCCTGAGCGGGTCCGCTCGTGAAGCCATCGAATCCCTGGGCCGGTACCGTCACCGGATAGTTGTCCAAATGGCCCGTGCACGGACCCTGACCGACTCCCGATCCCGATGCCGACCCCTGGACCACGGCAACATTGACGTGGAGATAATCGCCAGCCGCACAAGTCGCGATGATGGTCACCGTCACAACGCGACGATTAATCAGCGGTACTGCCGGGTCGATGTTCACTGCGAAAGAGGGAACCACGACCGGCGTGCTGTGGTTCGTCGTCGTGGTGTCGCCGATCTGCCCGAAATCGTTTCCACCCCAGCAGAGCGGAGTACCATTGCTTTGCACTGCGCATGAGTGCGCGGCACCAGCTGCAATTTGAACCAGACCCGAATACGGCACCTGTGTCAAGGTGTGTTGCACTGGGTCGACTACGATCTTCACGACGTGATCGGGCGTCGTCCGGTCGGTCGTGCTGGCGTCGCCGAGCTGGCCCGTCGCATTGAAGCCCCAGCAGCGAACGCCTCCGCCGCCGGTGCGGGCGCAGCTATGCGACTGCCCGAGCGCGATGTCGGAAATGTTGAACAGAATGCCGCGACCATTTTCCAGATCCCGCACAGAGACGGGCGACAGGCGATCGTTGGCGGCTCCGTTCGTGCCATCGCCGGCCTCACCGGACGTATTGCTTCCCCAACACTTCATGGTTCCGCCGCCGAGCACGGCGCAGGTGTGGGACTCATCCGCGGCGATGGCGGTGATATTGGTTAACGGAATACGGGGAGGAGGTTGTTGCGCACTGCTGGTGTCCGGCAAAGACACGTTCACCGGCCCATTGATCGCAGAGATCAGCGAGCCGTTGCCAAGTTGCCCACGGCCATTCGCTCCCCAGCACTTCGCCGTACCGTCGCCCAGGAGAGCGCAGGTGTAGTCCGTACCCGACGCAATCGACACGGCGCCGGCAATGCCGTTCACCAGGACGGGCGTCGAACTGGGCGAGACCTGTCCATTACCGAGATCTCCGGCTACTCCATCGCCCCAGCACTGCACCGTCCCATTCGAGATAAGTGCGCACGTGTGAAGCAGGCCCGCCGCAATCGCGACGGCATTGCTCACCCCGACGGTCACAAAAGTCTTCTGGTCGCCTTGATTCGGCGTTCCAACCTGGAAGGAGCTGTTGTCGCCCCAGCAGCGAACGGAACCATCGGCAGTCAGCACGCATGTGTGGGACTGGCCGGCAGTGATCGCAACAGCATTCGCGAGGCCAGAAACCGGAACCGGTTTGGCTTCGTCCGTGGTGGTGTTGTCGCCGAGTTGTCCATGGTTGTTGCGTCCCCAGCATAAAACGGAACCATTGGTTCGAATCGCACATGTATGCTGGGATCCCGCGGCGATCACGGCCGCGCTGATGCTGCCGCCCACGCCCGCTACGGGCACGGGAGTTGTCGTGAAGGTCGTCGTCGTGTCGCCATTGCCAAGTTGCCCATCCACGAGCCCTGTCTGCTCAAGAAAGCCCCGGTCGTTCACGTTCTTGCCCCAGCACTTCGTCTTCCCGTCGGCCGATACGGCGCACGCGGTCCCTGCTCCGGCCGTTATTGTCACCGCGTTCGTCACACCTGACTGTGTTTCGACGGACCTGCGATTGATGGTCGTGCCGTCGCCGAGTTCACCGAACTGATTAAAACCCCAGCAGCGTGCGGTGCCTGTGGCGACCAGCGCGCATGCGTATCCGGAGCCGGTGCTGATCGCGGTGATGTTCGTCAGCGGACTGAGGTTGTCGCCGCCTTTTTGCAGTACGGTGGCCGGTAAAGTGATCGGCTGTGGCGTAAACACGTAGTTGCCGATTTGACCATAAGAATTCTGACCCCAGCACTGGGCCGTACCGTCCGTCAGATGAGCGCAGGTGTTCGTCGCGCTCGCCGCAATTGCTATGGCGGGGCCCGCCAGGCCCTGCACCGGCACGGGTATCAGACGATTGGTTCCGATCGAGCCGTCGCCAATCTCACCGTTCTGATTAATGCCCCAGCACTTTGCAGTGCCGTCCGATATGACGGCGCAGGTATGCGAACCGCCGGCAGCGATCGCGATTGCATTCGCGATGTTGGTGACGGTTGCGGCTGTGGTTGAACGTGTGGTTGTCCCGTTTCCGAGATTCCCGTTGCTGTTGGCGCCCCAGCAGCGAACAGAGCCGTCGGTAACGAGGGCGCAGGTGTGTTCGGATGCGGCAGCGATGGCTTTGACATTCGTGAGAGGAGCGAGTGTGGAGGGTTGCAGCGGATCGCCGACAAGAACGTCAGCTGGCGCACTTCGTGTGTCGGTGTTGCCGTCTCCAAGCTGACCCGAGGCATTCAGTCCCCAACAACGCACGTTACCGTTGCTCAGCAACGCGCACGTGTGCTGATCGCCCGAAGCGACGCTCGTCGCACCGGAGAGTCCAGGCACCGTGACGGGCGTTGCGCGAAACGTGCCGCTGGTGTTGGTGTTGTCCACGCCGAGTTGGAACGTGTCATTGAGCCCCCAGCAGCTCACGCTTCCTTCACCCATCACCTGACAGGTATGGTGTCCTCCAGCGGAGATAGAGTCCCGCAAACGTGTCTGATTGTTAGTCCGCGCTCGATTGGCAGCATGAATTTCGCGGGTGCCGGCAAACCACAAAACCAACAAAACGGCGAAGCTTCGGTAGTACCTCATGTTTCCTCCTGCACGATTCCTGACCCGGTGAAGAGTAATCCGCACCTAAAGGGCTACGGGACGATGTTGACCTTCCGCGTCCACTGTTGCGTGTCGGTGATGACGCCTGTATCGCGAATGTACGCTCCGGCTTGAATGAGGGCGGCACCACTCGCAAATCCGTCGACTCCTTGTGCGGGCAAGTTGACCGGATATTTTTCCAACTGACCGGTGCATAGGCCTTCGCCGACTCCCGTGCCGGACGCCGATCCCTCTGCAACCGCGACGCTCACGTGCAGCCGGCTTCCCGCGGTACAAGTCGCGACGATATTCACCGTGAGCACCCGGCGATTGCTCAGCGACACGGTTGGATCGATATTGAGCGTGAAGGATCCAACGGCGACGGGTATGAGACGATCCGTCTGTGTGCCATCGCCGATCTGTCCTTTCTGATTCGCGCCCCAGCACAGAGGACCGCCGTTGGGCTGCAGCGCGCACGAATGCTCGTCGCCAGCCGCAATTTGCACAAGACCTGTCTGGGGCACGTACTGGAATGTTTGAGTGATTCTGTTGTACACGCTCTTCATGACGTACGCCGGAAAGCTCCGGTCCGTAGTGCTGCCGTCACCGAGCTCGCCGTTAAGATTGGCCCCCCAGCATCGAACCTCGCCGCCGCCGGTGCGCGCGCAACTGTGGCCTGCTCCTGCCGCGATGGCGGTGACGTTGGAGAGAGCGCGGTTTCCCGGATCCCGGACAGCGGTCGGCGATAGCCGGTCGTTTCCAGATCCGCTTGTGCCGTCGCCGATTTGACCGTTACTGTTGCTGCCCCAGCATTTCGCCAATCCGTTCGCGATAATGGCGCAGGTGTGAAAGGAGTGTGTAGCGATAGCCGTTATATCCAGAAGTGGAGTCCGTGGAGGAGGTTGTTGCGCACTGCTCGTGTCCGGAACCGACACGACCACCGGTTCGATAATCGCAGGGTTTTGCGAGCCGTCGCCGAGCTGGCCGTGCGTGTTTTTTCCCCAACACTTCGCGATACCATCCGCGCGAACTGCACAGGTGCAGGCACTACCGGCAGCGAGAGCCACGGCGTTGTCGACACCGTTCACTGCGACAGGATCGGGACTGATCGACACTTGGCCATTCCCCAGATCGCCGTCAATTCCGTCGCCCCAGCACCGGGCCGTTCCATCCGCCAGCAGAGCGCAAGTGTGAGAATCCCCGGCTGTAATGTTGATGGCATTGCTCACTCCAACCGTTACCGCCGTTCGCTGATCCATTCCAAGAGGCACGCCGGACTGTCCGTAGAAGTCAGCACCCCAGCATCGAACGGTGCCGTCGGCCAGCACCGCGCAACTGTGAAATTCTCCAGCGGTGATGGCCACAGCATTACTGACCTTCTCCACGGCAACTGGCGCGGTGGAGTCCGTCCCGGTGCCGTTGCCTAACTGGCCGGTGGAGTTGTGTCCCCAACACGCAACTGAGCCGTTCGTCCGGATCGCGCAGGTATGCTGCGATCCCGCGGCAATCGCCGCTGCAGTGAAACTGCCGCCGCTGCCCGTCACGAATACGGGAGTGGAGCTGAAGCTGACGCTGAATGCAGCGTCGCCGTTGCCCAGCTGACCCGCGATAGGTCCGCTGTGGTCCATGTTGCCGTCATCCGACATATTCTTGCCCCAGCACCTTGTGGTTCCGTCCGCCAGCACGGCACAGGCGTGTGCTCCTCCGGTGGCAATGGAAACGACGGTTGAAAGGTAGGGCTGAAGATCGGCAGTGTGCCGATTGATGGTGCTGCCGTCGCCAACCTGGCCAAACGTGTTCAAGCCCCAACATCCCACTGTGCCGTTGGCCACCAGTGCGCAAGCGTAGTCAAAGCCGGCGGCGATGTCGGTGATGTTGTTCAATTGGACGAAGCCGTTTCCGGACTTGCTCAAAACCAGGCTGGGCAGAGAGACGGATGTTTGAGTGGTGCCGTTGGCAACTTGACCGAACGCATTCCCGCCCCAGCACTCGGCGGTGCCGTTTGCCAACAGCGCGCAGGTGTTGACGACGCTTGCGGCAATCGCCACAGCCGGACCGGCAAGACCCCCGACCGGCACTGGTGTCAGGCGGTCGGTCCCGACTGTCCCGTCGCCGATCTCGCCGAGTAAATTACTGCCCCAGCATTTCACCGTACCGTTGGACAGCACCGCGCAGGTATGGGAGCCGCCCGCACCAATCGCGACCGCGTTGGTGATACCGCTTACAGGAACCGCGACGACTGCGGCATTCGCACCGCCGGGGCTGGTTCCAAGACTGCCATGGCCATTGCTGCCCCAGCATCGAACTGAACTATCGGCAAGAAGCGCACAGGAGTACGTGAATCCGGCAGTGATCGCTTTGACGTTGCTTAGAGGCGCGAGCGTCGACGGTTGAGCGGGATCGCCAACCAACACGTCGGCCGGCATGCTTCGGGTGGTAGTGGTGGCGTCGCCAAGCTGGCCGATGGTGTTCTTTCCCCAACATCGCACCGTTCCGATGTTCAACAATGCGCAAGTGTGACTCGAGCCTGCGGCAACCGCCACCGCACCGAAAATCCCCGGCACTGTTACGGCGGTTGAACGGAACGTGCCGCTGGTGCTGCTGTTGTCCACTCCGAGCTGGAACGTGTCGTTGAGGCCCCAGCAACGCACGGTGCCGTCGCCCATTACCTGACAGCTGTGGTGGTCGCCGGCGGCGATCGAGTCCCGCAGGCGTGTCTGATTGCTTGTCCGCGGACGGCCGGCGCCCGCAATCTCGCGGGTGCCGGCAAACCACAAAACCAACAAAACGGCGAAGCTTCGGTAGTACCTCATGTTTCCTCCTGCACGATTCCTGACCCGGTGAAGAGTGATCCGGACCGGCGAAATGTATCGGCAAAATTCTCGTGTAAGATCATGGCGCATGAAAACGTCTTCACTCGTCCTGTTGCTGGGTCTTGCGATGGTCGTTCCTGCTTTACCCGGAGGGCAGGCTCCGATGACACCGCGAAAAACGGTGTGGGATGGAATCTACGCGGCGGAGCAGGCCACTCGAGGGGAGGAGGCATACAAAGAGCGCTGCGCGAGGTGCCACGGCGCCAGGCTGGAAGGGACTCAGGGTAACGGGCTCGTGGGAAGCGACTTCATGGAGCGCTGGCGCGAAGACAGCATGGGCAGTTTGTTTGAATTTGTGAGCCGGAGCATGCCTCCGGCCCAACGCGGCGCGGGCCGGCCCTTGATTCCGATTCCGACGTATCTCGACATCCTTTCTTACGTTCTTTCGCAAAACCAGTTTCCATCCGGCGCGAATCCGCTGGCTTCCGACGGTCTGGACGATATTCAAATTCAATACAAAGACGGCCCACGGCCTCTGCCGAGCGGCGCTCTGGTTCGCGTCAGCGGATGCCTGGAAGGCTCCGATCAGAAATGGTCGATAATCTCGGCGAACGATCCGGTTCGAACCCGAACGTCCGACACCACGGACTTCACGGAGTTTCAGGCCGCGCAGGCCGAAGCGCCGGGAAGCCAGAGCTACCGCCTGGCCAACCTGGGTTTTGTAGCGGGCAAGTTCAAGCCGGAAAGCCACGTCGGTGAGCGCCTTCTGGTGAAGGGAACTCTCTCGCGCCAGCAGGATTCCACGGCGCGCATCAGCATTCTTGCGGTAAGGAAAATCGCCGAAACCTGCAAGTAAAGCGTCGATGAGAATCCTTCTCGTCAATCCACCAATCTATGATTTCACGGCGTTCGATTTCTGGCTGCGGTCTTACGGCCCGTTGCGCGTCGGCGGACAACTTCGAGCGCGCGGCACTCTGCCGGCGAATGAACAACGACATGTAAGCGTTTGAGATGGGACCATCCCGACGTTTGACATATTTCGAGGGCTGCATCTGAATCTGTCAAATGTCGGGACGTCCCATCTCAAACGCTTACATGTCGTCGTTAAATGGCTGTGTCTTACCCACGCCGTCTGCGCACGGCATCGGCGAGTTCTTCGATTGCGGGGACCGTCATTTCCCAATCCATGCACGCGTCGGTGATGCTTTGGCCATATCGAAGCTTGGATGGATCGACAAGATCCTGACGTCCCGCGACCAGGTAACTCTCCATCATCATGCCGACGATGGCGGCGTCACCGGCAGCGATTTGCGCGGCGACCTCGCGGACGACGGCCGGTTGACGCCGATAGTCCTTGCTGCTGTTGCCGTGACTGGCGTCGATCATGAGGCGCGGCATCAGGCCCGCGTCACGGATGGCGCTTTCCGCATTCTGCACGCTGGTCAAGTCGTAGTTCGGACCGCTGTCACCGCCACGCAGGATCACGTGGCAATCCGGATTGCCGGTGGTGGAGACGATCGCGGCGAGCCCTTGCTCGGTGACGCCGAGGAATCGATGCGGATGTGCGGCGGCGCGAACCGCGTCGATGGCGATCTGCACGCCGCCATCCGTGCCGTTCTTGAATCCGATCGGCATCGACAGGCCCGACGCCAGTTCACGATGCACCTGGCTTTCGGTGGTGCGCGCGCCGATCGCGCCCCACGAGACCGTATCCGAGATGTATTGCGGCGAGATCGGATCGAGGAACTCGCAGCCCGCCGGCAGTCCCATCGATGCGAGATCGATCAGGAGGCGCCGCGCCTTGCGAAGTCCTTCGTTGATGCCGAAACTGCCGTCGAGCCGCGGATCGTTGATCAAGCCTTTCCATCCCACCGTCGTTCGCGGTTTTTCGAAGTACACGCGCATCACAATGCACAACTCACCGGCGTGCTTCTCCGACAATTGTTTCAGTCGGCGCGCATATTCCACCGCGCCGACAGGATCATGAATCGAACAAGGGCCCGTCACGACGACCACTCGATCGTCATCTCCACGCAGAATCCGCGCGACCTGTTCGCGTCCACGGCGCACGGTCTCCGTGCCTTCGTCGGTCAGAGGAAACTCCTCGAGAAGAATTGCCGGCGGCAGAAGCGGGCGGTAACTGACAATTCGCAGGTCCGCAGTGCGCTGCATCATGAACGGTCACCCTGCATAGTGTGGTGTTGACCCTCGAGCAGCAATTCCTGAAATGCTTTGGCGTCGCGCGTGGATACAGCATGCACGATTCGTTCGACCGCTTTTCCCAGCCGATCGAGCGACGCCGCCGAATGAGGATTCATCGCCTGGATTTCGTAGTAGACCTCCGAACTTTCGCGCACCACCGATCCTGCCAGCGACTTCAACGCCCGGAACGTCGTGCTGGAGACCGGATGCTGGGAGTCCGGCAAAGCTAACGCGACGGCTATTGCGGCCGCGTGGGCGAGGCTCAAAAGATCGGCCATGATGCGGTCATGCTCGTCGAGCGGGATGTGAACGACGCGCGCCGTCGTGGGCTGGAACAGCTTTTCCACAACGCTTCCCGTGTCGGAATCACCGGTATCGCAAATCACAACGTCGGCGCCACGCAACAGAACTGCCGAAGGACCGAACATCGGATGGATCGACGCAACCCTGGCGCCCGCTTTCTGCAGAGCGCGGATCGGAGCGATCAACGGCGTTTTGATGCTGGCGATGTCGACGAGAATGCCCGCCGGCGGTTGACTCAACCAAGCGCTGTACAACTGTGCGGTGGCCAGAGGCGGCGTCGAGCAGACGATGAGATCCGCGGACGGAAAAGCCCGGCGCGCCCGCTCATTCTCGTCAGCTTCCGACGCAGGATCGAGTGACGCGGTGTCGTAACCTTGCGCGCTCAGAAAGCGGCGCAGCCACAATCCCATGCGTCCGGCGCCACCGACAACGACAGCGCTCTGACCCGCTCCGACGGCAGCCATACGGACGCTGTCGGCATCCTGCGCCATCACCGCTGCGCGGATCAGCAGCGTGAACAAGTCTTCGGCCAAAGACGGTTCCAGCCCACGCTCTTCGGCAAAACCTAGTGCGCGATCGAGAACGACGCGTTCCTGCTTGTAATCGACGGTGGGAAGATTCAGCCGGCGCTTGGCCTCGCCCGCCTGGCGCGTCAGTTCCAGACGCTCCGCCGCGAGTCCAACCAGTTCCCGATCCAGCGATCGAATGCGATCGCGAATATCCTCCAGAGTCCGTTCCGCCATGAGAGCCTGCTCCTTCGACTCAACCCCATGTTGTTAGAGGAATTTAAAAAATGGACGAGTCCTGCAATTCCAATCCGAAAACACAAACTTTAAACTGGACGGTCGGGCGCATTTGTGGCCATACCGCCCATTCTCAAATTTGTGTTTTCGGATTGGAATTGCAGGACTCGTCCATTTTTTAAATTCCTTTCTGAACCTTTCTTGAGGTCAGGTCTGTCGACGCAATATTGACTCTCATTCCGAGCGCAATGCAATAACGGGATCGATCGTGCTGGCGCGCAGCGCAGGAAGGATTCCGGCAACGGCGCCGGAGAGGATCACGACGAGGCCGGATGCGGCGAGAATCAGCGGGTCGGCTGGATTCACCCGGTAAAGCTGCTCGGCGAGAACGCGTCCGACGAGGAGCGACGTTGGAATTCCTAGCATCAAACCTATCGTGATTTGCGAAACCGCACCGAACAATACCATGCGAATCACCGCCCAACGCGTCGCGCCGAGCGCGGAGCGTACGCCGATCTCGCTCGTTCGGCGCACGACGGCATACGACGTCACACCATACAAACCGATCGACGCCAGCGCCAGAGCAAGCGCTCCGAGCAGTTCGGCCAACCGCGCAATCAGACGTTCGTGCTGAACCTGCGAGTCGAGCAGCGATTCCATCGAAACCGTGTTCAACACGGTAAGATTCGGGTCGATTCCTCCGATCGCGCTCTGGACGCGCGGCGCCAGATTCGAGGGATTGCCGACCACGCGCAGGATCACGCTCTGAATCAAATTCGAGCGCGCCATCGTGCCGTTCGCCCAATCACGATCGGACATCTGGAGCAGAGGAACGAAAAACATCGGCAGCACGTCGGGCAGGCGCGGGTAGCGGAAGAGAACATTGTTGATTACGCCGACGATTTGAAAATCGGCGCGATGTTCAGGAGCTCCGAGTCCGAAGCGCTTGCCGATCGGATCCTCGTTCGGCCAGACCTTATCGGCAAAAGCCTGATTGATCACGGCCACGTGAGTGGAATTGGGCGTGTCGCGTTCGTCGAACACGCGGCCGCGAACGACGCGCGCGCCGATCGTCCGGAAAAAAGTGGCGGACACGCGATCCCACGAAGGCTGCAAACGGAGATCCGGACGATCTTCCACTGTAGCGCCCATTTGCCAGTTGTTGCCGGACATCGGACTGTACAACACCAGTGCCTCGTCGGTAACACCGGGAATCTGCCGCACTCGTTCTTCAACGGAGCTGTAAATTGCGGCAAAACGCTCGGGCGCGTAGCCGCTGAGGCTGGCGTTTACGTTGACAACCGTTGCGCCGTTCAGCATAAAGCCGAACTGCTGGTTCTGCAGGTTGCGTACGGTTTGCACCATCAATCCCGCGCCCACCAGCAGCGTCAGCGAGAGCGCCGCCTGCATCAATACCAGCGACTTCTGCAATCGAGTGGTAGCGGCGCTGGCCGACCGGCCCTTGCGTTGAAGCGATTCCGCAGGATCCGCGCCGGACGCGGACCAGGCGGGAGCGATGCCGAAAATGGTTCCGCTTAGAAGAGACAGAAGAAACGCGAATGTGAGGACTGGAAGTTCGGGAGCAGTTGCGATTGGCACGTAGCTGGTCTGGTCGAACGCGAGGGTGATGAGCACTTTCGTTAGAGCGCCGGCCACAACAAGTCCGGCAGCCCCGCCGGCGACAGCAAGGAGGATGCATTCCGTCAGCACCTGCCTCACCACGCGCGACCGCCGGGCGCCGAGCGCGACGCGCACCGCCATCTGCTGCGCATTTGCGGCGCCTCGCGCCAGTTGCAGATTCGCGACATTGGCGCAGGCAATGAGCAGGACGACGCTGGTGATCATCAGCAGGAGCCGCAGATCGCGTTCGTAATTTTCTCTCAGTATCGATACACCGCCGCCGGCCGGAGCCAGCGTGATGTGCGACTCTTCGAGGTTCTTGCGATCGGACTCTGTAACGATGTGCTCATTGGCCACGAGCCACTGGTGCAGCGTGATGTTGATCTTCGCTTCCACAACTCCGGCCTGAATGCCGGGCTTGATTCGGCCGATGACGTAGAGCCAATGGTTGTCGGCCCGGTCGAGCAGCGCGTTGTCCTTGTGTGCCACGGGTTCGGTCGCAAGAGGCATCCAGAAGTCGGGCGGATCGGGCCGAAGCGTTTCGCCGAAGAATTCCCGCGGGGCTACGCCCACGATGGTGAATGCAGCTCCGTCGATCACGAACGTCGATCCCACGATCGCGGGATCGGCGCCGTAGTGCTGCCACGCGCGATAACTGATCACGGCGGCGGGAGCCGCGCCGCGCACATCGTCGGAGGTGGCGAGGAGGCGGCCGGCGGACGCGTGCAGCCCGAACATCGGGAAGTAATTTCCCGATACGAACTCTGTCGCGAAGGGTTCGGAGATCGTCGAATCGCCCGCGCGCCGGACGCCGACTTTGCGAATGCCGGCCTGAAACGCGGCGATCTCCTCGAAGTCGGGCGTGTTGTCGCGGAGAGTGTCGTAGAGCGGATAAGAATAGATCGAAAAGCGTCCCTGCAGGCCTCCGATCACACAGCAGTTGTCGGAGTCCCCGAGTCGAACAAGAGTCTCGGGTTTGGAGACAGGAAGCGACTTGAACATGATCGCGTGAATCAGCGTGAATATTGCCGTGTTGGCGCCGATCCCCAGCGCAAGCGTGAGTACCGCGACAGTCAGGAACCCTTTCGTCTTCGAGAGCTGTCGAAGCGCAAATCGGAGATCCTTCAGAATTTCATTCAGCATGCCGTGATTTACTTCGAGGACGCCGAAAAGTTACTGGGATAAGCCCTCCCTTGGCCGCGCCCTCCCCGGAGGAGGGGATAAGACCGATGCGTCGGCGTTGTTTTTCCCCCTCCTGCCAGGCACAGCTGTCCAAATTAAAGACCCACGCTCGGCTCAAACTCACAACCGGTGCGGCTTGCAGACGAGTCGGGGTACTCCCCTCCTAAAGTTAGGAGGGGAGACTGCGAGGGCGTTTCAGCCCGAGCAGTCGGGGTGGTTTTCAAAGACCGCGAAGCGCTCCTTTCAAATCGGTTGCGCTTCGCGCGATATCTATAAGGAGGCTGCGCATCGTTTCAAACCACCCCCGTCTGCACCTGCGGTGCAGACGTCCCCTCCTAACTTCGGAGGGGAGTCGCTGCTCCACCACATCGACACGTCGGCAATTTGTCTTTGGACAGCTGTGCCTTCAAGGAGGGGAGGTCCGCGCCGGGTCCATCACTTCTTCCGCTTCGTCCACATCACAAGCCCGCTCAGCATTTGCGCTGCGAGCGCCAGGCTTGCCACGGACATCACGGCCTTGCTGGGTATTCCGAAAATATCGCCGGTATGGATGGCGCGATTCACGATCACCATGCGAGTGCCCGCAGGCGCTGTGCGCGAGTCTTCCGCCAACAACACCTTGCCGGTGTACTGGTCGATGATCACGCGGCTTCGTCCGCCCGGAGTCCGATCCTCCGGAAATCGAGAGCGAACAAGATAGGCGCCTTTCGGTCCGGGAACATTGATTCCGAACGGCGTCGTGCCCGGCAGCGCGGACCGGGCGATTTCCATCGCTTGCTCCAGCGTGATGGGCCTTGCATCGGGAGGGGGCGCCGGAGTTTTCGGCGCTTCGGATGGTTGGGAGCGCGTGAGTTTGTAGAAGGCCGGAACGATGTTGTCATCGAAGCCGATCGCGATGCCGGTCAGCGTCAGCACGAGCAGAAACACGAGCGAGATGATTCCGATCGCGTTGTGCAGATCGAACCAGAAGCGCCGCCCGGTAGCGTTTTTCGCGATTGTGATTCGTTTTAACGGCCACCACAGATACAAGCCGGTAAAGAGGAGAAACAGAATCACGACCCCGGCCCAGCTCATGACTTTCTTGCCGTAGTCTCCGGAGACTTGCCACGACAGTCGAAGATGAAGCTGATGAACGAACGGGAGAAAGCCCGAAGCCGGCGCTCGCACGCCGAGCACCTCGCCGGTGTACGGGTTCACGAATACCGTGCCGCGCCTCAGCGTGACTTGCGTGGAAATGTCAGGCACTCCGGAAAGGGTATAGGCCGACGGTGTCTCGCCCGGAAACGCCTTCGTGACCGCTGCGCCGATTTCGGTTAATGAAAGCGCGCGAGGTCTAGGCTGAACGTACATGAGGTGAGGATGAAGCAAATGATCGAGCTCCGGTTCGAACGCCATGATGCAGCCGGTCAATCCCAGCAGGACCACGAAGACGCCTGCGATGAGAGCGACGTAGAGATGCAGTGTGAAAATCAGTTTCCTCATAAGGCCGGGCGCTCCGCGGCCACTCCGAAGGCGCGCTCCAATTGAAGGCCGGCGCGGCCGATGGTGCCTTCATCGAACAA
Organism: uncultured Solibacteraceae bacterium; assembly: GCA_964584785.1. Lineage (GTDB taxonomy): Bacteria > Acidobacteriota > Terriglobia > 20CM-2-55-15 > 20CM-2-55-15 > JAHFTY01. The sequence goes on from CAZPBY010000048.1 coordinate 47,459, forward strand.
TCGTCCGATCAGTGTGATTCCATGCGGCACGCGCCGGGGTGGCGAAAATTTCGGCAGAGGATTTGCGGGGTCCGGCGCCCAATCGCTTCGTGCCTCTGAAACTTCGACGAACCCGGCGCGCACGGTCAGTGACGGATGGCCCGTGAAGTTCGTGATCGTGAGGATCTCGTCACGCAGCGACGGCACCAGCAACAAATCGACCTGCGAAAAAATGCGAGCCATTTCCATCGCGACCTTTCGCCGTAAGCGATCGGCTTGAACGAAATCGACCGCCGAAAGGAAGCGGGACTGGCGAAAAAGATTGGGCCAGGCGTCCGGAACCTGAACTTTCAGCTGATCGACCTGACGGCTGAGCGTGAGATCCTCGAATGCCGCGGCGGCTTCGGCGAACAGAACCACCTGCAGCGAGCCGTAGGGCCAATCCGGCAGCTTCACCTCAACCGGAGTCATGCCCAGCTTCTTCACGGTTTCGAGTGCCGCGCGATCGACGTCCGTAGCAGGGCTTTCCTTCATCCAATCGGCGAAATACCCAACACGCAAGCCGTTCACGGGCGCAGTGGCATCGTAATCCAGGTGAGCGTCGACGCTTGAAAGATCGCCGGGATCGGCGCCGGAAATGACACGCAACACGAGCATGGCGTCCTCGACATGGCGCGTCATCGGGCCGAGCTTGTCGAGCGACCAGCACAGCGTCATCGCGCCGGTGCGCGGCACGCGGCCGAACGTCGGACGCAATCCGGTAATGCCGCACCGCATGCTTGGACCGATGATGCTGCCGCCGGTCTCACTGCCTATGGAAAACCCAACGAGTCCGGCTGCCGTCGCCGCACCGGGTCCCGCGCTCGATCCCGACGATCCTTCCTCGAGCAGCCAAGGATTCATCGTCTGGCCGCCGAACCAGATGTCGTTCAACGCCAGCGCTCCGAGGCTGAGCTTCGCGATGAGGACGGCTCCGGCATCGTGCAGGCGCTTCACGACCGCAGAGTCCGCATCCGGCACGCGATTGCGGAATGGTTCAGCGCCGTATGTCGTGGCGATGCCGGCCGTGTCCAGCAGATCTTTCACTCCATACGGAATACCGTGCAGAGGTCCGCGATACCTTCCGGCGGCGATCTCCTGATCCGCCGCCTTCGCCTGCTGCAGCGCCAGTTGATCGGTCAGCGTGATGACGCAGCGCAATTTCGGGTCAAGCCGGCGGATACGCTCCAGATAGATTTGCGTGAGCCGTTCCGAAGTAATGAGCCGCTTCTGAACCCAACTCGCCAGTGGAGTGAGCGGAGCGAACGCAATGTCTTCGTCACGCGAAGGAAGCGGGCCGGGATCGGCTTTCGCGGTGATGAATTGATCGCGCGCCGGGCCAGACTTCTCGCCGGGCAACACCGGATCCCACTTCGAATAAGGTGCGATCGTGGGTTCGAGCGCCACTTTGCGCGGTCCCGCCCGACGCTCCACCAGCGGCGCCAGCGACTTTTGCCAATTGCCTGCCGCCTGCGCGCGGTCCTTCGGCGTCATCTGAATGTTGGCGAGCTTCTCGGCTTCCCCGAAGGTGGCGGGTGAAACCTCCGGACCAAATGCCGGCGCCGTCCCGAACGCCGGAGGCGCTCCCGCGGTCGGTGCTGCCGCCTCGTTCCCAATTGCCTTCTTGCTGTCGTTACGGCATGCCGCCGCCGCACTCGCCAGAGTCAGACACACATGCCTCAAGAAATGTCGCCGCGATTTGGCCATTGAATTCTCCGCGCGAATCTTAGCAAAGATCTCAGGCCTCGAAAACGCGCACGCTCTTATACAGCCTGAATGCGGGATCGTTGGTCACGAGGGTGAGCCGTTCCTCGATCGCTTGAGCGATGAGCATTCGATCGAATGGATCACGGTGATGATATGGAAGCTTTGCCGCGGTGAAAGCATGTTCCAGAGTCATTTCCAAGAATGGCAATACTCGATTGCCGGGCGGCATCGAGAAACGCCGCTGAACCGAGGTCCAGGACTCGGGTGAAACCCTTAACGGTATGCAGGAAATGGTTTGGCGGCGGCAGCGAAATCGACAGCGATTTCTTTGTCCGCGGCCTTCCAATCCTGCCACCACTGACTCCAGTCGACTTCCCCGGCTTGTTCAGACAGTTGCCCGATCCGGCGCGGCTGTTTTCGGCCACCGCCCTCAACAGGTCCAAGCTTCGCCATTGGTTTGCCGTCCTTTGCGATGATGATGATATCCCCGCTCGCTGCCTCGTCGACGAGGCGAGAGAGCTGAGTTTTGGCTTCGTATAGATTGACTTGACGGCCCACGGATCCACGATATGACGGATCCGCTAATTGGTCAATGTGTTGGTCAAGGAAGCACGTCCCCGGGGGCGGTTGCACTGAGCCCGCGCCACTAAACGTAGGGTATTTGCTCTCGAAGACGCCCGGTGGCCGGGTTATTTGAAAAGCGACGCCACCTCGGCCAGAATGGTCCGCATGACACTCAACAATCCAAACATGATGGACCGCCGTTCCATGTTGAAACAGGCCGGCATGTTTGCTGCGGCAACCCTGTTGTGGAAAGAACCGGCCGCCACGCAGACAACCAGCAAATTCTTTCCAGGTTTCAAGCCATGGAAAGTGCAGACATCGGGCGCGACGATTAACGGTGTAATTGGCGGCCAGGGACCGCCGCTCCTGCTGTTGCATGGCGCGCCGCAGACGCACATTTCATGGCGACTGGTTGCGCCGAAGCTTGCGTCGGAATACACGGTGGTCGCGGCCGACTTGCGCGGTTATGGCGATTCCAGCAAGCCGCCCGATGGTGAGAACCACTCCAATTATTCAAAGCGAGCGATGGCGCTCGATCAGATCGAAGTCATGAAGCATTTTGGTTTCGACCGTTTTGCCGTTGCGGGTCACGACCGCGGAGGCCGCGTGACGCATCGCATGGCGCTCGATCATGCGCGAGTGGTCACCAGGGCTGCGGTTCTCGACATCGTGCCGACCTACTACCTCTACACTCACGTCACCATCGAGTTCGTGCAGGCCTACTTTCACTGGTTCAACTACCTGCGTCCCGCACCAGGTCCGGAAAACGAACTCAAAGCCGGATACGACGCACATCCGGCGCCGGCGGGCGATGTGCAGGCCGAGTACTATCGCACCGCCAGCGATCCGGCAAACATTCACGCGATGTGCGAAGACTATCGCGCCGGCGCTTCCATCGATCTCAAACACGACGAAGCCGACCTCGATCACAAAATCGAGTGTCCGCTTCTTGTCCTGTGGGGCGCCCGCGGCCCAATGGGCCGCATTTATGATGTTTTGAAGATCTGGAAAGATCGTGGAACCAACGTCACGGGCAAACCACTGCCAGCCGGCCATAATCTGCAGGAGGACGCACCAGATGAGGTTTACACCGAACTCCGCGCGTTGCTGCGTTCATAGCCGGAGTCACGGTAAAACGTCGGTGAGAGACGGAGATGATTTGTTCCGTCACGGAAAAAATCATTTGAGCCGCTGAAACGATCGTTTGATTACGCCGTAAGTAACAGACAATCAATCAGTTGTAAGGGTGGCCGGTCGAGGCCATTATTTCACCGCCGGAAATGATCTTTTCACCGATGGAAATGGTTTTGTCTGTGCCCGACACGACTATTTGCGGCCCCACAAAAACCTTTTCCACCGCGCCAACGATCTTTGGATCGGTGGGAATAACCTTCTCAGTCGCGCACAAGACTTTCTCTATGGCTGAAAAGGTATTTGCCGAACGGACAAAACCTTTTCCGCCTCTGAAAAGACCTTCTTCGCGCCGCAAGAGATCTCTTCAATTGCAAATAAAATCGCCCCAGAGAACGACTCCCGAATCCGTGAGAAACTGTAGTCGTCTTGCGTAAGCGCGGTAAATTTCACATTCCGTTTGAAATCCGTGTCCTCTGATCAAATCCGAAACGGGCAGTCGCTAGGGCGTCACTCGATTGCTGATCTGTAGATCCCATACCATGGGTCCCTTCGATTTCCTCACTGCTCATCGGAAATCTCAACCAAATTTTCGCCCCCTTCGAGCGGCGCGAGTGCCGTACGAAACGTTTTTTCGAAAGTCTGGCGCAGCCTCTCATTGGACGAATTGCCACAGCGTAGCCAGATGATCCGTGGAGGAGAGCCCAGACGCGCAATTAGATCACTACATCGACCTGTTTCGCCGCCTCGAAAATCTGAGCGTCCGACGCATCTCGTAAGCCAACGTCCCGCACTGGGATAACTTCAATAGCGAATTGCTTCGCGATCCAAGACGCCATCTCCGTGAGAGTTGAGCGTCCGCCACAGTTTCATGGAACGACGACGGGGTGGTCCAACTTACGCGCAGCAAAAGTGAGGCACGCCTAATGTCTTCCGGTGGAATGAAGAAAGGGTTAGAGCGGTTCTGCGACATCAAAACGAGTGAGTTGAAATAAAAAAACTTACGGGCGGGGAATCACTAATCGGTTACGCTTTCGGCCGACGTTTGATGCCGAAACGGATTCTTTATTTCATTTTCTTTCTCTCCGGCGCCAGCGGACTCGTTTATGAAGTGATCTGGGTTCGGCTGACCGGGCTTGTGTTCGGGAACACCGCGCATGCGATCGCGACGGTGCTCGGGGCGTTTATGGCGGGGCTTGCTCTCGGGAGCTGGAAGCTCGGACAGCGGGCCGATCGCGTGGCGAATCCCTTGCGGGCGTACGGATTGCTCGAAATCGGGATCGGGTTTTCCGCCGCGCTCGTGCCGGTCGCGTTTCATTCGCTCGATTCGGTTTATCGGGCGATCACGCCTTCGGTCTCAGCATTTGTCGCGGGGCCGGCGATCGTGCGGTTCGTGTCGAGGTTTGTGATGCTTCTCATTCCGACGTTTCTGATGGGCGGGACGCTTGCCATGCTGACACGCCTCTTCACCGAGCTGCTCTACGCAGTGTAGCGCCAGGTCGGCCGTCCCTCTGCGTTGAATACGTTTGGAGCCGCGCTTGGAACAATTCTCGCAGCCCTCTTCTTTATCCCCACGCTGGGTAACCGTCTGACGACGGTGATCATCGCATCGGTGAATGTTGCGATCGGTATCTTCGCCATCTTCTCCGCCGGCCGAATGACGGCGCGCGGGGACACGGCCGCTGATGAGCCGCAGGCAGCGACCGTGGCCGAGCCCGAAGCGCAGCCGTTCCATCCTTTGGCGGGCCGATTGGTGCTCCTCACGCTTGCGGTTTCGGGCTTCGTCTCGATGAACTACGAGGTCGCGTGGACGCGGGCTCTGGCTGCGTTGGTGGGCAGTTCGACTTACGCGTTCTCGATCATGCTCGTGACGTTTCTTATCGGCATTGCGCTCGGAAGCACCCTCATCAGCCGCCGCCGTCCGGCGGCGAGTCTTCGACGACTCGGCCTCATTCAACTCGGAGTCGCGTTCGGCGGCCTGCTGTTTCTGGTGGGATACGTCGCTGCTCCGTACATCCTGCTGGCGTTTGTCCGCGCTTTGTCTTACTCGTTTCCGGCGGTACTCACGGTTCAGTTTATCATGTCCGCCTGCTTGATGATCCTCGCGACGCTCTTCATGGGCGCAACTTTCCCGATCGCAAGCCAGCTGTATTCACGGCAGATCAGCGTGCTCGGAAAGTCGGTCGGCTCGATTTACTCGGTGAATACCGTGGGGGCGATTCTCGGATCCGTGCTTTCCGGATTTTTCTTCCTGCCGGTCATCGGCACCGAACGAACGGTTCTACTCGGATTGTTTTTCAGTTCCGCGATGGCGGCTGTGCTGTTGTCCGAACCGTCGGCGGTGAAGCAGGGCGGATTTGCCAAGGGTTTAGCGCTCGCGCTGCTGATCGTGGCAACACTGGCCATGCGTGGCGGAATTTTCTGGCGGCCCGAGATGATGGATCGGGGTGTGTTGATTTACGCGCACCAGTTTGAAGTGCGCCGCGACCTGACGATCTCCGAACACTACGAGGACACCGACGTTGTTTACTTCAAGGAAGGCAACAACGCGACGATTTCGGTCCGGAAGGGCGAGAACTACGTCGGATTGCGGACGAACGGCAAAGTCGACGCGTCGAATCGCGACGACATGATGACGCAGCTTTCGGTAGCCTATCTTGCCGGCTTCTACCATCCGTCGCCGGAGAACGCGATGATTATCGGTTACGGATCCGGCGTGACCGTCGGCGCAGCCGCCGCGATTCCCGAGCTTAAGGAAATCGATTGTGTCGAAATCGAGCCCGCGGTCGTGCAGGCCGGACCGCAGTTCGCTTCGATCAATCGCAAGAGCTACGCGAATCCGAAGGTGCATCTGATCTACGACGATGCCCGCAGCTACATGAACGTCACGCGCAAGCACTACGACCTCATTATTTCGGAGCCCTCGAATCCGTGGATCGCCGGCGTCGCGAGCCTGTTCACCGCCGAGTTTTACAATCGCGCCGCCGAAGTGTTGAAGCCGGATGGCGTGTTCGTTCAGTGGGTACAGCTGTACGAACTGGACCCCGAAGATTTGCGCATGATCCTCGCCGAATTTCAGCGAAAGTTTCCTGAAGTGTCCGCGTGGAATACCGGAATCGGCGACCTGATTCTGGTGGGATCCCGGCAGCCGCAACACCTGAACGTGGAGCGCATCGGTACAATCGTGCGCGGCGATCCGGCGATCATGAATGACTTCAGGCAGTACCTGAAGTTGAATGTGCCGGAAGGTATTCTCGCCTATTACGTTCTGTCGACCGACGATGTGAAGGCCCTCGCGGGCAACGCCCGCCGCAACACAGACGATCGTCCGCTGCTCGAATTCCACGCCCCGCGCCAGCTGTTCGACGATACCAAGGATTTAAACGTCGACCTTCTGTATCAGCACAAACAGAGCCTGATACCTTCGGGTGCGGACATTCCCGATCCCGAGACCACATTCGGCGCCATGATCGAACCGCTTTTGAACATCAAGCGATCGAGTCTCGCGAATCAGGCCATGGCGATGCTGAGCCAGGTCGACCGCCGCGATCCGGCGGCTCTCCATCTGGCGATTGCGCGATTGAATTTGGATTCCGGAAACCTGAGCTTCGCGGAGGAGACATTGAAAAACGCTTCGCAGTCTCAGACGCCGGCCAGTCCAGGTTATGCGGAAACCGAGGAACTGTGGGGCCTTTTGTTCGAGAGGACGGGCGCCCGAAGCGAGGCGATTGAACACTTCAAGCACGCGGCGGCCGCCGACCCCGCGCGTTCGGTTTCGTTGAAAAAACTTGCGGACCTCCATGCGCAAAATCAAAGTTGGAAAGAAGCCGGCGATTGGATGGAGAAGTATATCGCCACGAACCCGCGGGCGATCGGCGAGTCCTGGGCTTTGTTGGGCGACTACCGTCTCGCCGGCAACGAAGGTGAGCCTGCGATTGAGGCTCTCCAGACATCGATTCGCCTCGATCCGTACACCTATTGGGCCCGATGGCGGATGGCGCGAATGTTTGAAGAGCGGAAGCAGATCGACAACGCGATCGAGCAATACGAGTTCCTGGTGAAGTATGCTTTCGATCGCGATCCGGAGGTGTATCAGCGCCTCGTGAAGTTGTATCAGGATGCCGGCCGCGCGAGCGATGCCAAACGCGTGCTGCGTAAGGCGAGGAGAATCTTCTCAACTAACGCCGAGATCTATCGTCTATACCGGGATGTTGTTGATTAGT
>CAZPBY010000049.1:0-54668 GCA_964584785.1 uncultured Solibacteraceae bacterium
TGCAGCCGCGGAAGGTAGTTTGGAACCTTCTCCTGTAAGACGGTTCCGAGGGGCCCTCCATCGATTAATCAGTTACGCAAAAGAGTCGTCTGTCGCCGACTCTTTTGCTCATGGCACACCTAGTACATCAACTTCAGGCCAAACTGTATTTGGCGATTATCTTTGAGCGTGCTGGTAATTGTGCCGAATGCGGCGTTATCCGGGTTGCGATTCGGTTGATTCAGGAACGGGTGGTTGAACGCGTTGAAAAATTCCGTGCGGAATTGAATGTTCAACTTCTCCGTATCGAAATTCTTGCCGAGCGTCAGATCCCAGTTATTCGTTCCTGGGCCATCGAAGAAATTGCGGCCGGCTGTACCGAATGTTCCAGGGACAATGGAGAATGCGGCCCTGTTGAGATACACCGTCTTGCTCGTGCGATCTTCGATCACCGGATCAACGCCCGGCACGAGATTGGGGCGATCTCGCGTCGAACTCGTATTGCTGTTTTGACCACTGAGCTGGACAAAAATCGGCCGCCCCGACTGGAACGTCGTAATACCCGAAACCTGCCAGCCACCGAGAACCGCATTCACCGCCCCCGGCACGTTGCCACCCCACGTCTTTCCCTTTCCGAATGGAAGATCATAGATGTAGCTCATGACGAGCCGCTGCCGCGCGTCGAAATCGGCGCTGCCTCGATCGGCCTTCTGATTCCGGGCATCCTGCGCGACATTGCCGCCGGTGGAATCGTCGATCACGTGTCCGTACGTGTACGAGGCGAGGAAGGACAACCCTTTCGAAAATCGCCGTTCCATCCTGCCGAGTAGTCCGTGATAGATCGAGTTCCCGGAGCTTTGAAGCACACCCACGGCACCGTAAGCCTGCAACGGCCTCCGCGATTGCGGCGTCCCCGAACCGAGGAAGGGCTGGTTGATGTCGATCGTTTTAACCAGACGTGTTCCCTTGTTGCCCACGTAACTGACCTCGTACACCATGCTGGATCCCAATTCTCTCTGGTAGCCGAGGTTCCACTGCTGGATGTAAGCATCGCGGAAGTTGTGGTCGATCGACGGCGCATCAAATACGGCTGCCGTGCTCAGGCGGGCGCTTGGAAAAGGATCCGCCAGCGTCAGGTCGGTCGCGTTCGTGGTCGCGTTGAACGTTTCCGGTTTTTGGAATGGAGGACCGGTGCGAACGAAGAACAGGTTGTTACCGACGACAGCCAGATCGTAGAAGATTCCATAGCCGCCACGAACGACCGTGCTGCCGGTGCCCTGCGGGCGGTACGCGAAACCAAACCGCGGACCGAAATTGTTCATGTCCGAGTTGTACAACGCTCGCGAAGCGCCGCCGGTTGCCGCTATTTCGTACGCGAAGGTCTCCGTGTTGAGCTGCGCCATCCGATTGTATTTCTCCACATCCGGAGTGTTGAACTCATAACGAAGGCCCAGGTTCAGGGTCAGGCGGTCGGACACCTTGTAATCATCCTGAACGAACGCGTTGAACGACTTTACGGTGTGGTAGCGGAAACTGTCGGTCGGATCGCGAGTGGTCTGGTTCGGCAACCCCAGAAGGAAGTCCGCGAATGCATTTCCGGTCCAGCGTCCGTCGAAGCGCAGCGTCTCGCGAGCGTTCGATCCGGCGAAGAACTGTATTTTCCGGACGTCGACGCCGGTGCGAATCGCGTGGGAGTGGACGTTATAGCTCACCGTGTCCATCAACTCGTACGTCGTGCCGGCGCGGTTCTGGAATCCACGATCGCCGATCGTGCTCACGCCGGTTATAACGAAGCTGGGATGGCCATAATCCTTCGGATCGCGCGACGCGGGAATTCCGAGTTCCGTCGAAATGTCTTTCGTACCGGAGGTCAGCGCAATCCGGGGCTGAACCTGACGATTGAACCCCGCGCGAAATTCCATGACCAATCGCGGCGTAAAAACATTCGTGTCGATCAGCGACAACGCCTGCGCCGTTGTGATGTCGCTATGCGGGAAACCTGGCAGGCACGCCGTTGCGCCGTTCCCGGAACACGGAGTCGCCAGCTTGTCTTTCGTGTACCCATAGCGCCCGAACAGCGTGTTCGAGTTGCTGATCCGATGATCGACTCGAGCGTTGTACTGATTCACATCCTCGGGAAACGGATTGTTCGCGCGAAAGTTGCTGGTGCCCGTCAGGCCCGGAGTCGGCAGCGGATACGAACCGCGTGCCAACACCTTTTGCGCCACGGAACTGAAGAGCGATGGCGAAATCTGATTGAGGTTGAAGGTTGCGCCGGGTCCACCGAATGGGTTTTTTAACAAGACTTGCGGCGTGGCGGAAAGCAAAGCGGAAAAGTCTCCACTGCGAAATGCCTGAGTCGGCACCTGCTGAAGGCTCGTAAACATCTGCCGGCGATTGATGCCTTCATAGGCGAAGAAGAAGAAACTCTTGTCCTTGAGGATTGGTCCGCCGATCACACCGCCATACTGATTTCGATGGAACGGCTGCTTCGTGGACGTGTTGAAAAAATCGCGCGCGTCGAGCTTATCGTTCCGCAAAAACTCCCAGACAGAGCCGTGAAATTCGTTGGTACCGCCCTTGGTGCTGACCGTCACCTGTGCGCCGCCGCCGCGGCCGAACTCGGCCGAATAGGAGTTCGAAAGGACTTTGAACTCCTGAATGGCATCCACGATCGGGCGAAGCGTGAAGTTGTTGATCGCGGGATCGTTGTTATCGACGCCGTCGAGAATGATGGTATTCGACGTCTCGCGGGCTCCCGCTGAATTGAACCCGCCGCGAAAACCCAGCGTGGAGCCGGGGGCGGGCGAAAGCGCTCCGGGGACCAGCTGCGAAAGCGACTCAAACTGACGGCCGTTCAGTGGAAGTTCGACCACCTTCTGGTTGTCGATCACGTTGCCGACCGATGACGTCTCGGATTGCACGAGCGGAGTGGATTCCGTCACCACCAGCTTCTCGTCGATCGTGCCGACCTGAAGCGAAAAGTCGATTCGCAGCTTGTCGTTGACGTTCAGCTTGATGTTCTCCGCGACGCCCGTCTTGAAACCCGGCAACTCCGCGGTGATCCGGTATGTGCCGAGCGGCAACAAAGGTATGGTGTAGTCACCGCGCTCATCCGTGATCGCGGTTCGTTCGGCATTTGTTGCCGCATTGACGGCTTTGATGCCGACGCCCGGCAAAACCGCGCCGGACGCATCCTTCACAGTGCCCGTCAAGGCACCGGTGTTTTGAGCGAAAGCCGGTGCTGAAAACGTCACCAGCAAAAGAAGCGCAGAACAAAGTGCGACCCGAGAAATCTTATTCATGCTTTCCTCCGGCTGTTAGGAAGGGGGTAAGAGGAATCCAAAATACTGTAGCACGGCAAGGGGAAATCCGATCGTTTACATCTGACGATCGGATTCAAACGGCCGGATGGATTCAGCGATCAGGAAAGACAAAAACTTGCCGGGCAATTTCGGACTGCAGGGTCTCCGACCGATAGTAAGTCTTCAGAATGTTGTTGGACCAGTCGAACAAGTCCGCATTCGCGTCCCGGAATTCTTCCCAGGTGTGTTCACCCATGCGTTTCATCCGTTCGTGAATCAGCAGGAAGTACGCCCAGGTAATCGTCTCGTGGTAGAGGTTGGCCTTGCCGTGAGCGGCGGCGAAGTGTTTCAGACTGTCGCTGAACCGCTTGAGCGCATCCAGGACAGAATACTGTCGCAGGTACAGCCAGACGGCCCTGACGTGATCCCGATGCTGAAAATCAGCCGCGGGCAGGGTGCCTGCTTCGAACTGAGCAATGAACTCGACGTCGTTCACTTATTTATGGCTGCGCCCTGCCGGGCTTGCATTCGCTCCGCTCATCTTTTGCTCTTCTTTCTCGGACTCACTCCGGCCGCGACGCGATCGACATTCTTTTCGACAAGCCGGTGACTTGCCTTCGCATCGAGATCCAGCCCGTAGATTCGCCTGAGGTCCGCGACGTGACGCAGAGTCTCTTCACTGAACGGCGGCAGCCCATCGAAGGCGTGCAGGACGATTCCCTCCAGCAGATCGCCGAGACTCATATCGTGATATTCCGCGATCCCCTTGAGTACCTTTAGTAGCCGCTTCTCGAGCCGCACACCCGTTTGGATGCGTTCGACGGTTATTTCGCCGCTTGCAGCGCCATGCTTCGCTTTTGTACGTGCCACGCTGTGATGATAACGTACATTGGTACATAAATACCAGGTGTCGCTTTGCGCCTGCGACGTTTGCCCGGCTTCACATTTGTGATACAAGACTCGGAACCCGCAACCACACGAATGGAGACGAAACGATGAGACGAACACTGTTACTCGCATTGCTGCTGGCGATGACGACCCTCACCGCGTCCGCGCAATTCGGCACAAAGACCGGAGAGTGGCCGACCTACGGCGGCGATCTCGGAAGCACGCGGTACGCAGCGCTCGACCAGATCAATCGCGACAACTTCAGCAAGCTGGAGGTCGCGTGGCGTTTCAAAACCGACAATCTGGGCCCGCGTCCCGAGTTCAACCTTCAGTCGACGCCGCTCATGGTCAACGGCGTTCTTTATTCCACCGGTGGAACGCGGCGGTCCGTGGTTGCGCTGGATGCGGCAACGGGAGAACTCTTGTGGAAGTATGCCTATAACGAAGGAAAGCGCGCCGAAACCGCCCCACGGCAACTCTCGGGACGCGGCCTGGCGTACTGGACCAACGGACGCGAAGAACGGATCATTTACGTTACACCCGGATACTTCATGATCGCACTCGACGCGAAGATCGGCCGGCCTGCTCCGAACTTCGGCAAGAACGGCATCGTCGACCTTAAGCTCGAAATGGATCAAGACATGGATCCGATCAATGGCGAGGTTGGACTGCACGCGGCTCCGGTTGTTGCGGGCAACACCGTGATCGTTGGCGCGGCGCACTTACCCGGCGGCGCGCCGAAGAGCCGGCGAAATGAGAAAGGTTTTGTCCGCGGATACGATGTGGAAACCGGCAAGCGCCTTTGGATCTTCCATACGATTCCGTTCGCCGATGAATATGGCAACGAAACCTGGGAAAAGAATTCCTGGACCTACACCGGCAACACCGGTGTGTGGGGACAAATTACCGTCGACGAACAACTCGGCATGGTCTACCTGCCCGTCGAAATGCCGACGGGCGATTACTACGGCGGCCATCGACCCGGTAACAATCTGTTCGGCTCGACCATTGTGGCGCTGGATCTGAAGACCGGCCAGCGAAAGTGGCACTACCAACTTATCCATCATGACATTTGGGATTGGGATATTCCGTGCGCTCCGATTCTGGCCAACATCACGGTCAACGGCAGAGCGGTTCGCGCGCTGGCACAGCCGACAAAGCAGGGTTTTGTGTACGTGTTCGACCGCGTGACGGGCCAGCCGGTCTGGCCGATCGTGGAGAAGCCGGTTCCGCAGGGAGATGTCCCCGGCGAATGGTATTCGGCGACGCAGCCTTTCCCCACGAAGCCGCCAGCGTTCGATCGGCAGGGTGTTTCGATCGATGATCTCATCGACTTCACGCCCGAACTGCGGGCGGCAGCCGTCAAGCTCGTATCGCTGTACAAGCTGGGACCGCTTTACACGCCTGCTGTGGTGAGCAAATGGGAAGGACCGCGAGCGACGCTCCAGATGCCGACTTCGACCGGCGGCGCAAACTGGCAGGGCGGCTCGTACGATCCCGACAGCGGAATCATGTACATCTTCTCGAATACGGGAGTCACGTCGCTCGGCTTGATTAAGGACGCCACGCGTTCCGACATGGATTTCATTCAGGGCACGGCACGCGATCCCAACGCGGCGCCCGCTGCTGGCCGCGGTGGAGGCGGCGGTGGCGGCGGAGGTGAGGGTGGCGGCGGTGTCACCATTCAGGGTCTGCCGTTAATCAAACCGCCGTACGGACGAATCACTGCAATCGACCTCAACAAAGGGGAGATCGTTTGGCAGATCGCTCACGGGGAAACGCCGGACAATGTTCGCAATCACACCGCTCTGAAAGGACTCACCATTCCCAGAACCGGCAGGCAGGGCCGCATCGGGACGTTAGTTACAAAGACGCTCGTCGTCGCCGGAGAGGGCGGGTTCTTCACAACGCCGTCAGGTCAACGCGGCGCAATGCTTCGCGCCTACGACAAAGCGACCGGACAGGAGGTCGGCGCGGTCTACATGCCCGCGCCGCAGACCGGTTCGCCGATGACGTATATGTTGGGCGGGAAGCAATACATCGTCGTGTCGATCAGTGGCGGCACGTATACGGGCGAGCTGCTGGCGTTTCGTCTGCCGGCTAAGTAAGGTGACCGCGAAAAACGTTTTCTGTTAATCGCACGGTCGTCTCGCAAGTATCACGTCATGAGGGTGTCATGCGACGAGTTTTGTTGATTGTCATCGCGGTGGTCATCGTGATGTTTACGTTGGTTGCCGTCCGGCTGTCGCGGTTGCGAGCGATTCCCGAAGAGGCAGACGACCCGAAACACGTCCGCATCCCGATCCCTCAGGGCTTTGATTACGGCGGTTCGTATTTCGGACGCCGGCTGGATATTTCGGCGGATGGAACGAAGATCGTGTATGTCGCCATGAATCCAGCTACGGGGCGGCGATTATTTCTGCAAACGATCGGAGAGCCGTCACCGCGCGAGATTCCCGGAACGGACGGCGCCAACGATCCGTCATTCTCGCCGGATGGACGCTACATTGCGTTTTATGCCGGAACTGTAAAAAGGGTCACCCTCGACACGAACACCGTCATCGTGATCGGTGAAGCCGGCACGCCACGAGGAATGGCGTGGCTGGATGCGGATAATTTGATTCTCAGCAACGTTCAAGGAAACCTGCTTCGTTTGAATGCCGCACAAAAAGAGACTTCAGCGCTGTTTCCGATGTTCATGCCTCAACTTCCCCACCTTTCGCCCTATCTTGTGCCCGGCAATAAAGCCGTGCTTTTCACGCTTGCGAATGGTCCCCTGATGAAGGCTCGCATCGGAGTTATCGATCTGAAGACCGGAGAAGAAAAGCAACTGCTCGACGAACCCGGGTTTGCGCCCCGCTACGTGCCCACCGGACATATTGTTTTCGCACGCGGCTTCGACCGGCAGTTGATGGCCGCCCGGTTTGATTTGAATAAGCTCGAAATTGTCGGGTCTCCCATTCCGGTTCTTAAAACGGCGCTGTCGGGTCTGGGCAGCGGCGGTTCCACGGACTACAGCATTTCGGAAACGGGCACACTCGTGTACACGCTTCGCCAGGAACCCAGCATCGACGACGTCCTCGCTCACATCGGCAATGTCACACTTACTGAAATTCACCTGCAACTGAAGTGGACCGACGAATTAAAACGCCTCGTCCCGTGAATTCAAAGCAATCCGGTTATTTGCATTTGACGTTGGAGCAAAATAACCGGATCACTGAGCGATTAGCGCGATAATGTGGGATATGGACGCCAAATTCCATCCGGCAATGGACGCCATCAAGGCCGGGAATCTCGAACAGTTGCGCAGCTTGATCGACAAGGATCCGACGCTGGCAACAACGCGATCCTCCTGCGGACATCCGACGCTTCTTCAGTGCCTAATTCTGGATGCCGTCAACTTGCCGAATAAAGTCGAAATGGCGAAGATTCTGGTCGATGCGGGGGCGGAGATCAACGGACCCCTCGTCGCTTGTGGAAGCTGCGACAACCCCGAACTTGCCGCCCTGCTTCTGGATCGTGGCGCGGCGATCGACGGCACCGGCGACTGGTCGCCTCTGGAAGAAGCGCTCTACTGGAACAGCCCGCGCACGATGCATCTGCTGCTTCAGCGCGGCGCTGCAATTCAGAATCTGCGCATCGCCGCCGGACTGGGCCGAACCGATTTGATCGAAAGCTCTTTCAACCCCGACGGCACGTTGAAGCCGCAAGCCGGAACGATCAATTGGCCCTGGGGAAAAGTTCTGGCGCAACAGAAGGCGGCGCAATCGAATTCATGGACGAACGTCCGTCAGAACATTATCAACAACGCGTTCGTGTACGCTTGCATGCACGGTCACATCGATGCGGCGAAATCACTGCTGGCTAAAGGTGCGGAGGTGAACGCGATTCCGGGAGGATTCGATTACTCAGGCACAGCGCTGCACTATGCTGCGCTCAACGGCCACAGGCCGATGGTGGATTTTCTCATCCAAAGCGGCGCGGACGCTTCACTGAAAGATACGAAGGTCGAGGCTACGGCTGCCGGTTGGGCCGAGTACGGCGGCCACCCGGACATCGGCAATCATCTTCGAAGCTTCAGTCCCGCAGGGTAACCGCCGGCGCGATTCGAGTGGCGCGGCGCGCCGGTATCAGCGTCGCGACAATAACCAGGGCTGCCAATAACGCCGTCACCGCAGCAAACGTGATGGGATCGTTTGGTTCGACGTTGAAAAGAAGCGCGCGCATCAAACGCGTCACGCCGAGAGCGCCCGCAAAACCGATGATGATCCCCAACAGCGCCGGCCGGAACCCATCCCACATGATCCGACGAACGAGCTGGAGCGGAGAGGCACCAAGCGCCAGGCGCAATCCGATTTCGCGCGTACGCTGAACGACGGCATATGAGACCACGCCGTATGCGCCCACACTCGCCAGCGTTACGGCCAGCACGGAAAACAGCGAAGCCAACACCAGGCAAAAGCGCGTGCTTTCCATTTGCTGATCGACAAGCGCCTCAAGTGTGCCCGGCCTGATCAGGGGCATGTTGGGATCGCTTTGTTTCACAATCTCTCGAACGACCGTCAGTATCTGCGCCGTTGGCACGCGGCTCTTCACGACGAAAGTCATCGTCCGGTTTTGCGCGTGCGGGATGTACATTTCCGGAGCGGCTTCGCTATCCAGCCGCTGTGATCGAACGTTCGAAACGACACCGACAATGGTGCGAGGCGCACGGCTCGAAATGCTGAGCGTCTTTCCGATCGGATCTTCGTTTCTCCAGAATTGTTGGGCCATCCGTTCGCTGATGATCACGACCGGGGGCGCCTCACGGCTGTCGGACGGCGTAAAATCACGACCGGCCTTCAATGGAATTGCGAGTGTGCGGAAATAGTCCGAATCGATAACGCGGTACAGCACGACGGGCACCTGACCTGGAGCCGGTGGTGGCTGATCGGGCCGCGTCACGGTCTGTACGTCTTCGGAGGGACCGAGCGGAAGGCCGGCGATACGAGCGACTCGCTCGACGCCGGGGATTGCCTCGAACCGTTCGTCGAGTTGATCGCATTCCCGAACGGCCTCGGCCGCGGTCGGGTAACGTTGATCCGGTGTCGTAAGAGTAAAAATGGTGACGTTTGCGGCGCTGAAGCCCGGATTTACCGACTGCAAAGCCTTCAGGCTTCGCATCAGCAGACCCGCGGCGGCTAGCAGTATCAGCGATAAAGCCACTTCCGCCGCGACGAGCGCGGCGCGGCTTCGTGCGGTGCGTCCAGCATTGATTTCACCGCGACTGTTCAACCAACCCGCGAGAGGCGATCGGGTCAATTGGAGCGCCGGCACCAGTCCGAAGATGAGCATGGTGAACGCCGTGATACCGATCGCGAAAAGGAATGTTGTACCGTCGAACGCAACTTCATCGAGCCGCGGTACGTTTCGCGGAGCAATGCGTTTCATCGCGGCGATTCCCCACCACGCCAGCGTCAATCCCAACAAACCGCCGAGAAGGGCCAGAATCAGATTCTCTCCGAGCACGTGACTTAAGAGGCGGAAGCGGCTTCCGCCAAGCGCTGCCCGTACGGCCATCTCGTTTTGCCTGGACGCGCCGCGAACGAGAACCAGGTTCGCGACATTCGCACACGCAATCAGAAGCACCATTCCGACAGAGCCAAAAATGAACAGCAGCGCTGTCCGTACCTTCCGAACCGTGTCTTCCTGCAGTCCCATGACGCCGGCAGTGACATTGAAATTGGTCGGCGGATAAGCCTTTTCAAGCGCAGCCGCAATGTTCTGCATTTCGGACCGCGCCTGCCCGACGGTCACGCCTGCAGCCAGGCGGCCAATTCCGTCGGTGTAGAAGCAGCCCCGCCCGCAGTTTCGATCGTCGTTCTGCATCGGAGTCCAGATTCGCGCATGGTTCGGAAAGTCGAAGCCCGGCGGCGCCACGCCGACGATGCGTGTGGTGCGGCTGCTGATTTGAATCGTCGAACCGATGACGTCCGGCCTCGCGCCCAGCCGGTCGATCCAAAACGCATGGCTAACCACCGCGACGTCGCCGCCATTCGGACGATCCTCGTCGTCGGTGAAATCGCGTCCTATGATCGGCGTTGCTTTGAAAACGCGGAACATTCCCGGTGTGGCAATCCCGCCGGGCACGAGTTCCGCCTCGCCGAAACCGGTCAGGATCAAGTTCACCCGCGAGTACAGAGCGATCGATTCGAAGCTCTTTGCTTCGCGTTTCCAATCCAGATAGTTGAGATGGGAGACGGTGCCGACGACGCTCGGCTGCGGATTGTCCCTTGCTGTTTGCCAGACCGAGACGATGCGGTCCGCGTCGGCGTATGGCAGCGGACGAAGCAGCACGCCATGGATGACGCTGAATATCGCGGTCGTGGCACCCGTGCCGAGAGCCAGCGTTAGAAGGGCGATCAGCGTGAAGCTTCGTTGTTTGAAGAGCGAGCGGAAGGCAATGCGGAGGTCGCGAACAAGGTTGTCCATGGTGTAGAACCGATGCAAGAATCAGACCGAACGCATCGGATCATAACCATTGTAAACCGCCAGGTTCATTGCGATGCCTCCCGGCGCACGTGTCCGCAATCGCGACACGCTATCCCACGTCCGAGCGCGATTGAAAGGTGTCGGCACGAAGCTGTCGCTGCGCTCCGGGTCTGCACGCTTTGCCGCAACCGCCCCGCTGGGCCGGAACTGTCAGAACCCGGAGCGCAGCGACCGGCTTCGAGCTGCAACTCTCGGTTAGAAACGCACGAGGCGCGTGATCTTCAGGACGATGGCGCGGTTTCGAAGTCCAGTACCGTTGACGCGGGTATCATGCTCGTCCGTCCAGACGACGAATAGTTCGCTCCCCGGACGGTACTCCCACCGATATCTCAGGTAGCTGCTGAACGTCCGGTCGGTGGAGTTGTACTGCAGGAGCGCGCTGGCGAACATGCGCGGCGAAAAACCATAGTCCGCTCGCGACCGGATCAACCGCGTGATGAGTTTCCCTGCAGTCAGTTCAATCCGGCTGACGGAAAAACTCGGTTCGTACGACAGCCTTTTTGTGATCGACACGCGGCTTGACGCCAGTCCGAATGTGGTGATGTGCCCGTTGTAGTATTGACCCTTCTGCAGCGAAACGTTGCCGGAGAGCCGGCGCTGCTGTCCAAACATATACGTGGCGATGGCGTCGTTGTAGTCGTACGAACCAACGGGGATGGGAAGTACACCACTGACGCGAAATGGCGTGGTCAGCACGTCGAGATTCTTATTCACGTCGATGTTGAAGCGATCGCTGTTGTTCAATTCGATATTGAAAGTGCCGGTCTGCTGGCGGCTTTCCAGAAAACCCGCGCCATTCTCCAGATATTCAACATTTCCCTGGAACGTATACTTCCGGACATGCTTGCTGGACTTGGGACGCGGACTGAAGCGCAGCGAACTGTACGACCGTTTGACGTTGGCCCGGCGGAGGAACCCGACTTCCGGATTGAAGTTGTCCCCAATCTTCAGATATTCCACCCGCGCGCCGTATCGATCCGCGGCGTAATCGAAACGGCCCTGATAGCTATCGTCGTCGGATTTCAAGCCCGGGGTTTTCGTCTTCGCGTAGTACGCGGCGAGCGCCACATTTTGATAAAACGAAAACGCGGCGTCGACGCCGTAACCTTGATTCGACTTCGTTGGAAATAGCGCCGAGGCCGAACGATTCGTGAACATCGCGCCGACGGTACTCCGTCGAAGGATGTCGCGTTTGATTCGGAAGACCGTGAAGTTCGTGTCCGGAGTCTTTGTGGTTGTCTCGGCTCCGGTCTGAATGTTCATCAGGCCCAGGCCGAACTTCCCAACCTTGCCCGTCAAACGTCCTCCCGCCGTAATCGGAATGACGGCGCCGGAGTTCAAACCAATTCGCCGGCTGTAAAAAAGGTATGGCGTATCGGCGCCCGCATTATCGACTCCCGAAAATCCGCCGATGCCGCCGCTGGACCCGCCGCGAGCGAAATCGAAAACGCCTCGACCTTCGAGAAAGAAGTCGCGTTTTTCGGGAAACAGAAGGTTGAATCGCGTGAGGTTGACCTGCTGCTCGTCGATCTCGACCTGCGCGAAGTCCGTGTTGGCGGTGAAGTCCGCCGTCAGATTGGCGGTGACTCCGTACTTCGCATCACCGCCGATGTCCGGCTCGAATTTGTTGTTGATGGGATCTTTCCGAACGCGATCGGTCGTCAGCTTGGAAACCACGTACGGCTTGATCTCGACATTACGGCTTGCGGGCGGCAAATCAAGGCCTACAAGCGTGCCACCCGCCGAAATGCGATTGAATGCCTGCGGTCCGGCAAGGTTGCGGGGAACCGGAGTGAGATACGTCCACTCGTTCTTGTGGCGAATCGATCGGCGAAGCTGGATTCCCCAGACCTGATTTGGTCCGGATCTGTAACGAAGCGTCTTGAACGGTATCGCCATCTCCACGGACCAGCCACCGTCAAAAATGGCTGTGTGGGAGCTCCAGACCGGATTCCAGTCCGTGTTCGATCCGCCCTCGTCCACGACGGAGTAGTCGGCGAGAGCGCCCAGCGGGTTCGTGTAGAAGAGAAAGCCGCTTCGCCGATCGTAAAACGTGTCGAACATCACTCCGAAGTGATCGTTCTGTCGCAGTTGATTCGTGTCCCGTCGGAGTTCATTGGAGACCCACTGTTCAGGGGGCGCCGAGTCCCAGCAGCGGGCGGCGACGTAAATATTGTTCTGGTCGTACAGCACCCAGATGTCCGTTTTTTCCGTGGATTCGGCGCCATAATCGGGCGCGACCTGAATCAGACCACCGAAAGGCTTGGTGTTCGCATACACCTCTTCGTCGAGTTTCCCATCGAGATGGAGCGGTTGATCCAACTTGATCGCTCGGATCGTGGGGCGCCGCCGTTCGTCGCGAGTGATGGTTTCAGGCGGCACCGGAGCGGGAGAACCATCGATGACGACCGCGGACGCCGAGCCGTTCTGCTGCGCGAATCCGTGGGCACCACCGGCGGCGATGAAAAAAAGAAGTGCGGGAAAGACCCGAAAACGGATCAATGAAACAGACATAGCCGCGGTATTCTAGCAGCAGAGCGGTCTCGCGCATCCAAAAGCTTCGGTGTTAAGCTCCCCGCATGATC
This sequence comes from uncultured Solibacteraceae bacterium, assembly GCA_964584785.1. Lineage (GTDB taxonomy): Bacteria > Acidobacteriota > Terriglobia > 20CM-2-55-15 > 20CM-2-55-15 > JAHFTY01. Next base: position 13,289 of record CAZPBY010000049.1, read on the forward strand.
GAACTCGTTGAAGCATGGATGATCAACAACCGCGTCAACCTGATGCTCCTCGACAACCTGAACGACGCGGCGCTCCAGGCCACGTTATCCACTCGCGGAGGACGCACGGTCGGGCATCAACTCGCACATCTGTGCTCCGTACGACGCGGTTGGGTGGAGGTCGCAGAAAAGAAGCTTCTGGCCGGCGTGCCCAGCATCGAGCGCGATGATGGCCACGACAAACGCCGTCTCGCCGATGCTTTTCAGAAATCCGGTGACGTGCTGGCGACGGTGATTCGTCAAGCTGGAGAAAACGGCGGCAAGGTCAAAGGCTACAAGCGCGGAGTCACGACTCTCGTCACGTACATGATCGCGCATGAAGCGCACCACCGGGGCAGCATCCTTTTGACGTTGAAGCAAACAGGCTTCAAATTGAATGACCAACTGAAGTGGGGCATCTGGGATTGGGCCAAACTGTAATCGTCATCGGAGCCGGCATTACCGGTTTGTCCTGCGCGTGGAGATTGAAGAAACTCGGAATCGATGCGCTGGTCCTCGAAAGCTCTCCTCGCGCCGGCGGCGTCATTCAAAGCGAGAGGGTTGGTGAATACTTGATCGAGCACGGTCCAAACAGCCTGCTCCCCCTTTCAGAAAACTTCGGCCTCCTCGACGAAACGGGCCTGACCGAACAACTCATCGAAGGCGACCGGCGAGCGCCGCGTTACGTCTGCATCGGCGGAAGTCTCCGCAAGGTCCCGCTCGGTCCGATGACGATAACGGGAGTTGTTCGCGCGACGGCCGAACCTTTCGTTCGATCACAGTCGGCGCCGGACGAATCCATCCACGATTTTTTCGTCCGCAGATTCGGAAAGCAGACCGAGCAGCGCCTGGTGTCGCCGTTCGTCACCGGCATCTACGCCGGAAACACGCGCGAGCTCAGCATGTCCGCGGCGTTTCCGAAGCTGGTTGAATTGGAGCGGCAGCATGGAAGCCTGATCCTCGGCATGCTGACATCGCGAAAACCAAAAGCTACGCGAAAGGGTCACACGTGCAGCTTCGCCGAAGGAATGGAAACCTTGCCTCGCCGGCTGGCGGCGGAGTGCGACATCGCTCTGAATGCGACGTCGATTGTGTTGGAACCCGATCTCACCGTTCGGTGGAACGATCAACGGGCGCGGCCGAAGGCTGTCGTGATCACGGTGCCGGCGCCGCAAGCTGCGGAACTCTTGAGGAATCGAATTCCAGCGGCCGCCGATCTTCTGAATCGAATGGACTATGCGCCGATGGTGATCGCAACGACGTCGATCGCCGACAGTGCGTTCAAGCAACCCCTCCGCGGTTTTGGTTTCCTGGTACCGCGCACCGAAAAACTTCACCTCCTGGGGACGCTTTTCAGTTCCGCCCTGTTCCCCGGCCGCGCGCCGGCCGGCCGTCAGTTGCTGACGTCCTTTATAGGTGGAGCGCTGGAGCGTGCGGCGATCGATTGGCCCGATGATCGTGTTTGGGAAATCGTTCGATCGGAACTACAGACGGTTCTGAAAACATCATCAACACCGGAGCCAATGAGAATCGTTCGAAGACCCCGCGCCCTTCCTCAATACAAGATCGGGCACGGCAAACTGAGCGAATCGATCAAGCTTGAGGTCCGAGCGTCGCCCGGCGTTTTCCTTGCGGGTAACTACATGGATGGCATCGCCGTCGGTGCCTGCATCGAGACGGGTGAACGCACGGCGCGCGAGGTCGCGGCGTTCGTCGGGAGCAACGCATGAAACAAACGGCACAGGACATTGCGGAGTTGGTCGATGGAGAGCTTCGCGGGGACGGCTCGCAGATTCTCGGATCCGTCGCCAGCTTAAGGAACGCGGGGCCCCACGACCTCACGTATGCGGAAGACAAGTTTCACGGTGAAGTGAAACAAAGCCGCGCCGGCTGTGTGATTGTCGGGTCGGGCGAATTCGCGGGCAGGACCATCATCGTTGTGAAGAATCCGAAGCTGGCTTTTGCACGAGCGGCGCAGGTTTTGATGATCGCCGAAAATGAAGCGCGTGCGGTCCATCCGTCGGCGATCGTCGCTGACGATGCGGCCATCGGCAAAAGAGTCAAGGTCGGAGCCGGCGCCGTCATCGAATCGGGCGTCACGATCGGCGACAACTCCATCGTTGAAGCCGGCTGCTTTGTTGGCCGGTTCTCACGGATCGGCGAAGGGTGCACCATTCATCCGCGAGTTGTGATCTATCACGACGTCGAAATCGGCAATCGAGTGATTGTGCATGCGGGCGCTGTGATCGGCGCCGACGGCTTCGGCTACGTTCGTGATCGCACGGAATTGGTCAAATTCCCGCAGGCCGGCCGCGTCGTCATCGAGGACGACGTGGAGATCGGCGCCAACACCTGCATCGACCGTGGTTCTCTGGAAACAACGATCATTCGGCGCGGCGTCAAACTGGACAATCTGGTTCAAGTCGCCCACAACGTTCAGATCGGCGAAAACACGGTGATCGCCGCACAAACCGGCATATCCGGAAGTTGCTCGATCGGCCCGGAATCCATGATCGGCGGCCAGGTGGGAATGGGCGAACAGGCCGAACTCGGTCCCGGCACCATCATCGGAGGCCAGGGCGGTGTGTTGAAGGGCAAACGCGTCAAAGGAGGCGAAGTGCTGTTCGGCACTCCCGTCCGCCCGCTCAAGGATTTTCTCGCGGAACAGGCACACCTCGCGCGCTTGCCGCGGATTTCCGGGGAACTACGCAGGCTTCGCAGGGAGTGGGATGAACTTAAAAAGAAGCTGACCAAGTCATTTGATGTTTGACAATAACCAGTCCTGCGTTTGACATAGGCAGTAGAGGGGGAGCCGTATGAGTAAGGTGACAACAGTTCAGCAGCATATTCTGGATCAGGAAAGGCTGCATCCCGAAGCGACGGGTGACTTCACACAACTACTCACGAGTCTCATCGTTGCCGCAAAGATCATTTCCCGGGAAGTCAATAAGGCCGGTCTGGTGAAGATCCTCGGCGAGACCGACAACATCAACGTCCACGGCGAAATCGTCATGAAGCTCGACGAATTCGCGCAGCAGACCATTACCCGGGCCATGGGCGACTGCGGCCATTTGTGCGTTATGGCGTCGGAGGAATCCGAAGGAATCATTCCGATCCCCGACGACGGCAAACGCGGCAAGTATGTTCTGATGTTCGATCCGCTCGACGGCTCATCCAATATCGACGTCAACGCCAGTATCGGAACCATCTTTTCGATTCACAGGAAAGTGACCGACCAGGAAGACGGTTGCGAAATCGACTGTCTTCAACAGGGAAAGAAACAACTCGCCGCGGGATACTTCATTTACGGTTCGAGCACAATGATGGTCTACACCACGGGCAACGGTGTCGCCGGCTTCACGCTGGACCCGAGTCTGGGCGAATTCCTTTTGTCGCATGAAAACATCAGGACGCCGGCCCGAGGCAAGATCTACAGCATCAACGAAGGCTATGCCACGAAATGGGATGAAGGCACTCGCCGATACATTAATACCGTGAAGGAAGACTGTCCCGAGAAGGGTCATCCTTATTCACTGCGATACATCGGCTCGCTCGTTGCGGATTTTCACCGCAATCTGCTGAAGGGTGGAATATTCCTCTATCCCGGACCTAAAGGAAAACTGCGACTGCTCTACGAAGCTTCACCACTGGCCATGGTTGCCGAACAGGCCGGCGGGTCCGCGTCGACAGGCGAGAAGCGGATCCTGGACCTTCAGCCGACGTCACTGCACCAAAAAGTCCCCTTGATCATCGGCAGCCGGGAAGACGTGCTCGAATACGAGCAAGTGTTTCGGGAGACCCTTGTCCCCGCAACGCATTAGTTGCGGAACGCCAAACGTAAATTGCGATTCCAGATTTAGTTCGAGATAACCAGGTTGGTGAGCACTTCGTCAACGGTAGTCAGACCATGTTCCATGAGATACATGGCGTAGTGCTTCAGGTCGATCATTCCGTTCTTGAGCGCGAGATCGCGGAGAACGTCCGTCTTTGCGCCCGCGGCGACGGCGCGTTTGATGTCCTCGGTCATCACCATCAACTCATAAATGCCGACTCGGCCTTTATATCCGGTACCGCTGCACCGGTCACAGCCCTCGCCCTTATAGAATTTCGGCGCGTTTTCCTTAGACAGATCGAAGTAGCTCAGCGTGAGGTCGTCGATTTCGATTTCGTCCTTGCAGTTCTGACAGATTCGCCGGGCGAGGCGCTGTGCCAGAACTCCAATCGTGTAGTTCGCCATCAGGAATGGTTCGATACCCATCTCCTACGATCGCGTGAAGCAGCTCGGAGCATCGTTGGTATGGAGCGTCGTAAACACAAGATGGCCCGTCAGTGCGGCTTCGACTGAGATCTTGGCAGTCTCCGTGTCGCGGGTCTCACCGACGAGGATCACGTCCGGATCCTGACGCAAAAATGCACGCAGAATGCGCGCAAAATCGAGACCGATATCTTTGTGCGTCTGAACCTGGCACAAGCCGGCAATGTCGTATTCAATCGGATCTTCCGCGGTCGAAATGTTGACCTCCGGTGAATTGATCTCAGCCAGCGAGCTGTAGAGTGAAGTTGTTTTTCCGGAACCTGTCGGCCCGGTGACGTAAATAATTCCGTACGGTTGATTGATCATCCACCGCAGCTTCTCCGTAGTGGCTTGATGGATGATCAATTGATCGAGCGGCAGCAGCGATCCGCTCTTGTCGAGGATACGCATGACGATCTTCTCGCCAAACTTGGCGGGAACGGTCGACACGCGAAAGTCGATCGAGCGTTCGTCGAACTTGATCGAAATACGCCCGTCCTGCGGGAGACGACGCTCGGCAATATCCAACCGCGAAAGGATTTTGAATCTCGACGTCAAGGGAAGCTGAACTTTCTTCGACAGAATATTCTCGACGCGCAATACGCCATCGATGCGGAGCCGGAGCACGAGACCCTTTTCCTGAGGTTCGATGTGAATATCGCTGGCGCCTTTCTTGATAGCAAGCGCGAGAATGTTGTTGGCCAAACGAACCACTGGCGCGTCCTCCGACGCGGTGGTGAGTTCGTTGGCGTCCGTCGGTTTCTCTTCTTCGTCCGCCTGAATCTCGAGACCGCTGAGAATTTCGTTTTGAAGGTCCTCGAGACTCTCAATTGGCTTGTCGAAGACACTGCTGCGTTTCGCGTCTCGCTTTCGTTCGGCTTGAGTTCTGTCGAGGAGTTCCTTCTTGGCGTCACTCGTCAAACCCATCAGCTGCGGGTAGACGGTTTCCATGAATTTGCGGAAATCTTCTTCGGGACAAACCACAGGCTCGATAATGACGCCTTTGATGTAGCGGCGGACGTCGTCGAACGCGACGAGGTTCGATGGATTCACCATCGCCAGCGTCACCGAATTATTCATGAACGCAACGGGGACAACCTTGTGCAGTTGGATGACGGCCTGAGGAATGAGCCCCACCACTCGCGGATCGAAGTTTCCTTTGAGCAGGTTGACGTACTCGATGCCGACCTGTTTGGTGGCGTCTTCCAGACGTTCGGCCAGAATGCGCGCGAGGCCGAGCGAGATTTCGGGATGCTGCGTCAGAAGATTGCGAAAATCGGCTCGGGTCAAGGTCAGGACCATCGTGGGTTGAACGGTCGTGACGGTTGCGGAACGCGGTTTCCCGGTCAACAGCGACATTTCACCGACCGCCGCGCCACCGCCCAGCTGAGCGACGAGAAAGTCGATCCCGGTCGAGGGATCTTTCTTTCGGACCTCGACAAGTCCTGACTTGATGATGTACATCGACACGCCCGGGGCGCCCTCACGAACGATGACTTCCGCGGGAGGGAATTCGGCCGTCTTCAAGCAGGTCCCAAGTTTGGCAAGGCTCTCCGGGCCGAGCTCGGTAAACAGCTTAACGTTTTTCAGGAACTGAACGATTTCGCCCGTTTCAAGGGTTACTACAGACATGGACCCCACATTGTGAATGGCTGAGCGCCGGGCCGATTAACGTTGCATTCGGGCGCCATAAAGTCAAACGCTGCGACGCGTTACGCCGAATTGAAACTTCATCGTACTCTGAGGTCTTTAAACGCAAAAAGGAAAAAGCGGCTATTTATTCTCCTTCCGGAGCTCCTGCTTCCATCCGAGAATCCGGGCCGCGTTGCCTTCCTTCTCCGCATCTTCGATCCTTCCCTGGGCCTGGTAAGACATCGATAGGCTTGTGTGAGCGAGGATGTCGTCTGGATCGATTTCGACGAGCCGCCTGGCTGCCGCAATCGCCTCATCAAAACGGCCGGCTTTGTGAAGCGCCATTCCGAGACCATGAAGCGCGTCCTGATAGGACGGGTCAAGCTCCAACGCCTTCTTGTACATCTCAATCGATTCGTCCAGTTTCTCGTCGCCGAACGCGTTGACCCCCTGCTCGAAATAATCCTCTTTGGTCATGGTGGAATTGTACCAGCAGTCAACGGTCAGCACGGAGCCCGTCGCTGCGCTCCGGGTTCTGAACGCTGTCGTCGAAGCGGCATCAGGTGCAGAACCCGGAGCCCAGCGACGGGCTTCGTGACGCACTTTTACTCGTAACGCAGCGCTTCGATAGGATCGAGGATCGCGGCGCGATAGGCGGGGTACAAACCGAAGACAAGGCCCGTGCCGACGGACACCACAAACCCAACAGTCGTCCAGAAGACCGACATTTGCGCCGGCAGAAATGGAACGAGAGTTCGAATCCCGACCGTCACTCCGCCGCCGACACCAATGCCCAGGATTCCGCCCGCCGCCGTCAGGGCCATCGCTTCAAACAGGAACTGACGCATGATGTCGCGGCGAGTGGCGCCGATTGCTTTCCGAACACCGATCTCGCGCGTTCTCTCCGTGACCGAAACCAGCATGATGTTCATCACTCCGACGCCGCCGACAACAAGCGCGACCGAGGAAATCGCCAGCATCACCGTGAAAATCCCGCTCGAAATCTGATTCCATAGATTTGTGAAAGCGTCCTGCGTGTAGACCGCGAAGTCGCTGTCCTTACTCGGTGGAACGCCGCGGCGTTGTCGAAGCAGATTCTCGATCTGATCGATCGCCTGCGGCATGGCGTCCTGCGACACCGGACGGACCGCAATCTGCATCTGCCGTACTTCCGGATGCATCTTCATAAAAGTCAGAATCGGGATTTCGAGAGAGTTATCGTTGGGATTGTCGTCACCGCCCAAAGCGTTTTTGCGTTTCTCCAAAACTCCGATGACGCGGAAAGTGGTTCCCTCGATTTCCACGTCTTTATCGATCGGCTCGAGACCGTCCGAAAACAGATTCGCCGCGGTCGTCGCACCAAGAACCACGACGTTGGCCCGATGTTTGTTGTCTGCTTCGTTGAACCATCGGCCCGACCGCAGATCGAGATTCAACACCTGCCGCACGCCGATCGTCACGCCCTCGATCCCGGCGTTCCGAGCCGTCCGCTGCTTATACCGGACGACGTACTGTTTCGGATTCGTCGAAACGGCGAAGCGCCTCAGAATCGGCGCGACCGCTTGAATGAGAGGCAGTTCGCCGATGGCTTCGGCATCATCGATGGTGAGGTCCTTGCGATTCAGAATCTCCGCCGTGGGCCGTCCTCCCATTGTGGGCGACCACTTGGAAACAAAAATGACATTGGATCCGATGCCTTGAATCTGATTAATGATCGCGGAGTTCAATCCGCTGATGATCGACGACATACCGATGACGGTCATCACGCCGATCACAATGCCGAGCACGGTCAGCAGCGATCGCAGCTTGTTCTTGACCAGTGAATCGAGAGCTAATGCGAGGCTTTCATTCATAGCGCAAAGCGACAATCGGATCGAGATTGGCGGCCTTGCTCGCCGGATAGATTCCGAAGAACAATCCCACCCCGGTGGAGACGAATATGGCCAGCGCAACAGCCCACCATTTGATCGAGGCCGGCAGCGGCGTCAGCGCTGCGACGGTCAACGCGATCGTTGAGCCGAGGGCTATTCCAATCAGACCGCCGACCAGCGACAGCGTCGCCGATTCGATCAGGAACTGAATCATGATGTCGTGACGCCGCGCTCCAACCGCCTTGCGAACTCCGATTTCGCGAGTCCGTTCCGTCACCGAGACCAGCATGATGTTCATGACCACGATGCCGCCCACCACGAGCGATATCGACGCGATACCGATGGTCACAGCGAAAAACGCGCGGCTGATCCCCGCCCACAAATCGAGAAACGTCTGATTGCCGGTGATGGCGAAATCGTCCTTCTCTCCGTAAGGTACGTGGTGACGCACGCGCATCACCAGGCGTGCCTCGTCTTCCGTCTCCTGAAGCTGACGCTCCGTGCTGGATTTCACATAGATCTGTACGGAGCGCCGCGTGCCGAACATTTTCATTCCAACAGACATCGGTATCGCGACCCACTTATCCAGCGACGTGCCGAGCGCGCTGCCCTGTTTCACTCCGATGCCGACGATCGCGCATTCCTGATCACCGACTTGCAGCGTCTTGCCGATCGGATCGGTGGACGGAAACAGATTGTCGACGATATCCGTTCCGATGACGCACACGGTTCGCACATGTTCGACATCGTAATCGGTGATGCCGCGGCCGCCGCCGAGCTCCAAACCGCGCAACGGCATCATCTCCTGCGTGTAGCTGAGTACCGGAGTGTCCGTAATGAAGTCGCGTCCGTACTTCACCTGCGCCGACGCCTGGAACATCGCGCCGACGGATTTACAGGTCCTGCATCCCGCTCGCACGGCTTCCATATCGTCGAGGTTGAGCAGCCGGCGGCGCTGAGACTCCAGCCAGTCTTCGAACGACACGATCACCTGCGGAGCCCGCGTGATGATGAAGACGTCCGGCCCGAGGTTGAACACGCGCTGCTCGACGTAATCGTTGAGACCTGAAATGAACGAAACAACCGTGATGACGGTGGTGACGCCGATCACGATGCCGAGCAGCGTCAAAAGCGAACGCAGCCGATTCGCGCGAAGCGAGGAAAGCGAGATCAGGATGGACTCCACGAAATTCACGCCGCGAGTATAACGCGAATGCCGCCGCAAATCGGGAATCGCTTATGTCGATCGGTTATCGCGCGGAGCTGAATTTTTCCTTAAGCAGCCGAATCTTTTCTTCCATCGACTGAGGAGACGGCGGTGGTGGTGGTGGCACGGTTTCACGCTGCGGTTTCGGTGGCCGGGGTGGTGGACGACGTTCTGCTTTGGCCTGCGCGCCATCCGGTTTCGACAATTGCGGCTGAGGCTGCGCTTCCGTCCGGGGTTTCGGCGGCCGCAGACGCCTTTCCCGGAGGGGTCGTGGTGGAGGCGCCTCCGTGGGGTGTGCTTCGCCAGCAACCGCCTCCGAACCAGACGCGGCCGTCACAACGGTCGGAGCCGCCGCCGGACGCGACGGTTTTTGTTTCTTTCGCCGCGGTGGGCGAGGCGGCTTTGGCTGCAGTGCCTTCATCGAAAGACTGATTCGCTTCATCGCTGCATCCACACCGATGACTTTCACCTTCACGATCTCGCCGACCTTCACCGCCTGCCGCGCGTCCTGAACGAACTTGTGCGACAGTTCCGAAATGTGAACCAGGCCGTCCTGGTGAACTCCCAGATCAACGAACGCTCCGAAATTCGTGACGTTCGTGACAGTGCCTTCCAGTTCCATTCCTTCGGCGAGGTCCGCGATCTCCTTCACGTCTTCGCGGAACTTCGGCACGACGAATTGATCGCGAGGATCGCGGCCGGGCTTGAGCAGTTCTTCACGGATATCGGATACCGTATAGCGTCCCGCCTCGGTTTCGAAGGATTTGAAATCCAGAGCGGTGACTCTTTCCGAATTCTCAATCAACTCGCCGACCGTGATTCCAAGAGACGCCGCCATCTTCTCTACGAGCGAGTAAGACTCCGGATGCACGGCCGTGCGATCCAGCGGAGTTTCTCCGTCTTTGATCCGAAGGAAGCCGGCGGCCAGGACGAACGTTCGATCTCCCAATCCCTCGATTTGCCTCAACTGCTCTCGAGATTTGAACACGCCATTCTGCTCACGATGCGTGACGATCGTCTGCGCCAGCTTGTCGCCGATGCCGGAAACATACTTCAAAAGATCCGCCGACGCCGTATTCAGGTCAACGCCCACACGGTTCACGCAAGACTCGACCGCACCGGCCAGGCTGTATTTCAGCTTCTTTTGATCCACATCGTGCTGATACTGGCCGACACCGATGGATTTGGGATCGATCTTCACGAGTTCGGCCAAAGGATCCTGCAGGCGGCGCGCAATCGAGATCGCTCCGCGGACGGTGACGTCGAGACCGGGAAATTCTTCTCGAGCGCGCTTCGATGCCGAGTAAACGGAGGCGCCCGCTTCATTCACAACGATGACAAAAATATCCTTAGCGTGCTTCTGAAGAGCCGATCGAATGAATGACTCGGTCTCGCGCGACGCCGTTCCATTGCCGATCGCAATGCCGCGCACGTTGTGCTTGTCGATCAACTCGATGAGAATTTTTTCAGCGCCTTCGAGATCCTTCTTGGGTTCGGTCGGATAAATGGTCTGGTTCTCCAGGAACTTTCCGGTCTCATCCACTACGGCCACCTTACAGCCCGTTCGAAGACCCGGATCGACTCCCATGACGCCGATAGGCCCGGCCGGCGCGGCGAGCAGCAAGGTACGGAGATTGTCGTCGAACACGCGGATCGCTTCGGTCTCGGCACGTTCGCGAAGAAACGATTTCACTTCATTCTGAATCGACGGCTCGAGCAGACGTTCAAAGCCATCGCGAACGGCGCGTTCGAGATGCGGCGCAAAAATCGAAGCGCGGTCCCTGACGACTTGCGCCGCGATCGCTTCGGTCATTTTCTCTTTCTCGACATCGATCGTATACGTCAGGATGTTTTCCCGCGTCCCGCGCCGGACGGCAAGAACCCGATGCGACGGGATTTTGGGAACCGCTTCCTCGAAGTTGTAGTACATCTCGTACTTCGTCTTCTCTGCCTCCTTACCTTTCACCACCCGGGCCCGCACGATGCCGCGCGCAAAAAATTCTTCGCGTAGCTGATTTCGGAAATTCGGATTCTCGGCCATACGCTCGGCGAGAATGTGGAGCGCGCCTTCGAGTGCCTCGTCGAGCGAGTTCACATTCTTTTCGAGATTGACGAATTCCTGAGCTCGATCCTCAACAGACTCCGTCCCGTTCTGCTCCCAGATGTATTCAGCCAGCGGCTGAAGTCCGCGCTCGACCGCGAGTTTTGCTTTGCTTTTACGCTTTGGCTTGAATGGAAGGTAAAGATCCTCGAGGTCGCTCTTCGTGGACGCCGACAGAATCTGTTGTTTGAGCTCGTCGGTCAACAGGCCCTGCTTCTCGATCGAACCCAGGATGGAGTCGCGCCGCTCGTTGAGCTCCTTGTAGTACTGGCGTTTCTCGTCGATGTCGCGAATCTTCACTTCGTCGAGGTTACCGGTGACTTCCTTTCGGTAACGCGCGATAAACGGAATGGTGCCGCCTTCTTCGAGCAACTTGAGCGTAGCTTCAACTCTCGGGGCAGGTGCGCCAACCTCTTTGCTGATTCTTTGCAGGACTTCCGTGGCGAACATGGTTGAGTTTTTGATTATTTCATACACAAGCAGTCGCGCAATATTTTCTATCGGTACGAGGCTTTCGTCCGTATTCCATATCTCTCGCCTTCTTCTTGCACCCACACACGGATTTCCGCCTCGATTTCTCGATGCTTATCGACGTTGTCTCTGGCGCGCCGAACTTCCGTCATGCCCATCCCGTTGCGTTCAATGTCTTTCATCAAATCGTATTGGTCCTGCATCAACTTCAACAACTGCGACACGAAGCCGTCCGCTCTTGCGCTCAACGACGGCGTACGCTTCAGTTCATCAATGGATTTCCCGATGCGCGTAATAACACGCGACACATCCGGATTCCGGCTCGATTCCAAAACCTTCTCGGAGTCGGCGAACGCGTCGTCCGCGTGATTCAGGGCGTCGAGATAATTCTGGATCGTCGATTGTTTTCCGATCAGGCCACTCCATCCGCTGAAGACGTTTTGAAAGGATAGACCCGGGCCATCGTAATGCCGCACCACTTGAAAAAAACTTCCGGCGACGGCGGTAAGCAATATCGCCTGAAGGAGCGTGAACACAGCGGGAGTCGAAGTATACGGACGTTCGAACGGAACGACTGCGGCCAGCGCCATACCGGATAACAAACCGGCGATGTGCGCGGAGTTGTCGATCTGCGGAATTGAAAACCCGATTACGAGATTGATGAGGATGGTCGGCAGAACTCCTTTGATCACGGCCTGCCTGAAGAATGGCGGCACATTCTGCCGATAACGTAAACCGAACACGAACAGCACACCGAACAAGCCGAAGATCGCACCTGAAGCGCCCGCGGATATGCCTTCAAGTCGATAGAAATAACTTCCCACAACGCCGCCAATCCCGGTCACCACATAGAGCAGCACGAACCGCGCGCCTCCATAGAGTTTTTCAACTTGTGGACCCACGATCCACAGCGCATACGAATTGAAAAACAGATGGAGAAGGCCGATATGAATGAACACGGGTGTGACAAACCGCCAGTATTGTCCCTGATTGATGAGCGAATTCGTTTTTGCGCCGAAGGCGACAAGAATCTCATTGTCCGTGGTGCCTCCGGCCAGGGTCATCAGGACAAAGATGGCGATGTTCGCTCCGAAAAAGACGTACGTGAAGACCGGACGCCGGTTCCAAACCGCTTGCAGAAAATCGAGATCGGTTTCGCTGATCACTGTTTCAAGTCGTGCTGCAGCTTTTCGGCGATTTCGCGCGCCGCCGCGCGCGCGACGTCCAGTTGGTCCGGCTTGAAGGAGATCGCGGCCACCACGGCGTGACCGCCGCCGCCATAGTGTTCGCACAGCTTGGCCAGGTTGTGTTGCCGCTCGCGCGGCGACCACGGATTCGTTCCGACAGATACCTTGGCACGAACAGACGAAAGACTCACCCCGACGCAGTACACGCTTTCGGGAAAGAGATAATACGGAATGAATTTGTTGCAGCCATCGAGGTTGTGATCGCTCACGTCGTATTCGACCACGCCATCCTTGAAATGCGCGGCCTTACGCATGATGTCGATCGATTCGAGATGGTGCGCATAAAGCGAATCGAAGGTCTGCTTCACTTCCGGCTCTTCAATCACGCGCGCCAGAGCGTTGTGTTGAAGCTCTCGAATAATCTTATGAATCAGGCTCGACTTGTGCGCAGCTTCGATTACAAGCATCAACTTCATCGCCGGCTCCTTCAGTTCCACCGCGCTTTGAGCGCTTGGGAACTGGGCTCCGTCGATAATATCGGCCCAGTACACAAGATCGTCCAGATCGGGAGCCGACACTCCGAACACCGATTTCGCAATGTGGGCGATGTATTTCGTGCACGACTTGAATGTGGGATCGTGAAATTTGTGGCCGCTGGTATCGCGGCGGAAGTGCAATTCGTCGTCGCTCGAAAGAAACGCGCTTTCGTGATGGTCGAACCACCACGTCAGTTTCTCAGACGCGCTGTACTTGAAATCCACGATCGCGTTCTCACCGGATCCGAACGAGTCGGGGCCAATGCTTTGGCCGGCCTTGTGCGTCAGCCCTTCGTATTCGATTCCGGCGCCCGGATCCACATGGGCTTTGTAGAAGCGCGAAAACACCGCAGCCGACGAAACGCCGTCGAAACAGTTGTCGTGATAAAGGACGCGTATCGATTTCATCGCAGGAGATACTTGGCAATCGTCTGCAGCTGCATATTCGAAGTGCCTTCGTAGATCTTACCGATCTTGGAATCCCGGAAATACTTCTCGGCCGGGTAATCCCTCGTATAGCCGTAGCCGCCATAGATTTCCACAACGAGCGACGTCACATGTTCGGCCACATTCGATGAGAAATATTTGGCCATCGCGGCTTCCTTAAGGAAATCGCGGCCCGCATCTTTCAATCGCGCCGCATTGTAGACCATCAGACGCGCGGCCTCGATCTGCGTTGCAGTCTCGGCGAGCTGGAATTGAATACCCTGGAAATCCGCGATCGGTTTTCCAAAAGCTTTTCGTTCCCGGGCGTAGGCCGCTCCACATTCCCAGCTGCCCTGAGCAATTCCGACCATTTGAGCGCCGATGCCGATCCGTCCCTCATTCAAAGTTTCGATGGCAATCTTGTAACCCTTTCCCATCTCGCCGAGCACGTTGTTTTTCGGGACGCGGCAATCTTCAAGAATCAGCTCGCACGTACTGGACGCGCGAATCCCCAGCTTGTCCTCTTTCTTGCCGACCGAAAATCCGGGGAAACCACGCTCGACAATAAATGCCGTAATGCCTTTATAACCTTCCTGCGGGTTAACGTTTGCGAAAACGATAAACAGCCCGGCTTCCACCGCATTCGTGATCCATAGTTTTCTGCCGTTGAGAATGAAGTGGTCGCCCCGATCCACGGCGCGGCAGGCGAGGGCGAACGCGTCGCTCCCCGATCCTGCCTCCGACAAGGCATATGCGCCGACGGTATCTTTCGCGAGTTTCGGGAGGTACCGGTCCTTCTGTTCGTCGTTGGCCCACCGCATTATGGCGTTGTTGACGAGCGTGTTCTGAACGTCGATGAACACCCCAAACGATGCATCGACGCGTGAAACTTCTTCGACGGCGAGAACCGACATGAAGAAACTTCCCTCGCCACCGCCGAACCTTTCGGGAATGTGAATCCCCATCAAACCGAGTTCGAACAGATCCGGAATCAGTCTGTGCTCGAGATGCGCCTCTTCATCCATCTTATGAACGAGCGGCTTGATGCGTTCTTCCGCAAACCCTCGAATGGAATCGCGGAAGAGTTGTTCGTCCTCGGAAAGAATCGTTAAAGGAATATGTGTGCTCATCAAAAAAACTCCTCGGTGAGGCCAAGAAAATCGCACATTATAGCACCGCTGGGCTTTCGCGGTATTGTCGCAGATCGGCCTATTGGTGACGTTTCCGTGAATTTTGCCGCGGTGGATAAACTCGAAGTCTCAGGAACGCTTTAACAAGTCTTAACTTTCAATGAAGTCCGTCCGACATCAAAATTTATCATCATCAGGAGGATCAAGGTACATGCGCCTATTTATGAGTCTCACGTTAATTCTGGTTACAGCGTTGGGAGCGTTCGCTCAGACGACAACAACCACGACCGCCACTTCGACGGTTTACGATCGAAGCTACCGCGTGCTCGACCCCGTCGGCAATCTCGTGGTTTTCGATTTTGGATACTCTTACTCGTCGACGACCTCTCTTCGCTTATTGCGGACGCCCCGTGACCCGATGACTCGAATCACCATCGTCCGGCCGGCGGGCGCGCCCGAAACACGCGAGTATGCGGCGTCGTTCACTTTCGTGGGTGTCGGCAGCCGCGCGGTTTATGCGATCGCGAACACGACAACCACAAGCGGGACGACAACAACGACAAGCAGCCGGCTTGTCGCGTTGAATCCCCAGGTATCGCTGCCCGCCACCGTAGCGGCTTTCAATGGGCTCACGCTGCCCACAACACGATTCGACGTCGACATGGGTCAACCCGACATCATCTCCATCCTCACAGAAGCGGTGAGGACATCGACCACATCCGGCTCGACGACAACCACGACCACAACGCCGCGGACCGTAAAGGTTGTGAAGTTTAACGGCACCACCTTCGATACCGTCTCCACTGCGACACTTCAATAATCGGAGTTTCAAAAAATGGACGAGTCCTGAAATGCTAATCGCAGGACTCGTGCATTTTCAAATTCCCTGCTTTCTCCTACACTGCATGAGTGACGAAGTTCCTCTCTAACCGCCCGCTGCGTTACCTCTTCGCCGCCAATTTTGTGTCGATGGTCGGCAGTGGGATGAACACGGCTGCGGTGAACTGGTACATCCTCCAGGCCACGCATTCGGAAGAACTGCTCGGACTGCTCGTGGTCGCGCAGTCGCTGCCCTCGCTGCTGTTGATGCCGTTCAGCGGCGTGATCGTTGACCGCGAGGATCGACGCCACGTCGTTATGGCCCTCGACGTCGCGCGCGCCCTGCTGATTCTTGGCGTGGCGATACTGGCGCTCAACAGGGCGGTGCAGGTGTGGCAGTTAATCATCATGTCCATGCTGGTGACCACCGGCTTCTGGATGTTCTGGCCGACAATCACCGCACTCCTTCAGGAGCTGACCCCGGAAGCACAGTTTGTTCAATCGAACGCAATACTGCTGGCGGGTTTCCAGGGCGGATGGATGGTCGCCGGCGCGATCGTCGGTTTCGTTTATGGCCGCATCGGTATCGGCGGAATTCTGCTGATCGACGTTCTGACGTACGTCTTCTCGTTCAGTTGTTATCTCCTCTTGCGCAAAGGCCGGCAGACGGTGGCCGTTCAAACGGCTCACCACATCGACCATCCCGTTCGCCGTTTCATCCACGAGGCTCACGAGTCTCTCGTTTTTGTCCGTGAGAGAATCGCGCTCATGTTCTTCGGACTGACGTGGGCGTTTTTCGTAACCGCAATGATGGTCACGGGTGTCGTGACGGCGCCCATCAGCGAGCGGATCGTTCATGCCGGCGCCGTCGGATATGGATGGATGAATGCGGGATGGGGGGTGGGCGCGTTCTTCAGCACGTTTTATGCGGTGAGAACGATCCGCAGATTTGGATGGCGGGCCATCATTCCGGTGTCGATGCTGATTCTCGCGGCCAGCTTTTACACGGTGCCTTTCTCGATCGGCATCGCGATGGCGGCAGGTCTGTATCTGGTCGCTGGAACCGCGCGAGGCATCGGCGGAATCGCGCTGTCCACCAGCATCATGGAAGCCGTACCCAAGCACTTCATGGGACGCGTCTCAACGCTGATCAGCATCGCCGCGATTCTTCTTCAGGTCATACTCGCGCCGTTGGTCGGTAGAATCGCGCACAATGTCAGTCTGGCTTTTGCGATTTTTGTGATCGCAACGCTGTACCTGCTCGCTGCCGCATGCGGCTGGTTCAGCGCGAAGACCGTGAAGGTGGATGCCGAGCCATCCGAAGCCGTCGTGGCAGGTAGCTGAGAAAGACAATGGCTCCAACCGAACAGGAATTGAAAAGGGAACAGGCGTACGGGCTATGGCTCAGCGGACGGCCGATGCTGGAGAGCGAAGCTGACGCTGTGCAATTCTTGAAATCCGTTAAGATTGCGCTGCGGTACAACGCCACGCCAACTCTTCCGATGGCGGCGATGCAGCGCGCATGCGGAGATGCACGCCGTTGTATGGAACTGACGAACGTGCTCCTGGCCAGCCGGGAAGCCATCGAGACGAATGTGGTTGCAGACCGGTTGGTGCTTCTTCATCGCAGTGTTGCACCGGCTGTCTACTCGTTGCGGCGCCGCAACCGTGACATTCGACTGTCCGCCAATGCCGAGCGCGCTTTCGAACTGATTCTTTCGGATGGACACGCATCGTCGGGTGACGTTCGCCGATTCCTCGGTGTTTATGGTTTGAAACGTCCGGACCCCGGCGATATTGCGTTATCCGAATTGCAGCGGGAATTCCTTATCGACCGGGGTCCTTCGAGCGTCCCCAGGAGCGGAATTCCCTACCTCAGTCCCGAAGGTTATCCCTACCGCGTCTTCGAAAAGGCCCATCTCGACGTGGTGCGCGCCGCGGCCAAACTGACACCGGAGAAAGCTGCCAGGACATTCATCCAGGCGTATCTTGAAGCTGCCGTCTCAGTCGCGCCAAAAAAAATGGCTTCAATGTTCCGCTCATTCCTGTCGCTCGAAGAAATCGAATCGGCGTTGATGAAACCCGCACGCCGATAAACCGGTCACGTTGTATTCTTCAATTGTGAACGTCAGCAAGGCGGATCTGCAGCGTTACGCCGAAAATTATCTAAAAGAACAAGACGGGATCGCGCTCTACCGTGCGATGGCAAGCGCCGAAAAGGATTCGGACCGGGCGGGGATCTTCGAGAAGCTCGCTCGAGCGGAGGAACGTCACGCGCACAGGTGGGCGAACCTGCTGCGCGCGAACGGCGCGATCGTCCCGGCATACAAGCCGGGATCGCGGGTGAGACTGCTCGGATGGTTTTCGCGCCGGTTCGGAACCCAGCACGTTCTGCCGGTCGTGAGCGGCCTCGAGCTTCGCGATCAGGATGCTTACGCGGGCCAGGCCGAAGCCGTCGGGATGTCCGCCGAGGAACGCGGACACAGCCGCACGCTGCGCGTGATGCATCTGCACGCGGAGACGCAACCGGCATCGATCCTGAATGCCGACCGCTGGCATCGAACCGGTTACGGAGGCAGTCTGCGCGCCGCGGTTTTCGGCGCCAACGACGGCCTGATTTCGAATTTCAGCCTGGTCATGGGCGTCAGCGGCGCCAATGTCGAGCCGCGGTTCATTCTGCTGACGGGCGTCGCCGGTTTGCTGGCTGGAGCTTTCTCCATGGCCGCGGGCGAGTACGTGTCCGTACGATCACAGCGCGAGTTGTACGAAGAGCAGATCGCGCTCGAGCAGCAGGAGCTCGAAATGTCGCCGGCCGAGGAAAAGGAAGAGCTCGCGCTGATTTATCAGGCCAAAGGCATTCCGCCGCAGCAGGCGGAGGAACTGGCCGATCGCATTTTGTCGAATCCTGAGACAGCGATCGACACGCTGGCTCGTGAAGAGCTCGGACTCGATCCGGCGTCATTGGGATCGCCATGGGCAGCGGCTTTCAGCTCATTCGTGGCTTTTGCTGTTGGAGCCGCAATACCGGTGATTCCATTTTTCCTGATGTCCGGTGCCTCCGCATTCTTTTTGAGCGCCGGCGTCTGTGGTCTCGCGCTGTTTACAGTGGGTGCGTTCATCTCGGTGTTCACGGGACGCAGCGTGATCGTCAGCGGCCTGCGGATGTTGGGCATCGGCGCGATGGCGGCCAGCGTGACTTACGCGATAGGCCGCCTGCTCGGAGTTAGTGTTGGTTGACATGAAGGCCAAAATCTGTCGTTTGAATCTGACGTTGGAGATCCCGACATCCCAACGTTGACATATTTGGAAGTTGCTCAGAAAAACGGCACATGTTGGAACGCCGGGATCTCCAACGTCAAATTCAAACGACCGGATCCATTCTGATTTTCAAACCCACCCACTACCTACATTACGCCGACGGAAGCTTGATTGTCGGGTGTTTCAGGTGGTGCTTTGATGCGTCCTGATATGCCTTGGCGACCCCAAGCAGTTCGGTTTCGCCGAAGGGGCGTGCGAAGAACGTCATGCTTGTGGGCATTCCCGCTTCCGTGAATCCGTTCGGAACGGCGAGCGCCGGATAGCACGCGTAGTTGAGCTGGTTGGACGGCGTTTGAATCTGATTACCGCCCCCCAAAGCTCCGCCTCCACCGCCGCGGCCGCCGCCGCGACCTCCGGCGCCGCCACCCGCGTCGTCCGTGGCTCCGGGGCCGCCTCCCGCGTTGCCGCCGCGCGGAATCAGAAACACGTCAACGCCTTCGGTCGCCTTTGCGAGTTGCATCATCATCATGGTCCGGGCTCGCTGCGATTGAAGGTATTCCACAGCGGGCACAAGGCGGCTGGCACGGAATCCATCGGAGCGGGTCTGATTCGTTGCCAGCGGCCCACGGCCGGACCGAATGAACTCGTCGAAGAACACTGCCATCTCCACGTTGTGACTTTCGACGGCGAGTGGAAAATCCTGGATATCGATCGGGATCAGCTTTACGCCAAGCGCTGTCAGTTGATCGAGGGTCTTCTGATCGTTCGCCTTCGCGACAGCGTTTGTCTGTGTATCGAACGCCTTCTTCTGATAACCCACGCGCACCTTCGTGATATCGAGGCTGGCGTTCCAGTTGAACGGAACGTCCTGCACGCTCAGGTCGCGATCGTCCGGCTTCGCAATGGCAGCAAGAACGATGGCGCAATCTTCGGCATAACGGCACATCGGGCCGGGACGATCCTGTGTCCAGGACAACACCATCACGCCATAGCGGCTGATTCGGCCCAGTGTCGGACGCAGGCCCGTGACGCCGCAGCTCGAGGATGGTCCGATGATCGATCCGCTCGTCTCCGTCCCTATTGCAAAACCAACGCAGCCGCCGCCCGTCGCGGAACCCGGACCTGCGGACGATCCTCCCGAACTTTGCGCAGGATTCCACGGATTGTTCGTTCGTCCGCCAAACCAGTTCGCGCCTCCCGCAAATTCGCCGGTTGTGAGTTTCGCGATCAACACAGCGCCGGCCTCGCGCAATAGTTCGACGACGGATGAATCCTCATCGAGGACCTGATCTTTGTAAGCATTCGAGCCCCACGTCGTCTTGTAACCCTTCGCGGAAAAGATGTCCTTGCATCCCCACGGAATCCCATGAAGCGGTCCTTTGTATTTTCCGGCGGTGATCTCAGCGTCTGCTTTCTTCGCTTGTTGCATCGCAAGATCGTCACAGAACGAAACCACGCAGTTCAGCACGGGGTTGTATTTCTTTAGGCGGTCCAGGTACATCGTGGTCAGTTCGACGGACGTCACCTGCTTCGTTTTCAGCAGCTCGGCAAGCTGGCGGACCGACCAGAAGGCCACGTCTTCAAGATTCGCCGGCCGTTTCACGGTGACGTCGCTCATTCGGAACGGCAGCCGTGTGCGATTCACCTTCATGCCCGGCACGATCGGATTGAAGTAGAACGGCGGCGCAATATTGTTGGGGATGTGGAATTTGTGAAGGGCTTCGTAACGGCTCATCGATTGGTTGACGCTTTGCAGCATGCGGTCGCGCTCTTCATCGCTGAACTCGATTCCTGAAATCGACAGGGCGTCTTTCATCATTTGAGTAGACACGCGCTGCGCACCGGCCTGTTGCATGCCGGCCCACAGCACGCCGGGAAGCAGCGTGCTGCCGAGGCCGAGACTCGCGAAATGGGCCATGAATCGTCTTCGGGTTTCGTTGATATCGATCATGCAGGACCTCCGGTGGCGCATTCTATTTGAGCCACCAGCGGTCGGCAATCAAGACTTCGCGCGGACTGGCTTCTCGGAAAACGGCGGCAGGATCGTGCCCGGCGCCTCTTCGCTGGCTGCTTCGTTCGCTTCAGCCGGTGGCCGCACGGGAAGCGGAGACTGTAAGTGTGATGTGGTGATCGCAATCACGCCGAGGATGATCGTGACCATCGCGAGCGCGACGCGATAAGTGAGCGGCTCACCCGCAATGATGTGACCCAGCAATAATGCGACCACGGGATTAACGTAAGCGGAAGTGATGGCGCGCGCCGGTGTCGTGACTTTGATGAGCCAGCTGTACGCGGTGAATGCGACGATCGAACCGAAGAAGGTCAGATACCCGAATGCCAGCACCGACTGAACCGAAATCGACTGCAATCGCATCTGCGACAGATCGCCGTTCAGCACTCCCGCGGCAAACAGCAGCACGCCTCCCGTAAACATTTGCATTCCCGAAGTCAGAATCGGCGAACTGGATATATGGACTCTGCGCGAATAGACCGTGCCGGTGGCCCATGCGATCGCCGAAAGCAACAGAACGGCCGCACCGAGAAAATCGACTTCGCGGGCTTGCAGATCACCGACTCCGATCAATAAAAGGATTCCGAGGAAACCCAGCAGAATACCCAGGGACACGCGACCTGATGGACGCCTTCCTCCCGGAACTGCCCACTCGACCAGTGCCACCCAAAGCGGAGTTGTGGCGAGCAGCAATGCCGCAAGACCCGAGGGGACCCAATGGATCGCGATGACCACCGTTCCGTTTCCGAGAAGAAACAGAAAGAATCCCATGGAGAACGCCTTGCGCCATGGTGTTGGTCCAGTCAGTCGGGCGCCTTTCGAATTGGCCCAGAGGCAGAGAGCTCCTCCGGCGATGATGAAGCGTACCGCGGCCATCAGGAAACCCGGCAACGTCTGGATCGCATATCGAACGGCGAGGTATGTGGAACCCCAAATCAGATAGATGGACGCAAATGCAAGGATGAGTCGGATCGTTCTGCGATTGGTGTGCATTCGGCTCCACCCAACGTACCATGGGGTCCTGATTGACAAGGAATTCATTAAGATTGGGATTCGAGTAAAATAACAGGTTTGATAGTGCGGCTGCGGACGTCTTATTGAGGAATCACCGATGAACAGCTTTGGCTCGAAATCCACACTGAACGTGGGAAACCAGGAATTCGATTACTTCTCGCTTGAAAAGGCCGAACAATCGGGCGTAGGTCCGGTCTCGAAACTGCCGTTTTCGTTGAAAGTAATGCTGGAGAATCTGCTTCGGTACGAGGACGGTGTCACCGTCACCGCTGAAGATATCCGGGCGCTGGCACATTCCACCACGGTTCCGGCCGGAGAAAAGGAAATCGCGTTTCGACCCGCACGAGTGCTGATGCAGGATTTCACGGGCGTGCCGGCGATTGTGGATCTCGCCACGATGCGTGATGTCATCAAGGAAATGGGCGGCGACCCGAAAAAGATCAATCCGCTCCAGCAGGTCGACCTCGTGATCGACCACTCCGTGCAGGTCGACGAATTCGGCACCGCCGCCGCATTCTCCGTCAACGCCGATCTCGAGCTCGAACGAAATCGCGAACGATACATTTTCCTGAAGTGGGGGCAGAAGGCATTTCAGAACTGTACCGTTGTTCCACCCGACGTCGGCATCGTTCATCAGGTCAACCTCGAATACATTGCCAAGGCGGTCTACGTTCAGGATCAGAACGGCAGAAAAGTCGCTTATCCCGATACGCTCGTCGGCACGGATTCCCACACCACGATGATCAACGGCATGGGTGTGGTGGGATGGGGAGTCGGGGGAATCGAAGCCGAGGGCGCGATGCTGGGACAGCCGTTATCGATGCTCATTCCGCAAGTGGTCGGTTTCAGACTTCTCGGCCAGCTGCGAGAAGGAGCGACCGCAACGGACGCCGTTCTAACCGTCACGCAGATGCTTCGCGCGAAGGGAGTCGTGGGTAAATTCGTCGAGTTTTATGGACCGGGGCTGGCCAACCTGTCGCTTGCCGATCGCGCAACGATTGCCAACATGGCGCCCGAATACGGTGCGACCATCGGATTCTTTCCGATCGACGATGAAACGCTGAACTACTTGCGTCTGTCCGGACGCGACAAAGATCAGGTCGCCCTCGTTGAGGCTTACGCGAAGGCCCAGGGACTCTTTCGAACGGCGTCCACGCCGGATCCTCTCTTCACGGACACAATCGAACTGAATCTCTCGACAGTCGAGCCGAGTCTGGCCGGTCCGCGACGTCCGCAGGATCGCTTGACGCTCGGACAATCGAAGGAAGTGTTTCGCAAATCGCTCGCTGCCATGCTCGAGAAACAGACCAAACCGAGCCGGAGTCCGATCGGCGTCAGCACCAACGGCACCAGGTACGACGTCGGGCATGGCGCCGTCGTCATCGCGGCGATCACGAGTTGTACGAATACTTCAAATCCGTCGGTGATGATGGCCGCGGGCGTTCTTGCAAAAAAGGCCGTGACGCTGGGACTGAGCGTCAAGCCGTGGGTGAAGACGAGTCTCGCTCCGGGCTCGCGAGTGGTTACGGACTATCTCAAAGATTCGGGACTATTGCCGTTTCTGGAAGCGCTGCGGTTTCATATTGTCGGCTACGGGTGCACGACGTGTATCGGCAACAGCGGACCCTTGCCCGATCCGGTGTCCGCGGCAGTCAAGGAAGGCACGCTCGTCGTGGCCGCTGTGCTCAGCGGAAACAGGAATTTCGAAGGACGCATCAATCCGCAGGTCCGCGCGAACTATCTGGCCTCACCGCCACTGGTGGTTGCTTACGCGATTGCCGGAACGATGGACATCGATCTCACCACGGAACCGCTCGGACACGATCCGAACGGCAAGCCGGTTTTCCTTCGCGACATCTGGCCAAGCCAGGCGGAAATCCAGGATGCGATCAAATCCACGATTCGCGCCGAAATGTTTCGTCAAGCGTACGAAGCGTCGCTGAAAGGCGATGACCGGTGGCAGGTTCTGGAGGCGCCGGCCGGCGAGCAGTTCGCGTGGGATGCGCACTCCACTTACGTTAAGCGTCCTCCGTTTTTCGACAACATGCCGCGTCAGGCGCCTCCAATCCGCGACATTCGCGGCGCTCGATTGCTGGCAGTGCTCGGCGACTCCGTCACCACGGATCACATTTCGCCGGCCGGATCGATTCCGGCCGACAGTCCCGCAGGGAAGTACCTGATCGCGAACGGCGTCTTTCCGAAGGACTTCAACTCCTACGGCGCCCGGCGCGGCAACCACGAAGTGATGATGCGCGGAACATTCGCCAACATCCGTTTGAGAAACGCGATGGCACCGGGAACCGAAGGCGGCTGGACGATTCACCTGCCCGAGAAAACGCAAATGAGCATCTACGATGCGGCCATGCAGTATCAAAAGGAAGGCGTGCCTCTGATGATCATCGCCGGAAAGGAATACGGATCCGGCTCGTCGCGGGATTGGGCCGCCAAAGGCCCAAGATTACTCGGCGTCTCCGCGGTTCTGGCCGAGAGCTTCGAAAGAATTCATCGCAGCAATCTGGTCGGCATGGGTGTGTTGCCGTTGCAGTTCAAACCCGGACAGAATCTCGAAACCGTCGGGCTCAACGGATTTGAGACGTTCGACGTCGAGGGATTGTCGGCAGGCATCAAGCCGCTGCAAACCGTGACGATCCGTGTGCACGACGATCAAGGGGCAACGCGTACGATCGACGCGATATTGCGGATCGACACACCGTACGAGATTCAGTACTACCAGCACGGCGGAATCCTCCAATACGTCGTGCGACAGCTGCTTAGTCCGGTTTGAGATTTCGAGTTCTCTGCTACGATAGCCCACCTATGACACGTCCTACTTATAAGTACTACGACCTCGTGATGGCGCTGTTCGTCACGATTCTCTTGTGCTCGAATGTGATCGGCGCGGCAAAAGTCGCCACCGTGTGGGGTTTCACGTTCGGAGCTGGAGTTCTCTTCTTTCCGATCAGTTACATCTTCAACGACGTCCTGACCGAAGTTTACGGTTACGCGCGCGCCCGGAAAGTTGTTTGGGCGGGCTTCGGCGCGATCATATTCGCATCGTTCATGAGTTGGGTCATCGTGACGCTTCCACCAGCCCCGGGATGGCCAGACCAGCAGGCTTATCAAACAGTATTCGGTCAAACCCCTCGGATTGTATTTGCTTCACTGACGGCGTTCTTCGTCGGCGAGTTTGCAAACTCGTACGTTCTGGCGAAACTGAAGATCAAGACCGGTGGACGTCATTTGTGGGTACGAACGATCGGTTCGACGATTGTCGGTGAAGGCGTGGATTCGCTGGTTTTCTATCCCGTCGCTTTTTATGGAGTGTGGCAGTCCAGTCTGGTGCTGCAGGTGATGATTAGCAACTACACCATCAAAGTCTTGTGGGAAGCGATCATCACGCCGATAACTTACAAAGTCGTGAACTTCCTGAAACGCGCCGAACACGAGGACTATTACGACTACAAAACGAACTTCACACCGTTCTCGATTGAGGTTTAATCCCGCACGCCGGCGTGTTGCGCGCCTGCGTGCATAAAGATCTGGCTACGTTTCAGATCCCGAGCAGGTTTCGGGCGGTTTCCGCAAGTGTCGTCGTGGAGTCGGAGCGTTCCGGCTTTACAGGCGTCGGTCCTGCTTCCGGCTCCATCTCACCGGGATTGATGAATCGGTTGGCTTCGATCCCGGCCTGCTTCGTGTACAGGTCAAAGTAGCGTCCGCGACGGCGGAGGAGTTCGTTGTGCGTGCCGCGTTCGATGATGCAGCCGTCTTCCATCACGAGGATTTGATCCGCACTGCGGATCGTGCTGAGGCGGTGCGCTATCACAAAAGTCGTGCGGCCTTGCATCAGCGCCGCGAGTCCTTCCTGGATGAATGCTTCGCTTTCAGTATCGAGGCTCGACGTCGCTTCATCGAGAATCAGGATCCGCGGATTCGCGAGAATGGCGCGCGCAATCGCGACGCGCTGACGCTGGCCTCCGGACAACTTGACGCCTCGTTCGCCGATGATCGTGTCGTACTGCTTTTCCATTTTCAGCGCGAACTCATCGACCCTCGCAACTTCAGCGGCGCGGCGCACTTCGTCGTCGGTGGCGTCGGGCCTTCCGAAAAGAATGTTTTCCTTGATCGTGCCATCGAACAAAAAGTTGTCCTGCAAAACCACACCAAGCTGGGAGCGGAAGGAATCCAGCTGGACGGTCGAAATGTCGACGCCATCGATAAGGACATGGCCGGTGTTCGGTTTGGCGAAGGCGGCCACCAGCCCGATGAGCGTACTCTTTCCTGAGCCCGAAGGTCCAACCAGCGCGGTCATCGTCCCCGGAACGGCTTCGAGCGAGATGCCGTGCAGGACGGGCTTTCCCTCGTCGTATTCGAAGTCGACGTCTTCGAAACGAACGCGCCCTTCGATCTCGGACATACGGACCGTCCGCTGCGGATCGACGTCTTCGGGAGTTTCGGAAAGCACTTCGTGCATGCGATCGAGGCCTGCGAACGCTTCGGTGAGCTGACTGCCGATCCCGACAATCTGAAAGACCGGCGCAACCAGAAATCCCATGTAGAGTGAGAAGGCGAAAAAATCTCCGATCGTCATTGTGCCGCGGACCAGCATGCGGCCGCCGACCATCATGATCGTGATGCTCACGAGTCCCATCAGCAGCGTGGATGAAAACCCGATCACCGAGTTCGCCATCATCGTCTTACGAACCATCTCGAACAATCGGGCGGCGCCGCCCGCGAATGTGGCCGCTTCCCGTTCCTCTGCGTGAAAACCTTTGACGATACGCACGCCGGAGAGCGATTCCGTCAGGCGTCCGCTGACCTCCGCCCAGATAGCGCCGCGTTCGCGGAACATCGGCCGGACCTTCGAGAAGGCGATTTTGATGATCACCGCGAAAATGGGAAAGAAGACGACCGCAAGGACTGTCAGGGTCGCATTGATTTTGATCAGCAGGAAAAACGCAACAATGGCGGTGAGAAGACCGCCGATCAATTCGACGAGTCCCGTGCCGACGAGGTTCCTCACTCCTTCAACATCGGACATGATGCGCGATACGAGCGCACCCGTCTTGTTCGCGTCGTAATAGCGTATGGGCAGCCGGCCGATATGCCGCTGCACTCGAATACGCATATCGCTGATCAGCTGTTGCGCGGACATACTCAACAACTGCACCAGCAGGAACGACGTCACGGCCTGAATCAGGACCGCTCCTCCGACTGCAGCCGCCAGCGGAAGGAGCAGGTCCTGCCGATGCTTCTGAACAACGTCGTCAATCAGGAACTTGGTCGAGCCGGGCAGCACGAGTCCGGCCACGCGATTGATGAAGACCAGGACGAGCCCGCTCATCAGCAGGTAGCGCCTCGGCCATGCGATCTCTCGCAGTTCCCGGTAAATCTGCGCCGCCTTCAGCTTTGGCCGAGGCTTCTTCTCGGCAGGAGTGCTGCTCATCAAGGCTTATCGTAACATCGTCGCGGCCGGGAGCGTTTTGGGACGCTGCGGGAAACCGTTCGTCAGTGCCCAATTGCGCTCAACGCGTTTACTTGTCCATACCCGAAGAAGCCGTTGTAGCCTTTGCCGCCGATACAGGTGGCCTGAAAGAAAGAAAACCCACCAGGAAGGAACGGATTGGGCGGACACGGCATAGCGTCGGCGGTCCGATCGATAATCGCCTGAACTGCACCCTGCGGCATCCTCCCATATTGACTGAGGATGAGCGCGGCCACTCCTGCGACATGTGGCGACGCCATCGACGTGCCCTGCAGGTAAGCGTAGACAGCGCATGGGCTGACCGAGCAGTCCCGGATGATCAACGGCGAAGGGAAAAAGAACTTGGCCGGCCAGGTAGACAGAACCCGGCCGTTCGGCGCGGCCGAAGTAATTTGGAACAGCCGGTCGCCACCGGGTGCCACAACCTGAACTCCGACACCGTAGTTCGAGTAATAGGATTTCTGCAGTTTGTTGCCATTCGCCGACACGCCGATGACGCCGGGAATCTCGACGGGAATCTGGACGCAGGCATTAGTCACTTCGCGTGACAAGGGAGGTCCATCATCGGGACTAAAGTTGTCGTCATTGCGCTTGGACAGATCCTGATTCTCGTTCCCCTCGGCGGATACAACGACGACACCTTGCGACATCGCATAACGGATCGCTCGCTGTTCGGCTTTCCAGATGGCGCGCTGCTCAGCATCATTGCGGCAATTGAAGAGCCACGGGTCGGCGAAGTAACTGTTGTTTGTCACGTCAAAGTGATGTGAACCGGCCCACATGAATGCACAAACTACAGCTTCGGGAAAGAAGAACCCGTCGCTATTGCTTGTCTTGATACCTGCAATCCGCACATTGGGCGCCACACCGACAATGCCAACGCCATTCTTCGCGGCGGCAATCGTCCCCGCGGTGTGCGTGCCATGACCGCCGTCGTCGTCCCATGCGGCGGGATTGGTATCGGGAACACCGCCGACGCACGAAACGCTGTTCCCAAAATCGACGTTCGGTGCAAGGTCCGGATGAGTGTAGTCCAGGCCTGAATCGATGTCTCCAACCAGCACGGAACGGCTGCCGCCATCGATCGCGCGCGCTTCTGGCGCATGGATCTGAATCATGTCCCACTGCAAACCCGACAGGTTATCGTTGCCGGGCGCGGGTATGCCGACGACCGGAGGAGCATTGGCCGTATCATCCGTATCCTGGCGGACAGCGAAACGCGTTGTCGCCGATACATTCTCAATGCGTGTGTCTAGGAGAAGACTCCCGCGAAACGCCGAATTATCCGAACGTGCAACGGCAACACCGATTGCGTCGTAGCTGGCGGCGAGAGTCCCACCGGCATTCGCGATCGCGGCGGCTGCGTCCGCGGGCACTGCCTGCTGAGCGTAGAGGATGATGTACGTTTCCTGCGTGGTCGACGCCAGGGGGCTGGCAGAGGAGCGTTGCCAGAATACGCCAGTCGAAATCAACAGCAAGACGGTAAGCGACAACCTGTGAAGTGACATCTTCATCTTTTTCTCCTTTCGTGATGGGTTTTTCTGTGGAGCCGCGCAAGTTAGCATTCGTGGCTGAGCCGGTCAATTGCCCGAATGTTCCGGCACGAATGTGTGTTCGCTTGAGGGCAGGACCGGTTTGATTTGGTACAATACGCTCGTATTTTCGGGAGGACGCTATGCTGATTCGAAAAGCTTCGGATATTCGGCCGTCAGACATCACCGACGAATATCTCTATCGTAACCGCCGGCAGTTCCTTAAAGCCGGATCGCTTGCTCTTGCAGGAGCAGCTGCCGCAAGCGTGTTTCCGGGTTGCACGACTTCAGCCGCGCCGGAACAACAGCAGGCACTAGCGTCCAACGGCCCTTATGACACGAAGGAAAACCAGACGCCTTACGAAGGTGTCACGACGTTCAACAACTACTATGAATTCGGTTCCGATAAGGATCAGCCTGCCAAAAACTCCGGAAAGTTCAAACCGGCTCCATGGACGATCAACGTCGAAGGGATGGCGAAGAAGCCCGCGAAATACGCGCTCGATGATCTGCTCAAAGGATTGACCGCGGAGGATCGCATTTATCGGATGCGCTGCGTTGAAGGATGGTCGATGGTTATTCCCTGGCAAGGAATACCGCTCGCCGCAATCGTGAAAAAGCTCGAACCGCTGCCGTCCGCAAAGTTCGTTGAATTCAAGACCATTCTCGCTCCCGATCAAATGCCCTATCAAAAAACGAATCTGCTGCCATGGCCGTATGTTGAAGGTCTTCGCATGGACGAAGCGATGAATCCTTTGACACTCTTTGCGACCGGCGTTTACGGCAAGCCGCTGCCTAACCAGAATGGCGCGCCAATCCGATTGGTCACACCGTGGAAGTACGGCTTCAAGGGCATCAAGGCGATCGTAAATATCAAGTTCACCGACAAGATGCCGAAAAACACGTGGCAGATTGCGAATCCGGAAGAGTACGGGTTTTATGCGAACGTAAATCCGAACGTGGATCATCCGCGATGGTCGCAGAAACGCGAACGAATCATCGGGGCGAAGTTGACGCTTCTTCAGATCGCGCGGGGAGAAGCCGCCATGAAACCGACGCTGATGTTCAACGGCTACTCGGATCAGGTCGCATCGATGTACGCAGGGATGGACCTCACCATTAATTTCTAAGTCGAACCGTGCCTTATTAACGAATTTACTTGCTGACGAATCCGCAGCGTTTCAGTAGTTCGTTGTATGCGGGATTCGAGCGAAATTCGTCCCATCGCGAATCGACAGGCATGAAAACCAGATGGACATCGCGTGCTTCGTAGGCGCGATCAAGCCATTCCCATACCGCCTCGCGATCGCCTAAACCTGCGTAAACCTGAGCGATCGCATAGGGGCGGAAGGAATCGTTCATGCGCCATCTCCTTCATGGTACGAATCACATCTTCCGCTTCGTCGCGTCGGCCCGTCTTGGCGAGCACGTATCCTTTATATGCCAATGCTTTGCTGTTGTGGGAAGACGCATAGGCCTGGTCAAACTCGCGAAGGGCCTCTGCGTAGTTACCTTGCCGTTCGTAGGCTGCCCCGAGAACAACGTGACCGATCCAGAAATCGGGACTCAGATTCAGCGCTTTCTTAGCCGCTTCGGCGGCTTCCCGGTAATGTCGAGATTCGTTAAGAATTTGACCCGTGAGGGCGTGCACTGCAGCGGAGAGCGGATCCACTTGCTGCGCTCGTGCCATCTGCTCCGCGGCTTCAGAGGCGCGACCGGTTCGAGTGAACACATGGGCAAGCATCACATGTGGAAATTCCCAATTCGGGTTCCGTTGTGCCGCCCGTCGAAATGATTTTTCGGCACGCGTCCAGTCCCATTCCAGGTTGAGGCTGATAAAGCCGTCCGCCGCTTGCGCCTCCGCGAGATCCGGATCGAGCCGAATCGCGTCATCCGCGGCCGAACGGGCTTTGCGCCATGCGTCCATCGGGGCTTCATCGTTGTTGAGCGTGAGGCTCGTGTAGGCGATCGCAAGGCTCGCGAGTGCGGGCGCGTACTGCGGATCTTTGGAAATAGCCAGCTTGAAGTATTCGATCGCCTCGCGGACGTCCTGCGGCGTTCGGCGGCTCCAATCGTATCTGCCGTGCAGGTAAAGGTCGTAAACTTCCGCCGTGGGCAGACGTCGCGTGGACCGAGCTGTCCGGTCGGGCAAAATCCCGGTGATTTCTCGCGCGATCGCGCGGCCCAATTCGTCTTGTATCTCGATTGCACTGGGACCGGCCCGGTCGTAGGATTGCGCCCAGATCTGGGATTGATCTTTCACACGAATGAGCTTCGAAACGACACGCACCCGGTCCTCTTCTCGCCGGACGCTACTCTCCAGAAGATAGTCGGCTCCCAATTCCTGCCCGATCTGCGCCACAGTTTTTCCGGTTTTTTTGTAAAGCATGCTGGACGTCCGTGCAATCACGCTTAGCTGTTCAGCATTCATCCCGCCAACGGCACTAATCGTCTCCTCGGTCAACCCATCGCTGAAGTACT
This sequence comes from uncultured Solibacteraceae bacterium, assembly GCA_964584785.1. Classification (GTDB taxonomy): domain Bacteria; phylum Acidobacteriota; class Terriglobia; order 20CM-2-55-15; family 20CM-2-55-15; genus JAHFTY01. Next base: position 44,759 of record CAZPBY010000049.1, read on the forward strand.
CTTGTTCTTTTTCACCACTGAGGTCTTCGAACGGCAGGATGGCTAGTACCAGGCGTTTGCTTATCGTGTCTGATTCGTAGGAGATCGTTTTGAGCGCATAAATCGACAGTGCAATAAACATCAGCAATGCCGTGTAGGCGAGCGTTCGCGCGAACCGAAAGGGTGAATTCGAGGCGAGCGAGGTAGACGTCTCTGGCATGACATTCTGGATAGGCGGGCCGTCGGCTTGATGCACGGCGCCGTCGCTTGTCACGGGAGCGATGAACGAATAGCCTTTACCTGTAATCGTCCGGATGAAAACCGGCCGGTCCGGCGTATCATTTAGCGCCTGTCGGATCTTGCGAATGGCGGCATTGATGTTGTTTTCGGTATCAACAAAGATATCTTTGCCCCACAGTCGCTCGATGATCTCTTCACGACTGACAACCTGCCCGCGCCGTTCGACCAGCATCAGCAACAAGTCCATCGGAATCCGCTCGATTTTGATGCGGTCACCTTTGAACCGCAGCTCGTAGGCTGCTGTATCGATCTCAAAATCTCCGCATCGGAGTGTCGAGCCGTTCACGCGCGCATCTTAATGCCGCCAAACTTGGGGCCGCAAGGGAATTTCCCGTATGCAGTTACGGGCTCTTAATAAGAATTCACACAATCTTCATTCCGCTCCATGGACTTGCAAATCGGGGATTCCGCATGCTGCGAACGAAAGATGCGATCCCAACCTCAAACCTGGAGAAAAGAAATGAAGATGAACATTATTTTTGCAAGTCTGCTGGTGCTGGTTTCGGTCGGTGCTTATGCGCAAGGCGGTCATCAATGCACCAATGCCACGCTATCCGGCGATTACGGCTTGATAGTCACTGGATTCCGACCGTTAGGCCCGAGCGGCCCGCTCGAGCAATTCGTCGGCTATGCCCTCGCTCCTATGACGGCGACGGCGGCTTCACCCAAACGGGTAACAGTCATGGGTCGATTAGCGGCGATTTCTCGGGAGACGGTTCTGGAACATATTCCGTCAACCCGGATTGCACCGGCACAGCAACGCTGCAACTAGTCGGCGCTCCACCAATAAGGGTCTGGTTCGTGATCGTCGACCGAGGTCAGGAAATCCGCCTGGTCGTGCGAACTCCAGTAACTCCGGCCGGCCCGATACCCGCTTTTAACCTGGTCACCGCCAACGCGCGAAAAGTTTGGCCTTAATCGAGACCACGACTCGCGTTCACCAATCGGTTCACGAAAACCTCTGATTATCGGATTAGTGAACGCGGTCCGTCGAAAAGCGATTGAATAATCCGCGGACCGTTTGGCTTGAACAGGAGTGATCCGAAAATGCGCCATTCGCGATAAGCGATTGGCGATTGCCTTTCGTCAGGTTCTGCGGCTTTCCGTTAATCTTCGCGGTCGATGGAAAAGGCTTTTCCGTAATGGAGAAGATCTACTGCGGTACTGAAAAGATCCTCGTCGCGGTGCAATAAATCGGATGAGCGGCGAATAAAACCCCCTAACGGACTCTGAAGATCGTCGCGGCCGCCAGGAAAATTCTGTCGATTTGAAAGAAAGTCATCGCGGTCGCGGAGACCGTTTTTCTTGTCATTCAGAATATCTGTTCAGCCGTCCAAATAATCGGCAGCGCCTTTCAAAAAACCCTCTCGACCGGCCTCTCTGGAACTGGCTTAACGCACGCCACTTGCGGTCGTCTGAAAGGATCTTTTCGGCGATCGACATAAGCTTCTTCGTCAGGAATATGTTTGACGCGGTTGCGGAATTGATCTTCGACGTCACCCATCATGCTTTTTTCTCCGCGAAAAAGACGGGGCACGCGATCGAAAAGTCATTGTCGCCGCGTCGAAAAACAATTCACCCCGGAAAATACTCCCGGCGGACCGACGGGGTTGTGTCAGCTGAAACCTCCATAGTCGATATGTCAGCATGTAGACTGAACATGGAAATCAAGGCGCAGCGCGGACTCGTGATAACTTCCAGGCTGTCGCCGTCAATATAGTCCCCTCCCCAAGTGGCGATCCGCTCTCCTGCATCTGATCCGACTGCAATTCTTCCGCGCACGGCGGGAACGCGAAGCAGGTTTCAGCGGCCGTTTATGGCATAATCCCGAACCATCGGGAGGAACCTTATGGCATGAGATTGTCAATTCTCGCTGCTTGCATTTTTGTTGCTGCCTGCCTTCCAACCGCCGCTGCGCAAACCGCACCACCCATCGAGCCATCCAAACCACAGGATCAAACACCAGGCGAAACGCTGCCATCGAAGTACCGCGTGGTGGACGCAAGCTTCGACATATTGCGGGACGAGAAGGCCATCTGGAAAGACATGCTCCAGATTCGCCGCAATGAAATGAAGTGGCTCGTACCGATTGCCGCTGCGAATGCTGTGGCCTTTTCCACGGATGCCGCCGCCTTTGAGGAAGTTCCGACATCGAGGAGAATTCTAGAGGCGAGCCACGCCGTGTCGAGTTTCGGCGCTCCCTATCCGCTTTTCATCGACGCAGCATCCATGTATCTCATCGGCCGTTACACCGGCAACCTCCGGCTCAGAGAAACTGGAATTCTAGGCACGCAGGCACTCGTCCATTCGATCATCATCACCGGCGCGCTGGAGTCTGCGACGAACCGGCGCCCGCCGAATGGATCCGGCGAAGCGGAGTTCTGGAGTGGCGGGAGGGCATGGCCATCCGGTCATGCGTCGATGTTCTGGGCCTTATCGACGGTCGTTGGAGAACAGTATCGGGACCGTCCATGGGTGCGATTCACGGCGTACTCCCTGGCCACTGCTGTAAGCGTGTCAAGGTTCACGGGCGGAGTGCATTTTCCATCCGATGCTTTGGCCAGCAGCGTTGTTGGTTACGCTGTGGGAAGGTGGGTCGTTCATCGACATGGCGCGACACGGAAATGAGGATTGTATTTTTCACCGAGACTTGTGAACCACAGGTAAACGGGATCGTGGTTACACTAAATCGAGTGACGGAGTATTTTGCCTCGCATGGTCATGAAATCCTGCTGGTCGCGCCGCGTTATCCCGGAACCCGGAGTAGCTCTCATTGTCTGCGGATGAAGTGCGTGCCGTTTCCTCTCTATCCGGAAATGCCGGTTATTTTGCCGCACTGGAGCTTTCACCGAGTCGAGTTCGAGAGCATTGGCGCCTTTCAACCCGATCTGGTGCATGTTTGGACTTCAGGCGTGATGTCATTTTTCGGACAGAAGTGGGCGCGCAGGCATGGCTGTCCGGTTGTCGCTTCGTATGAGACGGACATAATCCGCTACCTTCACATGTACGGCTTCGGTGCGTTCGAGTCACAGGCGTGGAGCTACTTCAAGTGGCTACTCAACAATTGCCGGCGCGTATACGTTCCTTCAAACGATACGAAACGATTTCTCGACGACGCTGGAATTCGAAATGTAGAGGTCTTTGAGCGTGGTGTGGACATCCTCCATTTCAATCCGGAAAAACGCAGCGCGAATCTGCGCAGGACTTTTGGAGCCGGCGAACAGGATGTTCTCATCCTGTACGTTGGAAGGCTTTCGAATGAAAAGGAACTCCCAATATTAGTGAACTCATTCCTGCAGTTGCCGGGCGCTTATCCCACAACGCGCCTGGTTATTACCGGCGAAGGGCCTGCGCAGAGAAGTCTGTCGCGAGAATTTTCGCGCTCCACGATCACATTCACCGGCGTCCGGCGTGGTGAAGAACTGGCTTCACTCTTCGCCTCGGCTGATATTTTCGCGCTGCCGTCGAGCACGGAGACTCTAAGTATCGCGTCGCTCGAAGCCATGGCTTCCGGAGTTCCCGTGTTGGGAATGAATGCGGGAGGCGTTCGAGACATTGTGAAGCACCTGGAAACCGGCTTGCTTGCGAATTCCGTAGAAGAGTTTGGAGCGTACCTGCGGCAACTCACGGCCGACGTTTCGCTGCGCAACACACTCGGCCGGAATGCAAGACTTCAAGCGGAGCGAAAGACCTGGGGAAAACCCCTCGCTGCGTTGGAGAGATCATACCTTGACCTGATACCATCCAACGGTTGAGGCTCGTCGTGAAGCTCTGTGACCTCGCCTTGTTTTCTCCGGAAACCAGCAGCGGCGTCCGCACATATATTTCCAATAAGATTCGGTATATCGACAGCCGCCGAGATTCGATTCAGCATGTCGTCATCCTGCCGGGTCGTGAAGATAAGATAAGCATCGAGGGATCTACGAAAATCATTGTCGTGCGCGGCATCCCTTGTTTCTATCCCGGCCTCAGCATTGCGATCAACATTGGAAAGATCGCCGACATTGTCGAAAAGGAAGCGCCCGATTTGATTGAAGTGAACTGCCAATACACGCTGCCTTTGGCAGCGTTTCTTGCAACGCAGCGCCGCCGAACCCCGATCGTTGGTGTGTATCATACGGATGTGCCCGCGTGCGTCCGGTACATGACAGCAAAAACCGGCGCCGTAATGTCGGCATTGGCCGAGAAGATGGTCGGACTGTACATTGGCGCCATTTACAGGCATTGCACGATAACGGTAATTCTGAATTCCATGATGCGTCGTCGAATGGATCAACTCGGTGTGCGCAGAACCTGCTGCCTTCCTTGCGGAGTCGATGTAACGGCATTTAATCCACAGCAATCGGATCCGGCATTCCGCCGGCGCCACGGTATCAGCCCCGAACAGACGATCCTTCTTTACGCTGGCCGGCTGAGTGTCGAGAAAGAACTGGGCGTCCTGTTCGGCGCACATGCCCTACTGTGTCCGGAACGCTTCGTTCTCTTGATTGCAGGAGATGGTCCTCAGGCAGATTTTGTCCGGGAATTCGCAGCCGCGCATCGCAGCGTGCAGTATCTTGGACATTTCGATAATCCTTCCGATCTGGCAGTGGTCTATGCTTCATCTGACATCTTCGTCATCCCCGGCAGATATGAAACATTCGGCATGGCGACGCTCGAAGGCATTGCCTCCGGTCTGGCCGTTGTCGGGATTCAAGAGAGTGGAACAGCGAGCATCGTCCCTGAGCAAGTCGGCATTCTGACGCCGGCGGGCGACCCGAAGGCGATGGCGGCCGCCATCACCGCGATCGCCGAGTGGCCTCGAGATCGTGTCCGCAACTTTTCCAGTTCGTTCGCGTCCGAAAACTACTCCTGGGAGTCGGTGTTTGACCGCTATTTCAAAATCTACAGGTGGTTGACTGAAAGCAATGAGCAGCCCATCTCACCTCGTGGTCTCGATTCACGACGTGGCGCCTCCGTACTTTGACAGAGTCCGGCGCATTGTGGATGCGCTTGTGGACATCGGCGTACACCGTCAGAGTCTTTTGGTTATTCCGAAGTATCACGGGCAGTGGAGAATCGACCAACATCCGGAATTTTGCAAGTGGCTGCGGCAGCAGCAAACCGAGGGACATGAAATTATTCTGCATGGTTACGAACACATCAGTGTCGGCACGCCGACGACATTCCTGGACCGTTTTAAGGCCCGCTGGTGCACCGTTGGCGAAGGCGAGTTCCTGTGCCTGAACTACGCCCAGGCGCGCGATCGAATACAGCGCGGCCTCGATCTGTTCCAAGCCCTGGACATTGCGAACCACGGTTTTGTCGCACCCGCCTGGTTGCTCAACGATGCAGGATTAAAGGCAATGAGCGATTTGGGATTGCAATACACGAATTCGTACATGAGATTACTGGATCTGGTCAGTGGCGACTCGCACCTCGCGCCCAGCCTCGTGTTCGGTCCGGGCGCGGTCAACGAGGATATCGCGGGCAATATACAGCGTCCCCTCTCGAAGCTTCTGGAGTACAGTGGAACAGTGCGCATCGTCATTCATCCGCCGTGCATTGACAATGCTCGTCGTTTTGACCGAATCCTTTCGCTGACGAAGACCCATTTGAAAGGCCGTTTGCCTGTCACCTATTTCGAGTTGCTGCGAAGGTTCCGCCATGTCCACTAACTGGAAATGGATTGCGGGAACACTCGTCCTGATGACGGCGCAGTTGAGCCTTGGGCAAAGCGTTCAGGTTACCTTTCGCGAGGTACATTTCACGGTAACGAACTCATCGGGACAATTTGTGACAGGGCTGACTCGCAATGATTTCGTCGTCTACGAGGACGATGTGCAGAAGGAGATATCGGATTTTGTTCCGAAGCTACAGTCGCCCATCAGTGTGGCGCTTCTGATGGATCGCAGCCAGAGCATGAGCGACAGGCTCAACGTGATTTCAGACACTGCCGAGACGTTTGTGAAGTCTGTCGTTCGGGAGAACGATGATCGGGGCATGGTCGTCGCGTTTGACTCGAAGGTTTATTTATTACAGGACTGGACCGCCACGATTGCCGATCTAGTCGACAATATTCACAAATTGACTCCGGCGGGCGGCACTTCCCTGTTCGACGCGGTCTACAAAACCTGCCGTGACAAATTCGATCCCACGGACACCAGACAAAAAGTTGCGGTCCTCATCACGGATGGCGAAGACACAACCAGCCGCGCCACGCTGGACGAGGCCTTGCGGATGGCCAAGCTTTCCGGAGTGGCGATCTATGTGATTGGAGTACGGCCGGAAGGTTCGCTCAACACACGCGAACTGCAAGGCCGCCGCGTGCTGACGAATCTTTCCGAATCGACCGGAGGCCGCGTGTTTTATCCGGAAGAAAGGCGCGAAGATCAATTGAGTGGATTGTTCTCAAAGCTCCAGGATGAACTCAGAAACGAATACAGCATCGGCTACTCTGACGATAAACCAGTCGACAATTCATTCCATCGTCTGCGCATTGAAGCGAAAGACCGGAACGTTACAGTACATGCGCCGAAAGGCCTCTATGCGCGGAAACCATAGCGCCTTGAGTTCAATTTTTTCGCTGGCTGTGGTGAGTGCGTGCCTTGCCGGTTGCAGTTGGCGCCCTTATGTGGCGACACGGGCAATTCGGCAGTTTACCGGCGCGCCGACGCGTTTCCATTCGATCGCTCCCCTGCATGAAAGCCTGAAGCCGTTTCGAGCGATTGAAGTGAAACCGCTTGAGAATCTTGTCGGGAACCACATGCCCCCTCAGATGGAGCGTTACTTGAATGAAAGAGTGATGCAGGAACTGCAATTGTTGAAGTCCTCGCCGAAAGTGGTGGCATACGACGAGTGGTTATCGTCGCAGGAGCCGGCATCCATGGCGCCTGAAGAATCCGCATTGATCTTCGAAGGCTACATCGATGACTACGATCCGGGCTACGTGGGACTGCGTCTTCTCGAGTTTGGGTTTAATCACGTCGCGGTCACAGTGCGATTCCAGCTTCGGGACAAGAGAAGCGGCGAAATCGTTGGCGCAGCCAGCATCACCGCGCAGGACGATCGCGCGACTGCCACCACGAGGGGAGCAATCGACCGGATTGCGAAACGGATTCGCAAATTCGTCAATCCGGGATATGGAGAGTAAGTGAGGAATCGGCTGTTTTTCATCATCAGCATTCTTTGTCTCAGCTGTGCGTCGATGGCGCCCGCTCAGAGCAGGCCCTACAAACCGAAGAACGGCGTCCTCAATCTGAAGTCAATGATCCTCGGTGGCGGATTCCGCGTTACCAATACGATTCCGTTGCATGGGAATTTCTCTCGCTACGCGCGCCTCGAGATCGCGCGGCCTGAAAGCCTTGTTGGACACGACGCAGCTCCGATTGTTCTCGATAAGCTTCTCGAGGAATTGCGCAGTGAGTTTGAAAAAGGCGGCCGTTTCACCAGCATAGTGACCGTTGATTCGTTTAAACCCAAAGCAGTTGCGGCGTCGACCCCGGCAGCGCCTCTGGAAGATTTTCGAGAAGCCGATTCTCTCGACGCTCCCATGCGCACATGGAATGATCTTGTTCAGTTTGACCGCCAACGCGAAATCGCCGCCGAATCGAGCGAAGGCGTGGAAGCCAGCGGTACGCTTGTTGTGACAAGTCAGATCATCGATTATGCGAAGGGGAACAAGGTGCTTCAGCTTCTTCCTTTGGACCTCGGCAACGGAATCTTAAGCGTGCGCTTTTCGTATTTCGATAAAGATACCGGGGAAGAACTCGGCCGTAGTGTGATTTCGAGCGACAATTCCGCGAAGCTTGTTCCGAGCCTCGTCAGCCCGCGCACCGCGCTGAGCGGCATTGCGGAGGGCCTTGTCGATCAAGTCACTCGCCGAAAAGTATCGGCTGAAAGGTAGAACAGACCGACAATTGCAGCCGGAATGTAGAGCACGGCGTGCAGCCCGATTACGGGCAGGACGGCGCTTGCGGTAGTCACATGAAAAAAGGTGACAAGACCGATCTCGCACACGGCGTGAAAACCACCAACCGCCCCGGGCGTCGGAATAATACCTCCCAAACTGACCAACCCCAGAATAACGAATGCCGAAAAGGATGGCAGCGTTAAGCCGAACGCGGCCAGCGCGAGCCAGGAACTGAGCGCCGTGAGAATCGAAATGATGTACGAGTATGCCGATATCGCGGCAAAGGCTCGCGGCTGGTGCAAAACGCGCAATCCCGTGGCGAAGTGGCCGAGTTGAGCACTTAGAATGGTGCCGATGTGGTCTGGCAAGCGCGAGCGGACAAAGCGCTGAAGGTGCGCGGCATACCGGTGAAGAGCCCAAAGCGCGGCCAATCCTGTGGTAGAAGCGAATACGAGCGCGAGCAGGGCTTGATTCAAGCCTGCGAGTGCTCCGTTCAATCTGAAGAACGCCAGCGAAGAAATGAACAAGGTCAGTGTCGCAAACAGATCGAGGAACCATTCGACCATCACAGTCGACAAAACAGGACCGAATTCCAGTTGCACGCTCCGGCTGAGCAGATAAGGCCGCACGAATTCGGCCGCCTGCATGGAAATGGCGACACTGATTGTGGCGCCAATCATTGTCGCGGAGGCAATTCTGGATAGCTTGACGTTGCGAACGGGCCGCAACAGGGTTCTCCATCGCGCGCAACTCATGATCAGCGACGCTATACGGAGCGCTATGGCCGCGATCAAAACCGGCCAGACGACCGATCGTATGCCTGAAAGGATGGATCTCCACTCGGTGTGTCTGACGAAGAAGTAGAACAGGACTGCTCCGCTGATGTAGCTGACGATGAGTTTTTTCGATGAAAGCAGCGGGAGGTCGAACGTCAAGGTTCGGTTTGCACGGATTCGTACTGGTATTCGATGGAAAGTGTCGAATGCCCGCCGATAAAGATATCGGACCACGAATCGAGTCGGTCCGTGAGCCAGATACCGTCGATCTTCCGATACCGTTTGTCGATTTCAGTCTTAAGAGTGAAGAAGGAGGGTTTCTTCGCGGGTATGCCCTGGACGCGGACAATGGCATAGTCTTCCGCATCAATCCATACATTGCCTTTCAAGGAATACTTGTCTTTTCGTTTTGGAGTGATGCGGACTCGGTAGCACGGGCGGCCATCGCAGGTGTCCTCGCTGGCGGCGGAGAAATCGTAATTCCGGGGCGTGATGTCGACTTGCTGCTTATCAGACTTTTTATGCGTCTCGCCTTCCGCCTTCAGAATCTCGTCGAAGACGCGGGACTTGATCAGGTCGGAGCCCGCGTGCGAAACAATCGACGACTCCATCGAATCGGGTCTCCGAAAAACCGTTTGCACCACCATGGTCGAATCCAACTTGAAACGGGCGTTGGTAGCAGAAAACTTTCGCTGTGTTCGGTATCCCACCAACGCTCGATCCTGTCGTTCATTGTGAAGCATCATCCGTTCGACGATTTCCGCCGCTGTTGGAGTTGACGCGGCGGCCGGGCTTGCGAGGGAACTGCAGAGCATAACGGAGACGCTCAAGAAAGACCTGGCTATCGTTCCGAGCTGCAACATGACCTTCGAATCATAGCAGATCCATCCCAACCGACCGACGCCCTACGCAGGGTAACGTCAAAGTCCGAGGCGATGTGGTGACTGCACGGGTGATATATTTC
>CAZPBY010000050.1:0-7918 GCA_964584785.1 uncultured Solibacteraceae bacterium
CGACAGCGCGGGGTTTTCACCATAGGAGCCGTATGAGGGGAGACTCTCACGTACGGTTCTGGGAGAGCCTCGGGGTGCGATTCCCCGGGACTACTTAACGCCCGCAAGGTTGAGGCACGAAGCCCATCGCTGCGCTCCGGGTTCTGAAAGTTTTCGCACCATGTTCAGAACCCGGAGCGCAGCGACGGGCTTCGTGACGAGATGCCCCGGTGGCGCCCATTGTGCTAGAGTCCACTGGCATACGGAGGAACCCCATGGCATCAAAGCCGATGAACCGGCGGATGTTTTCGAAGATGGTTGCGGGTACGTTTCTTTCGGGAAGCGTGGTGGAAGCCGCAGTTCAGGAGTCGCGGCAAAATGGCGGGCTATCCGAGGACACCACACTCATACTGCTCGACCATCTGGGCTACAAACCCACGCTGCCCGACGAAATGAAGACGTTGAAGCCGATGCTCGAAAGCGCCATTCGAGACATTCAGAAGATCCGCGACTTTCAACTGCCGATCTCCCTCGAACCCGCGTTCGTTTTTCATCCCGACAAATAAAACGACATGAACACCAACGAAGCGCTCTGCACTCAGACACTCGATCAGCTTGCTCCGCAAATCAAATCCGGGAAGCTGTCGGCCGTCGACTTGACGAAAGCTTATCTGGAACGCATCGAGGAACTCGATCCGAAGGTGAACAGTTTCATCACCGTGACGAAGCATCTCGCGCTCGAGCAGGCCGAAAAGGCCGACCAGGAAATCAAAGCGAAAAAATATCGCGGACTGCTGCACGGTATACCTTACGCCGTGAAAGATCTCATGAACACGAAAGGGATTCGCACAACGTGGGGATCGCGATTGTTCGTGAATCAGGTGCCGGATTCCGACGGCGCTGTCGTCGAGAAACTTCGGGACGCGGGAGCCATTCTCCTCGGCAAGCTCAGCATGAGCGAACTGGCCGGAGGGAATCCCGATTCCGCATTCAACGGTCCAGTACACAATCCATGGAAGCTCGATCACTGGACGTCCGGATCTTCTACGGGGCCCGGCGCCTGCGCGGCCGCGTCGTTTGCCGTGTTTGCGATCGGCACGGAAACCACGGCGTCGATCCTTGGACCGGCAGGCGCGTGTGGTGTTGCGGGACTGCGCCCGACTTATGGACGCGTCAGCCGCTTCGGCGCGATGCCGTTAAGCTGGACGATGGACAAACTTGGACCGCTCGCCCGCGGCGTCAGCGACTGCGCAAAAGTTTTCGAGGCGATTCACGGCGCCGATCCGCGCGATCCCACTTCGGTCACTGCGCCTTTCGCGTTCGACCCGAAAGCGAAGATGGCGGGCCGTCGTATTGGCCTGGTCAAACGCGAGTTCGATCAGGTTCCGGCGAAAACTAAGCCTGCTTACGAGGAAGTCGTGAAGGTGCTCAAGGATCTGGGCTGTGTTATCGAGGAGATGGACCTGCCGGATTATCCATACAACATCGTGTCGCGCTTTGTCTGGCAGGTGGAAGGCGGCACGGTATTTGAAGCGTACGCGCGAAAGGGCGAGCTGCAGGAAGCGTTGATCAACAAAAACAAGTGGTTTGGGTGGAAGGCCGCGATGTTGATTCCGGCGGCCGACTACATGAAAGTCCTGCGTATTCGTCATGCGATCACGCTCGAGACGGCGAAAGTGTTTCAACGATTCGATGCCTTGATTGCCCCGCGTAATCCCAACGGTGCACGGTTGATTGTGAATCCCACTCCAGCTACGGTAGGAAATCGCGCAGCCGGTGCTGCCGGCGCCGCTGGCGGCGGTGCAGCAGACGAGAGTGGTGGAGGTGGAGCCGGTGGTGCAGGCGGGGCCGGCAATCTTGGCACGTTGGGTAATGTCGCGGGGCTTCCGGGTGTCTCGGTGGTCTGCGGTTTCACTGACGACGAATTGCCGATGGCGTTGAACTTCGTCGGCGCGCCGATGACGGATGGAAAGATTCTGGAAATCGCGTACGCCTACGAACAAGCCACGAGCTGGCACGAACGTCGCGCCACATTCAAGGCTTGAGGGACTTCGTTTCAGGATCGATCGGTGTCGAGCTCCAGTAGTCGAATACACCGGCAACCACGCGTTCAGCGCTGAAGCCTCTCTCGATTGCGCCCATCGCGCAGACCGACAAACCGTCAAGACCGAACGAGTAGAAGACGCTGGCGCTATAGCACGGGCCGCCGCCGTTATGTCCGACGATCAAACCCCACGGCGATGCCGGATCTCCCATCACGCCAAGCCCATATCCAGGGCGCACAGGGCGAAGCGGCTCATGGCCGGATGCAGACCCGTCGGAATCGAGCGATAGAGAAACCAGTGACAACATCTGATCGAGCGAGTTCCGCGACAGCAATCTGCCGCGCATCAGTATGTTCATAAAGCGAACCAGATCGGACGCTGTGGATGCGACGACACCGTGCGACACCCATCCAGGATGATAGTGGTTCCGAATGTCGCGCGACGTGGCGTCTGGCGCCAGCAGTGACGACGTACCCGGTGCCAGCCTGGCCAGGTCTTCGATGGACTCGGCCACGAAGGTTCTCCCCAATCGCAGCGGGCCGGCGATGCGCTCCGCAATCAAGGTTCGGTACGAGTTCCCGGTCACATCTTCGATGATGCTCTTGACGAGCATGTAGCCGGGGTTCGAGTATGCAAAACCCGTTCCCGGGTCGAAGAGGAGGCCTTTGTCGAACGTCTCGGCAGCGAATCGCTCGAACGACCAGGGTTGCGAGGGGCTGGTGCGAACGCTCTCGCAGTATGCCGCAATGCTTCCATAGTCCGGAATACCGGCAGTGTGGTTGAGCAGCTGCCGAAGTGAAATGTTCTGCGCCCGCTCGATCTTTGAATACCATCGTGCCAGTCGATCATCGAGGCTCAGCCGCCCTTCCTCGCAGAGCTTCAGCACCAACGCGCTGGTAAATGTCTTGGTCACGCTGTAGGCCAGGAAGGCCGGCTCATCGCCCGCCTCTGGAGTCCAAAAGGTAATCGGTTCCGACGAGCCCGGGCAGAGCGCACTCACGCTGGCCACTCCGCGGCCAGTCGCGGTGGCGAGCTCCTTCCTCAACTGGCTCTCAATCGCTCTCATGCCTTGCCATCCTCACCTTGCATCAGCGACAGAATAGCGCGCCAGGCATCTGGCGAGCAGCGTTAGTAACGATCAGTCGCGAAGTTTTCAGGAACGGTCACGCCAAAAACGCCGTGTGCGTCACCAGACGGTACCGGTACGGAAAGCGGGCTCCTCAAAACGGTTGCGGCTCGTCATGCATGCCGAGCCGCAGGCGGGAAGCGGTCAGTATTCAACCGCAAGTCATCTGCGGTACCACGATCTTGCCGCCCTTCAGATTGATTGGACTGAACGACAAGTCCGGCACCACCTTCCCGCTCGGGTCGGTAACCTGCAGACCAAAAAAATTGTCAGAGGTGGACTGAGCATTGCCGATGACGTTAGCCTGGAATGTATAGTTACCGACTCCATTGACAGTGGCTTTGCCCACAATCACTGAGGTATTCCCCACCATGGACATCCCAGCGTCGCGATGGGAATATCTGCAACGTCGTCTTCAGCCCCGAGGTGTACTGCCACGCCAAAGTCCAGAACCTTGATGTAACCATCGGGCCGGAGCATCGGTTCTCCGGCTTGATGTCGCGATGCACCACACCGCCGCCGTGGGCAGCCGCCAACGCTTCGGCAATCTGGCTCCCCTACCTGGCAACCTGCGCTACGGGGTTTGGCGTGCCGCACAAGTTCCGCATAGCGACGCCTTGGACGCGCTCCATCACGACCGCCAGCGAATCCTTCGTCCGGATCACTTCGTATACGGTGACGATTCCGGGATGATTCAGCGCAGAAGCGGCTCGGGCCTCTCGTATCAACCGCTCCACAAGTTCGGAACGAGCTGTAACACCTCCGAATCTTGACTCGCCTGTTGCAAAAATGTCTGGCGCTCGCTGGCGGGAAGCTTCACAGCGCGCTCGAATAATGCATAAGCGCTTTTCCACTTCTCGTCGTCGAGCCGGCTCGCTTGTTCCGTGATCACGGTGTGGCATATACACCACGATACGACGCGTTGAGCCGCGTCGATTTTTCCAAAATGCGACAGCCGCCCGAGCCGAAGGATTTAGGCCGCCTCCAAGAGCTCATGAAAGAGCTCCGGAGCGGCAGTAAGCAAGCAGCTTCCCAGCTGGTCGTTGCGTTCTACCCCGAACTCCGCCAGATGGCCGCGCGCCGGATTCGGAGCGAGCGCACGCCGCACACGTGGCAGCCTACCGTTCTGGTCAATGAGTTGTATCTCGAGTTGCTGAAGATCAAGTCTCTCACCGCTCTTGAGGACCAATCGGATCGAGACGCGTTCCTCGGCCTCGCCGCCCACATCATGCGGCGACTTTTGATCCATCACGCGCGTCCCCTTCATCGCCAGATCAACCAGGTCGAGCTATCGCATGAGCTGGATCTCGATGGCACTGGCGCGGCGGAGCTGGCCGAGATCGAGTCCCTTCTGTCACGTCTCGCCCGCATCGATTCCCAGCTCCGCTCGATCGCTGCTCCAATGATCTGTTCCGTGCACGGGACGGGTTCAATTCGATCATCTCTGTGCCCTCTGTGTCTCTGTGGTGAACAACAGTCTACCCGTCCGACGGTGGAGGCACGCCCACATCTCAGAACAGTATCTTCAGCGCGAGCTGGATCTGCCGCGGATCCTGAGCCGATCCGATCTGTCCGAACGCCGCATTGTCGACCTGCACATTCGGAAAATTGAAATTCGTGTGGTTGAACACGTTGAAGAACTCGCCGCGGAATTGGAACTTCGCCTTCTCACGTACGGTGAAGCTTCGCACCAGAGAAACGTCCGTGCTGACGAGTCCGGGACTCTTGATGATCCCCTTACCCGTATTCCCAAAACTGTAAGTCGCCCCGCTTGCCCCGCTCGCCGCTCGAAGCGGAAGGAACACCGACGTATCGAACCATTTTTGCGGCGTGTGTGGAGCGTTCGCGTTCGGATCCCCGTAAAGGTCCGGGCGATCGTTCGTGCTTGCGGTGTTGCTGTAGTTTCCCGACAGCGACGGAGTCAGCGGGTTTCCGGTCTGAGCCTGAACCAGCGCGGAGATCTGCCAGCCGCCGAATACCTTCGCCGGAATTCCGTTCGTCGCGTACCGGCGTCTGGAACCGAAGGGCAGTTCATACACCGGACTCGCAACGAAGCGATGCCGCACGTCCGTCGAGGAGCTGCCGCGCGTTGTGGCCAGATTGTTCTGGTCTGCAGGCGTACCGAGACTGTCGATGTTGTGACTGAACATGTACGTCGCCAGGAACGACAATCCGTGGCCAAACCGCTTCTGCAGCTTCGACTGCATCGACTCGAAGTGCGCGTTCCGGTCCCACTGATACATGTTGATCGTTCCGTACGCCGGATAAGGACGGCGGGCATTCACTTGAGCCGGCGTACCGGCGCCCGGCGGCGGTTGGTTGATGTTGCGTGTGCCCTGCAGGTGATTGCTCTGAGATGCAAAGTATGTAACGTCCGCCAGCATGCCGCCGGGGATCTCGCGTTGAATGCCGAGACTCCATTGGTACGTGCGGGCGTTTTTGAAATCCATTTCACCACCGTTCAGGCTGTTCGACGTCGTGGCGTTTCCAGAGAACGGATTCGACAGCAGAACCGGTGAAGCCACGCTGGACGTGTAGGTAAACGTCGTCTGATAAGGGAACCCTGCAAAGAACGAACCCAGCGAGTTATTCAATGAATACGTGGTGTAGAACGTTCCGGCACCGCCACGCAATACGGTCTTGCCATCGCCGAACATCTGCCAGGCGAAACCGACTCTCGGCGCAAAACCCTTGTAATCGAAGTTGTATGGCCGCTTCCCGAAACCCACGACAGGCGTGCCGAACGGCGCACCCGGGGCAGGATCCGCCTGAGTCACGGGGATGCCTTTCACAGGATCGAAATTGGTCAGACGATGATTGTCGTCAGTCAGTGGAGTGTTCACTTCCCATCGAAGACCGAGATTCACCGTGAGCCTGGTGTTGACCTTGAAATCATCCTGCGCAAAAGCGGCGATGTTATTCAGGTTGATGTCGTTTCTATACCGGTACGGAGTGTTCGATGAGCTTGACGGAAAGCCCAGCAGCCAATCCGCCAAAGCGTAGCCTGACGTCGGCCCCTGGCTCGTGTTGCTGAACACCAGAGTGCCGCCCTGGCTGGACAAATCGGTATTGCCCGTGTGGTAGTGCAGGTAGTTGAGTCCCAGGTTCATCGTATGCCGACTGCGCGTCCACGACAGCGTGTCGGAGAACTGCCAGTGTGGATCGTCGCGAACAAACGTGCGGGCTGATGGAAACGAGTTATATCCCGTCACGGTCACTTGAGGAATGCCCTTGTCCGGAATGCCCGGGAAACTGACGAGCAACGGCTTCACACCATACTTTCCCCAAAAGTCGGTTCGACCGGAGCGAGCCGAACTCGGAGTGTAGGTGTACGTGTATGCGTAACGCACCTGGTTCACCAGAATCGGCGAGAAAATGTGCGTCTCATTCACGCCATACACTTCGTTCTTGATCGAGAGATCGCAGGGAAAGGTCGGCAGCGTCGTGTTGTTGCAGGTGGAACTGGTTCCGGTTTCAGTCGACGAATCCTTGTACCAGTTGATGGTGCCGTAAATGGAATCTTTGGAGTTGAACGTGTGGTCCACCTTCACACTGTGCTGGTTGTAGCGCTCGGGACGCGGGAGATTGAACAGGTAGTTGTTGCTCGGCACAACGCCTGCCGCTGTGTCGGAAGTGGGATCGGGGTAGTACTGCATCAAGTCCGCCGCCACGGAGTTGATTCGATTCGGCGGAATGATGTTGCCGTTAAATCCAGTGCCAGTGTTGGGATCCCGGATGACTCGTCCGGGCAGGAGAGAACTGAAATCGCCCTTCTTCATCGCGGCTGTCGGCACTGTCGTCAACTGCGTGACGGCTTGTGAAAGACGAAGGCCTTCGTAGCTGTAAAAGAAAAACGTCTTGTTCTTCACGATCGGTCCGCCGAATGTACCGCCGAACTGGTTGCGTTTGAACGACGGCGGTTTGCCCGGTTGAAAGAAATTGCGTGCATCCATCGCGGAGTTACGAAGGAATTCGTAAGCGGAGCCGTGAAATTCGTTCGTGCCCGATTTCGTGGAGACGATGATCTGGCCGCCGGAACCCAGTCCGTACTGGGCGCCGTAGATGCCCGTCAGGATGTTGAATTCCTGAATCGCATCGATCGAGGGACGGAAATTGGGAATCGCCACGGTCGGATCGTTGTTGTCCATTCCATTCAGCGTGAAGTTGTTGCAGGTTTGGCACGCCCCCGCGACGCTGAATGCGCCGCGGAAGCCCTGATTGTTGAGCGGCGCGGCCACGCCGGGCGTGAGCGTCGCCAGCGAGTAAAAGGTGCGGCCGTTCAGCGGCATCTCCACGACTTTCGTGTTGTCGATGACGGCGCCGATTTCGGCCGTCTCCGTGTTGATCGCTTCGGCGGCAGCGGCAACGGTGACGTTCTCCGCAATGTCGCCGACTTCGAGTTTGAAATCCCGCCGCAGATTTTGCGCGACGGCGAGCGTGATGTCTTTTTGCAGGAGCGTCTTGAAACCGGGAACCGCTACTTCGATGTCGTAGACGCCCGCCGCCAGAAACGAGAACTGGTAAACACCGGCTTCATTGCTCAGACTGTTGCGCACAACGCCTTGTTCATGGCTCGTCAATTTCACCGTAACGCCCGGAACAATCGCGCCTGTGGTGTCCAAAACACTGCCGGAAATGGATGCATTGTTCTGCGCGTTGGCAGCCAACGCGGTAACGCTCAGGACGATGATGAGAAGAACAGGATGTATCCTCACGAATCCCCCTTATCTTTTTTGATGAATATACCTAAAAAGAAGGATCGGGTTGC
>CAZPBY010000050.1:8018-54598 GCA_964584785.1 uncultured Solibacteraceae bacterium
GGTGAGATGTGATTGCCGAACTGAGGCCATAGGTCATCGGTCAGAAGCAATCGCCAACGCGGTAACGATCAGGACGATGATGAGAAGAACAGGATGTATCCTTACGAATCCCCCTTATCTTTTTTGATGAATATACCTAAAAAGAAGGATCGGGTTGCATATTCGGGCTTAACCGTTGAAAGCCCGCGCTGGTTTATTTGTGATGGCTGGGTGAGATGTGATTGCCGAACTGAGGCCATAGGTCATCGGTCAGAAGCAATCGCCGATTGCGTTGCAGAACGATAATCTATGGCCTCAGTTCGGCAATCACATCTCACCCATCAGCCATCACAAATGGAAAGGGTGTTCGCCGACTACTTCCAGTGCTTCTCCACAAACGCGTCCACTTCGGGAAGGCCGCCTTGCAGGATCAAATACCCGTTGTGCGGCTCACGGGGCGTGATTTCGTGATTGATCGGGGCGGTCAGCATTTCGCGGATGCGCTTCGGATCATCCGTTTGCCCCAGTACCCACGAGAGTTTCATGAATGCGGTTTCGGGCAGCATGTTGTCGAGCGGAATGATTCCAAGTTCAAGCAAGTCGCGGCCCGTGTCGTACACGTACATCTGCGCGTAACCCCACAACGTCTGTACGCTCATGGCCACAGTCATTCCTTTTTGAATGGCGCGCTTCAACGCAGGGTAGAGCGGCTTGTTGACGTGCCCCAGACCGGTGCCGGCGATGACCAATCCGCGATAACCCAGTTCGGAAAGCGAGTCGATGATGTCCGGCTTGAAGTTTGGATAGTAGTACTGGATCGTCACCTTCTCTTCAAAAGCCGGATTGATGATCGGCTTGCGCGTCTTATCGCGTTTCAGATATTCATCGGTCAGGTACGTAAAGTAGCGGCCCTCTTCGTTGCGGTTTGGCGTGACGACGGCCAGCGGCGTCGCGCCGACGGTGCGGAAGGTGCTGCGATAGCTCGAATGCATTTTCCTGCAACGCGTGCCGCGATGGAGAAGGTCGTTGTTGTCGGACGTCGGACCGAACATGCACAGCATGACTTCGGCGATATCGCATTCCGCGGCCGTTCGCACCGCGTTCATCAGGTTCAGCGCCGCATCCGACGACGGACGATCGGAGCTTCGCTGGCTGCCGACCAGAACGAGCGGGACCGGGCTCTGTTGAACCATGAAACTCAGGATCGCTCCGGTGTGCGCCATAGTATCGGTACCGTGCCCGATCACAATGCCGTCCACGCCTTTCTCAATCTCCTCACCGATGGCTTTCGCCAGCGCGATGTACTGCTCCGGGCCCATGTTTTCGCTGAACACGCCGAAGAGCTTCTTCGTTGTCAGGTTCGCAATGTCCGCCAGTTCAGGAACCGCGCCGTACAATTCACCGGGCGTGAAGGCGGGAATGACCGCGCCGGTGCGATAGTCGAGCCGGCTGGCGATGGTTCCACCCGTTCCGAGGAGCGTGACGTTCTTCTTCTTCGGGTCGTATGGAAAGTCCTTTTCAGGGATTTTGTAAACGGCCTTGCGATATCCG
Source organism: uncultured Solibacteraceae bacterium (assembly GCA_964584785.1). Classification (GTDB taxonomy): domain Bacteria; phylum Acidobacteriota; class Terriglobia; order 20CM-2-55-15; family 20CM-2-55-15; genus JAHFTY01. The sequence goes on from CAZPBY010000050.1 coordinate 9,549, forward strand.
ATTTCTTTTGCCGACACGATGCGGCCGGCCGCTACACCGACGTTGTATCCGGTGAAGAGTTTGATGACGATATGCAGATCGTCGGCCGTCTCGCTTCTCGGCAGAATCACGCCGGTGAACACGGAGTTGCGGTCGTTCGTGACTTCGACTTCGCTCCAGACGCCGATCTGGAATTTGTCGAGGAACTCTCGCGCAGGTCCCCGATAACCTTGCAGCCGGTCCGCGCGTTCACTGATAGGCACGCCACTCATCTTGTGACCTCCTGGAGCGCGCCCCGCAGATACTCGACCAGCTCTTTCGCCGGCGCCTTGTATTTCCACTTCTTCATCGCTCGGCCGGCCAGGAAGCGCAGGCGTTTGTCGGGAGTATCGCCTCGATCGGCGAGGTATCCGGTCATATTCATCTCATCCATTTCGGGCTGCCAGCGCTCGCGTCCGACGATAGTCACGTTCTCCGCTTTGGCCGCGGCCTGGGCCGAGAGTCGATCCGTGGCCATTCTGGAGGCAAGAACGGGAATGGCTTCGCGCGAGATTCGGCCACTCGTGAACAGATCGAAGATTGCCGTCCAGTCTTCGCCTTTGAGCCGCTCCATCGGAATGCCGCGACGCGCAAGAGCCTTGGCGCGCTGCCCGATTTCGATCGCAGCCACCAACCCGTCGACGCCGGTTTTCTCCACCACGGCATCGACAACCTCGGCGCCGCCGCGGCGAATCAGGTAATGCGACGTTTCGTCAGGCACGCGCCACGAACGGTAACGATCGATGCGAGTCCACGGCGACGGTTTCAAGCCGGCGCGAATCGATGCAACGCGATCCGCCGTCACTCGAGTCGGCGGTGAATCCGTGTCCGGATACATGCGATCCGGCCCGGGAAGTATGCGCTCGAAAGTCGTGAAACCGCCGCGCAGCGCCTGGCGTGTTTCCTTGGGCACTCCTTCGGTCGCATCGCCGAAACGCAGCCGTATCTCCTCCGCGGCTGTACGGCAGTCTTGCTCTGGACCAAAGACGATGAAGAAGTCGTCGCGCGGGCTCATACGCAGGCGTTTGCGAATGCGATCGATCACGTCGTGTTTGTTGATGAATGACGGAAGCAGCGCGCTCGAAACAACGATTGGTGGTTCGTCCAGGCACGCAATCACGCGAATGCGTCCGCTAAGTTCGTCGACAAATGTCGTTTCAGGTTGCGTGGGATGCTCCGCGAGTCCTGCGGCTCCTTCGATTCTCACGGCGAACACGCTGCCGCCCGCCTGGAATGTGCGTCGCAGAAAATCGAGTTCGACGTGGGCAAGAATGTCGGAAACATCGGACGCTTCCATCCGAATATCGTCGAGGCTCTTCATGCCGCGCCGGTGCAGCTCATCGCGCAGCTTCAGCAGATTGGACTGACGAACACCTTCGTTGTGGACAAGCTTCACGGCGTATCCCGCTCGCGGCACGCCTTTGATCTCGACGCGATTGCCGCCGCGAACGCTGACGTTCACATCCTGCCGGCTCGCGCCGATGCCGGTGCGAACGCGGCGCGTGCTTCTTGCCGTCAGCCCGCAGAGAAGGATGGCGTCCCGCACTTCTTCAGGCGTTCGCAAATCGGGTCCCGTCACGGTTTCCGTCAGCGGCATACCGAGCCGGTCGGTGCGCCAGGTTACGCGATGCCCTTTGTCGTTGACCTCGCGGCAGGAGTCTTCTTCGACGCTGACATGAGTCACCGTGAGTTTGCGGCCGCGGAAAGGAAGATAACCATTCACGCCGATGATCGCCGTGCGTTGGAATCCCGTGGGAATTGAGCCGTCCAGATACTGTTTTCGCGCGATGTGAACCTCGTCGATGATGTCCATGTTCATCATCAAACAAAGCTCGATGGCAACGTCGATGGCTTCCTGATTCACGAGGAACGGCGGGGTATCGTCCATTTCGTAGGTGCAGGTATTCAGCCGGTTCAGCAGATAGACGATTTCCTTTTTTGTCTTGAACTCCATCAGCGCCGTGCCGTCGTACACGCCAAGCTCGGAGAGCGTCGGACGCATGTGCCGCAGAACTTCGGCGTCATGCTCCTCGGTGTAGAGTCCCGCGGGGCACCGGCAGAATAGTTTCTGGTCGGTGAGCAGCTGCTGGTGAACTTCCAGACCCGAGATTAACCCCACGTCCTCGTAGGAAAAACCATCCATTCACAAACTCCTGTAAGCAGTCTATTCGAAACTGAGCGTCATCATGCCGTTCTCGACGTCGAAGCGGGCGCCGGCGTTGCGGACGGCTTCTTCGATCGCTTTGCGGACGATGGTTTTTTCGTCGGGACCGTTTTCAAGACGGCGAAGCAAACCTTCGCCGGCGCGATCGCCGATCGTAAACGTGATCTTCAAACCGCGGCGTTTGGCGAGAACCTTGCGGCCGTCCTCCATGGTCATCTTGATCACTTTCAGATAAGCGTCGGCGTAATTAATTCCGACGCCGGATCCGTCGTCGCGCGCGGGAGGGAGCAGTTTCTCGGCGTCGGCGTTTTCAGGTCCGAGCGTGACTTTCATTCAAAACCTCTCTGAACTTGCGAATGTGCGCGGGCGTTGAGCCGCAGCAGCCGCCGATAATGCGAACTCCAGCCTCGAGCAGATCTCCCATCCCGGAAGCCATTTCGTCCGGTGTCTCCTTATATAAAACCTTGAAGTTCTCCAGGACCGGGAGTCCGGCATTCGGCTGGGCCATTATCGGCAGACCCGAAATCGACCGGTATCGCCGCGCGATGTCGGCTCCGATTTTCATGTCGATGCCGGTTCCGCAATTCATCGCGAGAATGTCGCAGCCCGACTCGACCATAAATTCCGCAGCCATTTCCGGGCTCGTGCCCATCATGGTTCGTACCTCGATCCCTTCCACCATCCTGTCGAAGGCCATCGAACCGATCACGCACGCCGCACCCGCAGCTTTCGCGGCGCGAATCGCGATGCCGAGTTCGTCCAATGACGTTTGAGTTTCGATGATGATGGCGTCCACACCGCCTGTGACGAGCGCCGATGCCTGCTCCGCAAATGCTCGCTCGACCAGCGCCACGGGAATTTCGCCGTAGGGTTCCATCAACCCGCCGAATGGTCCGATATCGCCAAGAACAAAACCCTCGCGCGAGTCAAAAGCGCGGCGTGCCAGCTGAGCGCCCGCGATGTTGATTTCGACCGTGCGTTCTCCTTCGTCGTGACGGTCGAGCATGATGCGCGAAGCGCCGAATGTATTCGTGATGAGGCAATCCGAGCCGGCGTCGACGTATGCGCGTTGGATTTTGAGAACACGCTCCGGCTGATCGATGTTCCACGCCTCACCGCAGCCGCCGGGATGAAGCCCTGCCTGCTGAAGCTGGGTTCCCATGGCGCCGTCTCCAAGCAGGACGCGCTTTGCGAGTGCTTCGAGAAGGGTCACGCGGATCTTCTCCGGAACGTGCAGCCGCTGAGATCGCATCGTGTGCACGCGTTGGCCAGGTGTTCCGCGCGTTCGCGAACGATCGCCAACAACGAATTCTTCGGCTTTAACATGCCCGATGGCAGGATCTCGATCGCGGGGTTCAGTGGAGCCAGCTGCGAAAAAAGATCCCACTGCAGTTGAAACGGCACCGAACCCGTTCCCGGCGTATCGAGAACTCCCAGATCGGATGCGAACTTCTCCACGACGGCTGCTGCATAGCGATCCAGAAAGTAGGCTTCGTCGACGCGATCGGCAGCCCACAACCTCGCCACTTCTTCATCGACTTCCCAACCGGCAGTGATTCCGGCGATGTTCGACACGCAGTAGAGCTGCGGCTTGCCATGATGTTCGTACCAATTCGACGCCTTCACGGCTTGCTGGAGAACGTCGCCTTCGAGCTCCGTCCCCCACGGATAACCGAGCAGCCGGGCGTATTCGCGTTGCTCCACAATCACTATTGCAACACCTCCGCGCCGATCGGAACGAACTGGCAGCCTTCGACGAAGAACTCGAAAAAGCGATCGTGAGTTTCGAGCTCGATGTGCTCCACCCGTCGAACGATCTCTTCCAATCGCCGTCTGGCCGTTTGCGACAGCAAGACACGACCCGCGCCTTCGAGCGCGGCGTTGCCGACGCGAACGATCTTTTCGTCGGGAATCGTCGGAATCAATCCGATGCGTTTCGCCGCTTGGGGATCGAGATGCCGCGCGAATCCGCCGGCCAGATAGAAGCGGTCCACATCCTCGAGGGCGATGCCGAAAACGTCGGCGACAATCCGCAGACCCGCGACATTGGCGCCTTTCGCCTGGGCGAGTTCGTTGACATCCGCTTCGGTAAACACGATTCCGGAATCGTGCACCTTGACCCCCCCGCCGTCGCCGTTGAATCGGCCCTGGGCGTTCATGCGTCCGGTCCTCAGCAACTCGGACATCAAATCCACCAGGCCTGATCCACAGATCCCTTGCGCATCGGTTGTCGCACCGATGATGCGGGCGGTGACGGCGCCGTCATCGTCGATGCGCACGCGTTCGATCGCGCCGTCGAGTGCCGGCATGCCGCAACGAACGCCGCCTCCTTCGAAGGCCGGTCCGGCGGGACACGAGGCCGCGACGATGCGATCGCGATTGCCCATGATCAGTTCGGTATTCGTTCCGAGATCCATCAGCACCGATACCTCGGCACGCTCGGCAATACCCGTGGCCAGCAGACAGGCCGCAGCGTCCGCGCCAACGTGACTGCCAACCAGAGGCAGGCCGTACACGTTGGCGTCACGGTTCGTCGGGAGCTTCAGCCTGCGGGCACGCATCGACAGAGCCGTCGTCGCGCGCGTCCCGTTCAGGAGTTCGTGTTCGGTGAGAGAGCGGTAAGGCTTCTGTCCGATCGAGTAGACGTCGATGCCGAACAACAGATCGCGCATCGTGGTGTTTGCCGCAACCGTGACTTCGTGAATCGCTTCCGCTGGCACGGGAAAGCGCTCGATCGCATGACCGAGGTAGCCGAGAAGCGTTCGCTGAAGAAGCCGTCCCTTGTGATTGGTGTCGTAATGAATGCGCGCCATGACATCCGAGCCGCCGAAGCGTTGCGGATTCTCAAACGACTGGGTCGCGACAGCATGTCCATTGGCGAGATCGTAAAGCCGCATGGCGATCGTCGTCGTGCCGATGTCGATGGCGATGCCGTAGCCTGAAGCGACGACGGGATCGAGCAGGATCGGCAGGTCGGGCAATTCCGCGGCGTCGTCAACGATACGCATGGCGCCGCGCCGCATGGTGTGACATCGAACACTGCCGTTTCCCGTCAGCCTGGTGCGGCATGCGAGACGAAACGTTTCACCCAGATGCTCTTCCTCGGGCTCGCGTGCCGAGAGGAACTCTTCGCCGGACTCGATCTCGAGAATGCACTCCCGGCACTTTCCTTGTTTAACACACGAAGTTGGTACCCGGATTCCAATGGATTCGGCCGCGTCGAATAGCGACAAACCCGCGCCCACCGGCGCTTTTTCGTGATTGATAAACAACTCGCTCATCCCGTCGGTGAGAATAAGCGGTTGTGACCGATCCTGCAAGCGGGCAAGGACAACACTTTTAAGGGCGGACTTCCGCTAATTCATCGCGGGAACTGTAGAACTTGGCGTAAAGGATTTTGCCCTCCTGGATATGGAAGAATGCGGCACCGGGATACATGTATCGCTTCCTGGTGTCGCGTACCGTGTAGGCGCCCATGAACTGCACCGCGACGGCGGGGCCGCCCCACGGTCCGTCAGTCACATAAAACAGCTGGGTCGAGCGTTCGTTCGCGGTGACCGTATCCAGGCGGAACGCGGATTCGGTGTTCGCGCGGCCAAAATCCTCTGCCATCTTACGAATGCCGTCATGCGCCTCGAAGAAAACCGGCCCGATTTGTTTCGGCGAAGGTGGGACCTCGTGAATGGCATTGGGTTGGTAGAGTTCCAGAAAGCTTTGAACCGATTTTTCGGACCCATCCAGCGCGTTCCACCGCTTGAACCATTCCTCGACGATAGCCTCCGGCTTCGGCGCCGCCGTCCGCTGTTGGGCGCCCACAAATAAAGGAAGCAGCAGAGTGCAAACAACGATGATCCGCTTCATTAAGCCAACCTCCCAACTGGCTCAACGAAGCCCGTCGGTTCGCTCGGGGTTCTGAATGTCATGCGATACCCCTGATATCGCGAGCCAGGTGACAGAACCCGGAGCGCAGCGACGGGCTTCGTGCCGCACTTTTGACACGTGGACGATACCGCCTCCGCGGGTGAGAAAACAATTCCATCCTGGATGGTGTCCTGAATGCTTGACACATTTTGTTCCCCAACATAGTCTTGCCCCAATTGGAAGAGTCAGGCGCCTGACTGATAAGGAGGATCCACCCATGACGCTGGTCCAGAAGTTTGCCCTTTCCGCCAGCATCGTCGTTTGCATTGCCATCGTCGCGACGGCTCAGAACCCGCCAAAGCCGGCGCCGAAACCGAAGCCTGAAGAATTCGACAAGATTCATGAGGCTGTCTTCAGCAAGACGAACAAGGCGGAGGAGACCGGCAAGCTGACCGATGATGTTTCCAAGGCACTGCCTGGACGCACCGCTACGGGTGCCCCGATTTCTCGAAAGAACTACATCGACGAGCACATCTTCGGTCGAATGGATCGCGACAAGATTCCTCATGCCGGCCTGAGTACCGACGAAGAATTCATGCGCCGCGCCTCCATCGATGCCACCGGACTGCTTCCGACGGCGGACGACGTCCGGCAATTCGCCGCCAGCAAGACTCCGAACAAGCGCGACGCGCTGATCGACAAACTCGTCGGCAGCAAGGAATTCGCGGAGCAATGGGCCTGGTACTGGTCCGACCTCTTTCGGCAGAACGATAACGGCTCGCACTACTGGCTCGAAGAATGGCTGCGAATCGACCGTCCCTACAACGACGTCGTGAAGGACATCCTCACCGGCGGTGCGAAGACCCACACGCTGATTCCCGGTTTGGCTCTTTTCGGTGATGCCTATGTCGGAACCAACCAGCTTCCGACGAGCCCGGACGATTACGCTCAACTGAATCGTCTCGACACTCTGGACTACTTCAGCATCGACGTCGCGCGGATTTTCCTCGGCATGAACACGTCGTGCATTTCCTGCCACGACGGCGCCGGCCATCTCGAGTCGGTCAACGCCTATCTCGCGAACCGAACGCGTCAGGAGTTTTATGCGCAGGCCGCATTCTTCGGCAATGTTCGCATGATCGCCAAATGGGACGATCGCGCCAAGAACAACACCAGCTCCGACCTGGTCATCGATGAAAAGGGTAACGGCTACAACACAGGCAATGACGCTCCGTATCCGACGATGGCGATGAACCAGTATCCTCGCGACGGAAAGATTCACACACCCGCGTTCCTCTTGACCGGCGAGAAGCCGGGCCCGGACAAGAACCCCAGAGCCGAACTGGCGCGCATGATCACCAGCCATCCGCAATTCCGCCGCGCGACGGTGAATCTGCTGTGGGGCAAGTTGATGACCGTGGCCTTCGTCGAACCGTACGACGGATTCGATCTCGATCGTGTGGATCCGAAGAAACCCGCTCCCAAGGGGTGGGCTCTGCAGCCGAGCAATCCCGAGCTGCTCGACGCGATGCAGGAGGATTTCCGGGCGAGCAATTACAGCGTCAACCACATTATCAAAACGATCATGAAGTCGAGCGCCTATCAGCTGTCGACGCAATTCCCGGGCGAATGGAAGCCGGAGTACACGCCCTACTACGCTCGCCGATTCGTGCGCGTCATGACCGGTCCTGAAGTGATCGATGCGTTGACCCAGGCCACTGGACGCCCCGCCGAATTCGACTTTTCCGGAATGAAAGTGACCCGCGTGAAGCAGCTTGCCGGCCCCGGCGGAGTCGGCGGACGGCGCGGCAGCTCGGAAGGGAACGAGTTGAAGAACATCCTTCAAAGCTTCTTCCAGTCGAATCGACAGACTCCCGCGCCTCTGGGCAACAAAGCGTCAACGTTACAGGCGCTGCTCCTGATGAGCAGCAAGGCCGTCAACGACCGCGTCCTCGCTGAGAACGGAAGCCGCGTCCAGAAGCTGTTGGAATCCGGCAAGACGGATGATCAGATCGTCGACGAGCTTTTCCTTTCGAGCCTTTCCCGCTTGCCGATCGCGGCCGAAAAGGAAGTCGCTCTCCGTTACATGGGCAAGGATCGCAAAACCGGCGCGGAGAACCTTCAGTGGGTTCTGCTCAACGGCACCGAATTCGTGTTGAATCATTAGAGGGACTCTTCATATGGAACGACGGCTCACCGATATCACACCGACTCGACGCGACGTCCTGAAATGGGGCGGCGCCGCTCTGGCCGGAACGTTTGTCGAACGCCTGACATGGCCGCTGCAGGTGCACGCAGCCGGGAAGGCGAATCCGCGTGGAACTGCCCGCAACTGCATTTTCCTGGAGATGGGCGGATGCATCAGTCCGATGGAATGTTGGGACTTGAAGCAGACGGATCAGACGCCGAAGGATCTCGATCCGCAGAAGCTCACGTCCGACCTGTATCTTTCGAAAACGCTTTTTCCCTCGATGCTCCACCACATGGATCGAGTCGCCCTGGTCCGGTCCATGCGCGCATCCGAACTGATCCACTTCCAGGGCCAGTATCACACGCAAACCGGCCGCGCTTTGAATCCCGCGATTGCCAAGGAAATCCCCGCATACGGTTCTGTCATTTCTGCCGAGTTGGATTCCCGGCGCCGCGCCGCCGATCGTTTTCCGACGTACGTCAGCACAAGCCTGACGAGGGCACGCGCCGGTTCCATCGGGTCCGGTTTCTTCCCGGCCAAGTTCACGGGCCTCGATCTCGATCCGCTGACGGTCTTCGAGGCATTCAGCGGAAACACCGAAGGCGTCGATCGAGTGCTTGAAGAACGCTGGAACATGCTGGCGGACATTGCCGAGGCATCCGCTGCCGAGCGGGCAGCGATCGGGACCGTGACGTCGGACTACCGATCGTACTATCGCGAAGCGTACGGACTCTTGAACGATGCCCGGTGGTCCAAAGTGTTCAAGACGAACGAGGACGAAAAGAAACGGTACGGCGCGGATGAATACGGCCTGGGTTTGATCCTGGCGCGAAACCTCATCGCTGCCGATGCCGGAACGCACTTTGTTTATGTGTATGACGGCGATCGATGGGATCACCACAGTTACATCTTCGATCACAGCAAGGCGAACAATCATTACGTCACGTGCGCCCGATTCGACAAAGGCATGAGCGCGTTATTCGACGACCTGCTGAAAATGCCCGGTAAGGAACCCGGCAAGACGCTGTTCGATGAAACGCTGATTGTCTGTACGAGCGAATTCGGCAGAACGCCGTATTTCAATCCGGTTGCCGGACGCGATCATCATCGCCTGGCATACACCTCGTTCTTCGCCGGAGGAGGCGTGAAAGGCGGCCGGATCGTCGGTAAGACCGACGAATACGGCAAGGAATGTGTCGACACCGGTTGGAAACACAAACAGCAGCCCAAAATGGACAACACCGTGGCGACCATGTATTCGGCGCTGGGCATCGATTGGAAGAAAGTAGTCACCAATACGCCTTCGCATCGTGCGTACGAGTACACGCAAACAGCTCCACTGAGTGGGGGCGAGTTCATCAGCGATGACGAAATCGCCGAGATTTTTGAGTAAGACCAGCCACAAGGGTGCCACGCTTCTCGCTTTCATCGTTTTGATTGCGGCCCTTGTGGTTCCCCTTCCTTTTTTTGCGCAGAACACCCCATCCGACATGGCCCCGGTTCCCGCGGGTGAATTCTGGCAGGGCCGTGTCTACATGACTTTGATCGACGAGTTGGGCATGCTGGCTCGCGCCCGCATGGACGATCTTCCGGCCCATCAGGTTTATCTCGACGCCTTTTCCATCGACAAGTACGAAACCACGAATGCCGACTATCTCCGGTTCACCGAATCGTCGAAGCATCGCAAGCCGTACCATTGGGTCGGCGGAAAGATTCCTGCGAACGAAGAGAAATTTCCCGTCTACAACGTGAGCTGGGATGACGCTGTCGCCTATTGCACGTGGGCTGGAAAACGACTGCCGACAGAATCCGAATGGGAAAAGGCGGCGCGCGGCGGCAAGGACCGGCTGCGTTTCCCATGGGGCGACGACCTGGTAGCCGGAGGCGGAGGGGCTCGCGGCGCTCGCGGCGGCGGTGGAGCAAAGGCCGCGCACTACGGCTGGCCGGAAGGTCCGGTGGCGGTCGGTTCCTTCCCGCCAAACGGCTACGGTATCTACGACGTGGTCGGCAATATCGCAGAATGGGTCAACGACTGGTACGCACAAAACTATTACAGCGTTAGTCCGGATCGGAATCCGCAAGGCCCGGCCAAAGGAATGTATCGCGTGGTTCTAGGGAACGCCTGGAACGGCGACGATGAACGGCACCTTGCGGTCCATTATCGAAACTTTGCGGAACCCGAAACCCGAACCGTCACGATAGGTTTTCGCTGCGCAAAGTGATTACGGGACTGTGGACGAACTGCAAGGGGACGTCACGAAGCCCGTCGCTGCGCTCCGGGTTCAGCACATTGCGGCGAAAACTGTCAGAACCCGGAGCGTAGCGACGGGCTTCGTGATGCACTGTCTCTACAGTCGCGCAAGGTGAGAGGGGGAATCCAAATGCGTTCCAACATCCTTAGATTTGTTACTGCAGTGCTGCTTGTTACTGCGGCGCCGATGTGGGTGATGGCTCAGCGGACTACCGCGACATTCGCGGGAATTGTGACGGATCCTTCCGGAGCCGTTCTGCCAGGCGTCGAAGTCAGCCTGACCAATGAAGGCACCAGCGCGGTGATGCAGCAGGTCAGCAACGAAACGGGTGAGTTCATTTTCAATTTTGTTCCGGTCGGCAACTACACGCTGAAACTGGTCTTGCCCGGATTCAAGACGCACGAAAGCAAGAGCATCCCGCTCGGTGCGGCTCAAAACGTTCGAACGACGTATTCGCTTGAAGTCGGCAGCGTCGATCAAAGCGTCACTGTGAGCGGCGAGGCTCCTCTGGTGAACACGTTATCCCCCGAACAGCGCTTGAGCCTGGACCTGATCGAAGTCAAATCGTTGCCGGTCTTCAATCGCAACATCACGAATATTCTCGACGTCGCCATCGGCGTATCGCGCGATCAGGACGGCTCCGGCGGCGGACGCGGCGCTCAGCGTCTTCGCTTGAACGGCCTCGGCGGAAGCTCCATGACGATCACCGCTGACGGTACGAATGCCAGCATGAACGGAGGTTCGGCGGCGTCCGTGTCCGGTTACGGCGGCTACAACAAGATCGACGTCATGAGCTCCGAAGCTGTCGGCGAAGTGCAGATCGTGAAAGGCGTCTTCGCCGCGGAATACGGATCCGCGATGGGAGGCAACCTCAGCTACATCACAAAATCCGGCACGAACGACATGCATGGAAGCGTCTTCTATCGATACGAAGGCTCCGCATTGTCCGCCCGAAATCCGTTCCTCGATATCGAACCGAATTCGGTGTGGAATCAATTTGGCGGATCGCTGGGCGGGGCCATCCGGAAGGACAAGGCGTTTTTCTTTTTCGCCTACGAAGCTTATCGGCAACGCACGTCGGATGCGATCACCGCGCAGGTCCCAACGCCGTTCTTCCGGGACGCGATGCTGAAGGGACTCGCCGTGCCCGAGACTCCACTCGTGCTTGACTATTACCCGCTTCCGAATACGCCATACGCGCCGGCAGATCTGCTGGCCCGTTGGGTCGGTCCCGCAGCGAAAGCCAACGACGACGATCACGTCGATTTCAAAGTCGACTACTCGATCTACGGCGGTACGCTCTCATTCTCCGGTTCGGCGGGTCATCCCTTCGCGTCGCGACCATCCGGCCTGCCGGGGAATCCCGATGTGTTCCACGCTCAAAACGATCGCGGAAGTTTGAATTACGTACTCGGAAAGGCGCGCTGGACCGCGGCGACACGCATGGGTTACAACCGGAACTTTGAACCACGCGATGCGACGTTCAACGTCGCAACAAAGGTCCCCGGGAATCGCATCGAGAGAACACCCGGCGGACTTCGCGTTCCGGCGATCGGATTCACCGGCATGACGGGCCTCGGTGGCCGCGTCCAACATCGGGGACTCTCGCCGGGCTATTCCTTCGAACAACAATTTGCGTCATTCCGCGGCAAGCATTCGTGGAAGTTCGGAGCTCTGTTGAATCTTCGATCGGGAGGAAAAACAACGATCGATCCGGAAGGCGTCAGTTTTCAAACGCTCGCCGACATTCAAAACAACACTCCGAGCAGCGTCAGCTACATGCCCGGAATTTATCCCTATCGTTTCAGGGCCCACGATTTCGGGTTCTTCCTTCAGGACGACTGGCGGATGAGTCAGAAGCTCGTGTTGAACCTCGGACTGCGCTATGAGCGCTACGAAAAAATCTTCGTAAAGCCGTTCCACTCCGACCTGCCGGCCTGCGTCTGCAACCAGGGAGCTTTGAAAGACGCTGTCGCAATGACGTGGGAACCGCCCAGAGATCCGAAGAATCCCTTTTCGAACGATAATCTGTCGCTTGCCCCTCGCTTTGGATTCGCCTACACGTTGAGTCCGAAAGGCGATTTCGTGGTTCGCGGCGGGTTCGGCGTGGGATTCCAGGGCTTCGACGAACAGACGTTCACCACGAACATCGCCGTGTCGCCGTTTATTCCGAGCAGCCGCTCGTTCACGAGGGCGGAAGCCGCGACCTTCGGTTTGAAGTTCCCGGTTTATCGCGATGACCTGACTCAGTTGATCCTGGCTCAAACCGGCACGAATCCGATTATCGGAACCCGCTTCAGCACCACGTTCCATCCCCCGTACGCGATGAATTACACGTTGGGTATTCAGCGAGCGGTCACGTCGACGACGGCGATAGATATAGCCTACGTGGGAACGCGAGGCTTGAAGTTCACGCTGAACCGTCCCTACAACACGCCGGATCGGTTGACAGCCATCCGGCCCAATCCGAACGACATCAACGGCACCTACATCGATCCGTCGCAGCAGACGAACTACAACAGCCTGCAGGCCTCGGTGAAGCAGCGAATGCATCGCGGGCTCTTGTTTACGGCCAACTACACGTGGGGCAAAGCGCTCGGCTACACGGGCGGCGACGTCGGTCAGAGTTTTAACGGCGACACATACGGTGGAATCGAGGACTTCTGGGCCGTGAAGATCGAGCGCGGGCCGAATTCCGGGGACATCACGCAGAATTTTTCGTCCAACTGGGTTTACGAAGTTCCGACGCCGTTTGCGAGTTCACCGGTGGCGCGCCGCGTGCTTGGAGGATGGCAGGTGTCGGGAATCTGGAGAGCTCAAACAGGACAGCCGATTCAAATCACCCAGACCGGCGGCCGTCCCGATTTGCTGGACTTCAAAGGCGCCATCAATCCGCAGTGCTGTAGCTACGGAAACATCCAATATCTGAACGCGTCGGCTTTCCAGACGGTCCGCGTCGTCACGGCGTCCGGCCGAACCGAGCGCCGCGGTGAGATGAATGTCGTCGCTCTAAGAGGTCCGGGGCTGTGGAACGTCGATCTTTCTCTCGGCAAAAACATCGCGTTGACGGAGAAACGAAAGCTGGAGCTGAAGTCGGACATCGGCAACCTGTTCAACCACACCGAGTACTATTCGGCGATTCAAACGAACATCAGCTCCGTCGGTTTCGGCCGCTTCACCGCAGCAAGGCCCGCGCGCACGATCCAGGTTCAGGCTCGAATCGCGTTCTAGGGGGTAGACCTCCCCTGGCCCGCGCTAGCGAGCCTTCTTACGTTCGGCGACCAGACGTTTGAACAGTTCGACGGCGCTCGCGGCGTCTGCGGCATAGCCGTCGGCGCCGATTTCGTCGGCGAACTTTTGGGTGACGGGAGCGCCGCCGCATGCGATCTTCACGTCGACGCCTTTGGATCGCACGGTTTCGACGACGGTTTTCATGTAGATCATCGTCGTCGTCAACAGCGCGCTCATTCCGATGATTTCCGCGTTGTTGTCGACGGCGGCGCGAATGAACTCGTCCGCGCTGGTATCGGTGCCCAGATTGACGATCGTGAAGCCGGCGCCCTCCGCCATCATGCCCACGAGATTCTTGCCGATGTCGTGAAGGTCGCCCTTGACGGTTCCTATCACGACGGTGCCCTGACTCCCGGCATCCTTCTTCTCCGTCAATAACGGCCGCAGCACTTCCATTCCGGCTTTCATTGCCCGCGCGGCGAGGAGCACTTCCGGAACGAAGATGCGGTTGTATTTGAAATCTTCGCCGACCACGCGCATGCCCGCGATCAAACCGTCTTCCAGCACTTCCTCGACGGGCAGGCCTGCGGCGAGCCCCTCCTCCGTCATGGCTTTCACTTCCTTGTGCTTCCCCTCGAAGAGAAGCTGATTCATAAGAGCGTAGTCGATCACGCGAGGTTCATTCGAATGCGGGGAGTCTGACGTCTCTGTCATTCGCCGTTCTTAGGAAAAGATTTCGAATTTCCGCATGAAGCCTGGGATCGAGCGGCTCGAGGTCGTAATTAGACAGCGATTCGCTGATCACCTCGGCAGCGCGGTCGCGGAAGGTTTTCTCGCCGGCCAGCTTCCACTGATCCCAATTGGTGCGGTCGATCATGATGCCGGGAAGGTAGAGCTCTTCCTGCCAGTGTTCGAGTGTGTGCTCCGACATCATGAGGTGCTTGCTGGTGACCAGTTCATCAATCAACGGTTGAGTTGGAAGGTCGTCTCGAACTTCGACGGGCCGAATGAAGCGCTTCGCATGCGCGACGAGTTCATCGTCGAATGCGAGCTTCTCCAAACTGAAGCAGTTCACATAATCGAGCATGCCCGGTCCCGAAACCGAGTTGACGCCGGCCAGCGCGGCAAGAAACGCTCCGGTGCCCGATTCGAAGCCCGCCTGCGGATCGTTGAACTTCGAATCCGACAGCGCCATGTATGCCTGAGACGGGAGCTTCAAGTATTTCGCCACTTCGACATAGCCGCAGTACATCTGAAGCGCCTCCACGGCCGTCATCGGATTCGTCATCAGTCGCATGTGAAAGCTGGCCGGGGCTCCGCCGAAAATCACGGGCGCGCCTTTGCGGATCAGTTGTGCGATCACCAGACCGCTGACCACTTCGGCCGTGTGCAGCACGATCGCGCCGATTGTGGTTGCCGGTGAAATCATGCCGAGAAGCAGCACGGGAACGACTTCGATCGGAATGCCCCATTCGGCGCAGTCCATGATGTTCGTAATCGGGTCCTCGCCCCATCGAAGCGGCGTGTTCGGGCAGCAAGTGAAAATCGACATCGGCCGGTCGATAAGATCGTCCTTGCCTTTTCGAAACATCGCCATGATTTCGCCCATCCTCGGAACACCGTAGTGGGTGAACGCGCCCGACACCACCGGACGCTTCGAGTGGGCCAGCACCATGTAAAGGCGCCACGCGTCCGCGATGTCCTGTGGAATGTCGCGCGGGATGAATGCCGTGGACAGGTAATCGATGTTTTTGAAGCCGTCGGCGATCTTGACGTAGTCGACGAAATCCTTCGAGTTGCCTTCGCGGATTTCCTGAGTTTTGCGATCGAGAATCCGTAGAGCCGAAGACGCCGGGACGAAGTGCGTGCGATCGCCTTCCAGAACCGCGTTGGGGTTGCCGTCGCGATCGTGAAGGGTGATCGATGATGGCGCCGTACCAAGCGCGTCTTCCGCGGTCTTGCGAGGGATCGTGACGCGATGAGTTTCGCGGTTTCCCTTCAAACCCAGTTCGACGACGCGATTGAACGAGTGAGGATTCTCGACCAGAACGCCGGTCTTCTCGAGGATGGACAGAGCCTCGTCCACGATCCGCGTGATCAGTGATGGTTCGAGTACCGAGATCCTGGGCCGCACGGGACGTGAGTTTAACACGCGGCGTTGGAGTTTAGTCGCCCTCGTAAGGAAAGCGCTTGATCGCGCGCACGCATTCCGCCAGCGCTTCGAGAAGCGTCTCGCCCCAGCCGACGGGAGTGAACGCCGCGGTCTTTTGATTCGTTTGTTTGTCGGCCTCGGCGTAGAACCGCATCGCCAGTTTGTTGCGGTCGCTATACTCGCGTACCGTTATGCGAAACTCGATGGCTCGCCCATTCTGAATTTTCTTGAGCGAAAAGAATCGAAGTTGCGCAAATTCCGCCTTGGGATCGGTTTCAGCAAAGCTCCATTCATCGGATGTCATCGTCATGGCGCTAGAAATAATGCCTTGAAGTTCGTTTCCAGTAAATACCCTGCACTCCTTTAGGCCAGCCAGGTTCCGGCACAGCCCGGTCGCCCGTCGCTTCGTCAGCCCAGGGCGCATCGCGGAGCCGGGATGTGGTATGTTCGCGCCATGGATGTTGAACGCACGATTGAATTCATCCTCTCGAATCAGGCCAAAGCTGAAGTTCGTTTCAACGGCATCACCAAGTTGGTGCAGCAAGGGATGCGGATGCTGGTGAAAACCAACGCGAATGTGGCGCGATTGGCCGCCGCGCAGAAGCACACGGAAGAAAAGCTTGCCGAACTAGCCGTAGCGCAAAAGGAATTGGCTAAAGCGCAGCAGGAAACCGAGCGCACCTTACGAGCCTTCATCCAAGCTCAACGAAATGGGCGCAATGGCCATCGATAATCCACTTTTCTAGTAGGCGAGGCCGAGGTGGGATTTCCAGAGGTCCAGCATCTTCGGGTCGAGGTTGAAGACACCCTCGGCGGTCACACCTGCGGGTGACGACACCAGTTCCAGCATTTTTTCGTAAGTGCGGCGCCGGGACTCGCGGTCGACTCGGGGAAGCAGGTGCCACAGCGTGGTGATGTCGTAATCGTGGATTTCCTTCAACACAACATCGACGGCGGCGATCCTGGCGGCATCGTCGGTGCTGAAATCAATCGTATCGAGGGCGCGTATCATTTCCGGACTTGTGCCCTCGACGAATGGAGTGCCGGGGCCGGCGTGACTGCGGGTTTTGGCCATTAAGCCGATCGTGACGATCGACGACCGTCCCTTCGACGCCAGTTCCACCACACCCGTCGTGACTCGCAACACGCTGTCGCCGGACTCATCGACCGTCAGGTCGTAGGCGCACCCCAGGTCGATCGCTGTAGCCGACGGCGTTTCCACGAAGAAGAGTCTGGGCGGTGCCCAAACCTTCGCGTGCAGCGTTCCTTGCCGCAACTCCATCCGATACTCTTCCGGCTTCGATTCCAGAACGCGAAGTCTCGAGTTCGGCTCTACGCGGACTTCACCGACGTTCTGAATTTGAAGCGTGGCTTCCGACGATGCCGTGTCCAGCCAGCGTCCCACTCGCAGTTTCGTGACGGCGCCGCTCGGTGATGCGACATCCCATGCGGGAATCCGGGTCTGGCGCCAGGCATAGATCCCAATGGTGAGGACAACGACGAACACCGGAATAACGATCCACTGCAATGGCGAAGGGGCAGGCGAATATGTTCTCGATGGCTTCGCCTCGAGTGCTCCATGACGATGAAGTCCGCGCGACACCAGTCGCACCACATCTCGAATTTCCTCGGATTGCTTCCGGCAACTTTCGCAATTCCCGACGTGTGTTTCCACGCGCCGGCGATCTTCAATGGAAAGCTCGCCGTGATGATATGCCGTGAGTAATTTCGTGATGTGGCCAAACATTTCAGACCTCCGCCCCCAGCACGCCCTTTAGATGCGCCAGCTTTTCCGAAAGCATCCGGTGCGCGCGATTCAAACGAGAGGCGACGGTTCCTTTCGAGATCTGAAGCACCGATGCCATTTCTTCGTAAGACAGGTCATCGAAGTATTTCAGCAAAATCGCGATTCGGAATTTCGGCTTCAGCTCCTGGATCGCCGCCTGTACGGTCCGCGAAATCTCCATGTCCGAGTATTCCTGTTCCACCGATTTTGTCCTTTGCGGCGCAGCAATCTTTTCGGCGTCGTCCGCCGAACCGAAGAAAACCCAGCGCTTCAAACTGCGATGACGATCGAGGCAGGTGTTCGTCACAAGCCGGTAAAGCCACGTCGAAAACTCGGCTCGACTCTGAAATTGGCCCACTCGCGTCATCAGCTTGAGAAAGACCTGTTGGGTGATGTCGCTCGCGGCGGCCGAGTCGCCTTTGAAGAACACCAGTGCGATCGAATGCACGCGGTCCTGATACGTTTCGAAGAGTGCGCGGAACGCCTCGGTATCTCCCTGGCGGCAGGACTCCAGAACCTGGTCAGCGGCGCTGTTTGGATCCATCAATACGCATGCCCTCATGCGCGGGACGTCATCCTCTCGCCCCATAAGACGCGGGGAAGGGCGGCTTTCTTCCCAATTCTTTCAATTTCCCTTGTGGTAGTATGTGCGCCTTAAACACAAGGAAAGGACTTTTTTCTCATGAATCCAATCACCGGCCTGCTCGCGGCTCTGGTTACGATGAACGCCGGTTTTGTCGCTCTTTGGGGCAAAGCGATGGCAACGGGCCGCAACATCGTTAAAGCCGGAGGCCCCAAAACTCCTGCTAATGATTTACGGTTCCCGAACGCGGAGCACCTGATCGTCGGGTTCGTGACCAATTTCTTCGACACGCTCGGCATCGGCTCCTACGCTCAAACGACGTCCTGGTACAAGCTGAGAAAGATGGTCAACGATCGCATTATTCCAGGCACGATGACCATCGGTCATAACCTCGCGACAACCGTTCAGACGTGGATCTACACCGCCATCGTGCCGGTTGACGTCACGACTCTGTTTTCGATGATCGGCGCAGCGATCGGCGGAGCCTGGTTAGGCGCACGGCACGTTGCCAAATGGCCGAAACGGAAGATTCAGATTGGTATGGGAACCGCCCTGCTGATTGCCGGGATCGTTTTCTTTCTGAGCGATGGCGGTCCTTTCTTTCAGATGACGGGCATCAAGGTCCTGCCGGCCGGCGGAAACGCATTGGGCGTGACGGGCACAAAGCTCGCCATCGCCGTTGCCGTAAACTTCGTGCTGGGAGCGCTGATGACTCTCGGCATCGGTTTGTACGCGCCCTGTATGGTGACGATTTATTTGCTGGGGATGAATCCCAAGGCCGCTTTCCCCATCATGATGGGTTCTTGCGCATTCCTGATGCCCGCGGCGGCGGTCCCATTTATTAAAGAGCGCGCTTACAGCAACCGTCCAGCGCTCGGATTGACACTGGGCGGCATTCCCGGTGTTATCGTGGCGGCAACTTTCTTTGGCTCGCTCGATATCAATAAGGTGAAGTGGCTGGTTTGCGCGGTCGTTTTCTACACATCGATCGCCATGTTGCGTTCGGCGTTCGGCGCCGAGAGTCGCTCCACGATTCCGGACGCCCTCGAAGCCGAAGCGTAGCTTGGGGAAAACGGGGGATTCACCGCAGAGGCGCAGAGTCCGCAGAGAAATTCAATTCAGTGCATTCTCTGCGTCACTCTGCGTCTCTGCGGTGAATCCCCCGTTTTCACGCCGATTCCTCAAGCCGAATCGGTAACTTTCGAACGCGCTTGCCGGTTGCCTTAAAAATCGCATTCGTCACCGCGGGCGCAATCGCGGGGGTGCTCGCCTCGCCGATGCCGCCCGGTGGGTTCGTACTCGGCACGATGTGCACTTCCACCACCGGCATCTCGTCGATGCGCAACGGTTCGTAGTTGTTGAAGTTCGTTTGCACCACCCGTCCGCGATCGATCGTGATTTCTCCGCGCAAGGCCGCGCTGAGTCCGTAAACGATTCCGCTTTCGATCTGCTGCGCGACAATTGCCGGATTGACGACGTATCCGCAGTCCACCGCGCAAACCACGCGATGCACGCGTAGCTTTCCTTTTTCGATCGACACTTCCGCAACCTGAGCGTTGAAGCTTCCGAGATTGTCGACCATTGCGAAACCGCGGTAGCGGCCTTCAGGCGGCGGCGTTCCCCAGCCCGACTTCTCCGCAACCAGTTCGAGCACGCCCAGCATGCGAGGCGCTTTGGCGAGAAGCTTTCGCCGAAACTCCACCGGATCCTTGCCGGCAGCAACCGCCAGCTCGTCGATGAAGCTTTCCGTGAAGAACGTGTTTTGCGAATAGCCTACGGATCTCCAGTAACTGGTCGGTATGCCGACGTCCGGTGGATGGTATTCCACGAGGATGTGGGGTATCGCATAACGAATCTCCGCGATGCCTTCCACGCCTGTTCGATCGACGCCGTTTCGCAGTCCTCCAAACGATGGACACACGATGCGGGCATGCCAAACGGACGGCAGACCATCGGCGTCGAGTGAGGCGGCGAATTTCGTGTACGACGCGGGACGGTACAGGTCGTGTTGCATGTCGTCATCTCGCGTCCACTGCAGTTTCACCGGCGCGCCTGCGGCTTTCGAGATCTCGACAGCCTCCCCAATAAAATCGGCGCCGCCGCGCCGGCCAAATCCACCGCCGAGGTACATCGTGTGAATCTGCACTTTCTCCGGCGGCAGCCCGGTGATTCTTGCTGCAGTGTCGCGTGCCGTGGTCTGGATTTGTGTGCCGGCCCACACTTCGCAGGAATCGCTTCGGACGTGGGCCACCGCATTCATGGGCTCCATTGGAGCGTGCGAAAGATATGGCGCCTCGTACACCGCTTCGATCTTTCGAGATGAGCGCGAGAGAACGGACTCCGCCTCACCTTCCTTCCGCGCAACCGCGCCGGGCTTTTCCGCGAGATCGGCGAAAGTTTTGCGAATGGTGGCGCTGGAAGTGTTCGCGCGCAGGCCTTCGTCCCATTGGACAACAAGAACTTTGCGTCCTTCCATGGCAGCCCAGGTGTTGTCGGCCAGAACAGCGACGCCGTTCGAAACCTGCACGACCTGTTTCACACCGGGAACAGCTTTGGCTTTCGTCGCGTCGAATCCGGCGACTTTGCCTCCGAACACCGGACATCGCTGAAGAGTGGCGTAGAGCATGCCGGGAAGCTTCACGTCGATGGCGAAGGCGGCTTTTCCATTCACCTTAATGGGTGTGTCGAGCCTCTTCTGTGATTTCCCGACCAGCTTGAACTGTGTCGGATCTTTCAATGCAACGTTCTGAGGAACGGGAACTTTGGCGGCGGCGTCCGCAAGGCTGCCATACGAGAGGCGGTCCTTCGTATTCAGATTCACCACGCTGTTGTTTTCCGCGCGGCATTGCGATTTTAGAACGCCCCATTTCTGCGCAGCAGCCTGAACGAGCATTTCGCAAGCGGTGGCGCCGGCTTTGCGCAGCGGTTCCCAGGACGTTCGGATGCTCATGCTGCCGAACACGCCCTGCATCGGACCGTACGACAGCGGATCGACGCCGGGGAACTCGGTCCGAATTTTCTTCCAGTCGCATTCCAGTTCTTCCGCCAGCAGCATCGAAAGCGATGTCACGGTGCCTTGTCCCATCTCCGCCTTGTGAATGAACAACGTGATGCTGTCGTCGGCGCCGACGTGAACATAACCATTGAGCTTTGCAGTGGTGCCCTCAGCCTCCGCCGCTTCACCCTTTTCGGGGATGTAGAATCCAACGAGCAGACCACCGGCCGCCGCGGCCGTGTGGATCAGGAAACTGCGACGATCGAGCTTCTGAAGAGTCACTTCACACCTCCCGCCACAGTTTTTGCCGAGGCGTATCGCGCTGCGCGATGAATGGCCTCGCGCAGGGACTGATAGGTGCCGCAACGGCAAAGATTGCCGCGCATGGCCTGGTCGATGTCGGCATCCGTGGGATTGGGCTTTCTCATGAGAAGGGACGCGGCCGACATGATCTGGCCGGACTGGCAATATCCGCATTGCGGCACGTCCAATTCGATCCACGCCCGCTGAACCGGGTGCGTGCTGTCGGCGGAGAGTCCTTCGATGGTCGTGACGGTTTTACCCGCGACGGTCGAAATCGGCGTCCCGCATGAGCGCGTCGCGACGCCGTTAATGTGGACTGTGCATGCACCGCACAATTGAAGTCCGCAGCCGAATTTCGTGCCGGTCAATCCCAGCATGTCCCGCAGGACCCACAACAATGGCATCTGCGGCGGCGCGTCGATGCTTTGACGCTTTCCGTTAAGAGTGAAGTCGATGGTCGGCATTAAGCCTCCTTTGTCGATGAGCGGAAGTATGCCACACAAGCCGTTTTTCGCCTTGTCCGCAATGTCGTCCATGGCGGGCTTGCTTTCCTTTGAGGCATCGAAGATCTTGTCAGGCTCCCCAATGATCCTGGCGGTCGCTGAAGAGATTATTTCAAGACTGTGGATTCCGCTTTGGAATCAACGCGTTTCGGACGCCGCATTTTGGGGGAACTTTTTCAGTGATGGAAGAGATCTTTTCAGCCGCGGAAAAGGCTCTTTCGACGATCGAGAAGGTCATTGGCGCAAACGGAAAAGCTACTTCCTATGCTGAAAAGACTTTCTCGGTCGCGGAAAAGATAAAGTCTGTAACCGTGCAGGTCTTCTTCTCGACGGACAAGCTCACGTCGATGGCCGACGAGACTGTTTCGGTGACCGGCGAAGTTTTTTCCGTCATGAAAAAGACCTAGTCGGCCCCGGAAAAGGTCTCCTCCGTCAGAACACCGCATGCGGTCAGAACAAATCCGCTTTGCATACCGGTCCTGAAGATATCCCCAACGCGACAATCGTGAATCCGGGACTCTTCCAAAGCGTGCGAATCGCGTATCGGATGTTCGTTGGAAGCATGACTGCGACGCAGCAACACGCTCAACTCCGGTTGCGGGAGTCGCGTTACGGAAACGAGACAGTTTCCTGAGGTGCTGCTTTTTGCCGTCGCTAGCGGAGCTGTGGAAAAAAATCGAGTCTTTTATCCCCTCCTTGAAGGAAGGAGGTGTTGGCCGCGCCGCCAAACAATTGTCGTGTTACCGAAATCGCGGCGCGGCCGGGGGAGGTCGAGCCGCGCGTTGGCTTGAGAAAAAGGGGCCTCCCCTGCCGCGCCGATATCTGAGGTGGCACGACAATATTTTGATCGGCGCGGCGCCCCCTCCTCGAAGGCCTCAAAGGAGGGGATAAAGCTCCTGCCTGGATTTTTTGGCACAACCCTACCGCTCCGGGGACCGACACTCGTTTCTAATTCCTGCGGAATGTCATCACGCCCGAGTTTCCTTTCAGGTTGATCGACAGTACATCTCCGCTGATCGCGAAGGAGTCGGCTTCCGGGAGGGCGGCGGTGTAAGCGGACTCCTGAGATCCCTGGCAGAACATTTTCGTGGCAACCAACGAGTCCACGGCAAGCTTCGAGTCGGTTGCCGTGTAGGCTCCCGCTAAAGAATTGCAATCGGTCGTGCTCGCGAGTTTTCCGTCCGTACCAAACTTCAGCACAAACCTTGCGGGGTCTTTCGGCGTTGTCGCTTTACCGTTCGACATCGTTTTCGTCCACTGCCACGATGTCCCCGACAGCGGCGACTCCGCTTTTTTCTTTCCGAACAAACCGCCGAGTAATCCTTTCACGGTGGGTTTTTCGGATTTCTCGTCCTTGCTCCCGGCTAACGAGTTCACCAGGCCGGAAACCGCCGAACGGGCTTCCGTTGTCACCTTTTGCTTTTGCAGCTGAACGATCGCCTGGGTGTCCGGAGAAAACTTCGGCTGTTTGAAAGTTCCGGTGACGATCGCCGGAATGACGAGTTCACCGGCGCTGTTGGAGAGAGCCGTGTTCAGGTAACCGCCGATGCGTGTGCCTCCGACTTTATCGGTGTATTCCTTCGAAAAGATGGATGAGAGTTTCAGGTTGAGGGTTTCGGTTGCCAGATTCGCCGTCCCTGTCGCGGCGAGGTTTCCGACGGGCAGCTGCGCTTTAAGATCGTCCGTTTGAGCGATACCGTCCTTTATTAATATCTGCCCAATCACTCGAAGAAGATCCGTCGAATCCTTCTTGTCGCCGCTGGCGAAGCCTCCGATCACGGCGAGTTCACGAACGGCGTCGAAGCCTTTGATCGATAGCGGGCTGAAGTCCAGGTTCAGTGTGCCGTTGAGCGCCTTCATCGCGTCGGCTGAAGCCAGCGATTGAGTGGATCCCGCCGCTCGCAGATCGAGATTCAGTCCGCCCTGTCCCTGGATCTGATCCAGCCCAGTCATGCCATAAGCCGAAGCGATCGACTGAATTTCGGGTAGTGTGGCATTCGGCGCGCGCAGTCCAAGGTCGATGAGGGGATTGCCGGACATATATTGCTTCAGCGCAAAGTGCGCGCCGACGGTGGTTTTGCCGGACGTGGCATTGAACTCGTTCGAACGGATCTCGGTCGGAGTCATCGCCAAATCGAGGGTCGAGACCTGAACCGGCTGCGGCACATTCTTGCCGGAGATGTGCAGGTCTCGTCCGGCGACGGTGCCGGTGAGCGCAGGCTTGTCGACCGAGCCTCGCGCCTGGACGTTGACCGCCACTTTCCCGGTCACCTGCGTACCTGGATCGAACGCGACACCGAACGCCGAAGCGAGCCGCGCGATCTCCGTGATCGAGACGTCACCCGATTGGATGTTGAGGTTGATGGCGATCGGAGTGGCGTTGGTATTGATCGAACCGGTGATCGACAAGGGCGTCGGCCCGAGTTGAATGGTTCCTCGATGGATTGTGATGAGCCCGTCCGCCGGTTTCGCCGCGCCATCGTAATCGAGCGAGATCGGATATCCCAGGTCCAGCTTGTTGACTTTCGCTCCCTCAATCTTCATTTTGCCGGTGGCCGTCAGGTTTCCGGATTGACTCGCGATTTGCGTGTCGCCCGATAGCAAGCCCGCCGCGTCCTTACTTAAGCGCCCCATATCGAATCGGTTCAGTGACAACGAACCGCGAAACGGCGTCGCCGCCGGGCTGCTCTCGGCAAGCGGCCCGCCTTCGCCCTTTAAGCGAATCTCATTTGTGCCCAAATCCAGCGTGAAAGGTTTTCCCGCGGAGAAATTGAGCAGCGTCAGATCGATATGATCGTAGACCGTGCGCGGCTGTCGCGCTTGCCGGTCGGTGATAGCGACTTGCCCATCCTGGATTTGCAATCTGTCCAGCGTGAATGAGCCGGCGGAGCCGGAACCGCCAGCCGGCGCAGACGTCGTGGGTTCAGGTCCCAGGCTCGCAAAATTCCAAACACCGCGCGGGTTCCTGATCAGTTCGATGGTGGGTCTGCGCAACTCGAGCGACTGAACCGTGACGTTGCCGCCGAGCAACGGCAGCAGCGAAACTCTCACGTCGAGCCGCTCCGCCTGGACAAATGGTGATTGATTTCCAAACGAGGGGTCGTCGGCAATGGTCGGGTTTTGCACTTGAAATCGAAGCGGCAGGATTCCGAGGCTCATCTTGCCGAGAGTGACCTTGCGCCGAAGTTGATGTTCGAGCCGGGCCTGTATCACCCCGCTGTACTTGTTGACGTCGACGAAAAGCAACACAGCGCCGAGCAGAAGGATCAGCGCGGCCGCCCCGATTCCAAGCGCAATGACTATCCGCCGCATGGTGTGACTCCCTTATCAAATCATAAAGGAGTCGCTGGACCAGTAAGAGGAAAAGTGCCGAAAAGAGGACTCTGTCCTGCCCCTTGGGGGATTGAGCATATACTGGTTTCCTTTTGACGGCCGAACGCTCGCATTCATGGATACCTCAAACAGTCAAAATCAGGGTGGTTTGGAACCAATCTCTCGCTTATTAAAGCTTCTGGCCCTTTCGTTTAATAAGCGCGAGGCTTATTAAACGATCCGTTAATAAGGGACGGCTGATGCATCGGGGAGTTACGGGCGATTACGAGAACTCGGCCACAACCGGCGAGCCGGTGAGAGCGTTTGTTCCGCGTTCTTTGCCCCCCGATCCTGCGCTGGCACTCGGTAATGCGCGCCAGCGCCTCCTGGAGCGCGCTACTCTCGCCCTCGGACGGCTCGACAGCATCACGGCCGAATCGGCCGGCTTCTGATTCCCTTCATGCTCCATCACGGTGGCGTGCTGTTGAAACCCTTGCTCTACCTGAGTCTCTATTTCAAGCAGCACCGGCCCGAATACTATCGCCTGCTCGATGTAGTTCGAACCGAAGGAGACTGGGAGGCCTGGCTGGATTTCTTCCTGGAAGGTGTGGAAGACACGGCGTCGAACGCGGTTCGAACGGCACAGAGTCTTGTCCATCTCTTCAACGAAGATGCGGTACGCGTTCAGGCAGTCGGCCGCAGCGCATCAACACCGTTGCGAGTGTTCAATGCCTTATGCGCCCGTCCCATCACAACGATTAACGACACTGCCAGCGAGCAGGTGTCTCGTTCCCCGCCGCAACCAAAGGAATCGAAAAATTGGCCGAGCTGGGAATCGTCAAAGAACGCACTGGCGGTCGCCGGAACCGTGTTTTCGCCTACGACCGCTATCTGGTGCTGCTGAACGAAGGAACCGAGCCGCTTTGACCTGCCGGTTGCGTTGATGCCGAAAAGAGGACTCGAACCTCCACGGGTGTGACCCCACTAGAACCTGAATCTGATTTGGAAAACTGTGATTTGTTGAGCAACGTTTAGCAAACAAGTAACTTACTCGGGCCTTTCGCCAAAGACCGAGGTGAAAAATTACGATCCGTTTAGCTTTTCCATAGGCGAAAAACAGGAGGCGGAAAATCACGGGTATCCGCCACAGAAACCATAGAGCAAAGCGGGCCAGCCATTGGCAACGACTCGGCCCCATCGGCCCTTATTAAGCGATTCGGCCTTTTCGTTTAATAAGCGTACCGATTATTAAACGTCCGCTAAATAACGACCGACATTTTACCTGAACGTTCTCGACACTGCCGATGGAACCTCGTCTTGGTATACTGCCGTGCGAAAAACTCGCTAAGGACTGAGCTAAAGCTGGGATGACCAATGCATTCTTCGACCGCCCGATCCTGAACTCGCCCTACGAGTATCCCCGGCGTCACTGGGAATTGGATGAGCAGGGTCAGCCGACGCAACGGCTCATCGAAACTCGCCGGGAGTCGAAGTTTATTACTCCGATTCCGAAACCGAAGAAACGAAAGGCCGCAGCCTCACAAACGCGGATGATCTTCGACGAAGGAAAGGGGCTATCGACCGCCGAGCAGGAATACGACCCGACGCCCATCATCAACGAAGTGCGCCAACGGCTGGAGGCCTGGAGAGCCTTGCCGAATCCGAACGACTGGCAGGTGACGCCGGAAACAGTCCGCCTTCTTCAGCATTGGAGGACGCACAAGTTTGGTCCGATTCGCCCTTTCTTCTGTCAGGTGGAAGCTGTCGAAACGGCCATCTGGCTGACCGAAGTGGCGCCCCATGCCGGTAAGGCCAGCAAAGGTTTTCTGGAGCACTTGCAGAACGCCAACAACGATGCCAATCCGGAATTGATGCGTCTTGCCCTGAAGCTCGCGACGGGCGCTGGAAAGACGACCGTGATGGCCATGCTCATCGCATGGCAGACGATAAACGCCGTTCGGCGGCCGGGCAGCAACCGGTTCACCCGCGGGTTTCTGACCGTGGCGCCGGGGCTCACGATCAAAGACCGCCTGCGCGTGCTTCAGCCGAACGATCCCGACAGTTACTACCGCGAGCGCGAACTCGTCCCCGGAGATCTTCTCGAAGAGTTGAATAAGGCGAAGATCGTCATCACCAACTACCACGCCTTCAAACTTCGCGAGCGGCTGGAGGTATCCAAAGGCGGGCGTTCCCTTATTCAGGGACGCGGCCCGGAGTTGCAAACGCTGGAAACTGAAGGCCAGATGCTCCAGCGTGTGATGCCCGATCTTATGGGCATGAAGAACATCCTCGTGCTTAACGATGAGGCGCACCATTGTTATCGCGAGAAGCCAAAGTCCGAAGACGACGAAGAACTGAAAGGCGACGACCGCAAGGAAGCCGAACACAACAATGAGGCCGCGCGCGTTTGGATCAACGGGCTCGAAGCCGTCAAACGCAAGCTTGGAATCGAGCGCGTCATCGATCTTTCTGCAACGCCATTTTTCCTTCGCGGCTCCGGCTATGCCGAAGGCACGCTCTTTCCGTGGACCATGAGCGACTTCTCGCTGATGGACGCGATCGAATGCGGGATCGTCAAACTGCCCAGAGTTCCCGTCGCCGACAACATCAGCGGCGACGAGATGCCAATGTTCCGGAATCTCTGGGAGAACATCCGCAAACAAATGCCAAAGAAGGGCCGAGGCAAGGCAAAGGATCTGGATCCCAGGGATCTCCCGGTTCCCCTGCAGACGGCGCTCGACGCGCTCTACGGGCACTACTCGAAAACGTTCGAGTTGTGGCAGAAAGAAAGGATTCGCGTCCCTCCCTGCTTCATCGTTGTTTGCAACAACACCTCGACGTCGAAGCTCGTCTACGACTTCATCTCGGGCTACGTCCGAACGAATGAAGACGGGACATCGACTTTCCAGAATGGCCGCCTGCCCTTGTTCCGGAACTTCAACGACTACGGCGATCCCTTCCCGCGTCCGAACACGATCCTGATCGACAGCGAGGAACTGGAAGCCGGCGAAGCTCTCGATACGAACTTCCGGAGAATGGCCGGCGATGAGATCGAACGGTTTCGCCGCGAGCGCGTGGAGCGCAGCGGGGACGCGCGTCAGGGTGAAAACATCACAGACCAGGAATTGCTTCGCGAGGTCATGAACACGGTCGGCAAATATGGGCAATTGGGCGCCGATATCCGATGCGTCGTTTCCGTGTCGATGTTGACCGAAGGCTGGGACGCCAACACCGTCACCCACGTTCTTGGCGTCCGCGCGTTCGGGACGCAGTTGCTCTGCGAGCAGGTCATCGGCCGCGCCTTGCGCCGACAGTCCTACGATTTGAACGAGGACGGTCCGAATCAGGGCTTGTTCAATGTTGAATACGCCGACATCCTCGGCGTGCCCTTCGATTTCACCGCGAAACCCGTAGTGGCTCCACCGCAGAAGCCCCGAGAAACTATCCAGGTAAAGGCGGTGCGTCCGGATCGCGATGCCCTCGAAATCCGATTCCCTCGCGTGGCCGGATACCGCGTCGAGCTGCCCAACGAGCGGTTGACCGCGCAATTCACCGAAGACTCCACTCTGGAACTCACGCCTGCGTTGGTTGGCGCTACGGAAACGCGCAATTCCGGCATCATTGGCGAACCCGTCGATCTGAATTTGGTGCACACCGGTCACGTCCGGCCGTCCCAGATTCTCTACGAACTGACGGCCCACCTGCTCGACAAATGGCGCGACCCTGGAGAAGAGCCGAAGCTGCACCTGTTTGGCCAACTCAAACGCATCGCGCGTCAATGGCTGGAAGGCGGTTATCTCGTGTGCAAAGGGGAAACCTATCCTGCCCAATTGAAGTACAAAACACTGGCGGACCGGGCTTGTGAAAAGATCATCGCCGCGATCGTTCGCGCAAACACCGGACAGGGACAGATTGCCGTGACGCTGGATTCGTACAATCCCGTCGGCTCGACCGCGCACGTGCGCTTCAACACCACGAAGACGGACCGATGGGAAACCGACGCCCGCCGCTGCCACATTAACTGGGTGATTCTCGACAGCGACTGGGAGGCTGAGTTTTGCCGGGTCGCCGAAGCGCACCCGCGAGTTCGTGCTTACGTGAAAAATCACAACCTCGGTTTCGAGGTGCCCTATCGGTCGGGTTCGGAATCGAAGATGTACCGGCCCGACTTCATCGTTCTCGTCGACGACGGGCGCGGCGAGGACGATTTGCTGCGTCTCGTCGTGGAAATCAAGGGCTATCGAGGCGAAGATGCCAAGGAGAAAGCGACGACGATGGAAACCTACTGGGTTCCCGGAGTCAACCACGCCGGCCAATATGGCCGCTGGGCTTTTGCCGAACTGACCGAGCAGTATCAGATTCAGGCAGACTTCGCAAAGAAGGTGGCGAGTGAATTCGACAAGATGATCGATACGGTTGCCGGAGCGGCCACACAGAGGAAGACGGTCTGATGTCCAAGAAGCCAGCCAAGACCAAGACGCCGAAAACCGTCGAGACCATCAAGCACGACGACGCGACCCGGAAGAACATCCCGACGGCGGAATATCAGCCGGTTCTAGAGAAGAAGGAACAGTCCCCCATCCGCGTCGCCTACGAGCGCCGCAACCGCGACCTCGATCCTCAGTTGGTCTGGCGCGGCAAGGACCAACAGGACTGGAGCGATCTCGTCGTTCAGGCCCCACCGATATACATCCAGGAGAAGGTCCATCCGAAGGTCTTAATCGACGACCTCCTTCGCGAGACGAAAGAGCGCAAGGACACCGGCTGGCGTCCGCCGCAGTTTGACATGTTCGCCGACTTCAACGGAACACCTAAAGACGCCGACAAGACGGATTTCTATCAGCACGACCAGAACTGGTCGAACCGGATGATCCTTGGCGATTCGCTGCAAGTGATGGCGAGTCTTGCCGAACGCGAAGGATTACGCGGGAAGGTTCAGTGCATCTACATCGATCCTCCCTACGGCATTAAATTCAACAGTAACTTCCAGTGGAGCACGACGACCCGGGACGTAAAGGATGGAAATACAGAGCACATCACGAGAGAACCTGAGCAAGTTAAAGCGTTTCGAGATACCTGGAGAGATGGCATTCATAGTTACCTCACATATCTTCGAGATCGACTCACCGTCGCTCGAGATTTATTGATTGATTCCGGTTCCGTCTTTGTCCAAATCGGCGATGAAAACTTGCACCGCGTTAAATTGCTCTTAGATGAAGTCTTTGGAGATAGGAACCTCTTGGGACTTATAACCTTTGTCAAAACAGGGGGACAGAGTGACAACCGCTTGGCCGGTGTAGCCGATTACATCCTTTGGTATGCGCGCAACGCGGAATCCGCAAAATTTCGGCAACTCTATTGGACAAAAGCGATTGGGGCGGACGGAGGTTCAAAGTACACAGAGGTAGCGCTTCCTAACGGGGATCGAAGCACCGTAAGTGCCGTACTGAGACAGTACGATCACCTACCGCAAGAGTGTCGAGTTTACAGGAAGGATACGATAACGAGTCAGAGTCCTGGAACTCGCTACGACGTTCTGTACGAAGGAAGAGCCCATCGTCCCGAACCCGGGTACTGGAAAACAGATGAGTCTCGCATGGCCACCCTCCTGAAAGCGCGACGTGTTGAACCTACGGCGAAAAAGCTGGCCTACGTCCGTTACTTCGACGACTTTCCCGTTTATGCAATCAATAACGTTTGGACTGATCTGGGCGGAGTCCAAAGTCGCGCCGATCCAAAAGTCTATGTGGTACAGACAGCAAGTTCCGTCGTTGAACGGTGCATATTGATGGCGACTGATCCTGGGGACCTTGTGTTGGACCCTACCTGTGGAGCAGGAACCACGGCCTTTGTCGCCGAAGAATGGGGACGGCGATGGATCACAATGGATTCATCCCGCGTCGCACTGGCGCTCGCCCGCGCACGCATTATGGGAGCACGCTATCCATACTACTTCCTATCTGATTCTCGTGACGGCCAGGTGAAAGAAGGCGAAGTTTCGCGCACCGTCCCATCGTCGCAGCTTACCCACAACAACATTCGGCATGGCTTTGTCTACGAGCGCGTGCCCCACGTAACGCTGAAGTCCATCGCGAACAATGCAGAGATCGACGTCATCTGGGAACGCTGGCAGAAGACGCTCGAACCGCTACGGGAATCGCTGAATGCAGTGCTCGACAAAACTTGGCAGGAGTGGGACATCCCACGCGAAGTCGGAGCCGCTTGGCCTGCTGCAGCGAAGAAGCTACACACACAATGGTTGGAAGCCCGAGTCGCGCGCCAAAAGGAGATTGACGCGTCGATTGCGGCAAAGGCGGAGTTTGAGTTCCTTTACGACAAGCCTTATGTCGACAGCAAGAAGGTGCGCGTGGCCGGGCCGTTTACAGTCGAAAGCCTGTCGCCGCATCGCGTTCTTGGAGTAGACGAGAACGACGATCTGATCGATCCGCTGGCGCAAGCTGCTGATGGAGAGAGCCAGACCTTCTCGCAGATGGTGCTGGAGAACCTGAAGACCGCCGGCGTTCAACAGGCGCACAAGGAAGACAAGATCGATTTCATTCACGGGTCGTTGTCGCCGTGGCCGGGCCATTACGTCTCAGCGGAGGGGCGCTATCGCGAAGGCAACACGGAAACCGGCGCGGAGAAGCGCGCGGCGATCTTCATCGGCCCCGAGTTCGGCACGGTGAGCCGGCCGGACCTTGTCGCGGCCGCCCGCGAAGCAGGCGACGCCGGCTTCGACGTTCTGATCGCGTGCGCCTTCAGCTACGACGCGCACTCCGCAGACTTCAGCAAGCTCGGGCGCGTTCCCGTCCTCAAGGCGCGCATGAACGCCGACCTCCACATGTCCGACGAACTGAAGAACACCGGCAAGGGGAACCTGTTCGTCATCTTTGGAGAACCGGACATCCAGATTATCCCAGCCCAAACTGGCGAGATTCAGGTGAAGGTCTTCGGCGTGGACGTGTTCGATCCCACTACCGGCGAAGTCCGCAGCGACAGTGCCGACGGTATCGCCTGCTGGTTCATCGACAACGACTACAACGAGGAAAGCTTCTTCGTCCGCCACGCTTACTTTCTAGGAGCCAACGATCCCTACAGCGCCCTAAAAACCACGCTCAAAGCGGAAATCGACGAAGAAGCCTGGGCCACGCTTCACAGCGACACGTCACGGCCATTTCCGAAACCACAATCCGGCCGCATTGCCGTCAAGGTGATCAACCACCTTGGCGACGAGGTCATGAAGGTCTTCAGGGTCGACTAGCCAATGATCATTACGCCTACATCGCTCACGATCACCCAGCTATTGAGCTCGACGAACGAACAATATGTCGTTCCGCCGTATCAGCGGCGCTACTCCTGGCATGAGAAACAACTATGGGAGTTGGTTGACGATCTGACACTTCTTGAGGACGCAGACACTCATCTGCTCGGCAGCATTGTGTGCCTGACAGGCCACCACATGGCCGGTATTAACAAACTGGAACTGGTGGATGGCCAACAACGCCTCACGACGATTTCCATCCTGCTGCAATGTATTCTCGACCGCTTGAAACGCGACGGAGAGCAAACGGAAGCTCAGGACATTGAGCGGTTGCTTCAGGCGAAAGCCCTCGGATCGGCTCCTGTAAGAAAGATTGCTCTCGATTCTCTCGACGCCCAAGAGTTCGAAGCCCTGGCGGCGGGCAAGACGATCGACAAGCCTGCGAATCCAAGCCTCGCCTTCGCGTTTGCGGAGTTCCGAAGGTGGGCCGACACCCAGACGCTCGCAGACCTCGGTAAATTCCTCTACCGGCTAAAGAACCAGGCGATCATCATTCGTCTGGATGTCGGCGCTGCGAAGGATGCCTTCAAGCTTTTCGAGACGATCAACAACCGCGGTCTCCGGCTTAGCCCAACGGATATCATCAAGAACTTCATTTTGGGTAACGCGGCTCGATTCAACCCACCGCAACTGGAACTCGCACGAAACCGTTGGGCCGAACTCATCCGGCATCTTGACGGCACGAATTCAGACTCTTTCTTTCGGCACTTCCTGTCCGCGCACCTGAAAACCAGAATCACAAAGTCTTACGTGATCTCGACCTTCAAGTCTGTGTTCATGAGTGAAGTGCTTGAGGCAAAACAACTCCCCGACCGTCATTGGTATGAGGATGAGGAATCTCCTGATGATGAGGGCGATGACGAAGGGCATGAGAACGGCGAAGAACCTCAAATGGGTTCCTCCGAAGAGAGTAGCCGTGTCTCCTTCGGGCAGTTTCTAGATCATCTTGTATCCAGCGCAAAATATTATGGACAGATTGTTCTAGGGCGATCCGGCAAACCGGAGATTGACCGCCACCTGCGAAATCTTCGATTAATCAAGTCACTTCCGAGCCATGGCTTCCTGACGGCCCTGCGCGTGGGAGGCTGCAATGATGAAGACTTCGTAAAGGTTCTCAAGCTGACGGAGGCTTTCTTACTGCGCCGCCACGTTTGCCGGGAGCGTACGAATGAAACCGACCGATTGTTTGCGCAGTTGAGTGGTCTGGACTGTACAGACCCCCTACCTGAGGTCGAACAGGTCTATAGAAAATGGAGTCCACCCGATGAACAGTTTCGCGAGGCCTTTGCCGAAGCGGACTTCATTCCGACGCTTATGGACCGCGCACGCTATTGCCTGGAGCAGTTTGAACAGGACCTACACGGAGCACACCTCGAATTGCTCGTTGGGGATGCAGACCTTGTCCATGTGGAACACATCATTCCCCAAAAAATTAAGACGAAGAAAGCGAAAGACGAGTTCGGCGATTGGCCGGAGTACTTGGGGACTAATGCCGAAGAAAAACACAAAAGGTTTGTTTCGCGAATAGGCAATCTCACTCTTTTTGCGGGCCCACTAAACATCGGAGCTTCGAACAACCCTTATAAGCGGAAGAAGGACGCGTATTTGAAGTCCGCGATAAAGATCACGAACTCTTTGCCTAAGGACTACAAAGAGTTCCGCTTCGCGCAAGTCGAAAAGAGATCAGCAGCGTTGGCCGACCGCGCGGTTCGAATGTGGCCTGTTCCACAGATGTAAAACGCGGGGGACCCAAAACGACCTTTCCGGAATTGAGAATGATGTGTTGCCTCTCCGAATATGACCGATCTTGATCCAATCCGTTCCCCCGCTGTTGCCGAACTTGCAAAGGCGTGCCGTGCCAAATGGCCGACTATCGCAAAGGCCGCTCAGGGTGCTGCAGCCGAACGCGACAAACTCGTTCGTCGGATATCGGCAGCGGAAACAAAGCTAACGCCACCGGATACGGCAATCGTCGTATTTGGCTCTCTCGCACGAGGAGAATGGACGCAAGGCAGCGATCGTGATTGGACCTTGCTTGTCGACGGTCAAGTGGACGTTCACCACGCCGAAGTCGTTTCGGGAATCAGCAACATCTTCGAGGAAGGTGGCAAGAAACCCGGCCCAACGGGAGTGTTCGGCGGGCTGACGTTCAGCGACAACATCGTTCACTTCATTGGCGGAGACGATGACACGAACACAAACACCACTCGCAGAATTCTGCTTATGCTGGAGTCGCGCAGTCTTGGCAGCGACGATATGGTTCGCAGCCGCGTCTTGAAGGCGTTGCTTGACCGGTATATCGGTGAAGATCTTCTCTACCACCAGCCGTCCAAGTTTCTTGTCCCACGATTTCTTCTTAACGACTACGTCCGGTATTGGCGGACGATGGCGGTCGATTCCGCGCAGAAGAGGCGAGATCGTGTACAGAAGTGGGCGCTTCGCAATATCAAACTGCGCTTGTCCAGAAAGCTGATTTTCGTCGCGGGCCTGTGGGCCTGTCTAAGCTGTGAATTGCATCCCTCGCCGAATCTCAAAAGAGCCAGGAAGGCGAACGACCGCGATGCGGTGAGCCACGAAATGACTCAGTTTCTTGCAAAGTTTTCGCAACGGTCTCCGTTGGAGACGCTGGCGTCTGCGTTCCTGGAACACAAGGCGTTTGACGCTGCTAGACTTTCGTTTGGGGCGTATGAAGACTTCCTGAAGATTCTCGACACAAAATCCTCCCGTGAAGCATTAGAGAAGTTCAAACACTCGGACGCCTTGAAGGACGCCACATTTATCCGTGGCAAAAGGAATGCACAAGACTTTCAGGAAGGATTAACGGCCCTGTTCTTTGACACGAACAGGAAGCTGCGCAGAGCAACCGAGATTTATGGAGTGTTTTGAAATGAAGTACATAGGGTTTTCAACGGGCGCGCTGGCTTTGGGCGACTTCAGGTCGGCCTTGTCAATGCTTCAAGGCAAGAGAACGCGGGCTGTGGAGCTGTCCGCACTGCGGGACCACGAAGTGGAGCCATTGATGGCGGCGCTGCTGACACTCAATCTGAGCGGTTTCGCATACGTGTCCGTCCATCTTCCGAGCAAATTCCGGCAACTCACAGAACGCCAGGTCGTCGGCCTGCTCCGTCCTTGTATCGAGCGGAAAATTCCCGTTGTCCTCCATCCGGACGTCATTGAAAACGTGCAAAGCTGGAGGTCATTCGGCTCACTCTTGTGCATCGAGAATATGGACAAGAGAAAATCCACGGGCAGAACCGTTCAAGAATTGGAGCACTTCTTCATAGAGTTTCCGGAGGCGACTTTCTGCCTCGATGTAGCTCACGCCCGGCAAGTCGATTCGACCATGGGTGAAGCCTGGTTCATGCTGAAGCGCTTTGCAAGACGGCTCCGCCAGATCCACATCAGCGAGATCGATGGCACTGGCCATCATCACGGGTTGAGCCAGACCGCAATCTCTGCGACAGCCGGTATCGCGAGGCTCATTAGGTCAGAGATTCCTGTCATCATCGAAGCGCAAGTCGATCAAGCCGACATCGATAAGGAGATCGAATCGGTCAAGCGAGCCTTTCACGCGGCACCGGTTTCGGCAAGCGCTACTGCGGATTGGGGAGCACTCGCTTAGTGCAATGCTCGACAGAGATAGAATCGCCACAAGGGCCTCCGTCCTCATCGGGATTGGCGACATCAGCTTGTTTCCAAGTCCCACTCTTGAAGGATGCGCTGGATTGTTTTTGCAGCGCCTTCAGCACTCTTCAGGATTGTAGCTCTTCCAACTCTAGTCCACTTTCCACCCGCTGCATCCTGCTTGTTTTCGAACAATCGAATCTCCGTTCGTCCCCCATTCGTCTTATAAAGGTACAGCGTATAGCAGCGACTATGCTTCGGATTGGCGTTGGACTTTCCAGTCTTACTTGCGGGAGTCGGACCTCTTGTCGGCATTGCGTGAGCACTCCGTTCGGGTGAATTAAGGAATAGGGGCTGGATTGTAGCAGACCTGGAAAACTCAGTTCTGAAATGGGTACTTCGTACTTTGCCGCGTTGCTTCAAACATTCGGGGCGTTGTGGCAAAATAGCGCGGCTAATCAATACTGCGAGGTCAGAACATTCCAATCAGGAGAGAACAGTTCCGATGACGACGGTTGCACCGATCGCTTGCAAACTCAACGCGACTATGTCGTCGAGGCACGAACCGACAGTCGAGGCCTTGAGCTGATCGAAATGGAACTCCGACCTCAATCGAACCCGTAGGCATGCAGTTCAGAATTGCAGAAACCTTCACGGACAGTCTGGCTCGCTTGACCGGCGAGGAACAGAAGGCTGTCAAGACGACGGCTTTCGATATTCAGGTCAACCCTTCGCAGCCAGGCCTGCAATTCCACAAGCTCGATAAGCCGAAAGATCCTAACTTCCTCTCGGTGCGCGTCAACAAGGACATCCGATTGATTGTTCACCGGTCAGGGGAGAGCCTCTTGCTCTGCTACGTGGATCATCACGACAAGGCCTACCAGTGGGCGGAACGGCGAAAACTGGAAACACATCCCAAGACCGGTGCCGCGCAGTTGGTTGAGATTCGAGAGACGATCCGGGAGATTATCGTTCCCCGCTATGTGGAGGAGGGAGACGAGAAACCGCACGTCCAATATAGTGTCGACCTCAAGGCCATCAAAGCGCTGCTCTTCAAATCCCTAACCGATGATCAACTGCTTGGCTACGGTGTCCCGGTGGAATGGCTTCCCGATGTTCGCCGCGCGACGGAAGATACTCTTCTTTCACTAACCGATCACCTTCCCTCAGAAGCGGCCGAAGCACTGCTGGAGATTGCCGTCGGGGGCACTCCAGAAATTGCGCAGCCTGTAACAGTGGGAACTGATCCGTTCACCCATCCTGACGCGGAACGACGTTTCCGTGTCATGCACAATGTTGAGGAACTGGAACGCGCGCTCGAATACCCTTGGGAACGTTGGACTGTCTTTCTTCATCCGGCTCAGCGCGACATTGTGGAGCGCGACTACAGCGGTCCCGCTCGTGTATCCGGATCGGCGGGGACGGGCAAGACCGTCGTTGCGCTGCATCGCGCTGTGTTCCTTGCTCGCAAACACCCCGACGCCCGTATTCTGCTGACGACGTTCTCGGAACCCCTCGCCAATGCCCTTCGCACAAAACTCCGGCGCCTGATTCACAATCAACCGCGTCTGGGTGAGCGAATCGACGTTTGGTCCTTTGACGGAATCGCGAAGCGAATCTTCGGATCTCACCCCGCGCATCCGAAGATCGTTTCGTCCCAACGACTGCGCGACTTTCTCTCCGAAGCCTCTGCTGAGGTTGGCAGCCATAAGTTCAGCCAGCGTTTCATTTTCAATGAGTGGCATGAGGTCGCCGATGCCTGGCAATTGGAGTCGTGGGATGCCTACCGCGATGTGCGGCGACTGGGCAGGAAGATTCGATTGCCTGAAGAGCAACGCGCCGTTTTGTGGTCGATCTTTGAGAGCGTTCGAAAGAAGCTTGTTTCCAAAAACCTTGTAACCTACCCTCAGTTTTTCAAACTGCTGACCGGAATCGTTTCAGGAAACACGAATCCGCCGTTTGAATTCGTAGTGGTCGATGAGGCGCAGGACTTGGGGATTCCCCATCTCCGATTCTTCGCAGCCCTCGCCGGCGGCCGTCCCAACGGACTATTCTTCGCGGGCGACCTTGGGCAACGCATCTTCCAGCAGCCCTTTTCGTGGAAGGCACTCGGCGTCGATGTACGCGGCCGGTCTCGAACACTACGGGTCAACTACCGAACGTCACACCAGATTCGAATACAGGCGGACCGCCTGCTGGGTCCCGAGTTGACTGATGTGGATGGCAACTCCGATGAGAGGAAGGGCACGATCTCCGTCTTCAACGGTCCTTTGCCGATCGTAAGCATCTGCAAAAGTGCCCAGGAAGAAATCGAAGTCGTTGGGCAATGGATCGCCGGATTCGCCTCCGATGGTCTCTTGCCTCACGAGTTCGCTGTTTTCGTGCGTTCGGAGGCGGAACTGGATAGGGCGAGGTCGGCCGTGAACGCGGCGGGAGTTCCGTTTACAGTTCTCGACACAACAGTTGAAACTCTAAGCGGTCACGTCTCCATCGCGACGATGCATCTCGCCAAAGGACTTGAGTTTCGTGCGGTGGTAGCCATGGCCTGCGACGATGAGATCATCCCATCGCAGGAACGCGTCGAAAGTGTCGGTGACGACTCCGAGTTGGAGGAGGTCTACAACACCGAACGCCACCTCCTCTACGTCGCTTGCACTCGCGCCCGTGATTACCTGCTCGTCACCGCAACCACGCCAGGATCTGAATTCCTGCAAGATCTGACTGGCACTTAACAGCAATCTATGCCGAGATTCGCTTGGCGGTAGACTCAATCTCGCCAAGAATCGCCTCAAGATCAGTCCCTCGAACGTCCGCTTCGCTCATGCCTTCTGCGATCTGTCCGTTGAGTTCCTTGTCGAAAAAGCATGGATTCTTCCGACCGAAAATTCTCATGACTAGCTGTCTGATGTTTCTAACGATTCGATATCGACTAGGAATCTCCACGAAGTGCTCAGTGCATCGGACGTCGTGCGGAATGGGGAAGTAGTGCTGAAGATCACGCCGGAGCACCCGTTCACATGCCTCTCGTACGAAATAGCTCTCAATCGAAGCGCGCATCAGCGCGTGTAGTGGAATACCAATTCTCGCGAGGTCACCACCTATTTTTTTGGCTTGCGCCGTAAGCGGTCTCTTGCGCTTCCGCAGTTGACGTGTGACATCGCCATCGGCGATGACTATTACTGCACGGCAACCGTCCCGGAGCCGCTCCGGCTCCTTCGTTACGAGATTTCCCCATCCCCCGAAGGAATCAAAGATCACAGGTATGCTCAGTCCGCGTTTCGCCAAAAACGTTTTATACACGGGCCGATCTGTCTTCCCTTCAACCCATACCTTGAGAGAAATCATCGATGTTGTGCCCTTGAGCTTGGCAATAACAACGTCGAATGGTGTGGCCCTCGCCTCCTGTAGTCGAGCCTCGCGATCGTACTCATCCGCTCGGTTCATGAGATGCACGCGCCAAGATTCTGGAGCGTCAGCCAACTGCTGTCTGACTACGGAACCCACCTGTCGAATATCGGCTTTAGCCAAAGTCTCAGACAAGAGGCCCGCTAGATTCGGCAGGTTATTTCGGAGTGTCAGCTCACGTAATTTGACCAACTTGCGCCAGACATCGCCGAGTCGAATAACGCCTATCCACTTGAGGTCCGTTTCTGTCGGCCAAGGCTTTTCGGCGTCGATTAACAATTGTGGATTGTCAATGAGCCGTTGCAACTCCCGTTCGACTGTCGGTCGGTGCTGATGCGCGACGAGCAGTTCAAAAGCTTTTTCCGATAATGGGTCACTACTGTTTCGATATATCGCATTGACCAAATCGATCTCACCAAAACGATCGAGTAGCATTTGCAACGCGCCCTCGCGGAGCCATTGTTCCAAGTTGCGGCGGCTAACCAAATCCTGTAGAAAATCAGCGGTGCCCTTAGATCGGCAATCTGTCTGGTTCAAAAAAGAATACAGGTTGGCCCGAAGACGATTTGTCATCGTTGCGTCGCCGAGAAGACTCTCGAAAACATTCCTGGCACGATCAGAAAACCCATGCCGCTCGTAATACTTCGATGCCGCTGATCCGGAAAAGGCTCTTATTGTGTATACAACCGGAACGTCGTCGTCGAGGGCTAGATCATAGAACTCAACGAGCATCATCACGAGGTCGATAACCGGAGGGCGACTCCAGGAATGCTCATCAATCTGTGCAATGGATGTAGCGAGGTCCAATCGCTGAAGCAGTTCCGCGAAAGCGTTCGCAAGCCATGTCAACCGTCTGCCCTCCAACTCCGGCCAATTGTCCTTACCTAGGGCAGCAAAGCCCTTCAGAACGGAATCAATCGATTGAGCGTTGTGCACATCAGCCGTGGCTCTCGCCTTTTCCTCCGCAAATTGCCGTTGCCTATCGGCCTCTTCCCGATTCCAGCGTTCAATTTCGGGGTCGGGTGCTTGAATAGGCCGCGTCAATAATGAGGCGAGGGCGTTTCGCGAACCCTCGTCACGAATCCACCCGAAAACAGAATCGATAATCTCCGTCGGTCGATGCGCCTGGAGCCATTGCAACGCGTCAGGATCGATCAGGTTTGCGCAGATATCTGCGGTATGGAATGGCCTGAGACCGCGCTCGATCATCGCTCGAAAGACTAAAATCGCCACTTGCCCCTGCTGCCCTGAGGCAGTCAGTTGTTGGACAAATGTTTTTGTTATTCCGCCATGCCGCGCCCAGATTCGTGCTTCCTCAACAGCAACAATCAACCTTGCACATACTTCCAGAAGGGCGGCATCCATGAACTCTGATAACTCTTCAATCACCGGTTCGATGTAGGACTTCGTGCGCAGGTTCATCAGCAAATCGGGATGTTCTAATAAGCATTGCAGGGAAAACAAAAGGCCGTCCCGCGTACGCAACTCCCGCATGCGATAGAACGTGCCGCTCTCTATGTTTTCCGCACTCAACACCAAGGGGAGGACTCGTGGTATCTGATCAGCACTCATTACCGATCCCATGCAATCGATCAGATGCTCGCGTAATGGGTCTGTGGGAGTAAGGGCTGACAAGAGTTGATCCACGACGGAACTAGCCCCGCAGGAGCCCAAGGCCAAGAATGCACACATCCGTAAGGAATCCGTTCTCTGGGAATCAGTCGCTATCGCCAAAGCGACCGGTATGACACTGGGGTCTTTTCGCAGCCCTAGCAGAACTATGGCGTTCCCTCGAACATTTGTCTTAGCATTGCTGAGCCCACCTCGAAGCCGAACGGCGCCCTCATCGGTCACGAACTCCGCAAGCTTCGCTGCATGAATAGTGGCGTGGTTGACGACGAATCGCCCTTCACTCTCAATTTCGTCAAGAAGTCTGAAGAGAAGCGCGTCCTTCTCTCGGTCAGTCAGAACGGACGCCGAAATCCCAAGGAGCCATTCCGGGTGGATTTCGGCGAAATACCTTCTGACCTCCGGGTTTATCTCGATCAATAACCGAATAGTGTTTCGCCAGGAATCGTTTGGTGCCCCATTGGGCAAGAACGCGAGTTCGCGAACGCGATCCATACCTTTGTCGTAAAGCTCTTCAGCCGCCAGATATTCACCATAGGACGGAAGTTGGAACGCAATGCCGCCGCTGGTCTGCACGAGAATAGACTGCAATAGTTCATCGACAAACCTTTCCGCCTCCGACTCGGACACGCCCATCGATATCATCAAGACCTTCTTGGCTTCATGGCGCGTCAGCTCATTGCGCGAATAGGTCTCCATCGTTATCGCCAGCATCCTTAATGCCCGACGCTGTCTGAGTGCGTGGATCGCAGGCCTGCTCCTAATGAACTCGTCAACGAGATAGTTGACGTTGTCCGTCACAAGCCCACTTAGGCGTTTAGAACTGCGAAAGCGTTCAACAAGAGCCTTTGCCGCCAATGGATTTCTCGCCTCATTGGCACAACGAGCGTCTTGAAGAGCGTCCCAAAACTCGTTTGGTTGGAGTCCCGAGAGCGTTGCGTATCGCCGTATGTCTTGCTCTTGGAAATCGAGCAATCGGAATACACGAAACTTCGACGGCAATGAACCGCCATGCTCGACGAAGAATGCTTGTCGGGACGTAATTAATATCTGTGATGCCGGCTCATTCCCCAAGAGTTCGGCAACTTCGTTCGCAAAGGCTGGTAAGTAGTCCGGGGGAATCTCGTCGAAGCCATCAAACAGATAGAAGCGCTTGAGGTCTTGAGGATTTCGAATGAAATCGGGCACATCCTTGAGTAGGTCGGCCAAACTACCTCTGTAGCCACGAAGGTACCCAAGAATCGGAACATGGTCTCCCTGGCCGCCCGTCAATCTGCATGCTATCTCCGATACCACCATCGACTTTCCCGAGCCTGGATCGCCGATGACCGCCACGAACGGATGTGTCAGGACCTGATCGAGATAGGGTTGATGTTCTCTAATAATGCCGAGATAGGAAATCTCGTCGGCTTCAACTTTGCCTAACGCTGACTCAAGGCGAAACTGCCGCGCAATGAAAAATTGCTCTTCACATCTGAGTCGTCCGCGTAGTTGTTTGAGATACGTTTCGAGGGGGTCGGCTGACATCGATGGCTCCGTCCCACTATTCCGGCACGCGGCTGGGCATAGAGGATTCGAACAAGTGGCTCCCGGCGATGACAACATGCGTCCCGAAGAGCGCGAAGAGGCATTGATCCGCCATTATCCGGCTCTGAGTAACATGGTGAAGCGCGTGTTGTGATTGATCCGCCAGCGAGTAGTAGAGATTGTGATCCTCATACTCGTTCGCAATATATTTCATAGGTCCGGCCAGCCGTTGCGCCTCTTTCCCTGAATGTGGGCAGTCGGGGAAGCGGCGCAGCAGTGTTTAGTCGATCTTCGCGGAATCGCCGATCATCGCGCCCACTATGCCGCCGATAATCCAGCCGCCCGGCCCCAATGCCGTTCCTATCAGCGCGCCTGCTCCGGCACCGACGGCAGTATTTTCCCGGCGTTTCGCAGCGCGTCTTGTGCGGGAAAGCGGCGCGGCTGTTCGCCCGTTCGCTGCGCGGGCACTGCGCGTGGTGCCCGCACATTTACTTCGGTTGCAGCATATGCAGGCCGCATAGAGATTGTTGCCGTGGCCTGATCCCCCCTGGGCGCGCGCAACGGAGTGCTCGACCTCCCATGCACCGCGGGCGCCAACACGGCCGTAATTTGTGAATGAGAGTTTCTTGCGGCAGATATGGCAGTAGCCGCTGGTGCGATCATAAGTGCGCGATAACTGCTCGTTCGAATACATAAATAGTCCTTTCAGAAATCAGATCCGGATTATTTGTAGCGAAATTCTGGCAGTGTACGTTTACACAGCGCAATGGACAGGTTAGGTCCACGACAGACACGACAGAGACCTGCGGCACGAATCTGGATTTGCAACCCACTCCATCACACTCACAGCGACGACGACATCGCGTCGAGCAGGACAGCACGAACCCACACAAGTTCCTCAACGGCGAGATTTGCGGATACCCGCAGAGGCGACTTTCGAGCGCAGAGGCATGGAAGCCCAACTGCGCATCGAGATTGCTCTTCAATCATCGTGTCTTCCTTGCAGATGCTGGATCACCGCCGAGGCCTCGGTCTTGTTCAGGAAGTCCGGAAGCTTTGCAAACATTTCCTGCGAGAATTCACGAGCCTGCTTGTTCGACCATCCCCGCGCTCTAGCCAACGCGAAGATCGCCGAGAGCTGCTTCGCTGTC
This sequence comes from uncultured Solibacteraceae bacterium, assembly GCA_964584785.1. GTDB lineage: Bacteria > Acidobacteriota > Terriglobia > 20CM-2-55-15 > 20CM-2-55-15 > JAHFTY01. The sequence continues at coordinate 53,557 of CAZPBY010000050.1, forward strand.
AGACGCCCCGCGGGCTCGCCGTTCCCTTCAGGAACTTTGGCGACGGACTGTCCGTTGCCGGCATGGCTGTTGCCATTTCCATTGGCGTGACCGTGTCCGACGCCGCCAATCTCAGGAACATCGAAGTACAGATGTAATCCAACGCCGAACAGCGTGGCGCACTTCTTCAAGCAGTCCGTGGCGGCGGCTTTCAGATCGTCTCCAAGCGAGATCACCGCGTTGTCCTTCCTCGCTCTCGTGATTCGCGACTTTCCAAACTGACTCTTCGCAACTCCCTGCGCGGTCAGCTTGCCGAGCACCACGACTTCATCGTCGTAAACCTGGTGTTCCTGAATCTCGAAGATCCACTCCGCATCGAAGCATTCGTTGAGCCGCTGAATCACGGCGCAGCCTTCGATGTAATCGAGCACGTCTCCATTCGTGCCATGCCTTTGCTTGATCTGATCGGACGCAAACGGTCTCTCCAGTATTTCTCGATTCATATGCACACTCCTTTCGACACACTTTTGTTTTCGGATTCCTGATCGGTACGAAACATCGGTTTTGCTTTGACTCGCGGAACAGATTTGTTTGCAGGTGAAGCGTTTGGGGTAGTCAGGAACGAAGTTCTTCGACACGAACCGTTTTCAAGCCGTCGACAACGTCAATGGCGAGGAGCGGTTGAGTCAAAGAATAGCCGCAACGGATCGGATAACTCCGGAACTGGCGTCGGTCACTCTCATGTCCATGAAAGAATCGGTGAAGTCTCCGGCGAGACAGATATGAACTGGTGCGCTTGTCCGGTGAAACGCGTGACGAAGGACGCGCAACAACTCGAGGTCGGGAACGACGTACAGAACTGGGTCGAGGTTTGGAACCTGCTCCAGCAAGTCGCGGATATCGGCGTAGTCGCGATACCGCTTTGCTGTCCGTTCATACTCCAGATTGAAAACGGATTCTCGCTCGTCGATCCGTAGGGTCACGATCGCGTCGTAGTCTTTCGCGTGCGGATTCGCCAGGTATTGATTCTCGAACCGGATCATGGGTTCGGGCTTCCAGGTGT
>CAZPBY010000051.1:0-53974 GCA_964584785.1 uncultured Solibacteraceae bacterium
CCGCATCTGGGACCATTCATACCGGACACGCATGCGTGAGCAGGGGGGATCAGGCGGCGGCCAGCAGCTTCTGCCTGCCGCCCTCGGCCAGCAGTCCGGCCAGTTCGGGCATGTAGCGGGTGATCTCGTGCGCGAGCATCGAGAGCCGGGTTTCGGATTTCCAACTGCCTTTCCGGCTGCGGTCCATGTCGGTCATTTCGACTTCAACAAGCGCGGAGAAGACGGCAGAGTCTGCCAGAAGATCGTGTTGCAGTTTCATGATGAGAGGGAAGGTTGATCCGGCGTCAGAAGAACGAGTTCGCCGTTCTGGATTGCTCGAACAAAGCCGTTATCGGTCGTGGTGATGGACGGCGACCACCGCAAAGAATTGATGTCCGGTCCTGAGAAATCTTCGTACAGGGCGAGGGTTGATGGCGGAATCGCATACTTCCAAATGCCGCCGTTTGTTCCTACGAGGAGGTACGAACCGTCCGGCGAAAGCGCCATTGCCTCCGTAGACAAATAGCTCAGGCCGGAACTGATTGAAGTCCAGGACTCCCCTTGATCGGCGGAGCGGAATACACCGTTATCCGTAGTGAGGAATATCGAATGATTCGCGCCATAGACGATCCGCCTGGGGGTTGCCGTTCCGAGGCCAACATTAAACGTGCCGGGCACGCGGGTGACGGAGGTAACCGAATTATCGCTGTAAGTGAGGTGGAATTTATAAACTCCTTTGGTGTTTTCCGAGACCAATCCAGCCACCGCATACAGCGTCGTGGGATCGCTCTGATCCAGAACCAGGTCGTTCACCCAGCCGCGTCCAAATTCGAGGCCTTGAGTCCACCCTCCGTTGCCTCCGGAGTTCGACCACATGACGTTAACCGTATCGGACGACTGGCCGGTGTAGGTGTTGGTCACCGTAAAAACGATATTGGAGAAAGTGGGATGGAACGTGTAATTCGACGGGTACGTGTAGATGAATTGAGGAACTTGCCACGACGTCCCGCCGTCGCCCGAGAAAAGAAAACCTCCCTGCCAATCCCCGATCGATGCGCTCACGTTCGAGGAGTTCAGCGGATTGAACTTGATCCTTCCTGTTGCAAAAGAAGTCGTCGGCGCGAAGGTGTTGCCGCCATCGATGGTTTTCATGATCGCCGTGCTACTAACCAACACCTGATTCGAATTGGATGGGCTGATCGCGACCGCGCCCAAGCTCACATTCTGGAAATTTTGCGACGTACCAACCGTGGACCAGGTAGCTCCCCCGTTTGTCGATTTGACCAGACCCACGGTTTCAGCTCCGGCGTACGCAATCGAGGGATTGCTCGGTGAAATCGCGATATCCGAAATGCGCGCCGCCGCGATTCCGTTATTGCTTTGCTGCCAGTCGACTCCGCGGTCCGGTGAAACGTACAGCCCCGAGAAGCTCGATCCGGCGTACATATAGTTCGGATCCGATCCACTAATGACTACAGTGGCGATATCCATCGGACCGGATGGAGGTGCGAAAATCCGCGTCCATGCCGTGCCGCCGGTCGTCTTGTAGAGACCACTATTGGTGGCAGCGTAGGCAACGGCCGGGTCCGTCGGATGGATTGCGACATATCCATAGTCCTGCTGGCCCGCCGGTTGACCGGCATTGACCCAGGTGCTGCCGGAATCGGTGCTCTTGAGGATATTGTTGAAAGGGGTGTACACGGCATCATTTACGGCGAACAGCACATTTCCGCTGGACCGGGAAACCGCAATCTGCGCGATCCAGTAATTCGCACCGCCACCCATGACGTTCCATGTATCGCCTCCGTCATCGGTCCGGAAAATCTGTCCCCGCCATGTGGCTGTGTAAGCGCGCAGCGGGTTTGTAGGATCGACTGCGACAGTAGTGATTACGGACGGTCCACTCCACCCACCGGATAACCCGCTCGATGACTGGCTCCATGTTGCGCCGGCATTGGTGGAACGATAGACGAACTTGCCACTGGTCGCGGCATAAACGTAGTTAGCGTTACTGGGTGCCGTCGCGATTTCGACGATGTTGGTTCCCGCCGGCAAACCAAGGTTGACCCAATGCTGGCCTCCATCCGTCGATTTATAGATGGTTGAATCCGTTCCAAGATAGACCGCATTCACCGCGTCCGTAGTGATTGACTGCATTGAAACGGGCGGCAAGTCTCCGGCGGCCGAAAACCAGTGCTGCGCGTTATCGGTTGATTTGTAGAGACCGCCGCCGGTGATGATGTAGACGTCACCGTTTCGATTGCTCGTTGACTTAGAGATCGATCCTCCGAAGACCGGCAGGACGGATTGCCAGGCTGAGGCTGAGGCACCTCCAATGTGGAGCGCAAAATCTCTCAGGACCGATTGTGCCGGCAGGCTGGAATCCGTTGCACGTATGGTGAAGTTGAAATCACCGCTGGACGTCGGCGTACCGGAGATCTTGCCGTCCGGACTGACGCTCAGGTTAGGAGGTAACACGGAGCCCGTATTGAGCGACCACGTGACTGCACCGATACCTCCCGAGAAGACCAGTTGCTGGTTGTAGCCGTTTGCCGGATCGCCATCCGGCAGCGAGGACGTCACAATGATCAAAGGCTCCGCGACACGAATTGCGAAAGAGCGGGCCGCGCTCTGTGGTAGGAATGCCGAGTCCGTTACTTTCAAGGTGAAGTTCGACGTCCCGGCCGAATCCGGGATGCCCGTAATCTCTCCGTTGCCCGAATTGATCACCAGGCCGGACGGGAGGTTTCCAGGCGCAACCGTCCAGGTCTTCGTTCCAATGCCACCTGTGGCGGCAACAGTATAGTCGTAAGGTTTCCCCTTGACGGCATCAGGCAACACTGTTGTGGTAATCACCAATGGATCGGCGACACGAATCGAAAGGGATTGCGAGCTACTTTGGTTAGGAGAGACGGCGTCGGCGACTTTGACCGTAATGTTTGATGTTCCCGACGAGTTCGGTGTTCCCGAAATTCGCCCGTTGCTCGAGTTGAGCACCAAACCCGAAGGAAGGCCGCCCGAGGTAATCGACCAGACTCTCGAGCCGACTCCTCCTGTCGCACCGACCGTGAAGTCGTACGGCAGGCCCTTCACGCCATCCGGAAGCGTCGACGTAACAATGGCCAGCGGCTCTGCAGACGGCACGACGAACCGCCCGATACTATTGTTACTGGTGAACCAGATCGCCCCGTCGGGACCCGCGACAATGTAACTGGCGCTGACACCAGAAGCCGATAGTGAGTACTCTGCAGTGACGGCGCCCGCCAGGTTGACCCTGCCGACCTCGCCGCCCCTTGCGATCCAAATCCCGCCATCCGGTCCTGTTGTAATGTCGAAAGCGGCCACTGGGTACTCGGTGACCAGTCCCGCTGTGGTGATTTTTCCGATCTTGTTCGACGAACAAGCTTCTGTAAACCACAGCGCTCCGTCGACTCCGGAGGTAATGCGGTCCGGACAGGTTCCACTAATCGGGTACTCCGTGATCACACCCGCAGTCGTGATTCGTCCGATCTTGTTCGCACCTTCCTCTGTGAACCAAAGCGCCCCATCAGACCCAGCCGTAATGTAGTCAGGGATGGCGTTCGGGGTGAGCGTCGGATAATCCGTGTGGATGCCGGCAGTGGTCATCCGTCCGATCTTGCTGGCGGAAACTTCTGTGAACCACAAGGCCCCGTCCGGGCCGGTTGTGATGTTGGCGGGCGTGACCACCGGTATCGCATATTCGGTGATTTGCGCAGCCGTGGTAATCCGACCGATCTTGTTGGCACTACCCTCGGTAAACCACAGCGCACCGTCGGGCCCGGCTGTGATGCCCTGGGGCAGGCTTGCGGGCGTCGGAATTCCAAACTCCGTGATCGTGCCGTCCGTCGCTATGCGGCCGATCTTGTTGGCCGTCGGCTCAATAAACCACAACGCGCCGTCGGGCCCGTTCGTAATAACTGATGGCGCACCGCCGGCTGTCGGGACGGAGTACTGAGAAGCGCTGACCGGTGGAATCGCTTTGATTCGGATGTAATCGAAATCCGCAAACGACCCCACGGTTTCCCATGTCGTTGCGCTCAGCAAGAGTTGATTATAGGAATTGGCCGCATCTGATAAGAGAATCGTCGACAGGGCTGAGCCATAATGGATGCCGTCGTAGCTATAGCTCATCGTGATACTGGCTCCGTGTCTAACGACGCGGAGATAGTAAGTGCCGTCGGCGATGTTGTTGACGATCGGGACATCTGCAGGATTGACAAAGCTGTCAGAGCCACCGACATAAGTGCCGAAGTAGCCGTAAAATGCACTTAGATAGTTGGCGCCATAGTAAGCATCAATGCCGCGATCAAAATCGAGCCAGTTCTCGAACGTAGATACGGGATCGAAACTGACGATCACCTGCGGCCGTTGCGCCCCTGAAGAATTACCTGCCCCGTTCAGCCAGACCAGGTTGTACTTAACCCTCGTATCCAACTGCCAATCCGTGCCGTTAAAGGGCGCGGCCAAAGTCAGACTCCGGGTCACCCAAGTCTGCGGACCAGACTGAGGTCCCTGGTTGAAGTACCGGAGATTCCCATCCACAAAGGCATAGTTTCCCTGTCCCGGCTGGACTTGCCATGCGGACTTCAGAGCCGAGCCGTTGAACTCATCGATAAAAATATCGACGTGCAGACTAAAGCTTCTTGTTTGTGTTTGAGCGGGCACACTGGAATCGGTTGCGCGCATCGTGAAATTGAAGTCGCCGGTGCTGGTTGGCGTGCCGGAAATGACTCCGGTAGGGCTGAGGCTCAAGTTTGCCGGCAATGTCGAGGGTGGCTCGAGTGTCCACGTCACAGTGCCAATTCCGCCGGACGTCACGAGTTGTTGATTGTAGTTCGTCGATAGGTCCCCGTCCGGGAGCGTCGACGTCACAATCGCCAGCGCGTCTCCTATCCTGATCGAAAAAGCGCGCGTGTCGTTCTGTTGGGGTGAACTCGAGTCGGTGACGGCCAACGTGAAGTTTGACGTACCGGCTGTGTTCGGACTTCCTGTAATTCGCCCATTGACGAAATCGAGCGTAAGACCGGAAGGAAGGCCGCCGAATACAATCGTCCAGGTTCTGGTTCCAAAACCGCCTGTCGCAGCAACACCCGAATCGTAGGGCTTATTTGTCACTCCATCCGGCAAAGGCGATGGGGCAATAACCAAGGGATCACTAATACGAATCGAAAAAGAGTGGGTCTCGCTCTGTTGCGGCGGGGAGGCGGAATCCGCGACCTGCAATGTGACATTGGATGTGCCGGCGGACACTGGCGTCCCGGACACTCGTCCGTCACTGGGATTGAGTAGAAGACCGGATGGTAGGTTGCCGGACGCGACGGTCCAAGTCTTAGTTCCCGTCCCTCCCGTGGCAACAACGGTGTAGTCGTAATGAACACCTTTCACTCCATCTGGCAGACCCGCGGTAGTGATGACAAGCGGATCCGCGATTCGTATCGAGAATGAATGGCTTTCACTCTGAAGCGGTGATGAAGAATCGGCCACTTGCACTATGAAGTTTGAGGTTACCGAAGATTGCGGAGTTCCTGTAATTCGCCCGGTGCCTGGATCGAGCGTCAAGTCTGCGGGAAGACTACCCTCTGAGACGATGGTCCAGTGCTTGCTTCCGATACCGCCCGTTGCAGCAACACTACTGTCGTAAGGCTTGCCCTTGACTCCATCCGGCAAGGACGACGTCATGATGGTCAACGGGTCGCCGATTCGAATCGAGAAAACGACCGCGTTATTCTGCGAGGGAAAAGCGGAGTCGGCAACGTTCACCGTAAAAGTTGCAAGGCCCGAGGAATTGGGAGTTCCTTGAATCCGCCCGCTCGCAGGGTTGAGCACGAGGTCCGAGGGGAAGTTGCCGGAAGTAATCGTCCAGGTGCGGACGCCAATGCCACCGGCTGCAACGATCGTCGTATCGTATGGTTTTCCTTTAACTCCATCCGGCAAGCCGGCGGTCAGGATCAGCAGGGGATCAGCGATTCGAATCGAAAAAGACTTCACATCGTCTTGTTGGGGCAGTCCAGAATCGGTTACCCGTACGGTGAACGTCGACGTGCCGGAAACATCGGGAGTGCCGAAGATGCGCCCGCTGCTCGGATCGAATACCAGCCCGGATGGCAGGTTACCAGCCGTAACAGTCCAGGTCCTGGCGCCGACACCGCCGATCGAGGCAACCGTGATGTCGTAGGGTCGGCCCTTCACTCCATCCGGCAAGGAAGTTGTTGTGATCTTGACATGTGGCAGGACATTGAATGCGCTCGACGTCGCTGCGAGCGAAAAGCCGCTTGCAGTAGCGGCCAACGTATAAATTCCGGGCTGGCTGATCGTGAGATCGCCGAATCCGGCTACTCCGCTGGAATCGGTAAGAGCAGTCGCCGTTCCCGCCAAGACTCCGCCACCGGATCCGATGGCGACGGTAACCGCCAGGTTGGGTATGGGCGCTCCCTGCGGATTTCGTGCCCTGACGGATACGGGTGGCGAAATCGACGCGCCCGGACGAACGCAGTTCGGCTCCGGATTCGCCGAGTCGCTGCAGGGCACAGGCTGGGTGACGAAAACAAGCGAACCCGTTCCAGGCGGCGGCGCAACCGCAAGAGTCAGTTCCTGGATCGCAATCTGCCCCGCGGCGTCCAAAACCAGGACCGTAAAGGCAAACGATCCGCTGGTCGTAAGCCCACCACTCAGCAATCCAGTCGACGAAAGTACGAGATTCGGCGGCAGCGTCGAGCCGGAAGCCAGCGTCCACGACAACGGTGGAGTGCCTCCACTGGCTACCAACTGAAAACTATATGGAACGCCGACCTGTCCGGCAGGAAGAACTGTTGAGGTCACTGTTAGACGCGTGGTTGCCGCCGCCGGCTGCGTGATTCCGGCCTGCGCAGCCGCAGTGTCCACAGCATTACTGACCAGCGATGCGGTCAACTGTTGTCCGCCAATCTCGACATCATCAAAGATTCCCAGGTCCACATCGATGGCTTCAGCAGAGAGGATCCGGTTAGCTTGCGCGGACTTTGGTGAGCCTATTCGGATCACACTCGAGTCAAACTTATCCAAATCAAACACGCGCAACTGAATTCGCGCAGTATCCCCGGGAGCCAGATAGAGCGAAGCGTTACGAACGTCGCTGTTCAGAATGTCTGGATTGAGAATGTCCGGGTTCAGAATATCCGGATTGATGATATTCGCCACCAACTGCTCGTGCTCTTGATCGACGGGTGTACATCCCTTGACCGCCGGTGTCGACGACACGCGATAAATGAGCAGTTGAAATTTGAATCCTTTGGGACGAGCCGGGAACTTTAGTTTGAATGTGAATACCGACGTCGTGTTGCCGTTGTTCTTGATCTTCCAGAATAGATCATTAATCTGCAGCCTCGATCTATCTGCGTTCAACACTTCCGGATCCGAGTTCAGGATATCGGGATTCAAAATATCGGGATTCAAAATGTCCGGGTTCAGAATATCGGGATTGAGAATGTCGGGATTCAGAATATCCGGGTTCAGGATGTCGGGATTGAGGATGTCCGGATTGAGAATATCGGGATTGAGGATATCGGGGTTTAGTATGTCGGGGTTGATAGTGTCCGGCTTGCCGTCGCCATCAAAATCGGCCAGTGTCGCATTGGTGATATTCGGAGTAGATACCTCGAGACTCAAAATATCCGGGTTGACGACTTCAGGATTGAGGATGTCGGGATTCAGAATGTCCGGGTTCAGGATGTCGGGATTCAAAACGACTGCGCTTTGAAGGCCCCCCAGCACGGGCGCCCCGCCTGCTGACGTTAGTTCCGTGACATTGACCTTTACCGACGCTCGAGGATTCGTCGAAGTAAGAAACACCGGACGGGCGATGCTCGAGCGTGCGGCGACAGCGACGTCGAGTGAAGTCCTCGCCTCGAACTGAAGGAATGACGCCTTAGTGCCGGCGGGTACGTCGATTATTACCAACCGGTAGTACCGAGCCTGCCTTGTTGTGTTCTCCACATGAACGACGAACGCGCGCTGAATTTTTCCGAGAGGTTTGGCATTTCCGGGAGAGCTGACTACCAGTCCTTGAGTAATTCTCGCGGTGTAAATGTTCTGGTTCCTCATCCCGGCCGTACCGGCCACGCACGGATCCACAATCCGGGCCGGATCAAATTTGCTTTGTGTTGCTCCTGGCGATCCCACAGGCGCGTATTTCGTCCAGTCTTGCGGTTTCGGGGGCGGCACGACGTCGCGATTATCCGTCCAAACGGACTGAAATACCGGCGAGCGCAGCGGTTCGGTGTTGAATTTCCACTGCCCCGTGGTGGTTTGAATCATGCTTGGCGCCGCTACATCGATGTAGTCTCCCAGAAACGGGAGCTTCCCGCCGGCGAACAACGGGTAGTTCACAACATTGGCTTGAACTTGCCGTGGCTTGCCGTTGGAATCTCGCATGAACAAGTACCGCGACACCGGAGCAGTAATGAAGACAGGTACATTCGCAGGATCGGCCTGTGCTGCTCTCACGTCCACCGTGTGCCAGAGGTTTGCATACGGGTTCAAAGGGTCGCGCGTCTGCTCCTGGGGAACAGGCCGCTGGTCCCAGCGAAAATCGTAGTAAACAAGCATCAGCTTTCCGCCCGAGAAAGTCATGGAAGGCATCGTTTGATAAGCCAGTTGGCCGCCGGCATAATCCACGACTTGTGCCGGAGAGAATGAAGTTCCTTCATTCTGCGACACCGATGCAACGATGCGGCTCTCTCCAGCCGGCCCGCGTCCCATTTCAGACCACGCCACATAGACACGTCCGGACCGGCTGGAATCCGGATTGGCGTCGACTGCGAGAGTTGGATAGGACAGTGTCCGGAAATGCAACCAGTTCGGCATGGAGGGATCCGGAAGACTTCGGAAATCGAGTGGAACAATCTCCGCGACCGTCACCGGCTTGCTGAAGGATATTCCGCCGTTAACCGACTTTGCGATCATGATGGCGTCGTGCGGAGACTTGGCAGTTTTGCTGTCAATCTGACGCCATGCCACGTAGACGGTTCCCGTATTCGGATCGATTGCGATAACCGAACCCGAGTTTGACGTATGCGGATCGCTAAGCCGTACAGCACCTTCCCAGGTGACGCCGCAATTCGTGGAACGGGAAACAACCAGCTTTGTGGCGGTTTGATCGTCCGGGTCGGCATCCGTGTAAGATGCGTACACATTACCGCCTGGAAACGTTTGAGTTGAAAACGTGCCATCCGCCTTCGGAACGCGAATAGAACAACCCTTGGTGTTCGAACGCGGAACGTCCACCGCAAGCCATGGCTTATCCAGGAAGTGCTTCTTGTTTCCTTTGTGGATCAGATTCGTATCCACGAAGGCAATCGGATCGCCGGCCTCCTTGTTGTTGTTGTCAACAAAGCGTGAGAGAAACAGTACGGCGTTGCCGTCCTGAGTTCGGTTGAACGCGATACCAAGGTAATAGAACAGGCCTCCCGCACCGGCTCGAATAACCGGATCCGAACCGGCCTGAAGTCCTTTTAAGGGAGATGCTAACCCGTCTTTGGAAGTATCCTGCGGATAACCAGGCAGGAGGGTGCTATTCCAGGTATTACCACCATCGACGGACTTGAATACTCCGAGCCATGCGTCGCCATTTTCCGCAGAATTGAGCACGGAAGGGAGGTCGACAGTGCGGTAGTCGTTGGCTCCAGCAAGGAGGTGTTGCGCGTTCCTCGTAGAGATCGCTAATGAGGGCTCATTTTGACGTTGTAGGAACGGATCCCCATCCGGCCACTGCGTGCCCGACACCATGTTGACATTACGGCCGGCTTGCGGCTGCTGAGCGCCACCATTTACACTGGCGACCGACAGTACACAGAAGAGTACTAAAACCGAGAATCGCCAGGAAACACGCTGAACTTGCTTCGCTGGCGCGAGCTCAACCTTCATGGACATTGCCTCCTGCAATCAACGACTGCAATTCGCGGGGAGATGTTCGCAGGATCTTAAGTGTACTTCGGTTCTATGTCCACGAAAAATACCGCCGAAGAAGTAGCAGTACCAGTATGACGATGATGACTACGGAGACGGCGATCACGGCTTTCCACGACAACGACAACGATTTCACTCCGTGTACGCCGCGGACATCCGGGCGAGCGCGCAAGGGAGAATCGAGTGCGTCCAAATCCAACAAGACTGCGGCCGCAGTGGGATATCGCTGGGACGGATCCTTTTCAAGGCAGCGCATGACGATATGACTTATTTGGGGAGGTATTGTCTTATCGACCGCATTCGGAGCCAGGGCCGTTTCGTTAACACGTTTGTATTTCGTTTCGACGGCATTCGCGCCTTTGAAGGGCAGTTTACCGGTAAGCAATTCATAGAACACCAGACCTAAAGAAAAGACGTCGGAGCGCCTGTCGATCTTCCTTCCTTTCGCCTGTTCCGGCGACATGTACTCCGGTGTACCTATCGTTTCTCCTGTCGCTGTCATGCGCTGCGCGTCCGAATGGGCGATACCAAAATCCGTCACAACGATACGGCCATTGCTTTCGCGCATGATGTTCTGGGGTTTCAAGTCGCGATGAATGACGCCCTTCTCGTGAGCGGCATGGAGTCCTTGACAGATTTGGCGCATCATCGGTAACGCTTCCCGCGCCGAAAACTTCCCGCGATCGATCAGCAGTTTCTTCAAGTCCACGCCATCGATGTACTCCATCGTGATGAATTTGATCCGATCACAGTTGCCGATGTCGAAAATCCGAATCACATTCTCGTGGGTGATCTGGCGTGTCAGCAGCAACTCTTGCTTGAAACGCCTTAGAACCTTCTTTGAACCCGCGAGGCTGGGATGAATAACTTTGATAACCACAAGCCTGTCCAATTCGCCGTCCCAGGCTTTGTAGATCGCAGCCATTCCGCCTTCACCCAACACTTCCCGAATCTCATAACGATTCGCAAACGATTGCCCCACGCCAAGCTCTCCGACAGCCAACATGGGTGTGAGAAAACTTATAGCGTGCTGATCGTGTGCGAGTAGATCGACTACTTGCTGTTGAAGGTCCGCATCTCCCTCGCACCGGTCCCTCAAGTAGGAGTCACGATCGCCTACAGGCAGTTCGACGACTTCACCGAAGATCTCGAAGGCCTTTTGTAACCGCTGTTGGGTATTATCCGGGTTGTCCATAACAGTCTTTGGAACGCGCAGTTTCTTCCTACCGCTACTTCCGGTCAAGTGTTCTTGTGGGTAGTCCACGCGACCAGGAACCGTGATAGGATCGCGGCCGCATGGATCAAAGTGACTTCACTCGAATTCTGGCGGAGGTCAAGAAGGGACAGCCGGGGGCCTCCGACGCACTGATCAACGACGTCTACAACGAGTTGCGGAGGAGGGCGGCAGCTCGGATGCGGCGGGAGCGTCCGAGTAACACCTTCCAACCGACCGATCTTGTGCACGAAGTTTACCTGCGACTTGGTGACCTGGATTCGATCGCCGATCGAAAGGATTTTTTCATCATCGCCTCAAATCTGATGCGCCAGATCCTGATCGACCGGGCCAGATCGAAAAAAGCGGGGAAACGCGGTGGGGACGTCGTCAAGATTACCCTCGATGAAGGTCAAGTGACATCCGGCGAGACGGCCGATGAACTGCTCGACTTGCATGAAGCTCTCGAAAGACTTGCGGCAATCGCTCCTCGGCAAGCGGAGATCGTTCAACTGCGGTACTTTGGAGGATTGTCCGTGGAAGAAATCGCCGACGTCTGCGGCATTGCCGATCGGACGGTAGATCGCGACTGGCGGGCCGCCCGCGCCTGGTTACTGAGCGAACTGAAACGAGCGAACCCCACCAGGCTCTGCTGACAAAAAAATCCTCAACCGCATGTCGTGTCTGGCTCCGTTAATCCGCACTTATAGGTGGAGTTCGATCACGCGGAAGTTCAACCGCGCGTGGATGAACAAAGCTCTTATTGCAATGTCTTTGAAGAATCTCAACGTTCCCAGGAGGAAGGTGGCACATGAAAGCGATGATCTGGATTGTTGCATTAACGTTTGCCGTGTCGGCGTACGCGCAGGAGCCCTCACCAAATGCCTCACAGGCCGGGATGCAAGCCAAAGGCTGCATGGCCGTCAAGGATGCCGGCTCCCATGCGTTTCGGAACATCATGCTGGGAGGAGTCGCAGGAGCTCTCGTCAGCAAGAAACAGTATGAAGTCGTCGATGTCGTCGACTACCCTGCGCGGATCGGCCAGAAGTTCCACGGCAATGATCTTCAGACACTGCAGACCGGCGGCGTGAAGATCGTGATTCTCGATAAAAAGTATTCGAAGGAAGAACTCCAGAAAGCTTGTCGATAGACGGAGCCTCGGTTGGCGTCGTGGCGCACGGATGCGCTCGACGGGCTTCCCGCAGGACGCGGGAAGCTTATTCCAGCACCCGAGTCCACCGTTCAACCGCGACGATAAGGCCGACAACAGCCATCCCGCCAAAGATCAGGATGGTTTTCAGTGGTCCCGGTGAATAATTCATTTCGATGCGATGTTCGCCGGTGCCTATACGTATGCCGACGAATCCGGGCGTTAACATCACGCTCTTCGCTGCACTCCCATCGACGGTTGCTTTCCAGTTGGGGTGATAGGTCATTTTGAAGAGGACGTATGATGGCTCGTCCGCCCGCACGATGGCGCTGTATTGTTCCGCTACTCGAGCTTCAGACAAAACGGTGCCCGCCGCTGATTGGGGTGGCAGCGCCGGCAGCTTGTGTCCAACGGTCAGCCGGGGCAGTTCGTCAGCACCGATGCCGTTGAAATCGAGTAACAGATGGTTCCGCGCACCTACCCAGTCGCTTTGAAGCCACGTGGCATTGGTATCGTAAAAATTCTGTTTGTTCGCAGTCACCATATACGGAACTCGAACCACATCGAAGTATCCTTCACCTGGAGCGGTTGCGAGGTGAAATCGACCAACCTGCTCGGTTTCGTGCACGAATTCCGGCAGCGTACGGCCGTCGGAAACCACGGTCGAAATATTGAACAGTCTGTAATGCGAGGCACTTTTCTCGTCGAAGAGAACCATGATGTCGGATGTCAGCGCCATCGCATGGTAGAGGTACGCAACCGTTGGAATGTGGCGCGTGTTCAGAATGCCGTACAGCGGTACGTAGCCTACTCGAAAGTCTTTCCCCCAGCCGTTGGCAAGGCCCGGATAAACGCGGCCGGGAGCGCTCTGAAGTTTCGTCGCCACCTGATCGACTGGAGTTCGTTCTGCCGCGAGCGACGCGAGATTCGACTGACCCCATTCTTTGTTCCTGGCGAGATACTCGAGGCGCTCTCGAATCACTGGAAAAAGCAACACGACAGTTGCAGCGACGGCGACGACCTTACGCAGAGCGAACTCTCGAGATATGAGCGCGCTCCAAATCGCCGCCAGACCTGCACCAGCGAGCAGAATAAAAAAGACGTGAACGCCGCCGATCAGCCGGTGAAGCTGAACATCCGGTGGACTCAAGATCGTGAAAAGCCCTCCCCAGGTTGGCCGGCCGAAAAGCAGCAGCACCCACATCGCGCCGCCGGCCAGCAGAGCTATCGCGGTTGAACGTGGGAAGGGCCGGCCGGCTTTTCGCGAGCTCCTGCGCGCATGCACGACACCAGTGGCTGCACCGAGCAGCACGAGCAAACTGAGAATCGGAAGCCTGCCGAAGTCCATCAGGTCGCCCTTGAACAACTGGTTCAACACCTTCGCCGCGCCAAAGGAATCCCATTTCCAGGTTGGTTCCCAGCGGCTGTGATTCACGAATGGCGAGTCCACGAACGCCGGCACCAATTCGAAGGCGGACACCGCAAATGCCGTCATGCCGATCAGGATCAGCCGAGACACCCGACGCGCGAACGGCAGCACGTTGGGAATTGCCGCGATCAAACACACAGTCACCGCACCGATATAGCCGTAAATGAAGTGAGTGAGGAAGGACAAACCCAGCACGACACCGGCGATCACGCCTTTACCGCGGCCTTGCATGGCCTTGAAGGTGAGACCCACCGCAAGCAACAGCAGGTGCACGGCGATCAACTGAGTAAACAGGCCGCTACCCCGCCATACAAAGCTGCCGTAGTCGATTCCGAAAAGTCCGTCCGTCGAAATCAATGGGGAAATCAAAGCCGCAGCAGCGGCAGACGGCGGCGACATACTCAGGAATCGAGCCGAAATGTAAACGGTCAGGGGCAGGAGCACGATCGCCAGGTAATGCATCCAAACGAACAGGGTAGATAGCGGCAAGGTCCTACCCAGCGCGACGTATAGAAATGCCGGGAGCAATTGACCGAGCGGTTGGTACGTGCGCGAAACCGGGTAACCCAGCGTCCATTCCGAAACCCAGCAGTCCAGCGGATTCTCGCCGCGATCGAATGCCTGAACCATTCGGTCGGCCATGGTGTAGTGGAAGATCGTGTCGTTCAGACGGAATTGGCCGATCGATAATTCAGGCGCGAGAACGAAGGCGTTGAAAAGGACCGTCAAGAGAACGAGAAGGTGGGCGGTTCGGAGCTCGGTCAGCCGGTACTTCATTTCGACTGAATCAGCATTTCGAAATGACGGCGCTGGACGCGGCCGGTTCCCGAGGCGCACATGATGTCGTCCGGATCCGGGACGACTTCGAGAACTTCGTAGCCGTCCTCGCCACGATCCCGATAGCCGCGGACGTACTCATCCGGGAATCCCAGGATATGGCCGAATTCGTGAGCCAGCGTGGTTTTCGTGATGTCGGCGGGACCGAGCGCCAGATAACGACCGTTCACATGCGTCGAGTTGGCTCCGGTCGTGAGGATGGCCGCGCCATCTGAAATCCGCGCGATATGTTTCTGTAAATCGATGTGCTCGCCAGGTGCCGGAGGTTTTTCCGATCCGTACAAGGACTCCGGCGAGACGCTCCGGAACTCCACTTCCACGCGAAACCTGTCGAGGTCGTCCGAGTATTTCCAGACGTCCTCGACCGACTGTTTAACGCGTCGCAGGAAGTCCGAGTCCGTAATGTCGGAGTAAACAGGGATGTGCACCAGCCAGGAATGCGGCTCGGTTGGAACGATCCGAATGAACGACGGAACACGCGGAGCGCTGCGTCCGACGTCCCTCTTACCTTGCAGAATGGCATCGAGCGTTGCCGTCTGACGGTCGAAACGCGGCTTGTCGTCTTCGATGGCCTTTTGCCAGAACCAGTTGTACTGAAGGTGCTCGTCAATCAGTTTCTGGTTTCGAATGAAGTCGCGATAACGCGAAACCTTTTCGCGGACTTCCAGCTGAGCGGCCGAAACGATTTTCGTTTGTTCGCCAGAAATGAATCTTTCGGTGCGCGTCCAGCTGAACGAATCGGGAACAAGGGCACTTTGTTTCTCAGGCCGCGAGCCATCGGGAACGATTTTCGGAAGTATCTGATAGCCGTACGGAACAGGCGCTCGTTGTTCTTCCAATTCTTTTTCGACGTCCATCGAAGCGCGTTTCAGCTCATCGACGAGCTTCTCCCGAAACGCGTTCAGATCGGCGACGTATCGCCGATACGCTTCTTCCACCCGCCGGCCCCGAACGGCGTACGTGCCTTCCGCAGTGTGGAAAGTGAACAGAAACGTCATGACGGCGATTAACGGGAACCTCACGGTGCGTCACGATAGCGCAAACGGGTTAACTTGGACAGAGATTCAGCGACTAGCCGGTTCGGCATTTTCGTGCTCGTAGTGAGGAAGAATTGGCACTTCAGTAGGGACATATGTCACGGACTAAGCCGAAGTGCCGTTGCATAGGCTGTGAAAAATCTCTATGCTCGCACGCGAAAGCACGAATACCCAGAGCGGCATACGAGTCACTTCGAACTCTTCCTTGTGGAGTTTTGGGAGGAGAGGAAGGCCGCTCGGCATCCCAAGACTAGGGGCGACACATGAAGCGTCTTCTCGCCGTAAGCGGCATGCTGTTGGCGGCAGCACTATCCATCCGTACCACATCCTTCGCTCAGATCAATAAATTCAGCGGAAACAAATTAATCATCACGAAGGTAACCGTCGATACGTCCGCAAATCGAATCACGATCACGGGCGAGAACTTTTTCGGCTCGACCGGGAAATCCGCACCGGTCGTACTGCTTGGCAGGAATGCATTGAGTCTGGTCCTGCCGGCAACCACAACGTCGCTCGTGCTTCAGATGCCGGACATCCCAGCAGGTACATACCTGCTGATTGTGTCGTCAGGTTCCGGTGACTCGGAATGGGATTCCATAGATGTGACCGTGGGAACAACTATCAACGGCCCGTCGGGTCCCACAGGACCGACGGGACCGACAGGCCCCGCGGGGCCGAGCGGACCTTCCGGTCCCACGGGTTCCACTGGTCCGGCCGGACCTGCCGGAGCAACCGGTCCTGTTGGAGCCACCGGAACATCCGGTCCCACCGGGCCTGCAGGCCCGACGGGCGCAACCGGACCGAGCGGACCCAGCGGACCTTCGGGGCCGTCTGGACCTTCAGGACCCTCGGGCCCTGCAGGTCCGACGGGAGCGACCGGAGCGACCGGTCCTTCGGGTCCAAGCGGACCGTCCGGACCCAGCGGACCTGCTGGACCCACCGGTCCGACGGGAGCAACGGGTGCTACCGGGCCGACGGGACCCAGCGGACCATCGGGACCTTCCGGGCCTTCCGGCCCAACAGGACCGACGGGACTTACGGGTCCTAGTGGACCAACGGGACCCGCGGGCCCCAGCGGACCGTCAGGTCCAAGCGGACCATCGGGGCCTTCCGGACCTTCGGGCCCGACTGGACCGACCGGAGCTACGGGTGCTACCGGACCAGCGGGACCCACGGGTCCCACCGGACCTTCTGGTCCAAGCGGACCATCCGGGCCTTCAGGACCTTCCGGCCCGACGGGACCCACGGGCGCTACCGGACCAGCAGGACCCTCGGGTCCCACCGGACCTTCTGGTCCAAGCGGACCATCCGGGCCTTCAGGACCTTCCGGCCCGACGGGACCCACGGGACTTACAGGTACAACCGGTCCGACAGGACCCTCGGGTCCCAGCGGACCGTCAGGTCCAACCGGACCTTCAGGACCTTCAGGACCTTCCGGCCCGACGGGACCAACGGGACTTACAGGTGCAACCGGTCCGACAGGACCGACCGGACCAAGCGGTCCATCCGGACCCTCGGGACCCTTGGGTCCTACCGGTCCAACCGGATTGACCGGAGCAACAGGACCGACGGGACCTTCGGGACCAAGCGGGCCGAGCGGACCTAGCGGACCGTCTGGACCTTCTGGACCCTCCGGACCTTCAGGTCCAAGCGGACCTTCAGGACCCAGCGGCCCCGAAGGACCCACTGGACCGACGGGGCCATCCGGGCCCACAGGCCCCACAGGCCCATCCGGTCCATCCGGACCCTCGGGGCCAAGTGGACCTTCAGGGCCGAGCGGACCCACCGGACTGACGGGGCCATCCGGACCGAGCGGGCCTGGCGGGCCCAGCGGTCCGTCAGGTCCTCCGGGTCCGAACTTCCCTTGCTTCTCGATTGAGACCGATCCACCGACGAGTCCGGCGCCGCCATGTCTGGTCATCGACAAGGTTTTTCCATTCCGGACGACGGTTGGTGAAGGCAACCTTCGCAACAACGACAACTCGGCGGGAGCCAACAACACGGCTGTTGGATTTAACGCTCTGTCGAGCAACACTACCGGATTTGATAACACTGCTGTCGGTTTTCAGGCCCTCCAGAACAATCGGGACAACGGTCCAATTTCGATAGGTATTCAAAACACGGCGGTGGGATCCCTCGCATTGAATGCGAACGTCGTTGGCGCCGGAAATACGGCTGTCGGAGCGAATGCTCTGCTATCCAACGACGGCAAGCAGAACGTCGCGGTCGGCTTCAATTCGCTGCGGACCAATACCGCCGGCTTTCAAAACACGGCGACTGGGTTCGAGGCGTTGAAATCGACTACCGGCAACTTGAATACTGGCGTCGGCTACCAGGCAATGAAGTCCGGTACGGGTGGTGTTCAGAACACGGCTATAGGTGCGTCCGCGGATGTAGCCGGTGCCATCAACAATGCGACGGCAATCGGCTTTGGTGCAACCGTCAACGCAAGCAACACCATGCATTTTGGCAACGCGGCAGTTACGAACATCGAGTTCCCTAACAATGCGACAGTGGCTGTGGCCGGCGCTCCGACGTTGAACCTCGGCACCGCAGTCGTTAATTTCGTGAACACCTCGAACGTCAATGGCAATGTCAAAATAACCGGAAACCTGCAAGTTACCGGTACGATCGTCAAGGGCAGCGGCAATTTCATGATCGATCACCCTCTGGATCCGGAAAACAAGTATCTCTACCATTCGTTTGTCGAATCACCGGACATGATGAACATCTACAACGGAAATGCCGTGCTGGATGAAAACGGCCAGGCAGAGATCCTGTTGCCCGACTGGTTTGAGGCATTAAACAAAGACTTCCGTTATCAGCTCACCGCTATCGGAGGCTTTGCTCCTATTTACATTGAACGGGAAATTGCCGGTAATTCCTTTAAGATCGCCGGTGGACGATCCGGCTTAAAGGTATCGTGGCAGGTGACGGGCATTCGCAAGGATCCGTACGCGAACACTTACCGCAGTCCGGTAGAAGTAGACAAGCCCGAGAACGAGCGCGGCACGTACTTACATCCGGAAGCGTATGGAAAGTCGACTACTGGAACAAAACCTCCGTTGAAGCAGGAAGAACGGCAGTAAAACAGGTTAGTATTTGCTCCAATTCGAGGAAGTAAGCCGGTAGGTGTCCGCAATCATGAAATTGTTTAAAAGAGAGCGGTCATAGAACAAACTTGTGTAACCACTAACTGTCACGGACTTCGCGATGACCGATCCCATCCACTTGGACTGGTCATCGACGGTCGTATTCGAATTCGGCGCATACATCACGGACCAACTCCTGGAGTCTCCGGTGACGGTTATGTGTGATGAGCCACCGTACATGATCTGCAAGTCCGCGGGTTTTCCATCGTAGTTGAGGCTCGAGCCTCCGCTAATGCTCATGACATCCGCATCCGGCGAAATCCCGGTGCCGGCCAGGTTCAGCACCACTCCGGGGGTATCCAAAACGATGTCGCTGTAAGTGGCCAGCAAAAGGCTGTTGATGTTGTATGTACCTGCTGTCAGATGAATCGTGCTGTTGTTCGCCACAATGAGGTTTCCATACTGACCCGGCGTCAGGTACAGATTCCGGTTTGCACCGGTGCAGCCCGGCACACCGTTACAAGTGAACCCCGTGACCTGGAGTGTCGTCGGTGGAGGTGGATCGATGGGAGGCAAATTTGGAAAACTCACCGGATTTGTGAGCGTCAGATGACCGAAGGCGAGCGCATTTTCTGTTGCGCCGGCGGTTGTGGTGAGGGCAGGCACCGCACCAGCCGTACAGTCGCCGCTACCAGTCCTGTTTGAAAACTCAGTTCCCCAGATACCGTTCGAGTACCCCCCCAAACTGAGGTTTCCGTTTGAACCGATGTTTCCGTCATGCTGGTCCGGAAAGAGGTAGCCATTTGTACCCTGACTGGAATCATAGCTGTACGTATACGCATCGGAGAAATTGAGGACACCACACGACGATCCGGTCGCGAACGCAGCGTAAGCAAAAACGGACCTCGCCGCGCGTTCGATCGTTTGAACGACTTGCACCGTTGTCGGCCGTGGGAGAGTCGCCACATTTCCCTCAGCAACGATCCGCCATGTCTGCGCGACGGTGGCTGGATACGGTCCAAGGGCAGGAATCGGTCTCATTCCGATCAGGGTAGCCGTCACAGTAAATGTCGCATCGATGTCGAGTTCTTTGATGACTTGTCCGGTCAGAGCCGTAGCGAAGCCGGTCTTCACGGACTCGTCAGGATAGTTCGCTTCTTCTGAAATCGTCGAAAGAACCACCGGCTGCGCATGCGGATCCGACTTCGGGTACTTGACCGGCGACAGGTTCACATCGAAATCATTGACGTTCACAGGCGGCGTGTATGAAAACACGATCCAATTGGCTGCCTTCTGCGCCCCGGCCTCAGCAATGTATCGGGCTTGCGTCAACCGCTTGTAGTTCGTCGCAGTCCAGACTTCCGACTGGGTCTGAAAGATCATTGCCGCTCCAAGAGTGGATAGCATGAGCAGCGCCAGCAGGGCGAGAATCAACGCCACTCCTCGTTCGCGTTGCCGCCGGTCCTGGCGACTTGAAGTATTCCGTCTTCGGATGATTATCATCATGATTGCAGCGGGCCTCAGTTCAGCGGGAGATTCGGTGGCGTTGGCTGAATGCGTTCCGGCACTGGAGATTGCGCCAACAGGTCCAGCGCCGCCAGCACGTTACGCGGGCTAAGGTTGAGAACAGACTTCGTCATGGTCACATACTTACCGGTCAGGGGGTCGGGAGCAGCCCCCTGTATGCTGATCGTCACTCCCACGCTGGTGACATATGTCTTTCCGGCAAGAGTCGTCGTTACAGGCTGAAAACAGGGAGACCCGTCCGGGTTGGCTACGACATGACGAACCATGACGGCCGCAGGGTTCTTGGATGCAACTCCATCAATATCTGTGATGGAACGTGTCAAAACGCCTCCATCCAGATCACAGGCATATTCGACAAAATAAATGCGGCTATCACCATCCAGATCCCCGTACAACTGCAGCGTCGTGCCCGCAGCCGTTGTGAGTATTCCAGTCGGAAACAAACCGGAAGCGTCGATCAACACGTCCTGGTCATGCTTCGACGTGAAATTCGCCGTGATGGTGTGGGAATCCACGATCTGCATCAGGGTGACAACTTCACGCGAGGTTCCGAGATCAACAGCCAGTTTCTGACCGGTGAAGAGATGGCTTGTCGAGCTGATCGTGACGCTTTGCACTCCTGTCGCGGTTATTTTCGTCTTTAGCGTGCGGACCTTGGAATCGATCTTGTCGGGAACGGGTGACGTGAGAAGGCCGGCCTGGCCGATTTCCTGACCCATCAACACCACAGCGCCACGCACGGAAGCTCTCATCTCTTCCATCATCTGAGCGGATCGATAGGTCTTCTGGTAAGTCGTCATCACGTGAAGCACAGACGCGGAAACAATCGAGATGATGAGAACGCTCATCATCATTTCGGGAAGTGAGAATCCTTTGCTGTTGAGGCGGCTATTCATTAGACCTCTAGAAAAACGCGGACTTGTAAGAAACCAGTGTTGTCGACGGCGGCCGCGAGCCGTAGGCAGCAGAACCGTACGCGACAACCGTCGCGTAAACGGTGATGGTCTTCAGCTTTCCAAGAGAGTCCGTGGCGATGCTCCACTGCCGAACATAAAATGCGCTGTCGGGATCCGTTAAGGGGTCTCCCTTTTCATCCAGGTAGTCGACAAAGCCCAGCATCCTGGCCGCCGGGTCGAAGCTGCCGACCACGGAATTGGGCGGCATGATCCCTCCCAGACCTGTTCCCCCCGTCGGCGCTACCGGCCGGACTGCGGTGTTCGCCGAGCCATCGTCGAAGGAGAGCCCCATCAACTGTTCTATTTTGTCCTGGCAGTGCTCGGTGACACGCGTTGCCACGTCACCGTTCAGGTTGTTGCGACTGACAGCCACGGTGAAAAGGTTCATGACGGCCACGATGCCGACCACAAGGATCACGGATGCCAGCATCACTTCGACGAGACTGGATCCGTCACTGCGTGAATTCATCGTCACTGCGTCTCCTCCCATGCCGGAGGATTGGCCGACTCGTTCCAGCGCCAAATCATGATGTGGCCGCTGAGAGTGACCGTCATGGCGTAGTACATGTTCATGTCGCTCTTCACGTAGACCGCGCTCGTGCTGACGGGCGAACCCGTGGCGTCGACGGGAAGGCCGCGGGAATTGAAAATAATCTCAGGTGATTGCTCGATCGTCGATAAGCCCGGAGGCGGTGTCGCAATGCTGCCGAATCCGAACGCATCGCTCGGAGCCAGGGGTTCGGCGCATTCTTTGTCGTTCAGGCAGGCACGGCCTCCGCGTTCGGCCTGGAATTTTTTTGCATCTTTGTCGACGAGAACAAGGGAAGTGTATGTCCCATCGGTCTCGTCGAATTCAACTTTTGCCCAGGTAAACGTCGCGGACGCGCGCATCTTTGCCAACATCAGCCGGCCTGCGATGCCATGGACGTCCGCGTTGATTCTTGCGGCCCGCTGAGCGCCTTTCAGCGACGGGTAACTGATTGCCGCAACAATCAACATGATGCAAAGCGCAAAAAGAAGCTCGATCTGCGAGAAGCCGGACCGTGATCTTCTGGGTGTTAACTCGTCACGAATTGTGAGACTGGTACTGCTGTATCGACAAAGCATCCTGCCCTTCTTGCGGGTCTCGTCGCTGATGTTGCTGGTAGGAGCGCACAATAACCCAACATGCCACTACAGGCAAGATATTATCGGCTAGTTCTCTTGGGGGGCCCGCTGCCACCATCGTGTTAATTCTGAAACGATTGGGTGGAGCGTTGCGCGACAGTCCTCATTTCCAGAGGACGATCGGCGCTTATGATTACCGCGAAGCCGTTAGTGGCGATTTGTCTGACGAAGGAAAGGCAGCGTGCCGAGGGTCAACAGGATGCCGGGGACAGCCAACCACAGCACTCCAGCCTGGACGAGAAAGCTGAGCATCAGGTGTTCTGGAAATCGTGGAATGGGAGAAATCAAGGCGGAGATAACGGGAAGCGTGAAGACGATGAAATGGAGCGCCAGCGGAAACGTTCCCGCCAGAAAGCGTTCGGTGCTCGTGCCTCCCGCTCGACGCGACAAGTAAGCTCCAAGAGCGCCGAATACCAGGTAAGAAAGTGTCCATGGAAATCCGATCAACAAGAGGGCTTTTGGACTCACCCATGTCTCTGCCGGAATCAAACGCGTCAGTATCAAGAGTACAAACGTTGAAAGGAAGAGACTCAGTAATCCGGGCAGCCATACGGTCTTCATGCTGTGGCTCATTACAAACTCCCTATCGAAAAACATTATTCGTAGCGCGGATAAAGCCTGCGCGACTCTTAAGGGATATCGGAGGGACATCGACGGGTCAAACTTTAAAGGGCGCCGCGGGACGAACCGGGTGGAACCGAGAGGTGATGGCCTTTACAATTCTTTACCTTAGCTTTCAAAACGGTCACCGGAGCACTTCGTCTGATTCTCGCGAAGGAGTTGAAACTCATGAACCAATCGCGGGCGTTCAGCCGATTCGTCCTTACCATCCTTATTATCAGTGCTTTTGGCTTGTCTGCGTCCGCCGGTCCGCAAGCCGGCAAACGACAAAAGGTCACAATCGAGTCGCTGCAACGGCAAATTGCCGAACAGTCCAACCGCTTGCGAAGCCTCGAACAGGAGCAACACCTGATCCCAACGGTCATGGAGAAAGCAAGTTCCAGCGTCGGCCTCATTGTCGGTGAATACGTATGGACCGACACGACCGGCCGTCGAATACTCCGATACAAAGGCTTCGACAAGTCCGGAAATCTTCTTCGCGATTCGAACGGGACCGAGCTTTCCAGTTTCACTGGCGAAGGCCCCGTGATCGTCCGGGAGTTCGAAGCCACGGCATTTCTAGTAGACCGCCATCATCTGTTGACCAGTGGATTCCTTCTTTCACCCTGGCGTTCGGATCCGCTGCTCGACGAATCCGACAATCCCGAAGTCGTTCCGTCCATTCGCCTGTTGCACGTCTACTTTCCTGCCGTAAAGACGGCGTTGGATGCCGAAATCAACGGAGCCACCGAGTCCGGCAATGTTGTGATTTGCAGCATCGACGGCGACGCCCTGCCTCAAGCGACGCTGCCCATCGGCGATGCCGCGGCAGTGAACGTCGGAGCGCCGATCGCCATGCTCGGTTATCCCGGCGGCGTGCAGTTGCTGTTGTCTCGGTTGCCGGATGAATTGCGAAGAGAACTCTACAAGTTCGGAGAACCAGGCGTGGACGAAACTGCGGAGTTTCTGGCACAAAACGGCTTCATTCATCCCATCGCTTTTCAGAGCCGCGTCAGCGGACAAACCGAAGATCGCGTTTTCTTTGAAACAACGGAAAGCTACGGCAGCACCGGCGGACCGTTGATTAACGCCGGAGGCAACGTGATCGGGATGAGTCAATCGTTCCACACTCAGTTCCCGACGTTCAACATGGGAATTCTGATGTCGCCCCTTAAACCGTGGATTGACCGAGTGGCTTCCACGGACCGGCAATAATCAAAGAGCGCCGATAAAAATCAATGCTCGATGACTGCCTCCCGGCACTCATCGAGCGCCTGGCGTATCGACGCAAGACTGGTCTCGACATCGCTGTGAGTCGTGGCCCAGGACGAAACGCTGATCCGCAGGGCGACGCGGCCATGCCACTCGGTTCCGCCGAGCCAGCAGATTCCGTCGTCCTGAACCTTCTTGATAACGGCTCTCGTCAGAGCGGGTGATCCAGCCGACGCGAGAACCTGATTGATGACGACGTCGTTCAGAATCTCGAAGCCGCTCTCCCGAAGGCCCGTCGCAAACGCTTTCGCATGATCGCAGGTCCGATCGACCAGCGCGGCCAATCCGCTTCGGCCGAGCGAGCGCAGCGATGCCCATAACTCGACTCCGCGGGCACGTCGCGACATCTCCGGAGAGAACTGCGACGGCTCGCGAAACTCGCCCGGAGTGAAGTAGGCCGAAGACATCGCCATCGCGCCGTGAAGAGCGCGCGCATCTCGAACGATCGCGATGCCGCAGTCGTAACCGACGTTCGGCCATTTATGCGCATCCGTCGCCCAGGAATCGGCGAGGCCAAATCCGTCAGTCAGATGTCGAAATCTCGGCGACGCCGCGGCCCAGATACCAAACGCTCCGTCCACATGAACCCACGCGCCTGATTCGCGGGCCTGCCGGCAGATCTCCACGGCTGGATCAAAAGCCCCGGAATTCACGTTGCCGGCTTGAATGCACACGATCGTTCTGCCGTCGAGCGGGCCCAGAGCCTCCGCTCGGATCCTTCCCTGATCATCGACCGGTACTCGCCGGACACGCTCACGACCGAGGCCCAGAAGTCCCAGCGCCTTTAATAGCGACACGTGGACCTCTTCGCCAACGACAAGATTCAAAGGCGGCGCGCCAAACAGGCCGTCATTCTCAACGTCCCATCCGGCACGTTCCAGGAGAGCGTGACGGGCAGAGGCCAATGCCGTGAAGTTCGCCATTGTTGCTCCGGTGACCAGAGCGCCGCCGGCTTCGGCGGGAAGCCCGAGGACATCACAAACCCATCCGAGCGCCACATCCTCGAGACGGGCGGCGGCCGGCGACATCACCCGCAAGGCAGCGTTTTGGTCCCAGACGCTTGCCATCCATGTCGCAGCGACAGAGGCGGGAAGCACACCCCCATTGACGAAACCGAAGTACCGTCCTCCTGTTGTCCTGACGGTGGCTGGAGAGCCCACTCGATCCAACAGCTCCAGCACGTCCAGCGGATTCGATGATGCGTCGGGAAGCGGACGTCCCAACTCACTGAGGTTGTCGATAGCAGCCGCCGAAGGAGTCACCCGCGAATTCGGCGCATGCTCCAGGTATCCCGACGCGCGACGCGCCGCTTCGTTCAAGAGTTCCGAGTATCTCTTGCCGTCATACGTTTCGATGCTCCTCATGGAACCACCGTAGCCAATACCAACGCGCTTTGCAATCGAGTCGTTTTCCATGGATCACTGGTGATTGGTGAAGGTATGTTCATTCCGCAAAGAAGTAACGTCACCCGTAAAGGAGATCGTTGTGCGTTCGCGCTGCTCTTCAGTGTTGCTGCTTCTCTCAGTTCTCCGGATTGCCGCATCACCGCAGAACACAAGCGTGACCGAAGCGTCGTTGAAGGACGCTATCCGGAAGAGCGTGCCGCTGCTGCAGTCCTCAGATTCAACGTTTATTCAAAAATCACAATGCGTCTCCTGCCATCACAATGTGCTGACCGCTATCACCGTCGCCTCCGTGAGGCAAGCCGGATTGAGCGTGAATGAAGACATCGCTCGAGAACAGTTGAAAGCGGCCGCGGTATACGCGGAGAGTTGGCGGGAACGATTACGGCAAGGTGTCGGAATACCGGGAGGTCCCGATACGGTGAGCTACATGCTTGTTGGGTTCGGTGTGGAGAACCATCCGGCGGACGCCGCGACCGCCGCAATGGCTTCCTACCTGGTCGGCCTGCAGGCGCCCGACGGTCGATGGCGGATTCAGGCGCGGCGGCCACCGATCGAATCGTCGGACTTCACGGTGACGGCCACATCCCTGAGGGCGCTTCAGCTCTTTCCGCCAAAAACCAATCGTGCTGCGTATGAGGCCGCGGTTGAGTCGGCCATGACCTGGTTCATGCTCGCCCAACCCACGGGCACGGAGGAACGAACGTTTCAACTGCTCGCGTTCCTCTGGGGCGGCGCATCGAAGGGATTCATTGACACCGCCGCCGGCCATCTCGTTGCAGAGCAGAACCCGGACGGGGGATGGTCCCAGCTTTTGCACATGCCGAGCGACGCGTATGCTACCGGTGAAGCGCTTGTTGCTTTGCTGGAAGCGGCGTCCCTGCCGGCCGGCAACAGTTCTGTGCAACGAGGTATTCGGTTTCTGCTGGATACTCAACTCGAGGACGGCTCATGGCATGTGAAAACGCGGTCCACTCCGGTACAGCCGTACGTCGAGAGCGGCTTTCCCCACGGCAAAGATCAATGGATTTCCGCAGCCGCTACAAATTGGGCCACTCGAGCGTTAGCTCTGGCGCTGAAAGCATCCCACTGAGTGCGGCCTCACGAGGTGCAACGAACCGAATAAAGCCCGATCAGCGGTATCATTGGTGAGTTTCGCGGCAGTTGTCTCAATGAATATTCGGAAGATCCTCATTCGTGGTCCAAACTGGGTCGGTGATTCGATACTTGCCGTGCCCGCTATGAAAGCGGTGCGTGCGCAATTCCCCTGGGCGGAGATCACTCTACTCGTTCGGCCGTGGGTGGCGGGCGTGTTTACATCCGCCGGTTTTATCGATCATGTTTGGACCGAACCGAGGCCGACGGGAGTTTCCGGTTGGAGGAGAATCGCCCGCTCGATCCGCGACCGGCACTTCGACCTCGCGATCCTCCTGCCGAATTCATTCGAATCCGCGCTGATGATGTTTCTCGGACGTGTTCCGCAAAGGCTGGGCTACTCGACGGATGGACGAGGTCTGCTCCTGACGAACGCCGTCGCGCCGGGGGAGGAAGCGCGTCATCAGGTCCATTACTATCTGGACCTCGTCAGGAGTCTGTCGCCCTCCCTCGCGGAGCCATCGATCGAAATTGTTGCAACGAATGACGAGCGCGACAGTGCGCGTCTGCTCCTGGCCGTCGAGGGTATCGCCCGGCAGCAACACTTTCTGGTTTTGAATCCCGGCGCGGCGTATGGATCCGCCAAGCGCTGGAGCGAAGGCCGATTCGCGGAAACGGGCGATCGGCTCGCACGAGATCTCGGATTGGCTGTGGTCATTATCGGTTCCCAAGCCGAAGCGGAAGTCGCCGAAAAGATTCGGTCCGCTATGAAATCACGGGTGGCCGTGCTGTCGGGGAAAACGACGCTTGAGACGTTGATCGGCATTCTTGCGGAATGCTCGCTGATGATCACGAACGATTCCGGGCCAATGCATATCGCTTCTGCGCTGGGAGTCCCGACCGTTGCTGTTTTCGGATCGACGGATGATCGAGTCACGGGCCCGCGCGGACCGCGGACCCGGATCGTCAAACATCGCGTCCCCTGCAGTCCGTGCCTGCTTCGCGAATGCCCGATCGATCACCGGTGCATGACGGGCGTAACGGTCGCCGAGGTCTGCAGCACTGCCCGCGAATTGGTCGCGCACTGAACGAAACAGATCATCTCGGGACCGAACCGGTCCGCTGCCACC
Source organism: uncultured Solibacteraceae bacterium (assembly GCA_964584785.1). Classification (GTDB taxonomy): domain Bacteria; phylum Acidobacteriota; class Terriglobia; order 20CM-2-55-15; family 20CM-2-55-15; genus JAHFTY01. The sequence goes on from CAZPBY010000051.1 coordinate 27,851, forward strand.
GTGTTTTTGAGAAGAAGTGCTCAGCGATGTCGCTGTAGTGGGCGATCCAATCGCGCACAGATCGATTCTCATACGGCTGGTCGATGCTCGATTCAAAAGACCAATATATAAATGTAGGCCTCCCGATGAAGTCTTCGCGGCTGGCAAAGCCCCAGAAGCGGCTGTCATTGCTGTTGTCGCGATTGTCGCCCATCATGAAATACTGATTCGGAGGCACGACAGCCGGTCCAAAGTTATCACGGCGCTGCAGTGCGTCGGGAACCCAGCTCTGCTGTGGATAGGCGTGCGGATCGATGTGCACCTTATATGGTTCATCCAGCGGACTTCCGTTGACGTAAACCTGACGCGCACGGATTTCGACCGTTTCACCCGGAACAGCGATCACACGCTTCACCAATCGCATTTGACGGTTTTCTGGAGACCAGAAAGCGATGATGTCGCCTCGATGTATCGCTCGCGCCGGCAGGTAACGGTGGAGCGATTCAGGATAGTTGGCCGGAAAGGCGAATTTATCCAGGAAAAAGTGGTCACCCGGCAGGATCGTGGGTTTCATCGATTCGGTCGGTACTTCCGTGGCCTGAGCGATGTGGTTTGTGAAAATCCACACGAAAACCAGCGTTAAACTAAAGTTCGAAAGTGCTTCGCGAAACTTGCTCTTTCGAACCGGTCTCTGTCGGTCGGCACTCTTGCGTCGTTGGAACATAGGTTTCAATGGCCTCCAAGTGTTCCTCAGACGGTTGAACCGATGTTTTGTCAGAGAGGCACGTTATAATTCGCTGCCTACATGCAATGAATAGAGCCATCTTTATCGATCGCGACGGTACCGTTTCCGAAGAAGTCGGTTACATGTACCACGCCGGGCTGTACAAGCCGTTTTTGTGGACAGGCCCGGCAATCCGCCGTATCAACGAAAGTGGAATGAAGGCCGTGCTGGTGACGAATCAATCCGGCGTGGGACGCGGTTTCTTTTCGGAGGATACCGTCGCGGAAGTGCACGACATCTTGATTCAGGAACTCGCGCGATGCGATGCGCACCTCGATGCGATTTACTATTGCCCTCACGAACCCGACGCCACCTGCGACTGCCGGAAGCCCAACCCCGGAATGCTGATGCAGGCCCAGTTCCAGCTCAATATCGACCTCACCCAGTCGTACGTGATCGGTGACCGGTATCTCGACATCCGAATGGCGCATCGCGTCGGCGCGCGCGGAGTGCTGGTGCTCACAGGAGATGGCCGCGGGGAGTTGGAGAATCGCAAGGGCGAACAAGAGCAGCCGGACCTGGTGTCGGAGAACCTGCTCACCGCGGTTGAAGAGATTTTGAAATGAAGGAATCGATGCCCTGCAGCGCGATCGAATGCTGACAGATATCATTCACAACTTCCGAAACCGTCGTGTAGTCGTCTTTGGCGATCTCGTGGCGGACGTCTTCGTTTATGGCGAGATCTCACGCATTTCGCGCGAAGCTCCGGTCTTGATCCTGAATCATCGTGAAACACAAATGGTGCCGGGCGGAGGGGCTAACGCGATACATAACCTCCGTACGCTCGGCGCAGCGCCGATTCCAATCGGCATTGTCGGTGATGACTCCGAGGGGCACGAACTTCTCGCATTCTTTTCGAAACTGGATGTCGACACGAGCGGAATTCAAGTCACCAAGTCCTACCGGACGCCGACAAAAACCCGAATTCTCGCGGGCGCGGTTCATTCACAACGGCAGCAGATGGTTCGCATCGATGCCGGCGCGCCCCTGACGGACAACGGCCTGAGGCCGCAAATCGAAAGGAAGCTCGAGCGTGCCGTGCGCAACGCTCACGCGCTGCTGGTTTCAGACTACGGATACGGCGTGGTGCATCCCGAAATCCTCTCGCGACTCAGCAACGGCACGATACCTGTGACGATAGACTCGCGATTCTCGATTCAGAGGTACACCGGATTGACCGCCGCCACTCCAAACGAACCTGAGGTGGAGGCTGCTCTCGGAATTACGATCGGACACGATTCAAAAAAACTCGAATCCGCAGGGCGTACACTTCTCAAGAAGCTCAAACATGACGCGCTCCTGATTACACGCGGCAAGGACGGCATGGCGCTGTTCGAGCGCGGCAAGAAAACGATCCACATTCCCATTTACGGAAGCGACGAAGTCGCCGACGTGACCGGCGCGGGCGACACCGTCATCGCGACGTTTACGCTTGCACTTGCAGCGGGAGCGAGTTTCGCAGACGCGGCACTTCTTGCAAATCACGCCGGAGGCGTTGTTGTGATGAAATACGGCACACGGCCGGTGCTGCTTGAAGAACTGGAAGCCGCTGTGAGGTTGACTTGAAGCGGCGCCGGTTGGAAGAATTGCCGGAACTGCTCACGGGAAGGCAGGTCGTTCTTGCCAACGGATGCTTCGATATTCTTCATGTGGGTCATCTGCGATATCTCGAAGCAGCGCGTGCGTTGGGAGATGTCCTTGTCGTCGCCGTCAACAGCGATCGATCGGTCGAAGCCATCAAAGAACCGGGCCGCCCGATCCTCACGGAGAACGAGCGAGTGGAACTGGTTTCGGCATTAAGCGCGGTCGACTACGTGGTGGTTTTCGATGAACCCGACGTTCGTCATGTGATCGACGTCCTGCGGCCGGCGGTGCACGCCAAGGGCACGGACTATACCGAGGAAACCGTTCCCGAACGCGCACAGGTCCGGGCTTACGGCGGCGCGGTTCGAATAGCCGGTGATCCGAAGGATCATTCAACGCGCGACATCATCAAGACGATCGTTCAGAGGCATTCATAACCGATGAACCGCAAATCCAAAACCGACGCGAAACGTTTGCTGGTCGTGAAGTTCGGCTCGCTCGGCGACATCATCCATTGTCTGCCATCCGTGGCGCAGCTACGCAGAGCGTTCCCCGACGCATCGATCGACTGGCTGATCGAACGCAAGAATAAAGTCGTCGTCGAACTGAGTCATCTCGACGTGCGGCTGATCCCCATCGACACCTATCAGTGGAGGAACAGCCCCGGCATTGGCAGTGCTAAGGAGATTGCCGAATTCGTTTGGGCGATCAGTACCGACGGGTACGATTGCGCGATCGATTTTCAAGGCCTCCTGAAATCCGCCTTCTGCGCATATCTGTCGGCCGCACCCATGCGGATCGGTTGGGAGCAGGACTTCCTCAAGGAATCCGTGAGCCGGTTCTTCTACACGGAGGTCGTCAAGCCGAAACGTATTCACATCATGGATCAGCAGATGGAATTGTTGCGTCCACTCGGAATCGAACCCGACTGGGATACCGTGGTGTCGCTGCAGGCTCCGGAGGCTGCGCGCGCCTCGATGAACCAAAAGCTGAAGGGGATCAAAGACCCTGTCGTCATCAATCCCGGCGGAGCGTGGAAGACGAAGAACTGGCCCCCGGAACGTTACGGAGAACTGGCCTCACGATTGATGAATGCGGGACTTCCTGTGGCTGTCACGTGGGGCCCCGGAGACGAGCCAATGGTTCGAAAGCTCGTCGAGGCCTCGGGCAAGGACATTATTCAGATTCCAACGACGCTCGAAGAACTGGTGGCGTTGTGCGAGAAGGCCAGGCTGTTCGTCGGCGGCGACACCGGACCCATGCATTTTGCTGAAGCCGTCGGAACACCCGTCGTTTCGGTTTTCGGTCCGAGCAGCAGCGATCGCAACGGCCCATTCCGCCGGGAAGATATCGTGGTCGAACGCCGCCTTCCATGCCGGCCGTGTTATGACCGCGACAAGTGTCCGCTCGAGCATTGGCAATGTATTCTCGATATCAAAGTCGAACATGTATACGATGCCTGCCGCAAGCGTCTCGCACTTCCGGACCTCGCTCTATCGAGTAATCGATGATTCAGCGCCTTCGCGTCCCGCTCGGATTTGTGGCAGCCGCGACGGTTTTTTATTTTGCAACACCAACGCGGATGTCGCTGGCTCTCGGATTGCCGATCGCGCTGATCGGCGCCGCATTCCGAGCGCTCGCGGCTGGAGTTATCAAAAAGGATGCGCGGCTGGCGACATCAGGCCCGTATGCGTGGACGCGAAATCCTCTTTACTTTGGCAGCTTCCTCCTCGCTGCCGGGTTTGCCGTGATGAGCTGGCATCCGATCGCCGCCGGTTCGCTGTTGATCCCGTCCGTGATCATCTACCCGCGAGTCATCCGGAACGAAGAAGCGCACTTGGAACAATTGTTCGGCGACGAGTTCCGGAAATACCGCGCGCAGGTTCCCGTATTCGTCCCACGCATTCGAGGAGTTCGTCCGTTCTTCTCATTCTCACAATACCTGGCGAACCGCGAATACAACACCGTGCTGGGATTCACCGGAGCCGTCGGATTGTTGATCCTGAAGCTCGCGTTCCGGTAATCTCATCTCGATACTTATGCCCCTCATATCGGTCACACGTTTGCGCGTTCGATCCTGGATTTATCTGCCGCAGTTCATCTTTTTCGCGGTTCGGTCGAGCGGTCAGGCCAGAAGGCATCCGGGGAATCTCGCGACAAGAGTTTTGCGTGACGCGAACAACGCGTTTTGGACCTGTACGGCGTGGCAAAACGAAGCGGCGATGCGCGACTTCATGCTTGCCGTGCCGCATCGCCGGGCAATGGCGAAACTCGCGCATTGGTGCGACGAAGCATCCATCGTTCATTGGAATCAGGACTCCGCCGAACTTCCAAACTGGCTCGAAGCTCATCGGCGCATGGTTGCTGAAGGAAGACCGTCCAAAGTGAATCACCCTTCGGCGGCCCATGAAGGTTTAAGGATCCCGGTCCCGAAATCTCAGAGCAGCTGAGCCTTAACGATGTTGTCACCAGACACGTGATAATGAGCCGATGCTCGTGGACGTATTCTCCAGTGGACTGACCGTACTCACGGCAATGATCGCGCCCGCCGTTCTGATTTCCGCATGCGGCACGTTGATCCTGTCGACGTCGACGCGGCTGGGGCGCGTCGTCGATCGGGTCCGGGAGCTATCGGATCGGTTTGAACAACTCGCGCGCCACGAGATCAAGGATGATCTCGAAAAGCGTCGACTCGCCGTCATCTTCGGACAACTGGATTCGCTAACCACTAGAGCCAGGCTCCTGCAGCGTTCGTTGACGATTTTCTACACGGCCGTCGGAATCTTTGTCGGCACGAGCGTTGCGATCGGTATCGTTTCGATCACGGTCATGCAGTACAGCTGGATTCCCGTGGTGTTGGGATTGGTCGGCGCATCCTTCCTCTTTTATGGCAGCCTTCTGATGATCATCGAAGCCCGGCTGGCCCTGAGTTCGACGTACAAGGAAATGGACTTCCTGTGGGACATGGGGCAGCGCTACGCTCCGCAAGAGATATTGGAACCGCGAAAAACGTCCTTCAGGCCGGGAAAGTAACCCGTTGATTTAGCCTGGGTCGAAACCTATACTTTCAAAAGTAGCGTTTAGTCGAAGTGGGCGTTCTGCCCACTTTTTTGTTGTTATGAGTAAGGGAGTCGAGCGGGAGCGGATCCGCCGGATAGTACAGGAAGTGGTTGAAGGTCAAGGCTATGAATTCGTTGAGATGGAATTCAAAGGCTCCGGCAACAACGCGGTCCTGCGAATCTTTATCGACAAGCCGGCCGGCATCTCCCATGGAGATTGCCAGCTGGTCAGCGAACAGGTTGGAACGGTCCTCGACGTCGAGGATCCCATCCCCTATTCGTACACTCTGGAAGTGTCCTCGCCGGGTTTGGACCGGAAGCTCGTCAAAGAAAGCGACTACTCGCGGTTCGAGGGCAAGCTGGCCCGGATTCAGACGAGAATCCCACTAAATCGTCAGAAGGTTTTCAAGGGGCGCCTGCGAGGCTTCCGGAACGGGAATGTCCAGCTGGAACTCCCGAAAGGCGAAGCGCTTGAGATTCCACTGGACGTGGTGAGCGACGCCCGGTTGGAGTTCGATTGGAACGAAGAGAGAGCGCGGAATAAAGCTGAGGAGCAATAACGATGTCGAATTTGCTGTTTCAAACGATCGATCAGATCAGCAGGGAGAAAGGAATCGATCCTCAGATCGTCATTCACGCCATCGAGGACGCGATCGTTGTCGCCTCGCGCAAGCATTTCAAATCCAACGAAGAACTACGCGGACGCATCAATCCTGAAAGCGGCGAAATCGACGTGTACTCCATCCGCAAGGTCGTCCCCGAAGTCACGAATCCGACCCGCGAAATATCGCTCGACGAAGCGCGCGAACACAAACCCGACGCCCAGATGGACGAAGAAATCGAGTTTCTGAAGCCGACGCCGGGCCTCGGCCGAATCGCGGCGCAGATGGCTAAACAAGTGATCTTCCAGAAAGTGCGCGAAGCCGAGCGCGAGAGCGTCTACGCGGAATACCACAAACACGTCGGCGAAGTTGTGAACTGCGTCGTGAAACGGTTTGAAAATGGCGACATCATCGTCGAACTCGGCAAGACCGAGGGAAAACTCCCGAAGCGTGAACAGTCCAGGCTCGAAAGCTTCGCGGTCAGCGACCGCATCCGCGTCGTCATTTTGAAGGTTGAAAAATCCGCGAAGGGCCCACAGGTCATCGTGTCGCGGACGGATTCCGCGCTGGTCCAGCATCTGTTTCAAACGGAAGTCCCCGAGATCTATGACGGAACCGTCCAGATCAAAAGCATCGCGCGCGAGGCCGGCGAACGCACGAAGATCGCCGTTACTTCGCGTGAAAAAGACGTCGATCCCGTCGGGGCCTGCGTGGGCATGAAGGGAACCCGCGTGCAATCCATCATCCGCGAGTTGCGTGGGGAGAAGATCGACATCATTCAATGGAACGACGACACTGTGGCCTTTGCGACGAATGCGATCAGCCCCGCCAAGATCAGCCGCGTTTCGGTTGTCGACAGTCCGGAAAAGATCATGGAGATGGTCGTCGAGGACAGCCAGCTTTCTCTCGCGATCGGAAAGAAAGGCCAGAACGTCAGACTCGCCTCAAAACTGATCGGCTGGCGTATCGACATCAAGAGTGAAGAGGAAAAACGCGCCGAAATCGAAAGTCAGATCCAGCAGATGCAGGAAAACGTGCCGACGCCGCTCGAGAACGTTCCCGGCCTCACGCCGGCGCTTCTCCAGAAACTGGGCGAGGCTGGAATCGACACGGTGGAGAAATTGGCGGATCTGTCGCCGGAGGATTTGGAAAACATCCCCGGCATTGGTTCAAAGACCGTGGAAAAGATTACGGGAGCATTGTCCGATTACTACGCGGAACTGCCTTCGTATCAGGACGAGATGGAACGCAGTGCCGCGGAGATGATGTTCAGCAAGGACAAGCCTGCTGAAAAGGAAGCGTCTGAAGCGGAAGCAGCCAAGGAAACGACAGACGCGACCACGGAATAAATGGTATTCTGAGACGTTTCAAAGGCTTAATTTTCAATCATTGATCGAGGATTTTGAGGTTCCGATTGACGAATGCCAAAACTGCGTGTTTACCAGCTAGCCCGTGAATTAAATCGCGACAATTCCGAGATCATTCGGGAATTGCAGCACATGGGAGTGCCGGTAACGTCTCACTCCAACACGGTAGAAGATCGTTTGGCCGAGCAACTCCGGAAGAAGCTCGGAGTGTTCGTGCCGGCGGCCGAAGGCGCGCCCGAACCCGTGGAGGAGATCGTCGAAGCAGTTGAACTGGCGGAGCCCGAGATCACAGACGAAGCGCTGGTCCAGGCGCCCCCGCCCGAAATTCATGTGGCTTCGCCTGTCGTTGAAGCAAAGGCGAATGTGCCGGCACCTCCACCGGTTGTTGAGACCAGGGTTGTTGAAGAGAAGCCCGCGCCTGTGGAGCAGGCGAGAGTACCGGCGCCGCCAGTTCAGCCGGCAGTTCCTCCACCTCCAGCTCCGCAGCACGTCGCACCGCCGCCTCAGCAGACTGCGCCGGCTGCGCCGGTACGCCCGCTGACGACGCCGAGCGGCGGCCGCGTCATTCCGCCTCCCGAGCGCGTTGGACCGAGAATCATTGCGCCTCCGCCGCCGCCGAAGCCGGCAATACCACCTCCACAACCGGTCCACGAACAGCGAAAGACGATGCAGCAGATCGTCGAGGAAAGACTGCGCCAGGAACACCGACTGCCGCCGCAAGCCCCGGGGCAGCGTCGACCCATGGATCGGCCTGCCGGACAGGGTATTCCGGGAGCTCCGCGGCCGCCATTGCCGGGGAGCCAGCGTCCGCAGGCTCCAGGTCTTCAGGGACGTGGTGGTGCGCCGGCAGGAACACGACCGCAGTTCGGGCGTTCATCCCTGGTTCCGCCTCCGCCGCTGCCCGGGACCGATCAGCAACGCAGACCCGCGGCGCCGCGTCAGGACGTTCTCGCAAGATCCGCGCAACGCTACGAGCGTCAGGCGGAGAAGCGCATCGAATCACCATTCGTCCGCCCGCAACCCAAGGTTGAAGCGCCGCGCGAGCATCGTCAGATCACATTGACCGAAGGCATCACGATCAAGGATCTTTGCGAGAAGCTGGACGTCAAAACGAAGGACATGATCAAGAAGTTGATGGATCGTGGAGTCTTCGCGACCATCAACCAGACGCTCGACAAGGAAATGGCCAGGCAGATCTGCAAGGAGTTCAACGCGGATTGCGATTTCGTCACGTTCGAAGAAAGCGTGATGCTGGACGCCGTTGAAGTCAGCGTGCCGGAAAACGCCGTACCGCGCGCCCCCGTTGTCACGATCATGGGCCACGTCGATCACGGAAAGACGTCTCTGCTCGACGCGATTCGCAAGAGCCGCGTCACCGAAACCGAACACGGCGGCATCACCCAGCACATTGGCGCGTATCAGGTCACCGTCAACGATCGGAAAATCACCTTTCTCGATACTCCCGGCCACGAGGCGTTCACACTCATGCGGGCTCGCGGCGCCAAGGTTACCGATATTGTGATTCTTGTGGTTGCCGCGGATGACGGCGTTATGCCGCAAACGAAGGAATCCATCTCCCATACCAAAGCCGCAAAAGTTCCCATCATTGTCGCGATCAACAAAATAGATTTAGCAGGGGTGAATCCGGAACGCGTGAAGCGTGAACTGGCCGAACAGGGTTTGCTGGCGGAGGACTGGGGCGGCGATACGGTCACGGTGGAGGTCTCGGCACGAACCGGCAAGAACCTCGACCTCCTGCTCGAGATGATTCTCCTCCAGGCGGATCTTCTGACACTCAAAGCGGATCCGGGACTCCCGGCGATGGGAACCGTGCTCGAAGCGAAGATCGATAAAGGACGCGGCAACGTTGCGACGGTTCTGGTGCAGAACGGCACACTGCATGTCGGTGACAACTTCCTGGTGGGTTCGGTTTACGGAAAAGTGCGCGCGCTGTTCGATGAAAACGGCGAAATGGTGAAGGAGGCGGAGCCTGCCACGCCTGTTGAGGTGCTCGGTCTGCAGGGATTGCCCATGGCCGGCGACACGTTCCACATGATCGCGGATGACGCCAAAGCTCGAGCGATGGCGCAATACCGCCAGGACAAGTTGCGCGATATCGCGATGTCGAAAACTTCGCGGCTGACGCTGGATCAGTTGCACAAGCAATTGACCGAAGGCGAAGTGAAGGAAGTTCCGCTCATCCTGAAGTGCGACGTTCAGGGATCGCAGGAAGCGCTGAGCGAAATGCTCAACAAACTGAGCACCGACAAAGTCAAAGTTCGCATCATGCACACCGGTGTGGGCGCAATCACCGAAACGGACGTCCTGCTCGCTGCCGCGTCGAACGCCATCATCATCGGATTCAATGTGCGGCCGGAACGCAAAGCCAGCGAACTTGCGAATCGGGAGAAGGTCGACATCCGGCTCCACACGATCATTTACAACGTCGTCGACGAGATCAAGCGCGCGATGGTCGGAGTGCTGGAACCCGTCTTCAAGGAAACCTACCTCGGGACCGCAGAAGTCCGGGACACGTTCAGGGTTCCAAAGGTCGGCACCATCGCCGGCTGCTACATCACCGAAGGCAAAGTCACTCGCAACGCCGAAATCCGGTTGTTGCGCGACAACGTTGTGATCCTCGAAGGCAAGATCGCGTCTCTGAAACGATTCAAGGATGACGTCGGTGAAGTCGCCCGCGGATATGAATGCGGCATCGGCATCCAGAATTTCAACGACGTGAAAGTCGGAGACCAGATCGAAGCCTTTGTGACGGAGAAGGTCATCGACGCCAGCGCGTAAACAACGGAATTCGAAATCGGACGATTCCCTTCGGAACTTGATGACGGTTATTGCGCTTCTCACCATCGACATCCACATTCCGCACGCTCATTCGCTCAAGGACAAGCGGATGGTTGTACGCTCCGTCAAAGACAGGCTGCGCGCAAAGTTCAACGTGGCGGTGGCGGAAGTGGACCATCAGGACCTGTGGCAACGGTCGCAATTAAGCGTCGTCACCGTCGGGTCGGATGAAGCATACTTGAACCAAATGTTACAGCACGCTCTGGAAGAGGCTGAACGGACCGTTCCGGAATGCCCGGTGCGCGGCAACATTGAGATTGTGTAGCCAGAATGCAGGGCCGGCGCGTTGATCGTATCGAAGAGCAGTTGCGGATCGAGATCAGCCAGATCATCGAGCGCGAAATCTCCGATCCGCGCGTCGGACTCGCCACGGTCACTCGAGTCAAGATCTCTCCGGACCTTCGGCACGCTCGAGTTCTTGTCACGGCGTTGGGCAACGAGGACGAGCACAAGAAAACAATCCAGGGATTGAAATCCGCGGCCAGCTACATCCGCCACGCGCTGAGCAAGCGTCTCGATCACATGAAGCGGATTCCCGAACTCGTCTTCGGCTATGACGAGTCGGTCGAGCAGAGCTTTCGAATCGAAAAACTCCTGGACGAGATCAAGTCGGAGCATGAATAAAGGGTTGTCGCAAGGAGCCCGTCGCTGCGCTCCGGGTTCAGCACATCGTCATCGAGTCAAGCAGTGTTCAGAACGCGGAGCGCAGCGACGGGCTCATGCCATCGCGTCTTAATCAAAGGGGATTATGGTTTCCGGAATGATCATTGTCGATAAACCCGAAGGCATGACCTCTCACGACGTGGTCAACAAGGTCCGTTTGCGTTTCCGCGGCACCAAGGTTGGGCACCTCGGCACATTGGACCCGATGGCGACGGGCGTCCTTCCGATATGTCTCGGCAAGGCCACCCGCATCGGGCCGTTTCTGGAGGGCGGGCCGAAAGAATACGTCGGCGAAATCCGACTTGGATATTCGACGACGACTTACGATCGAACGGGCAAACCGGACGGCAGCGAGCGGCCGTTCAACGGCACACTCGAAGAGATCCAACAGAAAATGCCTGGACTCATGGGCGACATCGAGCAGACCCCTCCGACCTTCTCCGCCAAGAAGATCGGCGGTGTTCCGTCGTACAAGTTCGCAAGACGGGGACGATCGATAGCGACTCCAGCTGTCCGGGTCAGAGTGGAAACGTTTGAGATCACGCAGCTTGACCTGCCGTTGTTACAGTTTCGCGTGGTGTGCTCTCCGGGCACCTATGTGCGAAGCCTGGCGCATGATCTTGGTCAGGCGCTGGGTTGCGGCGCACACCTGACGTCGCTTCGACGTGTTCGGTCCGGCGGCTTCACGGAGGACCAGGCGGTTCGCCTGGAAGCCGTAACGGAAACCGCCGTTATTCCGCTCGAGCGTCTGCTGGACACGTGGCCGCAGGTGAGCGTCGACGATCATCAGATTCCGAGAATCGCGCACGGGAACCCCGTTCCCGCTCCGCAAGCCGCGCGTCAGTTCGCGCGCATCTTGAACAAAAGAGGCGAGTTTTTAGCAGTCGGCGTCCTAGAAAACGGTTGGGTGCGTCCAAAAGTTGTGCTAACCTCAATTACTTCGGAATCAACATCAGATTGAAGCTGTGTGGCTTCAGAGAGAAGAATTCAAATAGGAAACAAATGAGTCTGACCAAGGAAAACAAAGGAAATATCATTACCCAGTATCGAACACACGCTTCAGATACGGGTTCCCCGGAAGTTCAGATCGCATTACTCAGCGAGCGGATTTCGTACCTTACCGAGCATTTCAAAACGCATATCAAAGATCACGCATCCCGTCGCGGGCTGCTGAAAATCGTCGGAAAACGACGCCGCTTGCTCGATTACCTGCGAACACACGACGTTGATCGCTACAAAGACGTCATTTCGAAACTTGGGATACGCAAATAAACGATCCCAGATCCTTGAATTTAATGACTCAGAGCAACCCGGGGCCAGCGTCCCGGGTTTTTTCGTTTTACGGCGTGCGGCCCGATGCGGGCCTGCCGCTAATTGAACGGCGTGGGGTGGGCCCGACGCTAATGAATAGGAGATAGAGAATAATTATGAACGTTTATCAAGTCAGCACGCAGATCGGAGACAGAGAGCTCTCGATCGAAACTGGAAAGCTGGCGAAACAAGCCGATGGTGCCGTCATCGTCCGGTATGGCGATACTGTGGTCCTGGTTACCGCCTGTGCCGCGAAGCAACCCCGGGAAGGATTGGACTTTTTTCCGTTAACCGTCGATTACCGCGAAAACTTTTACGCTGCCGGGAAGATTCCCGGCGGTTTCTTTAAGCGTGAAGGCAAACCGTCCGAACGCGAGGTGTTGAATAGCCGGCTGATCGATCGTCCGATCCGGCCGCTTTTTGCCGAAGGCTTCAAGAACGAAACCCAGATTATCGCGCTGGTGCTTTCCGCGGACACCGATATCGATCCATCCATGCACGCCATCACCGGTGCTTCTGCGGCGTTATATCTGTCAACGATCCCTTACTCGACACCGATCGCCGCGGTTCGAGTGGGGTTGATCGACGGCCGGTATTACCTGAACCCGTCATACAGCGAAATGAAAAACAGCCGTCTCAACCTGGCCGTGGCCGGCATGGAAGACGGAATCGCGATGGTGGAGTGCGGCGCCAACGAAGTGTCCGAAGAAGTCATGGTCGAGGCGTTGAACTTCGGACACGAAGCGATCAAACGAATCATTGGCCTTCAAAAGGAACTCTACGCAAAAATCAATCCGAAGAAGATGGCCGTCACGCCCGACGTGATCGACGCAGACATCGCACTGCGGGTGCAGAAAGCTGTTCGCGCAGACCTCGAAGACGCGCTCGACACTTACAAACATCCGAAGCTGGAAAGTTACGAACTTGTCGACGCCGCAAAGAAGAAAGCCGCTGAGCTGTTTCCCGACGCGGACGATGAGAAACTGAAAAACGTGAAACGCGCCTTCGACGCCCTGAAAGAGCGCATCTTCCGCGACGAAATCCTGAAAAAGCGGGAACGGCCCGATCGGCGAGGCTTTGAAACCATTCGGCCAATCTGGATCGAGACACGCCTGCTGCCCCGCACCCATGGTTCCGCGATCTTCACACGAGGAGAAACACAGGCTCTCGTAACGACCACACTCGGTACTTCTGAAGACGCGCAGCGCATGGACTGGCTCGAAGGCGAAGCGCACAAACGGTTCCTCATGCACTACAACTTTCCGCCATTTTCGGTCGGCGAGGTTTCCCCTCTGCGCGGTCCAGGCCGTCGCGAGGTCGGTCACGGCGCGCTGGCCGAACGCGCTCTGTTGCCCGTCATTCCCGGAGAGGAGACATTTCCTTACACGATTCGAGTTGTATCCGACATTCTGGAATCGAACGGATCGTCGTCAATGGCGACCGTTTGCGGCGGCACGCTGGCGTTGATGGACGCGGGAGTTCCAATCAAGGCTCCGGTTGCGGGCATTGCAATGGGACTCGTCAAGGAAGGCGACAACTACGGAATCCTGACTGACATCGCGGGCGCTGAAGACCATTACGGCGATATGGATTTCAAAGTCGCCGGAACGCGCGACGGCATCACCGCTCTCCAAATGGACATCAAAATCCCCGGCGTGACTTCGAAGATCATGGCCGAAGCACTGGATCAGGCCAAGCGGGGCCGGCTCTTCATACTCGACAAAATGCAGGAAGCCATACCGGCGGTGCGCAGCGACATGTCTCCGTACGCTCCCCGCATCTACTCCATGAAAATCCCAACGGATAAGATCCGCGACGTCATCGGCCCCGGCGGGAAGATGATCCGGTCGATCATCGAACAGACGGGCGTGAAAATTGATGTTTCGGACGACGGCCGAGTGAACATCGCGTCATCCGATGGCCCTTCGGCACAAAAGGCAATCGAAATCATTTCGAACCTGACCGCCACCGCGGAAATCGGCAAAACTTATTTGGGCAAGGTTGTCCGGATCGCGGACTTCGGGGCTTTTGTGGAACTATTCCCGGGAACTGACGGCCTGCTTCACATTTCCGAAATCGCCGAAGAACGGATTCGCAACGTTCGCGACATCCTGAAGGAAGGCGATCAGATCAACGTGAAGGTTGTCGGAATCGAAGGAAACAAGATCAAGCTGTCGAGGAAGGCAGTCCTCCGCGAACATAAACAGAAGCAGGAGCAACAGAAGTAGCGCTCAATCGAGATCCAACGGGCGGATGGGTTCTTCCAACTCATCCGCATGCTTCATCGCTTCCTCAAACTTCTGATCGACCAGCGCCATCCTTCCTTGTTCCTTCTGGAATGCCTCGCGAAAGCGGTCTTCAGCCGTTTCCTGGTCCTGCTTCACTTTCATCAACGCGTCTTCGAACGAAACGCTTTCCTTCTTCGACTTCTTCGTGAACAGAACCTCGCCGGTGACGCGATCCACTGTGAGTAGCGCGTCGCAGCAAGTGCAGCGCACCTGAAGGTTCGAATTTTTCTTGTCCATAACGGACAGTATAATCCCGATCCTTTAGAAGGGTGCCTGCCTCTTCGCCAGCTGGCTTTTGAGACGTTCAACCTGATCGCGGGCGTCCCCGGTCGGATTCTCGGTCAGGTAAGCGTTGAGCTGATCCATCAGGTTATCGAACCGGTTCAACTTCAAATACACGTTGGCCAGTGCCAGCCGGATCTGGAACATCTTCGGTGCGATTTCAAAAGCCTTCAACAGCGCGGCCTCTGCACGATCGAGCTGGGCAATTTTGTACAGCGACAATCCGAGATTGAAGAGCGCCGGCGCGGACCGCGAGTTCCTTTCGACGGCTTCTTCGGAAGCCTTCTCTGCCAGTTCCGGCCGATTTTCGTCCAGATAGAGGCCGCTGAGATTGATGAGCGGCTCCGCACTCGTCCGGTTGATTTCGTGAGCTCGCACAAAATGTTCTTCGGCCTCTCGAAGCTTGCCGGAATCCCTGTAAGCAAGGCCGAGGGTGTTGTGCGCCTGATAGAAGTCCGGTGCGATCTTGATGGCGTCCGCGAGTTGGGCGATCGCGTCATCGTTGCGGCCCTTCTTGCGATTGGCGATGGCTTTGTTATACAGACTCACCGCTTTGCCCGGATAACGATCCAGTATTTCCGTGACGTCGACTTTGTCGCTGGTGACGACCCGCCGCTGACCATTTGCGACGCGGCCGGGAGCTGTGGTCATGAGAACGTTGAGCAATCCCGACGAACCAACTCTGTCGACGTTAGCGTCGAACCGCGCCTCCTGATATCCGTCGATGTTGACGTGAATGTTGTAAGAGCCCGGCGATACCTTGGGAAATCGAAAGGCGCACGCGGAGTCGGTATAAGCCGTCGCGACCGTCTGAAAATCACCAAGTTGAAGGTCCACCCGTATCATCTCGCAACTCGTCGAGGGACGATCGAAGAGCAGTCTTCCCGTAACCTCTCTGGCGTCGATCCCCTGGCACCACGCGCCGATCGGAACCACCGTCAGAATCAGCCACGACAGAAGTGCTCGCATCCTCCAACGCATAACCTGCTCCCCGTTTGGGACTATTTGCAGACCTCATTGCAATTGGATTGCCGGTCGAAGACATTGAAGTGAAAGTGAAATCCGCCGTCACGCGTCGATTAGTGTGGACGAGCCTTCACGAAACGGAACGGAATTGCCCTTCGCTCCGTGATTCTCGAAGCGTCGTCCGGCGAGGTGATCGTCTACGTTCGCGACAACGGAGTCGGCTTTGACATGAACTACAAGCTCTTCGGCGTCCTCCAGCGGCTTCACTCGGCTGCCGATTTCGAGGGTAACGGCATCGGTCTCGCCAATGTTCGCCGCATCGTTTCGGGTCACGGCGGCCGCACCTGGGCGAAAGCAGGCCCGGCAACGGCGTGCTTTTGTTTCTCCATACCTTTGATACCTTGACAATCTAGGCCATAACCTAGATCATCTAGGCTATGCCGAAATCCAAGACCGATTTTCTTCAGGGCACTCTCGACATGCTTGTTCTGAAATCGCTGGCTGCGGGCCCGCAGCACGGCTACCGGATCGCGCAGCGCATTCAGCAGTGTTCGGATGATGTTCTCAAGGTGGAAGAAGGATCGCTGTACCCGGCCTTGTACCGGATGGAACAAAAAGGCTGGATCAAATCCGAATGGGGACTCTCCGAAAACAACCGGGAAGCCAAGTTCTACCGGTTGACTTCAAAAGGCTGGAAGGTACTTGAAAACGAAACAGACACGTGGAAACGGCTTTCGTCCGCGGTGACGAAAGCGATGCGTGCACTGGAGGCATAGCGAAATGTTTTTCAAAATGATGTGGATTCGAATCCGTGCTTTGTTCCGGCGCAACGCTTTCGAAACCGACATGGATAAAGAGTTCCAATTCCATCTCGAGATGCGCATTCAGGAAAACATTCACGCGGGCATGACCGAGAATGACGCCCGCGAAGCCGCCCTCCGGCGATTCGGAAGCATCGGACTCGCGAAGGAGCGCGGACGCGATGTTCGCGGCGCCGGCTTCCTCGATCCATTGCTGCAGGACCTTCGCTACGGCCTGAGATCTCTCCGCAACAATCCGGGATTCACGGTCGTTGCGATTGTGGCCCTCGCACTCGGCATCGGCGCAAACACTGCCGTCTTCAGCTATATGGACGCCATGTTCTGGCGTCCTTTGCCGCTTCCGGAACCCGAGCGACTGGTTCGTTTCTACGGTGTCGCAGGCAACCAAAGGTTCGACAGCTTCTCGTACGCAAACTATCTGGACGTGCGCGATCACGCGAAGTCATTCAGCGGACTCGCCGCGCATCAAGCCACAACTGTGAATCTAACGTCCGGACAGGATCCTGAAAAAGCGGAGGCTGAACTGGTCACGGGAAACTACTTCGGCGTTCTCGGGCTGCGCCCGCAACTCGGACGACTGTTCAGTCCCGACGACGATCGAGTACCCGGCGCCCATCCTGTAGCGGTCATCAGCCATCGTCTTTGGATACGCCGCTTCGGCGGCGACCCCAACGTGATCGGAAAACCGCTCGCGATCAACAGCCATCCCTTCACGATTGTCGGCGTGTTGCCCTCATCTTTTCCAGGTACGTTTTCGGCTTTTGGAACGGATGTGTGGACGCCGATGATGATGCATGAAGAAGTGCGTCCTCGCGGAATCAAGATTACGAACCGAGGATGGGGCTGGCTTCACGGCACTGCACGATTGAAGCCCGGCGTCACCCGGATACAGGCGCAGGCCGAGGTTAGCGCGATCGCCAGGCAAATCGCCGAACAGTATCCGAAACTTGTCGATAACGGTTTCGACTTCAACCTCGTGCCCGCAACGGCGATGCGCGAGGAGTTCGCCGCTATCGTATCGAGGCTGCTTCTCTTCCTCATGGCTGCCGCATCGGTTGTACTGTTGATCACGTGCGGAAACATCGCAAGTGTTCTTTTGGCTCGAGCCATGTCACGTCGAGGTGAAATAGCTGTTCGACAATCCCTGGGCGCGAGCCGTGCGCGTCTCGTTCAGCAATGGACCACCGAAAGTGTCCTCCTTGCGGTTCTTGGCGGCGTAGCCGGCCTCGCCGTGTCGATGTGGTTCGCCAGAGCGGCCTTGAAGCTGGCGCCCGCCGGCTTCACAGCGTTTTCTCCGGACTTTCGAATTGATTTGAGAACGGCCGGTTTTGCTTTGGCGGCGGCGGTGATCGCCGGTCTTTTGTTTGGATTTTTTCCGATACTCTGGGTGCGTACGTCGAATGTGGCAAGAGCGCTCAAGCACGAAGGTGGAACTACAGGAGCCAAGACCGTGCGCTCGCGCGTTTATGGTGGCCTGGTCACCGCTCAGATCGCTCTTTGCATGATTCTCCTTATCACCTCAGGTCTCTTGTTCCGCAGCATTCGCGAATCGGATGCGTTTAATCCAGGCTTCAATACAACGGACCTGCTTATTGCCGATCTGAACCTCCAGCGGGCGGGGTATAAACCTGAGGATCGCGCTTTGTTTTATTCACAACTTATCGAACGAATCCGTTCTCTTCCCGGAGTTCGAGGCGTTACAACCGCCGCCGTCGTTCCGCTCGGAGGCGATCGTGAGGGTGCGGGCGTATTCATTCCAGGCGTGACGGGTCCGGACGGAAAGCCGTACGTCTCCGTCCCGAATAACGTCGTCGGTTATGACTATTTCGAAACGATGGGAATTCCCATCGTGAGCGGACGCCTGTTCGATAAGGATGATTTTCGGCCGGAAGCGCTGCCGGTCGCGATCATCGGAGAGGCGATGGCCCGCCAGTTCTGGCCCGGCGACGCGGCGGTAGGCAAGACGGTTCGATTCGCTCCTCGCGGCCCGGATGTTGAAATCGTCGGCGTGGTTCGCGACATCAAGTATTACGATCTGCTCGAATCGCCGCGGCCCTACATTTATCGGACGTTCAATCAAACCGTATCCGGCGGCGGAGCTGGATTGATTATCCGGACAACCCCGAATTCGAAACAGATGGCATCTGTGTTGAAAAGAGAATTGGCGGCGATGGACAGCAACCTGGCGTGGGACCGCATCATCGATTTCTCGATACTGCGTCGTAGCGCTTTCGCTCCGACGCAAGCGATGCTGGCAGCATCGTCATTGTTTGGCGCGATTGCTCTCGTCATCACGGCCATTGGTCTTTACGGCGTCATTTCATATTCCGTGAACCGCCGCGTTGCGGAGATAGGCGTTCGAATCGCGCTGGGCGCCCACCGCGCGGATATTTTGAGGATGGTCATCAGCGAAGGACTTCGCTTCGCATTTATCGGAACGGTAGCCGGTCTCCTGATCTCATTGGTTGTCACGCGCTATCTCTCTGCCCAACTCTTCGGCATCACGCCGACCGATCCAGCCACATACATCGCCATCACTATTTTGGTGTTCGCGGTCGCGTTCGCCGCTTCGTATCTGCCGGCGCAGCGCGCCACCCGGATTGCCCCGACGCTTGCGTTGAAGTGGGGATAGATTTGAAGGATCGATGCGTGGCGTCACGAAGCCCGTCGCTGCGCTCCGGGTTCTGAACACTGTCGTCGAAGCGGCCGCCAGGTGCAGAACCCGAAGCGCAGCGACGGGCTTTGTGACGCCACATTTAAACGGGTTTTCAAAATATCCCAGTGATCCCAACCTGGAGTATGCTGACGCCAAACACGGCGTCACAAAAGGGTGGAGGGAACTATGAAAAGCATTTTGCGACTGTTCGTAATTTGTTTGGTCTGGTCGTCCGCTGCATTTGGACAAACTGTGGGCGCGACCATTCAGGGCGCAGTCAGCGATTCGAGCGGCGCGGTCTTACCCGGTGTGCAGATCGTGGTGAAAAACACGGCAACGGGTACGACGCATGAAACGACGACGGATGAACAGGGCCGGTATCGCGTTCCACTGCTGCAGTCCGGCGAGTACGAACTCGAAGTCTCGCTTCCCGGATTCAACGCGGTAACTCGACGCGGCATCCGTCTCACGGTGGGTCAAACCGCACAGATCGATCTCACGATGGCTGTCGGGAACGTGTCGCAGGAGGTCAGCGTCACTGCCGACGCAAATCCGGTGAACCTGACGTCCGCCGCTCTCAGCGGCCTGGTCACCGACAAACAGATCCGCGACCTGCCTCTCAACGGCCGCTCATTTCAACAGCTCGCGCTGCTTCAGCCCGGCGTGACGGCCGCGCTCGCCGCCGGCAACGACGTCGTAGGCGGACGGACGCCGAAGATTTCCATCAATGGTGCCCGCCCCGAACAGAACAATTTCCTTCTCGATGGAACGGACATCAACAACGTCTACAACAAAACTCCGGGATCGGTAGGCGGCGTCCTTCTCGGTGTGGATGCCGTACTCGAGTTCCAGGTGCTGACGAACGCGTATTCCGCCGAGTTCGGACGGTCGGCAGGAGGCGTGATCAACGCAGTCACTCGATCCGGCGATAACGAGTTTCACGGATCGGCTTTCGAGTTTCTGCGCAATTCATCGCTCGACGCGAAGAATTTTTTCGATCCTTCCACCAAGCCAATTCCTCCATTCAAACGCAATCAATTCGGAGGCACGTTCGGGGGACCGATCCGTCGCGACAAGACGTTTTTCTTCGGAGCATTTGAAGGACTGGTGGAACGGCTGGGAATCACGGGCATCACCTCCGTTCCCGACGACAATGCCCGGCTCGGGATTCTGCCCGACAAACAAGTCCAGCTGCATCCCTCGATCCCCGCGTATACCGACTTGTTCTTCCCCAAACCGAACGGACGGAATCTTGGCGGAGGAATCGCCGAGTATCTGTTTTCGGCGTCTCAGCCGACGGACGAACACTTCGGCCAGATACGTATCGATCACACGATATCCAACTCCGATCGATTCTTCGCGCGCTACACGATCGACCAAGGGAAAGTTGTGCGAACGCCCCCGACTAAACCTCCGGTGACGGTGACGAACGAGCGTTCCCGCAACCAATATGTGACCCTCGAACACCAGCACACCTTTTCTCCGGCGCTCGTCAACGAACTGCGATTTGGCGTCAATCGATCGACATCGCTCGCGGACAACGTTCGCACCGTCGACATTCCGGCGTCGATGTCCTGGATTCCCGGCGAGCCTTTCGGCTACTTCACGATCACCGGAGTGGTGACCGAAGCCGTCGGTGATTATCGGCTTCCGCGAAACGACCGTCTCAACAATTTCTCGCTGCTCGATAACGTCCTTTATACGCGCGGCCGTCACGCGATGAAGTTCGGGTTTCAAGGACAACGCATTCACTTCAACCAGCAAACCACGAGCCAGCGAGGCGGTATCGTCACATTTCCCAATCTGGAGAGTTATCTGACCGGCAAACCAAGCAATGTCGACTTCGCGGTTGCCGGCCTGATCGATCCCAATCGCGGTTACCGGCAATGGTTGTTTGCCGGTTTCGTGCAGGATGATGTGCGCACCACGCGAAACCTCACATTCAATCTGGGCCTTCGTTACGAGTTCGTGACGGTTCCAACGGAGGTGAACGGGAAGATTTCGAATCTTCGCAATGTGACCGACACGGCCGTCTCGATCGGATCTCCCTGGCACAACAATCCATCGCTCAAGAATTTCGCGCCGCGCGTTGGGCTTGCGTGGGATCCGTTCTCAACCGGAAAGACATCCGTTCGTGCTGGGTTTGGATTGTTTTTCGATGAGATTCTTCCGAAGTACTATTTCTTTTCGGGAAGCCTGAACCCGCCGTTCACGACACGAACTTCGATAGTAAATCCACCGTTTCCGAACGTTGTCGCCAACTTTGACCGGAACGCGTATATCCGGGCACAGCTGCAGACCGTCAACTTCGATCTGCAAACTCCGTACGTGGTTCAGTACAACTTCAGCATTCAGCGTCAACTGCCCGGCAGCGTGGACGTGACCGTGGGATACGCCGGATCGCATGGCCTTCATCTTTTCAGGCTCGGCGACGCGAATCTCGCGCCGGAGACGATCGTGAACGGGCACAAAGTTTATCAGCCGCAACTCGGGCGGCGGAATCCGAACTTCGCCGGAGTCTGGCAAAGAGTCACCGACGCGCAATCGTTCTACAACTCACTTCAGCTGAGCGCTATTCGCCGGTTTGCAAACGGATTCCGGGCACAAACGTCGTACACGTTTTCGAGATCCATTGACGATGCCAGCGGCATCAACTCGCAGGATTTCTCGAACGTCGTTCAGTACGGACTCGATTGGTACGACCGAACCATCGATCGCGGGCTCTCGGCGTTTCACGCGAGACATAATCTGACGTTCAACTGGACGTACGATTTGCCGTTCGGCAAATCGCTTTCAGGCGCCGCTGCCGTTTTCGGGAAGGGATGGCAGTTGAACAATATTACGACCGTCACCTCGGGCCATCCGTTCACGGTACGCCTGGGCTTCAACCGTTCCGGCAATCTGAACACGACAAGTTTCTCGATGCACGAACGGCCTAACCTGAAAGCCGGCGCGTCCAACAACCCGATCCTCGGCGGTCCGGATCGATACTGGGACATCAACGCTTTCGAGTTGCCGCCCGTGAACGAGCGCGGAAATCTCGGAAGGAATACGTTGATTGGTCCCGGTTTGGTGAATCTGGATTTCTCGCTGGGAAAATCATTCTCGTTCAATGAAAGACGCAGCCTGCAGTTTCGGGCGGAGGTTTTCAACGCGCCGAATCATCCGAATTTTGGTGTGCCGTCCGGTGTGATTGCGTTTACCAATGCGAGCAGCGCGGTGTCCCCCACGTGGGGTCGCATCAGTTCGACGGTCACGACGGCACGCCAGATTCAGTTTGGTTTGAAGTACACGTATTAAAGCTTTATCCGGTCAGGTGCATTTGACGTTGGCCATCCCGACGTTTGACATTTGACGTATTCGGAGCGGAGGTCTCCGAAGTGTCAACCGTCAAACGTCGGGATGTCCAACGTCAAATGCATCTGACCGGATGAAAATCCTTACTTCCCGGCCGTTACACGCGACCAGTCCCAACCCTGCATGCCTCGTGCGTTGACCGCACGCACCATCACGACGTCACCAGGTTTCAAGCCGGGCAAGTGAACATGGGGTTGCGTGACCCTTTCCTCGCGACGACCGGACGACACAATGTAGCCGCGGACGTTCTTCTCCGGTGACGGCTCCCAACTGACTTCGGTTCCTTTGACGGACAGTCCCTTCACGGGCGACGGCGTGGATGCCAGATACATCAGCGTGGCGACGGTTGTTTTTGCGCTCTCCGCAATCTGTTGGAAATTGATCGTCTCGAGGACGTCGCTGGACTGATGATAGTGCGGGCTGCTCAAAACCGGATAACCGCCGATTCCGCCATAGATATCGCCAAACGCATCAAACAGCGGAGCGGCGTCCGTTCCTTTGTAATAGTGGGCGTCGTAGGTGATCAGCTTCGAGAAATTCATCGCGGCGGCGTGCTGGATGTCGCGAATGCCGCTGTTCGAGTAACGGATCGTGTTGTCCAACCGGTTGTCGTTGGCGTACCCGACCATGTCATTGTTCAGGCCGCCCGCGATCTTCCACTTTCCTTCTTTCGCGACACGAGCGAATTCGCGACTGCCGAGCGTACCGGCTTCCTCTCCCGTAAAGGCCGCGAACAGGATGGTCGCCGGCATCGGATGACCGTGCAGGATGCGGGCGGCTTCGAGAAGCGCGGCAATGCCGGACGTGTCATCGTCGGCGCCCGGACCGGCCACCACGGAATCCAGATGACTGCTGACGGTGTAGATCAGTTCCGGGTTTTCCGTGCCGGAGAGCCGCGCGAGAACATTCGCGCTCCTTCCGTCGAGCGCTCCGCGAGGCTGGAACCACTGCTGCTCCGGTTCGTAACCGAACGACTTGAATTGCGCGGTAATGTACTCGATCGCCTTTCGATTCCCGGGCATCGTGATGTGTTTGGAGTCGAACGAGACAAGCGTCTTTTCATGTTCGTAAACAAAATACGTCGACACCTCCGCGACGATCTTACGCACGCTTTCCGCGATCGGCTCGAAGACTTTCTGCGAAAACTCCTTCAGCAGGGTTTCGGATGTCAGATCCTTTTGAAGACGCGCGTTAAGCTCGGCTTTCGTAATCTTCCGATTCAAATCGACCAGGTAAACGCCGCGTTCGGGAGAAATCGTGTCGCCGTCGCGTTCGGCGGAGATGAGGATCTTCGAGCCGTCCGGCGTTGGAGTCCAGGAGTACTCGGGCGCAATCGTTCTCACGGTATTGTTGTGGAACAGCCGTGTCTCTTTCATTGATGGAAGGTCGTAGATGAACGAACGCCGGTGCCGCGGCTCGCCGATAGCAGCCATGAGGCGGTCGTTCGTGATGAAGCGCGGCACCACGTTGTGCTGAATGTCGCGTGTCACGCGCGCTTCGCTTTTTCCATCGGTGTTGATGACGAAAATCTCCCAATCCTCGCGAGGCATTTTCTGATACGCGATCTTTTTCCCATCCGGCGAAAATGCGGGCGCCGCAAGCCGGTCTGTGGTTTTGAGGACGACTGTCGCGGCTTCACCAATCGTCATCACGGTTATCGTATTGTCCGTGCCTGATGTGGTGACGTAGGCGAGGGAGTTGCCGTCATCCGAGAAAGCGGGCGTGCTTCCAGTCACGACGGTTACCTTGTGCGAAGCAAGATCAACGACTCCGAACTTCGCTGGTGCGCCGCCTCCGCCGGGTCCGCCTCGCTGCCCGCCGGCCGCGGTCTGCTCGGCGCCTTCCGTTGCAGGCGCAGCGTCGCCTCCGCGTTGACCGCGCTGGCCACGTTGTCCCTGCCCGCCCGCATTCGCGTTCGGTCGCTGTGGAGTGGGGAATGGGGTTTGATTCGGTATCGAAACAAGCAGCGCCTTTCCGGACGCGCCGGCGATGGGTGCTGTTTTGAAGCCGTCTGCATCTGTGACGATCACGGGATGCGACGTCCCCTTCAACGCGTAAACGTCACTCCGCTTTGTATCGTTCTCCGGCGCGCCTGCAAAGAAAACGGTTTCATTATCCGAGCCAAAGGCAAGCGTCGATTTGAGCAAGTCGTCTGTGTTCAACTCGACTTCGCGCTGCGTAGTCAGGTCGCGAACTACGATGCGCGAAAGCTTCGACTGCAATCGAGTCAGCGTCTGCTGCAGGAACGTTCGTTCGGCTCCCGGCTCTGACGCCTTGTCCAGCGCTTCCTGGGCCTTGTCGAGTTCTGCACTGGGTGGTGTTTTGAAATAAGCCGCCTTGGAACCGTCCGGCGAAAAGACCGCTCCGGTTCCAGGCAAATCGGCGATCACGGCGTGATCTGTGTCCGTTTTCAGAATCCGTGTAACGGTGTTCTTTGCAGGTCCGGTTTCAAAAGAAATCAAGCGGCCATCGACGCTCAAGCGAGGATTGCGGCCGTCCGCTGTGAGTTCCTCGGTTTCGAACAATTCACCCGTCTGGAGCGCAATTGCCTCGAAATACTGGTCGGCCGAAGATGTACTCAAGAGACGGATGTAAGAAGTCAGTGCCTGAATGTAATTCCCGTCGTTCCACGCGCTGTCGGCGATTCTCAAATCCATCGATGGTGTGTTCTGAGCGAGAATAACGACGCCGGCAAACAACAACATGAATAACAAGACCAACCGAAGCAATGTTCGCATTTAGGATTCACCCCTTAAACTGGACGTAATGGTGCACGAGGAATTGAATGAGGTCAAACGGATCGCGCGGGCCGCAGGCGCTATTCTGCTTCGTTACTACTGCGCGCTGGAAACGATCGAGTGGAAGTCGCCCGGAGACCCCGTCACCGTCGCGGACCGCGAAGCCAGCGATCTGATTGTCCGCGAACTGGAGGGCTTGTTCCCTGATGACGCGATCCTGAGCGAAGAATTGCCGGACCATGACGCCCGGCTCACTCGTTCGCGCGTGTGGATGATCGACCCGATGGACGGCACGCGGGAGTTCATCGATCATCGTGAAGATTTCGCGGTTCAGATCGGTCTCACGATCGACGGCACACCCACCCTTGGCGTTGTCTACCAGCCCACAGCCGACAAGCTCTATTACGCCGATCGCGCCAAAGGCGCGTTTCTGGAACGTGGGGGTGAGGTGACGGGACTTCAGGTTTCGAACGAATCGTCCGCCTCACGATTGACGATGGCGATGAGCCGCTCGCATCGATCGGGACGCGTGGACCGCATCGCCAACGAACCCCAGCCCGAAACGCTCGTCACAACCCGACTCCGTCGCGAGTTGACGACCGCCGCGGAAGACGCCGTCACGCTGGACGACGCCATTGCGAGTGCAGTACGCGCGCTCCACCAACTTCGCCCGATACGGCAGGAGGACGGGCAATGAGTCGGCCCACTCCCGCCACACGGCTGGTACTCGGCTACGTCCGCGTCAGTACCGACAAACAGGCCGGTCAGGGCATTTCGCTCGACGCCCAGGCAGAACGCATCAGAGCGT
>CAZPBY010000052.1:0-31459 GCA_964584785.1 uncultured Solibacteraceae bacterium
ACGCGTTTCGGTTCTTCGCCAAACACCAGCCGCGACGTGTTGATGAGGTAGCAACCGACATCCATCAACGCGCCGCCGCCGATGCCGGGCATGTTCCGGATGTTGTCGGGATCGTCGTTGAAAAAGCTGAAGTAGCCCATGATCGACCGCGGTGTTCCGATTCGCCCCGCGCGAACCATATCCACAACACCCAGCCATTGAGGATGATTGCGCACCATAAAGGCTTCCTGCATTTTCACACCGGTGCGATTCCTCACTTCGACGAGCCGTTCCGCCTCCTCGACCGTCAGTGCGATCGGCTTTTCACAAAGAACGTGCTTACCGGCCTCAGCCGCGCGGATGGACCACGGGACATGCAAATGATTCGGCAGCGGATTGTAAATGGCATCGATATCGCCATCGGCGAGCAACTCCTCGTAGGATCCGTACGCCTTCGGAATTCCCAGAGTATCCGCAGCGCGCCGGGCTTTCCCGAGATCCCGCGATGCAATGGCCGTTACTTCACACCGCTCACCGGACTTCATCGCCGGAATGACTTTGGCCGTGGCAATCCTCGCGACACCGAGGACGCCCCAGCGAACTTTCATGGTCATGGCGGAATAGGATATACAATATCGCCTCTCCGAAACGGTGAAATGAATATGAAGCGGACTTGTTGGCTAATCGTCGTGTTCTGTCTGGCTGGTTGCGCCAGGTCACAGCCATCCGCCGGGAAACGTCGGATTGCGTTCGTTACAAACAATGCGTCTGACTTTTGGAAGTTTGCGCGGCGCGGCACCGAAAAGGCGGATGCGGAACTCGAAAACGTCGATGTCGAATTTCGCATTCCGGCCGATGGCACAGCCGCCGAACAACGCAGGATTGTCGATGACCTGTTGACGAAGGGTGTCGCCGGCTTTGCGATCAGCCCGGTCGATCCCGCGAACCAAACGCTGATGATCAACGACGCCGCGCAGAAGGCTGTCGTCATCACGCACGACAGCGACGCGCCCGCGAGCAACCGTCTGGTTTACATCGGCACCGATAATCGCGCTGCGGGCAAACAAGCCGGCGAGATGATCAAAGAAGTGTTGCCCGCCGGCGGCAAGATCATGCTCTTCGTCGGCAAGCTGGATGCGCAAAACGCACAGGAGCGTCTCCAGGGGATTAAAGATGCCATCGCGGGCACAGCCATTTCCATCATCGATGTTCGCACCGACGACACGGATCAGGTGCGCGCGAAAGCTAACGTGTCGGACACGATCGTCAAATATCCCGATGTCGCTGCGCTTGTCGGTCTGTGGGCGTACAACGGCCCCGCCATTCTAAATGCGCTCAAGGAAGCCGGTAAAGCCGGCAGGATTCAGGTTGTGTGCTTCGACGAAGACGATCAAACGCTGGCCGGAATCAAAGAAGGCTCGATCCACGGTACGGTCGTCCAACAGCCGTTCGAGTTCGGTTATCAGGCGATTCTGATGATCAACAGGATACTCGACGGCG
The DNA here is from genome assembly GCA_964584785.1 of uncultured Solibacteraceae bacterium. Classification (GTDB taxonomy): domain Bacteria; phylum Acidobacteriota; class Terriglobia; order 20CM-2-55-15; family 20CM-2-55-15; genus JAHFTY01. Next base: position 1,480 of record CAZPBY010000052.1, read on the forward strand.
ACCGATCGGAGATTCCACCTTCAAAACAAAGGTTCGTTCCAACACTGGTTGTCCGGAAAGACAACGTTGATGAATTCATCGTCAGGATCAACAAGCTCAAAACCGGGAGCTGAGGCGGCCTCGCCGCGGCTGCGAATGCGGCGGATCTCGAAGCAGTTCCCTGGTGTCACAGCGCTCGATTCCGTCGATCTTGACGCATTCCCCTCCGAAGTCGTCGCGCTGATCGGCGAGAACGGCGCCGGCAAATCGACCCTGATGAACATACTCGGCGGTATTCATCGAGCGGACGCCGGCGAGATCGAGATTGACGGATCACCGGCGGCCATTCGGACGGTTCGAGATGCGGCGGCTCAGCGAATCGGTTTCATCCATCAGGAACTCCATCTGCTCGGCAACCTCGATATCGCCTCCAACATGTTTCTCGGCCGTGAACTCACCCGCGGCGGCCCCCTGGGCTTGATCGACCGGAAAGCCATGGAGCTCGAAACCGGGCGTCAGCTTCAACGTGTGGGCTTGCGGCTGTCGCCCCGCACGCTCGTGGGTCCATTGTCGCAGGCGCAGCAACAGTTGATCGAGATCGCAAAGGCGGTATCGTCGGACGTCCGCCTTTTGATCATGGACGAACCGACGTCATGTCTGAGCCTGACGGAGACCGAATGCCTGTTTGACGTCATCAGGCACTTGCGTGCAAGCGGCGTCACCGTCATCTACATCTCCCACCGGCTTCGCGAAATCGAAGTGATTGCAGATCGCGTCGTCGCGCTGCGTGACGGCCGGAACGTTGGAGTACTCGACCGGTCCGCCATCTCGCACGACAACATGGTTCGCCTGATGGTGGGCCGCGACCTCACGAGTTTCTCCGGCCGGGCCGATCGAACCGCAAATCGGGTTCGTCTCGAAGTCCGGAATCTGAGAACGAAGCGATTTCCTTCCTCAGAGGTTTCTTTCACCGTCCAGCGCGGCGAGATTCTCGGCATCGCCGGACTCATCGGATCCGGCCGCACGGAAGTGGCCCGCGCGCTCTTCGGCATCGAACCGCCGATCCAGGGCCAGATCCTGATCGACAACGAGGCGCTGAGCGTACAGTCAGCGCACGACGCCATCAATGCGGGAATCTTTCTTGCGCCGGAGGACCGGCGAAACGACGCTTTAATCGTCGCGATGAATATTCGAGAGAACGTGACACTCGCGGATCTTCGAAGGTATTCGTCGTGTGGAATCGTACGGCGCGAACTCGAATCCGATGCCGCTCAGAAGTTGCGCGAGCGGTTGAAGATAAAAGCGCCTTCGATTGAGACGGCGGTCGCGAGCCTGAGCGGCGGCAATCAACAGAAAGTCGTCCTCGCCAAGTGGCTTTCTTTGGCGCCCAGGGTTGTCGTGTTCGATGAGCCGACGCGCGGCATCGACGTGGGCGCCAAGGCTGAAGTCTACGGCCTGATGCGGCAGCTTGCGGAAAAAGGAGTGGCCGTGATCATGATCAGCAGCGAGATGGAGGAGATCCTGGGGAACAGCGACAGAGTCGCCGTGATGCACGACGGCCGGATCACCGGCATTCTCGATCGATCCGAGTGCAGCGAGGAAGCGGTGATGCGCTTAGCGGTGGCCTGAGGCGGCATGCGAAAAGACATCGGAGTCCTCGTCCTGCTTGCCGCGCTCTGCGTCGTCGTCGCCTTGCTCAATCCACAGTTTCTCAGCGCCGCCAACATTCAAAACACGAGCCGTCTTGTCGGCACTTACGGAATCTTCAGCATCGGTGTCGGAATTGTGATCATCACCGGCGGAATCGATTTGTCGGTCGGTTCGATGTTCGCTCTTTTCGGAGTTCTTCTTTCAATGATGCTGATGGAGTGGCACTGGCCACCCGCAATTGCAACCGCCACCATACTCGTTCTGGGCATCGCGCTCGGAGCGGCGCATGGCATTCTCATCACGCGGCTCCGGCTGCAGCCTTTCATTGTGACGCTTTGCGGACTGTTGTTGTATCGCGGCCTCGCACGTTACGTCGCGAACGACAATACGAAGGGTTTTGGAAACGGTCAGGGCTTTGAATGGCTCCGCGACTTCGTGTCTGGAGCCGTGTTCGGTTTACCGATGCCGTTCGTCTTGATGGTTCTCATCGCCACGATCATGTGGATCGTTCTGCACCGATCGGTGTTCGGACGGTATCTGTACGCGGTCGGAAAGAATGAAGAGGCCGCGATCTACTCGGGAGTGAACTCGAGAAACGTGATCACCGGCGCGTACGTCATTTCAGGAGCGCTCGCCGGTGTCGCCTCGATCCTGATCGCCTTCTACACCAACTCCATTTCGCCGTCCTCGCACGGTAACTTCTACGAACTGTATGCGATCGCCGCGGCAGTCGTTGGCGGATGCAGCTTGCGCGGTGGCGAAGGCTCCATCACGGGCATCGTCTTCGGCACCGCTTTGCTGCAAGTCTTGCGAAATCTGGTCAACCTTCTCGATATCCCCGGCTCGCTCGATTTCGCGGTGATGGGCGCCGTCATCCTCATCGGCGTCGCAGCGGATGAACTGGTCAGACGACGCCCAAGGCTCAAGTGATTTATTGCTATACTCCGCGGATCAGTTCTCAGGAGAACAAACACATGAAACGAGTCCTCAGCTTCTTTGCCGTCTTGTGCGCTGCCCAGGCGGGGCTCGCGCAAACGCCGAAAGTAACCCATCGCGTTCTCGCGGCGGAAAACGCGCGGCATATCGCGATCATCAACGAAAAGGGCGAAGTCGAATGGGAGGTTGCGAACAAAGCTCCTGAAGTGCACGACATCCAGATGCTGCCGAACGGCAACGTGCTGTTTCAGACCAGCTACACGACCGTGGTGGAGATGAACCACGACAAACAGGTCGTCTGGCAGCACGAGTCGAAGCCGAAAGCCGGCTACACCGGTCGTGTCGAGATCCACTCGTACCAGCGCCTGACGAGCGGGCTCACGTTGATCGCTGAAAGCGGCAATACTCGCCTGATCGAAGTCGACAAAGACGACAAGATCGTGAAGGAGATTCCGCTGACCGTCGCGAATCCGAGCTCGCATCGCGACACGCGGATGGTCCGCAAACTCGACAACGGGCACTATCTGGTTTGTCACGAAGGCGACGGCAAAGTGCGCGAATACGACGCGGACGGTAAAGTGGTCTGGACTTACGCCATGGAGCTTGGCGAGGGCCCGGTGACCGAAGGTCATGAGGGGCACGGCATCAATGTTTTCGGAGCGATCCGCCTTCCCAACGGCAACACCATGATTGCCGGTGGGAACAACAATCGTATCTTCGAAGTGAGTCCCGCCGGCAAAATCGTGTGGAGCATCGAACAGAACGAACTCCCCGGCATCACCCTCACCTGGACCACAACGTTGCATCTGTTACCCAACGGCAACCTGATTTTCGGCAACGCCCACGCCGGTCCCAACAATCCTCAACTTGTCGAAGTCACCCGCGACAAGAAAGTCGTATGGACCTTCAAGGACATAACCAACTTCGGCAACAACCTCGTCGCCGCGCAGGTCCTGATTGATGGAAAGGTCATTCGATGACGTTGTTGGCGGTCCTTACCGCGGTCGTGACGCTGTTGATCGGCCAGAACCCCTATCCCGACGGTTTGTACGCCGAATTGAAAACGACCAGGGGCCTCATTGTGCTTCAACTCGAATTCGAGAAGACGCCGATGACGGTGGCCAGTTTTGTCGGACTCGCCGAAGGTACGATCGATAACAAGGCGCTGCCGGCGGGTAAACCGTTCTTTGATGGAACGGTGTTTCATCGTGTGGTGCCGGGGCACGTCATTCAAGCGGGCCGTCCAGTCGCCACAGAATCCGGACCGGGCTACACGTTTCCCAACGAGATCGATTCGACGCTAAGCCACGGTCGCGCCGGAATGCTTGGGATGGCTAACGGCGGCCCTCACACAAACGCGAGCCAGTTTTACATCACGCTTGGCGATCGGTCTTACCTCGACGGGAACTACACCGTCTTTGGCCACGTCGTCAGCGGTATGGATGTTGTCGACGCAATCGTGCAGGGTGACGCCGTGCAGACCGTGCGCATTGTTCGCGTAGGCAAGGCCGCCACGGCATTCAAAGCGGATACCGCGACATTTCAGAAAATGGCCGAAGCTGCGCGCCTGCGGGTACAGCAAGCCGAGGAGCGCAAGGCTCACGATGAGAGCGAGCAAATCGCTCGTCAGTGGCCCGCCGCGCTGGTGTCGCCGAAGGGCGCTCGATATGTCGTGCAACACGAAGGTTCTGGCGACGTCACAGCGGCCGGCGACAAATTGAAGGTCATCTATACAGGTCACTACCTCGATGGACGCTCGTTCTCCAGTTCTTCCGACGAAGGGAAACCGATACCAGGTTCAGCTGCACAGCCGTTCGACTATGAAGTCGGAAAGTCGAAGACGACTCCAGCGCTCGACGAGGCTTTGTCGTTTATGCGAAAAGGTGAACGGCGCATTGTGATCGCACAGGGACCGCTTGCATACGGCACCGCCGGTTTCTACGCCGCCGAAAAACCGGGCGAAAAGAGATTCGTGATCTCTCCAAATACGACTCTTGTGTATGAGGTCGAGGTACTCGAGTTTTGATATGGCCATCGCATTCAGCAAACTCAATTTGAAGGACCAAAAGCAGATCGCGTTGGCAAAAGCCAGAGCATCCAAGCGCTAGTTCTCGAGCTTGAAGTTCATCGTGATTGTCGAAAGCACTTCGACAGGTTGCGCGTTCAACAGCGTCGGTGAGTACTGCCACTGAGACACCGCCTGGACTGCAACTTGTTGCAATAAAGGATGGCCGGAGATGACCTTGATTTCTTTAACGAGGCCGTCCACTCCGATCACGGCTTGCATGATCACCGCACCTTGAATCCCTGCTGCCAATGCATCCGCAGGATAAGCCGGACGCGACTCTCTCAAAAGCATCGCCATCCGCACGTTGCCGCCAACGGAAACAGGCGCACTTACGCTCGGAGCGACAGTATCGGGACCCCTTCGGGAAACCGTACGAATAGCCGCTTCCGTTGATGGGCTCACGGTCACTTCTTCGGAGACTGTCCCCAGCTGAAGCCCAGCCATGAGGGTCACCGCGCTGTCGGCAGTCACATTGACATTATCGATATTCAATGTCTTGAATCCGGGCACACGAAACGCAACTCGATAAACACCGGGCGGGAGCGAAGCGATGCCGTACTCACCCTGCGAACCGGTAACCCCACGCGCCGGGTTATTCAATGCGGCACCGGTAACGGTGACATCCGCTTGCGGAACGGGCAACCCACTCGGATCCCGAACAATGCCGACGATACTGCCCCCAGCGGAAGATGCGGCCGCGCTTATCGGAATGTTCAGTCTAGGGCTTGCGACGCTCTGCTCGGTGCTCTTCACGAATCCAATATCCATTTTCACGTCTTGCTTGAGATCCTGTGCCGGCCGCAATTCCAGTCTCGTTATGAGCGATGGCCCAAATCCATTAGCGAAAACCTGCAGCACGTGACTACCGGCGGACAGACCGTTGAGGGTGAAGGTCCCGCTTCGATTCGTCGACGTCGTGGCTTCCGTTGTTCCGTTGACGCTCGAAACGACGACGGTCGCACCCGATACCAAGGCGCCATTCGCATCGGAAACAGTTCCCGTCACTTTCCCGGCGGACTGAACGGCCTGAGCCGCAGAATGCAAGACCGCGACAGGCAACGTGGCGCACAGCGCCATGACGGCAATGGCGAGCATTGCGGAACGCGTTAGTGGACGGCGATCCCGATGCGGATTGAGCATGGCTGAAAATCTCCTTTGAAGGGTTGATGGGCGGGCCATGGCAAATGCCGCGGACCATGCCCTGTCAGGAACGTTGAGGATCCTGGCGAGTTCGAGCAAATGCGACGCGTACTCCGTTCCGGCTATGCCTGCGGCAATGACGGCGTCGTCGCATGCGTATTCGCTTTCTTGACGGAGCCGGCGGCACACGTCCCACAGCAACGGATTGAACCAAAACACGGATCGAAGACTCTCTGCAACCACTTGAACAAGCCAATCGAGCCGGCGGACATGGGCGAGTTCATGACTGAGCACCACACGCACGCGCTCTTCCGGCCAATGCTCGGCACCCGCAGGCACGAGAAGTTTCGGCCGCAGCGCACCCCATGTCACGAGGATTGAAGCATTCCTGCTGAGCAATATGCGCACGGGTCGAAGAATCCCGAACCGGCGAGCGATCGGCGCGGCCATCTCTACCCAAAATCCGCGGTTCAGTTGCTCTGCAAACGAAGCCACGCGCGTCAGACGTACCCACCCAAGGATAAGGATCGCGAAATTGGCGGCCATTCCTGCAATCCAGGTCCAGGCCACGAACTTGAGCGGGATACCGAACACGGTCGGAGTCCCGGGAGTAACCGCAGATGCTTGGTTCTCTAAAGCGCCGCCAGCAGTATCGCCATATTGCAAGTCATGGGATAGCGGCGCTGCCGGATCTATAAACGGCAGCGAAACATTCCAGGACGGCAATCCGATCATCAAAAGCGGTGTCAGTGCCGCGCACACTGCCGCGGTCACGAGGATCCCATGCCGCCAGGCGGCCGATTGACGGCGGAACAGCGACGTTACGGCAAGCGCGACCGTGACGATGACAGAAATACGGATCGTGCAGTTCAGCAGAAATGTCATCGCCGGCTCTCCTTCCGGGCCTTTTCCACCAGCCCGGCGATGTGGTCCAACTCTTCCGGAGTAAGCCGCGATCCCTCGACACCCAACAACGCGGCCACGACTTTTCCCGTAGATCCGTCGTAGAAGGTGTCGATCAAGTGCTTCAGCGCGGACTGACGGACGGCGCTGCGCGGAACGGTTGGAAAGTAGACGTATCGCAGAGACTGCTCCTCGTGCCGCACGTGCCCTTTCTCTTCGAGCACTCTCAGCTGAGTCCGGACTGTGGACGAGTTGGGCTCGCCCGGAAGGTCTTCCATGACCTCGCTGGCGGTAGCATGGCCGCGGCGATAGAGTACATCCATGATCTGCCGTTCGCGCCGCGTCAGCGTAGAGTGAAGTGATTTGGGCATATGTTATTTTTATAACGATCGGCTATAGAAATAACACCAACTGACGCGTCATGTCAAACGCGAAAGCGAAAATGGAATCGGCGATCTACAGCAATTCGTAGCCCGGGCCTCCGCCGCCTTCGGGAGTAACCCAGTTGATGATTTCGTAAGGATCCATGATGTCGCAGGTTTTGCAGTGGACGCAGTTGGACGCGTTGATCTGGAGGCGGAGTTTTCCATGGCCTGCTTCGGCCATCTCGTAGACCGCAGCGGGACAAAAGTACTGGCAGGGATTTCCATACTCCTCGGTACAACGAGGATGACAGATGTCCGGCTGCAACACGACCAGGTGGCACGGCTGATCTTCGTCGTGATCGGTTCCCGAATTGTAAACGTCCGTCAGCTTGTCGAAGGTGAGCTTCCGATCGTATTGGGATTCCGTTATCGGCGGCACATGGCCGCCATAGTATTCCTGCAAGCGTTTCATGCGGGCGTGCCCGGCTTCGTTCATCTGCCGATTCCGCAGGCCGCGGCCGCCCGTCACCATTTGAAGTCCGGTGTTGAACATCCCGAGCCAGAAGCCGTGTTCGAAACCCTGATGGAAGTTGCGCACTTTCCAGAGTTCCCGTTTAACCCAGCTGGATTCGACAAGATCCTCGAACTTCTTCAAACGTGATGAGGAAACGTCATTCGCTTCGATCGCTTCAAAAGCAGCCTGAGCCGCAAGCATTCCTGTCTTGAATGCCATGTGGATTCCCTTGAGCCGCATCGAATTCAGGAAACCCGCGGAATCCCCGACGATGAGACCGCCGTTGAAGTAATACTGCGGTTGAGCCCAATACCCGCCTTCGGGAATGGTCTTGGCTCCATAGGAAAACAAAGTGCCGCCTTCGAGAATCGTGCGAATGTAAGGATGAGTCTTGAACTGCTGGAATCGTTGATGCGGGTCGACCCGTGGATCGAGGTAATCCAATCCGATCACAAACCCGATGGAGACGCGACCATCCGCCATGTTGTAGATGAAACCGCCGCCGAATTCCTCATCCCGCAACGGCCAGCCCATCGTGTGGATGACACGGCCGCCGATGTTCTTTTGGCTGGGCACGTCCCAGATTTCCTTCACACCGGCGGCGTACACTTGAGGATTCTTTCCGGCATTCAGTTTGAAGCGCTTGACGAGTTGCTTCGTGAGAGAACCGCGAGAGCCTTCGGCCAGAATCGTGACTTTCGCGCGAACATCGATGCCGGGTTCATAGTTCCCTTTCCGATGGCCATGCTTGTCGATGCCTTTGTCGCCGGTGCGAACGCCGACAACCGTCTCGTCTTCGATCAGCATTTCCGCGCCCGAGAATCCGGCGAAAATATCGATGCCGCTTTGCTCGACCTTTTCGCCGAACCACCGCACGAATTTATTCAGCGAGATGATGTAGTTCCCATGATTCTGAAGAGGCGGCGGTGTGATGGGCAGCGCGAACTTGCCGCTCTTCGTCAGAAAAAGGACATGGTCCTCATCGACGGCCTTCTCAATCGGAGCTCCCTTCTCTTTCCAGTCCGGCATCAACTCGTCCATGCCGCGGGGATCCATGACAGCACCGGAGATGATGTGCGCGCCAATCTCCTTGCCCTTCTCGAGCACGGCGATGGAAGTGTCTTTCTTGTTCGCCTTATTGAACAGCTGACGGAGATGGTACGCGGCGGCAAGACCCGCGGGACCGCCGCCGACGATCAGTACATCGACTTCGAGTGTTTCGCGTTCGGACATGGATTCATCTTAACTCAAGGTACGCCGTCGCTACGGGCCGTGTTATCGACCGAAGTTGAGTCGCTAGTCCTGAAAGGAATCCGCCGATCTGAATTTGACGTTTATGCCCGGATTCCTATCCTTCGTATTTCCGGAATAACAGGGCAGCGTTGGTGCCGCCGAAACCGAACGAGTTGGAGAGAGCGTAGCGGACCGGAATGGAGCGTTTTTTGTTGGGGACGTAATCGAGGTCGCAGTCCGGATCGGGTGTGTCGTAATTGATCGTCGGCGGAATGACCCCGCGTTCAACGACCAGCGACGTGATTCCTGCTTCAACAGCGCCCGCGGCTCCAAGAAGGTGCCCGATCATCGATTTCGTTGAACTCATCGCGAGTTTGTATGCATGCGATCCGAAAAGGCGTTTCACCGCCATTGTTTCGACTCGATCGTTCGGCGGTGTCGAGGTGCCGTGCGCGTTGATGTAATCGACTTCTTGCGGACGGATCCCTGCGTCGGTGATCGCGTTCAACATCACGCGATGCGCTCCGTTTCCATCCTCGGGAGGCAGGGTGATGTGGAAGGCGTCGCCGCTCATGCCGTAGCCGACGAGCTCCGCGATGATCGTGGCGCCGCGCTTTTTTGCCAAGTCGTGTTCTTCAAGGACGAGAATGCCGGCGCCCTCGCCGACGACGAAGCCGTCGCGATCCTTGTCGAACGGCCGTGAAGCGCGCGAAGGTTCCTCGTTGCGGGTGGAGAGCGCGCGCATCGCCGCGAAGCCGCCGACGCCCATCGGTGTGATGGCGGCTTCGGAACCGCCGCAGATCATGACATCCGCGTCCCCCCGTGAAATGACGCGATAAGCATCGCCGACCGCGTGCGCGCCCGACGAACATGCCGTGCAGGGAGCGGAGTTCGGACCCTTTGCGCCAAATCGAATGGATACCTGTCCGGCTGCGAGATTGATGATGCTGGAAGGTATGAAAAACGGAGAGATTTTCCGCGGACCGCCTTCAAGCAGAGCCTGGTGTTCCCGTTCGATGACCGTGAATCCTCCGATACCGGATCCGATGAAGACGCCGGCCCGCTCCGCTGTTTCCGGTGAGATCTCCAACCCGGACTGCTTCATCGCGAAGTCAGCCGCCGCGACAGCGTAATAGATGAAGTAGTCCATCTTCTTGAGATCTTTTTTGTCGAACCACTTTAACGGATCGAAGTCCTTGACCTCCGCGGCGATTCGCGTGGAGAACTGCGCCGTGTCGAAGCGTGTGATATTGGCTACGCCGCTTCGGCCCTCGCAAAGGCCTTCCCATGTTTTTTCGGTGCCCGTGCCCAGCGCCGTCACCAAACCGACACCGGTCACAACAACGCGTCTTTTTTCCAAATGAAACCTCGCCTACGACTTCGGAAGATGGGCCTCGATGTAACCGATGGCGTCCTTGACGGTCGTGATCTTTTCGGCGTCCTCGTCGGGAATCTCGATACCAAAGCCTTCTTCGAGCGCCATCACCAGCTCGACGATGTCCAGCGAGTCGGCGCCCAGATCATCGATGAACGAAGCGGTCGGCGTGACCTCACCCTCATCGACGCCGAGTTGCTCAACGATGATTGTTCTTACCTTGTCTTCAACTGAAGAAGCCATTCTCTGATCCTCCATTGGTGTGCGGATATGCAAAGGCAAATCGTGGATTATAGGAGTCCGCTCAAAACGTTTTCCAGCGATTTCTCGTCTTCGGCATTCAACATTGTAACGGACTTATTGATAGAGCGAATCAAACCGATTAAAACTTTTCCCGGCCCGCATTCGACGAACGTCGTGACGCCGCTGGAAATCAGCAGCTCCATACTTTCCTGCCAGCGAACGGCGCGCGATACCTGGCGTCTCAAAGCGTCGCGTGCTTCGGAGCCGGTGCGGATCGGCTTCGCGTCCACGTTGGTGATCAAAGGAAACTGGGGGTCCGAAAATTTCAATTTCTCGAGGTCGCGCGATAGCCTTTCCTCGGCGGGTTGCAAGAGAGCGCAGTGAAATGGAGCGCTCACTGGGAGCATGATGGCGCGCTTGGCGCCCGCATCCTTGGCCAACGCGGAGGCACGTTCGACTGCCTCGCGATTTCCCGCAATGACGATCTGACCGGGAGAATTCAGGTTCGCCGGGGAAACCGTCTGGCCGGCGGCCGCCTGCGCGCAGACGGATTGAACCGCTGCCGGATCCAGGCCGAGGACTGCAGCCATCGCGCCCTCGCCAACCGGGACCGCTTCCTGCATGTATCGTCCGCGCCGCCGGACCAGCATCACGGCATCGCTCAGATTCAGCGCTCCAGCCGCAACGAGAGCGGAATACTCGCCGAGACTGTGGCCGGCAACGAAATCCGGGTGGATGCCTTTTTCCTGAAGCACACGGAACATCGCTACCGAGGTCGTCAAAATCGCCGGCTGCGTGTTTTCCGTGAGTTTGAGATCCTCTTCGGGCCCTTCGAAGCACAATCTCGAAAGCGGAAAACCGAGGACTCGATCGGCTTCGGCAAAAATGGCGCGCGCCACCGGATATTTTTCGGCGATTTCGCGGCCCATGCCGGCGTATTGAGATCCCTGTCCTGGAAAAACGAATGCAATACTCATACCTGGTCTCACACAGCCCGTCGCTACGCTCCGGGTTCTGAACACTTTGTCGTGGGAGTCACGTTCAGAACCAGGAGCGCTACGACGGCTATGTGACGTTACTCCGTTCCATGTCCCATACTGTTTGCGGCCGTCTTGAATCCGAGCTTCCGGAATTCCTTGTCGATGGCGTCGTTCACGCTGTGATTGCAGAATTCACTAGCTACGCGAATCCCGTTCTTAATGGCATTCGCATTGGACCGGCCATGACAGACAATCGTGATGCCGTTGATTCCCAGCAATGGAGCGCCGCCGTACTCGGAATAGTCCAGGCGGCGGCGAAAATCCGTGAACGCTCGTTTCGACAGGACGTATCCCACCTGCGCCTGAATCGTTTTTCTCAGTTCCTGACCGAGCATTGCCGTGAATGTCTCGATCAGCCCTTCGCTGAGTTTCAGGGCCACGTTCCCGGTGAAACCGTCGCAAACGATCACGTCGACGTCGCCTTTGAAGATGTCGCGCCCTTCGACATTACCGATGAAGTTGATGGGTGCCAGCTTCAATGATTTAAAAGCTTCCTTCGTGAGTTCGTTTCCTTTCGTGTCCTCTTCACCGATCGACAGCAGACCCACGCGGGGACGCCGGATACCGAATATCGCCCGGGAGTAGATGTCGCCCATGATGGCGAATTGCTCGAGGTGAATCGGTTTGCAATCGACGTTGGCGCCGACGTCGAGCAGAATCGCCGGTTTTCCTTTTTGAGTTGGAAGAACCGTGGAAAGCGCCGGCCGGTCGACGACGGTGAGTGTTCCCATTACGAGTTTCGACGTCGCCATGACCGCGCCGGTGTTTCCGGCGCTCACGATTCCGGAAACCGTGCCGTCGCGCATCAAGCGCGCGGCAACGCGGATGGAGGAGTCGCGCTTGCGGCGCACGGCCGTGGCAGCGGCGTCTTCCATGGTGATGACTTCGCTGGCATGCACGACATCGATCGAGAGTCCAGTCGTGTCATGTTTCAGGAGCAACTGCCGGATGGATTCTTCCTGACCGACGAGAACGATTGGAACGCCGTATTGAGACGCCGCTTGAACCGCGCCATCCACTTCAACGGCAGGAGCGTGATCGCTCCCCATCGCGTCCACTGCGATCTTAAGCATTCGAGTTCGTAGCGACCCTGCCGGTCGCCGGCGACGGCCAAGGCCGGCGCCCACATGGTTATTCTTCTGCTACTTCGATGACTTCGCGCTCTTTGTAGTAACCGCAATGCGGGCAAGCGCGGTGCGGCATTCTCAACTCGTGGCAGTTCGAACACTCGGCGAACGAACGCGCGCTCAAATGATCGTGAGCGCGACGCCGGTCGCGGCGTGCTTTGGAGTGGCGACGTTTTGGATTTGGCATTTATGAACTCCGGTCTTCCAGCCGCCGCTTGATCTCCAGCAGCGCGTCCAGATTTGGATTGAACTGCTCCTTCGGACAATTGCAGTTCTTGAAATTGAGATTAGTGCCACACTGCGGACACAAACCTTTGCAGTCTAGCTTGCATAACGGCTTCATCGGAAGCGCCAACGTCATCTGCTCCCGCAGAATTTCATCGATGGCGAGTTGCGTTCCCGTGAAAAACGCCGTTCGCGTATCTTTCTCCGTTAATTCGATCTCGTCGTCTTCATCAAACATCAATTCGTCGCGTTGCCGAAAAAACAAGTCGAATGGCTTTGATATTTCGTACTCAGCCGGGTCCAGGCATCGCGAGCATGCAATTTCGGCCGTGGACTTCAAGGTTCCTTGAATCCGAATTTCCGCCCCGGCACGTCCCGCCGTGACCTCCCAAAGAAGCGGGCCGATCTGACGCACCGACTCTGCCGAGAAGTCGAGTTCGCCTGGCCTCAAAGAACCGGCAATCGAAACCTTATCCTCCGCGAGGTCCTTTAATTCAATGAAATGCTTCGCCATTGTCGGGCTACGGTGGTGCAAGCAGCGTTTTACGACGCGCCGCCCAGTCTTTTCAAGGCTTGATCGGCATCCTGACGGAAAGGAGAGTCCGGAAACTCGGTAACGATCTTCTGATAATAGTTCTTCGCGTCTTCTACCTTATTGCTGGCTTCGCTTAGCTTCGCCAGTTCGAACACAGCAGCGCTTTTCGAAAAGCCGCCTTTTTCGTAGATCTGTTTGTACAGTTCTTCGGCCTTTTGCAGTTCGGCGTGTCTTTTATAGATTCCGGCCAAGCTGAACCTGGCGACTCCGGCGATACTTTCGTCGCTGTTCTGAACCACCTGCTGCATATTCTCGGTCGCCTTTGCAGTATCGCCCAAGCCCTCCTGGCTCAAAGCCATGTAATACTGCCCGATCGCCCCGGCTGGAAGACTGCGGTAGGAATCATGTGTCCTTTGCGCCTCGGCGAGGGCCTTTTCAAACCGTTCCTTATCGGATTTGATGTTTTGATCGTTGTAGGCATTGATCGCCCGCGCTAACTGGGTCTGCGCGGAAGCGTTGCGGTTTGCCGCATACAATCTCCAGCCACCGATCGCGACGACGGCCACAATGACAGCGGCGCCGATAACGATAATCTGCTGTTTCCGCGCGTACGCGATCTCCATAAACCTCTGCAGTGATGAGGTGATCTCGTCACGCTCCTTGAGTTCATGACGAGTCATCTTGCTTCGCGGCACGCGTTTAGTCCTCCCGTATGTTGACCGGACCGAACCTTAGTCAAATTTGAAAACCATTAAGTTTATTGTAGCAACATGCTACTTTACAAGGGGACGCTCGCTTGCCATTTCGGTGGAGATGACGAAGGACACAGAGAAGGAACACACGCCGTCGGACAACGAACTGGTCGTGAATTGTCTCAGCGGAGACGAAGCGGCCTGGACGCAGCTGATCAAGCGTTATCAGCGTCTGATCTACTCCGTCGCTCGCGCGATATGCGCGGATCCAGACGACACGAACGACATCTTCCAATACACGTGTCTCGATCTTTATCGAGGCCTTCAGGAACTTAGGGATATCAAGGCGCTTCCCGCCTGGCTCATCACCGTAACTCGCCGCCGCGCTTACTCCGTAATGAAGGCGCGAGTTTCGAGCGAAGCTGCCGAAGAAGAGACCCTCCAGGAAATCGTCAGCGAGGACGTGATCCACGCCATTGAATATGAGCATTCGATCGAAAGGTCGCTCGAGCAACTCAACGATCGATGCCGTCAGTTGATCGATCTTCTGTATTTCAACGCCAATCAGCCCAGTTACGTCGAGATCAGCGAGAAGTTGGGAATTCCCGTTGCCAGCATCGGCCCGACTCGAGCCCGTTGTCTCGACAAACTTCGCAAACTCTTGAGTTGACGATCGTGGTCGAGCTCTTAAAGAAATCGGATGATGAACTCAGAGAATGGGTGGGATCTCAAAACGATGTTTCGTTGAAAACCGTCTTCGCACAGATCGATACGGAAATCCGGTCGACACGACTCACAGCCGGCCAACCTCGAAGCGTTTCCTCTTCTTCCAGTGTGGACCTTGCTCGCGTGGCACTCCGTATCGCGGAGATCAATGGTGAGGAAGCGTTGATCGTTGAGGCGTGCCGAATGCTCGCCTACACGTTGAACGCCGACGAACAGTATCAACAGTCGCTCACATACTACGGCCGGGCAGTCCCGGGCCTGGAAAAAATCGGCCAGCACCAACTCGCCACCCGCACCAGGCTTGGATTCGTTTCCGCTCTGCTTCGATCGGGCAAATATAAGGAAGCGTTACAGGTCGCGCGCGTCGCTGAGCGCTGGTTGCTCGACAATCACGACGACGCCGGCCTTGCCCGGCTTTATAACAACATGGGCGGCATCTATTTCCGGCTGGACGAGCACGTCCAGGCTTATCACTACTATGCGATGGCGGCGGAAACTTTCGAGCGACTGGGCGATCACCAGTCGCTCGCGCAGGCGTCGTTGAATCTGGGAATCTCGCTGTCCAACATCGATCAGTTTGAAAAGTCCGACGGTATGTTTCAACGCTCGGAGACGTTGAGCACCGCGCTCGGCATGACGGATCTTTGGGCTCAGGCCAGCTACAATCGTGCCTACCTCTATTATCTGCGCGGCCGTTACGGTGAAGCGCTGCAAGGGTTCAGCCGGCTGCGCTCTCATTTTCGAGAGTCGGGCAGCAAAAGGCACGACGCTTTGTGCGACCTCGACGAAGCCGAAATTTACGTTCAGCTCAATCTGTCGAAAGACGCCGCGACACTGGCCAGACGAGCAGTCGTCCAATTCAAGGAGATCGGCGACAACTATGAGCACGCGAAAGCGACGGCTTTCCTTGGCGTCGCGCTGACGCAACTCCGGCGGTTTACGGATGCGCTCGATGTCTTCCGCGAATCCCAGCAGCAGTTCGAGGCCGAGGGTAACGATTACTGGGTCGCCGTGCTGGATCTTTATCGCGCCGAGGCCCAGTTTGCATTGAAGCGCTTTTGGGAAGCGAAATCGCTGGCTTTGAGTGCGAAAGGCCGTTTTACGCAGATCGGAATCGTCTCCAAGAAGATTCTGAGCCTGGTCGTCCTCGGACGAGTTGCGCTGGAATTGAAGGACCTGAGGCTGGCCGAATCGGCCGTGGACGAAATCGCGATGCTCAGTCACACCAACGTTCCACTCCTTCTCTTTCCGTACTATCTCCTCTGTGGGGATATCGCAGAGAAGAAAGGTGACTGGAAGAATGCCGCGAACTTTTATCAGGCGGCGACGGAAGACCTGGAAGTGCACCACTCCCGCATTCACCATGACGACCTGCGGGTGACTTTCTTCAGCGGCAGAAATCGTCCATACGAAGAGTTGACGCTCTTGAAACTGGCGGAAAACGAGAACCCATCGGCCATAGCCGACGCCTACGCGTGGTGCGAGCGGGCAAAATCGCGCGGTTTGATTGAACTGCTGGCCCACCATCTTCCGTCCGTCCACACACAGACCGACCAGACGGTGCTAAACAGGATCAACAGCCTTCGCGAACAACTGAACGTCCTCTACATCCGCTCGCAACCGGAGTTGAGAGCGATGTCGTCGGTGTCTAACTTCGACACGATTAAGGATAAAGAAAACGAACTGGCCCGGAGCCTGCGAGAGGTGTCGCGCACCGATCCGGAGTATGTTTCGCTGCAACAAACAACCACCGTCAAACTCGACACGATACAGCGACTGCTGCCGGACGACAGCACCATCGTTCAGTATTTTGTTGCACGGGATGAAGTCCTGGCTTTTGTAGTCAGCCGGACGGACTCCGTCGCAGAACGTCATCTGTGCCCGATCTCGCGGATTTCCGACATCCGGCAGCGCCTGGGATTTCAACTCGAGAAGTTTCTGTTGGGGAAGGACTACATTCAGGAGCATTCGGAACAGATCCTTGCAGCGACACGGCGTCACCTGCAGGAACTTCACGCCAGTCTTCTGGCTCGCGTCGCTGCAAGAATCAAGACGCGGCGCATCATTATTATTCCGCACGGCATTCTGCATCTGCTTCCGTTTCACGCGTTCTTTGACGGCGCATCCTATTTGATCGACAACTTCGATATCACTTACGCTCCGAGTGCTTCCGTTCTGAAGTATTGTCTGGAAAAGGAAGATCTCGAATGCGACGTGGCATCACTTGTCGGCGTTGCCGATCAACAGGCGCCTTTTGTCGAGGCGGAAGTGGCATCGATCGGCGGTTTGTTTCCGAAAGCGACGGTGTTGCTGAACGAGTCTGCGACTCGTGAGGCGTTCACTTCCGCAGCGGCGAACACCGCATCGTTTGTGCACATCGCCGCTCACGCCGTATTCCGTCAGGACAATCCGATGTTCTCGGGGTTCAAGCTATACGACGGCTGGATGACCGCGTCCGATCTTTTCTCCATGACGTGCCGCACGAACCTTGTAACCCTAAGCAGTTGTCAATCTGGCATCAGCCAGGTCAGTGGAAGTGACGATTTGTTGGGACTCATGCGCGGCTTCCTATACGCCGGCGCACGGTCGTTATTGGTAAGTTTGTGGAACGTCGATGACGAAACGACAGCAAAACTGATGTTCGCGTTTTATGACTATTGGAAGCAGGGGCGAAGTCGGGCCAATGCGTTAGGCATGGCGATGAAGTCGATTCGGGAGACTCACCCGAATCCGTTTTATTGGGCGCCTTTCATGATGACGGGCAAGGCGTAGACGCTAACATCAATGGTGTCATCACGAAGTTTTTTTGGTCGAAAAACCCGTACGATTTTTGTATTTTTGGGCACCGTGCCTCGCACTTATGACTAGGGGTTGTAATACAGGCCCCCGTATTTGAGGGTACCTTTCGGGCGATGCACTTAAAGCGTGAAACTGCACTCGATCTGATCGAAGGCCGGTTATTAAAACAGTTGACGCAGCAGTGGATGGGCCATCTCGCCACCTGCTCTCGCTGCGCCACCGAAGTTGAACGTTGCCGTGCCCTCTTGACATCGCTTAAGAGATCTCACCTCCAAAGCGCACCGGATTCGTTGCTGGAATCCGTTATCGCGCTCTACCAGCGTCCCGCCGAACGAGCGCAACGATCCTCGATTCGGCAGGTCATCGCATCACTGATCTATGACAGCTTTTCGCACCCTGCATTCGCCGGGGCTCGCGGAGAGGCCGCCGCGCGGCACGCCGTGTTGCGAGCGGACGAGTTTGATATACACGTCAGAGTTTGGGAAGCCGGTGAACGCCGCGAACTGATGGGACAAATAAGTTCTTGTAGATCCCGCAGTTTCGTGGACACCGCCCGGTTACATCTGCTTCGCGATGGCGAACGCATCAGCTCGGCCTATGCCAACGATCTGGGCGAGTTCCTTTTCACTTACGTGCCTGATGGATGTTTCAGCTTGCAGGTCGATTTGCCACACCTGACCGTCATTGGTGCGCTTGATTTGAATAGTCCAGTCCACTGATAACTTTCGAGAGGTGCGCCATGATTTGGCGACGCGTATTCCTGTCCCTGTTGTTGTTTATTACCTTTACCCAGCAAGGAAGCGCTGCGAACACTCCGGTTATCGTCCAACTCACGCCGACAGGCGTTCTCGCGGATGTTTTGACGGCTCTGGGTGGAACCCTGATCGATACCGCTCCGGACGGTACTTCCTATCTCATCAATGCGACAATACTTCCGTCCACGGCCCAATACCCCGGGCTTGGCATCGATACTCTTGAGCAAAATAAAGCGATCACGTTGACAGGTGCCCGTCAGATCGGCGTTGTGCGGGTACCGGCGACAAGCGCTTCGGATTGGTATAAGACCCAACCCTTGCTGACATTGATTCATTCCCAGGCAGCCCTGAGCTACAGCCGGGGTCACGGGATCATTGTCGCCGACATTAATTCCATAGTCGACTATTCTCATCCAGCATTGTCGAGTCATCTAACGTCCGGCTATGACTTCGTTAACTCCAAACCCAACGGCGAGACATCATTGAATCAATCGAGTTCCGAGTTTCTGGATCAATCGAGTTCCGAATTCCTGGATCAATCCAGCTCCGAGTTTCTCGACCAGTCCAGTTCGGAGTTTCTCGATAACACGCAGTTCCTGACGCTGAATCCCGCCTACAGTCATGGGACGTTGTGTGCCGGCATCATCGCTGTGATGGCGCCGGATGCGATGATCATGCCGCTTCGGGCGTTCGACGATCAGGGTTCTTCGGACGCGTACATGATCGCGAAGGCCATACGCTACGCCGCCAGGCACGGAGCGGACGTCATCAACATGAGCTTCGGCTCACCGACGGACTCGAATGTCATCAAGAACGCGATCGATTTCGCGAAGAATAGAGGCGTTATCGTCATTGCGTCCGCCGGCAACAACAACTCGTCGACGCCACAATATCCCGCCGCCTACTCGACGGTGATCTCGGTCTCCGCGTCGGACATCGCGGATACAAAGGCGTCCTTCTCCAACTACGGATCGTTCGTCAACGTTGATGCTCCCGGCGTCCACGTGATCTCGGCATTTCCAGGCAATCTCTACAGCATCGTTTCGGGAACGTCTTTCGCCGCCCCGATGGTCGCAGCCGAAGTCGCGCTTATCCAGGCTCTCCAACCCACAACCGACGGTTCCCCTGTTTTGGCCGGTACCGTCAATATCAACGCGCAAAACCCCAATTACCTCGGTCAACTCGGCACCGGGCGAATCGACGCTCTGAAGACAGTCCATCCGTAACGTTCACGATAAAGCCGGGCGCCGCTGAGGCGCCCGCTTTCAACTCGCACCGCCGCAGCTGTTCAATTCCAAGATAAGTAAAATCTCCTCCGGTATTTTTTGACGAGAGTCCCCCCACCTTTTCATTAGTAGGACGGATTTTGGACAGTAAGGACGACTGGGAATGCACTTAAAAACAGAAACGGCCTTCGATCTTATGGAGGGGCGTATGGAAAGACACCTGGCGAGGGAATGGATGGATCATATGGATTCATGCCGCTCGTGCAGGGTCCGGTTGGACGGCTGGCAGGTGTTTCGGTCTTCTCTGAAACGACCTCATCTGCAAAGCGCCCC
Organism: uncultured Solibacteraceae bacterium; assembly: GCA_964584785.1. Classification (GTDB taxonomy): domain Bacteria; phylum Acidobacteriota; class Terriglobia; order 20CM-2-55-15; family 20CM-2-55-15; genus JAHFTY01. The sequence continues at coordinate 21,344 of CAZPBY010000052.1, forward strand.
CGGTTCCCTCGTGGAATCGGCCATTGCCCTGTTTCACCCACCGTCTAAGGCGTCCGAACGTCCTACGCTAAGGCAGATTATCGCATCGTTGATTTATGACAGCTTCGCCCAGCCCGCGTTTGCCGGTGCTCGTGGCGAAGCCGCAACGCGGCAGGTGGTGCTGCGAGCGGAAGAGTTTGACATCCACGTGCGCATCTGGGAAGCTAACGAAAGTCGAGAATTGCTAGGCCAAATTCAGTCTCGCAGGTCGACAAGTTTCGTAAGGGCGGCCCGATTACATCTGCTTCGAGGTGGAGAACGCGTCAGTTCTGCTCAGGTTAACGAGCTGGGCGAGTTCCACTTCAGCTATGTGCCAGACGGTTATCTCAGTTTGCAGATCGATCTTCCCCATCTGACCGTCATCGGCGCACTCGACATGAAGGACAGGCCGAACGACAATTTTTGAAAAAGGGTAAGACAATGACAGGACGTCATCTAATTCTATGCCTCGTTTTAATCTTGGGGCTGGCAGTGCAAGGAAGCGCGGCCACGGTACCCGTAATCATTCAACTCTCTCCGAACGCTTCACTCGGCAACGTTCTTTCCATCATCGGTGGGACGCTCGTTGATTCCATTCCCGAAGCACGACTCTATCTGATCAACGTTCCGCAATTGCCCGTTGTGACCCCCGTCCTGAATCTGCTCGGTCTTCAATGGATCGAAACGAACAAAGGACTCGCGCTGCCGGGCAGTGCTCAACTCGGTGTCCTGCGGACAGCCACCGCGACAACCGCTGACTTTTATAAAAACCAGCCGGCGATGCAGCTGACTCGTTCGCAGCAGGCTTTGGCGTACGCCACAGGACGTGGCATCGTCGTTGCCGACATCAACTCACTCGTCGATTATTCGCATCCGGCGTTACGGGGCCATCTGACCGGCGGATACGATTTCATTACCTCGAAGCCTTCAAACGAGACGGCCCTCAATCAGTCCAGTTCCGAGTTTCTGGATCAGTCCAGTTCTGAGTTTCTCGATCAATCGAGTTCCGAATTTCTCGATCAGTCCAGCTCGGAGTTTCTGGACGGTGTACCGCTGCTCGGCTCGAATCCGGCCTACAGTCATGGAACGCTGTGCGCAGGAATCATCGCGGTAACAGCGCCAGGTGCGATGATCATGCCGCTGCGGGCCTTTGACTCCAACGGTTCCTCCGACATTTTCATGTTGACGAAGGCGATCCGATACGCCGTCAACAACGGCGCGCAGGTCGTCAACATGAGCTTCGGCACTCTGACGGATTCGCCGTCTCTCCGGAACGCCATCGACTATGCAAAGTCGAAGAACGTGATCCTGGTCGCGTCTGCCGGCAACAACAACACGTCGGTGGTCCAGTATCCCGCCGCATACGCGGGTGTGATGTCGGTATCGGCAACAAATGTTTTTGACGTCAAGGGTTCGTTCTCCAACTACGGATCGTTTGTGGCCGTAGATGCGCCTGGAGTCAACATCATTTCTGCTTATCCCGGCGGCCTCTACAGCGTCGTCTCCGGAACGTCGTTCAGCGCGCCGATGGTGGCCGGTACGGCGGCTCTTGTCCGATCTATGAAAACGTCGGGAATACAGACGGCAGTCACGGGTGGTGTTGTGAACATCGACGCCAGGAACCCCAATTACGTCGGTAAACTCGGATCGGGCCGCATTGATGCGTTGAAAGCGGTCCGGCCGTGAGCAATCCGCTGGTTGCGGCTCAATTCCGGATCGCCGAACTTGAAGATCGATCACGACGCCAGACAATTGCGATGGCGTGCACTCTGGTCTCGCTGATCGATCTTCGTGACCGCTATACCGGCGGTCACAGCAGCCGGGTCGCAGCCTACTGCCGCAATACGGCGATCCGGCTGGGATTGACCGACACGGAGGTCGAAAGCATCGAACTTGCATCGTCGCTCCACGACATCGGCAAGATCGGCGTTCCCGATCACGTGCTGCTCAAGACCGGACGTTTGACGGAAGAAGAGTTCGAGTGGATCAAGCGACACCCGGAGTGCGGCTGGCTCGCGCTCCGGAATGTCGAAGGCCTCGAGCAGGAAAGTCTGATGGTGCTTCACCATCACGAACGCATGGACGGCCGGGGTTACCCCGGCGGTCTGCGCGGTTCGGAAATCCCACTGGGTTCACGCATCATCACGGTCGCGGATTCGTTCGATGCCATGACAACGGATCGGCCGTATCGGCCCGCTCTTCCTCGCGATAACGCCATCGCGGAGCTTGTGCGTTGCAGCGGACCTCAATTCGATCCCGACGTCGTCACGGCGTTCCGTAAATCCATTTCGGCGTAAATACCCTTTCTAGAAGCACTGCCGCCCACCGTTCATCATTTAAAGTTGTACATACCGCCCGTCTCCCGGAAAGACGGCAACCTCTTTGAGTGTGAAACATGAGTTGTCGCAACGCCGGTAGAACGGGCATCCGCATCGGCGCGAAAGTCCACAACTGCGCCCAGCGGGGTTAGAATGAATTCGCATCGCAACACCGCCGTACCCACAGAAAGGACACAACATGACGATTCGCGGCACTCGGAGATGGACATGGTGCGCCGGGCCTCTGGCGCTGGCTCTTCTGATTCCGATATGGATGATCGCCAAGCAGCGCGGCGCCAACAGCCCGTTTCCGGGTGGAGAAAACCCGGACGGATCGCTCAAACCCAGTGCGCGGCTGCAGCGGTTGTTCACTCAGGACGCGTACACGGAATATGCGCTGCTTGAACCCGGTTCGGATCAGTTTCGAATTCGTTTCATCACCGAAGAGAACCGCGCCGGCGCAACCGAACTCGTCAATGCCACGCGCGGCGGGAGCGAAGGAAGCGACGTTGAGGTCTACGATCCTCGCACCGGAAAACCTCTCAAGTTCACGTATGAGGTTCAGGGCGACACGCACGCGATTCACGCGCAGCTCACCGCTCCGGTTCCCGAAGGCGGAATAGGCCGCGCTCTGATTTACAAGACGTATAAGGATCCTCGAACGTATCAAACCTATCGTGAGGCCAACGCGGCATTCGGCATACAAGCCGGCGACATTTCCTGGGTGCGCAGCCTCAGCGGCTATCGTCTCGGCGTGATCCTGCCCAGGGGATACGGGTTTTTATCTTCGAATGTCGCAGCGCAAGTCAGCACGACTTCGGATGGACGATTGAAGCTTCATTTCGCCAATCCCAGCGGGCTCAGCAATCCGCTGACTGTCCACGCCCGCAAAACGACGACCTCGTTTACACCGACACCTTTCAACGACATGTTTTTCGATGATGTGAAGACTCTGTACGATCTGGACTCACCCGATACGCACATTGTGAACGTCGAACAGATTTACAGCGATTTCCGGAAGGGCGACAAAGAGAAACTGGATCTCCTCACCTATGCGTCGCTGCAGGATCTGAAGGTCGTGGATCTCGACACTGCCAAAACACTCCCGACTGCAAAAGAAGTGAACACGACGGCCGTCAAACTCGACGTGCCGATCGTCGATGAAAAACAAAGCGCTCATCTCAAGATCAACGGAAGGCTGCAGGATCCAAACTATAAGGCCGTCAACGGATCTCTCACGTTCGACCGCCCGCTGAAGGGCCTTCGCAACACAATTCTTCTGCCGTCAGGCTGGGAGGTCGCATCGGTTTCACAGTCGGGCACGATCGGCACGTACCAGGGACGCCAGTTCGTATCACTGATCAATCTGAACTCGGAGAACCAATACCGCGTCACTATCACGGCCCGAAGATCCGCCGGAGCCTCCAATCACCGGTAGCGCGAGCAGACATTTTGATAGAGAGCAGGCCCGGCTCAAAAAACCACTTGCACTGTGACATAGTGTTATAGTTAAGTATAACACTACGACGGTCGTCATCCGACGCGTCGAAAAAGGAGAAGGTTTATGAAAACAGTGCGGTCTCTCGTGTCTGTCGTTTTGTTGTTGCTTCCGGTGATGGTTTACGCGCAGGCTGCCGGCCACAGCCATGACTCCCAGCCCCAGGTAGAGCCCGGCGTCGCGCAGAAGGCGTTTTCGATCATGAAGACTCTCGAAGGCGAGTGGGAAGGTTCGGTAAAAACCGACATGCCGATTGCGAAAGGCATGGATGACGTCGCCGTCCACGTCACGATGCGCGTCACCTCGCGTGGAAACAGTATTGTTCACGAGTTTCAGCAAGCCAACACACCGCTCGACCCGGCCAAGTACGATCATCCCGTCACCATGTTGTACGTCGATGGGGATCAGCTCAACCTGGTGCACTATTGCGATGCCGGAAACCGCCCGCGCATGACCGGCAAGTTGTCGCCGGACGGAAAGAAAGTGGAATTCGATTTCGCCGATATCAGTGGAAACGCCAAAACCGGCTACATGCACAATTCGGCCTTCACGGTCATCGACGAGAACCGTCACAGCGAGAACTGGACGTTCCAGCTTCCCAATGGCGAGGTCGTTCACGCCCTTTTCGACTTGCATCGCGTCAAGTGACCACACGCGCTGTGGTAACGTCTGACGGGAGACTTTCCGGAATCTGATGGACCGTGAGTTCAGCGACAATCAACCGATATACCGCCAGCTTCGGGACCGCGTGGTGGCGATGATTCTCGAGGGCGTCCTGAAAGAAGGCGATCCGTTGCCTTCCGTGCGCAGCGTCGCGGCGGAATATCGCGTGAATCCACTCACGGTCCTGAAGGGTTACCAGGAACTGGTCGATGAAGGCCTCGTGGAAACAAAGCGCGGCCTCGGAATGTTCGTTGTGGAGGGCGCTCACGACTTGTTGCTCGAAGGCGAGCGCGAGAAATTTCTGGAGGACGCATGGCCCAAGGTGAAAGCCACCATCGAGCGGCTCGGCCTCACTCCGGCGGAACTGCTTAACGGCGGCCGCCGTCCGAAACCCAGAAACAAAGGAGGAAAGTGACCGCGACGGCTTGCATTGAAGCGCGCGGCCTGCGCAAGGCATTCGGCGCGACTACCGTCCTGGACGGCGTGGACTTGCGTGTCGCCGAGGGACGCATCGCGGGACTGATCGGTCCGAATGGAGCCGGTAAGACGACGGCTCTGAACACGATCCTGGGACTCATGCCCCATGAAGGACAACTCCAGGTTCTCGGCCGTAACCCCTGGACCGAGCGCGAACTGCTGATGCGTGACGTGTGCTTCATGGCGGACGTCGCGGTGCTGCCCCGCTGGATGCGCGTTGCGCAGCTGCTCGACTACGTATCCGGCGTGCACGCGCGCTTCGACCGGGCGAAAGCAGAAACGTTTTTGGCGAAGACCACGATTCGCCGCTCCAGCAAAGTGCGGGAACTTTCGAAAGGCATGGTGACCCAGCTGCACCTCGCGCTCGTCATGGCCATCGACGCCCGGCTGCTCGTGCTCGACGAGCCCACTCTCGGCCTCGACATCCTGTTCCGCAAACAATTCTACGACTCGCTCCTGGGCGACTACTTCGACGGCAGACGCAGTATTCTGCTGACCACCCATCAAGTGGAAGAAGTCCAGCACGTCCTGACCGATGTCATTTTCATCGATCGCGGGCGGATCGTATTCGACCGCAGCATGGAAGATGTGGAACGGCGTTATCGCGAAGTGGCGGTGCATCCGGACAAGCTCGCGGCCGCGCGCGCTCTCAAACCGATACACGAGCGGCAAGGGATCGGCCGGAACATTCTCTTGTTCGACGGAGCCGACACCGAGCGGCTCGCGCAACTTGGAGAGGTGCGCACTCCGAGTCTTTCGGATCTCTTCGTGGCCATCGTCGGGGGTCGCGTTGGACAAGGAGCAGGAGCATGACAACAAATGCCATGCCCGTTGAGGAAACGACGGTCGTTCAAGCAACGCCGATTTCGACGACGCAACAGTTCTATTGGTCGGTGCGGCGCGAGTTCTGGGAGCACCGCTCGATCTATGTCGCGCCGGTGGCCGTCGGGCTGTTGATTTTCGGGGCGTCCACGATTAGCGCTTTTCAGCTTCCCGGCCGAGTGAGCGCGCTGGACCCGGCGCAGCAGCACAACATTATCGAGCAGCCGTACATGCTCGCCTCGCTCCTGTTGATGCTGACGGAAGTACTCGTCGCATTCTATTACTGCCTCGAGGCCTTCCAGGGCGAGCGTCGCGATCGCAGCATTCTGTTTTGGAAGTCGATGCCGGTTTCCGATCTCGTCACCGTCGGCGCAAAGGCCAGTATTCCATTGCTGGCACTGCCGCTGGTGGCGTTCGCCGCTACGGTCGTAACCCAGGTGTTGATGTTGCTTGTGGGTATGATTCGTTTAGCGGCCGCGCCCGGTGTGGCGCCGGTGTGGAGCCATGTGCCGCTCCTGCAGATATGGCCAATGCTGCTGTATCACCTGGTGGCCGGCCATGGCTTATGGTACGCGCCATTTTTCGGCTGGCTGCTTCTGGTCTCTGCATGGGCACGCCGCGCCCCGCTTTTGTGGGCCACCGTGCCCTTGCTCGCGCTCGCGATGCTCGAGAGGATCGCTTTCAATACTTCGTATTTCGCTTCACTGCTGATCTACCGATTTGCCGGCGCGCCCGAAATTTCAACGACGAATCCCATGTCGATGGACTCGCTCGTCCCGACGACCATAACTCAATTTCTAACGAGCCCCGGCTTCTGGCTTGGCCTGGGCTTCTTCACCCTTTGCATAGCCGGCGCCGTCCGCTTACGCCGTCACCGCGACTGGGCATAATGGAGATGGGTCCTGCCGCCCTCGCCCGCGATATGCGATTGCTGTAACGGAAAACTACCTGTTGACATTCAGAAGATCTATGACCGCATCAGGCCGTTAAAGAAGAACGTCGCTTGAACCCTGATAAACGTGCCTAGCCGTCTTTCCCCTCAACACCGCAGGCTATTTCCCACATAAAGCCGAGGGACACCAACCGCGTCATCTGTAACTGCCTGCTTTATAGCCCCGGGCAGATTCGAACTGCCGACCTCCGGTTTAGGAAACCGCTGCTCTATCCATCTGAGCTACGGGGCCTTTGTTGGGATTCTAACAAGTTACAATCCTTTGAGCATCGGAGGAGGCCAAAACACTCAATCCCGAAGCTCTTTCCGTTTTCAAACTAAACGGGCATTCGCCACCGTCGCGCTTCGGTCTCGGCCTGAGCGAAGCGAGCCTGCATCCGGGAGGTGCCCCACTCGCTTCGCTCGGGTACTGTTGGCGTTCGAACGGGCCACTTTGCGCTGAGACCGATGACTCTTCAGGTAAAGCCCCTCCGCTCCAGTCGTTCACATTGTATCCAAATCAGAAAAGTCGATTGCTTCATCGGCAAGCGAAGAAGTAAAAAACTTGCGTCGCTCGTAGTAACTTCTCTATTCGTGGTCGCCTCAAGATACGAGGATTAGAGCGATATGGGCAAAAAGCGCGCGCTATCGGAAACCATGACCGAAACGGAATTCGATAACGGCTACTGGTATGCCACTAAACTGCGAGAATTCGCGGTCAGAATGGGGATCCCATCGGCGAACCGGCTACGCAAGGACGAACTGGAAAAGGCCCTCAAGCACTTTATCCGGACTGGAGAACCTAAGACCCTCGTGAAGCGCCGGCTTTCCAAGTCGGGCGTTCGGGATCTCGACAGAGGGCTCAGTCTCGACTTACCGGTGGTCCATTACACGAGCAACAAGGAGACGAAACAGTTCATCGAGCGCGAGGCCGCGAAGCTTGAGCCCGGATTCAAACGTGCGTCAGGCACGCGCTACCTCTTGAACCGGTGGCGCGAAGAGCAGCTCAGCAAAGGCAAGCGGATTACCTACGGTGACCTGGTCAAACGAGCTATCGAGCTTAACAAGACCAAGCACGGCCCATTGAGAATCGAGCATGGACGCTACGTGAACTTCATTTCTGATTTCATGGCGGCCAATCAGAAAGCGTCATTGCAGCAAGCTGTGACAGCGTGGCAAGAAGTCAAAGCAATGGACGCGCCAAAGACGTATGAATCCTGGACGAACGCGCGCAAACGTACCATCTGACAAGGTCCCCCCTGCTCCGCTGAGGCGCGCGAAAGCAAACTCGGTTTCCGATTCTCAGTCGCCTAAAGTACCGCAGCGTGTCGGCGGAATACTAAGGATTGGAGTCGCGCCAGACGCCAGACTTTGCAAGTTCATTTTCTCGGAACGATTGATCCGCCGGCCTCAGAATGAAACACCTTCCTTTAACAGGTCAGCTCGTTGGTTCAGCGCCTCGGGGTGATTGATCCGAAGAACCTTTATAGTCGTCCGGCCAATAGCAGTCCGGCCAGTTAGACTTGCACCGTTCCAAGCAAAATGTTTGCTCCAGGCGTCCGAACGGGGATTAAAAAGTCGAGTAATCTTTCCCGACACCGGATCGATCCCCGATAAATTCGGCCCCTTGTAACGATTGCACCGAACACAAGCGAGAGCGAGGTTATCCTCGCTTGCCACAACCACCATGTGAGTCGGCGATCGCGTGATCGAACTGAAACGGTAATTCCGAGATGGATTCACGAAGGTGGCAGTACTCGCAACGCAATCCGGCGCGGCGGCGCACTGACTCTTTTAGGCGCGCGTCCATCGGCCGTACAACCCAACTATGGAAGTTTCAGAGCGAGTCGCGCTTTGCTCTTCAAACTTATAAGCGCAGATTCGATGGCGAGGTATTCATCCAGTTCACGCTGTTCGACAGCTGAGAGTCTGCCTTCGCGTGCTTTCTGAGAAAGTTCATCGACGCGCTTGCGGTCGGATTCAGGGAACCGCCAGCGGAGCAGAGCACGAGCTTCATCGGGCGACAACACATGATCGTCGGCACCAATCACGCGATCCCAAATGTTAGCCGCGAGGCTCCCCTCTACTTCTCTCATGCCCCAATCGTATAACAGAGTCTGATCGCCAAATGGGACGGACTGCCATTCCTGTTTGATCCGACGAACCCCAGCACCCTCCGCCCGAAAATCCGACAAAATGATCACTAAATCTCGTATGTGGATGCGGAAATGGGTCGAGATACTTGTGGAGTCTTCTACATCGGCCTTCAAGAGGCTATCACTCAAAAAATCGACGGTTTTCTTTGGGGCGAAGTCATTCTTCTCAATTGCAATAAAACATGTTTCGGACGCACTGGCGATTGACGATGAGTTCGATCAGACTGCCCGTGATGCCGCTTTTGTGGATTCCGTTGTTTTGTCGATTGGTCATGACGGACGGATTGTCTTCTTCGGTCCGATACAGATTGAGTCCGGCATCGCGAAGAACAATTCGGCGCGGGAGCAACTCGGCGACGGCTTGAGACAGGCCGATTCCGCGGCCCAAAAAACTTATTCTGCGACGTTGTCGGTTTACAAAATCGGGTATCGCTGCAACCCATTGAAGCGGCGCATCTAAGCCTCGACCGTTTCAAATTGATTTTGAGCCATTGTTAATCTGCAACGGCTTCATGAAATTTAAGTGCGAGGCTTCGAACATAAAGTCCGAGCCATTGACCGTTTGTTTCGTCACGCAGGTAAGGAATGTCGTTACGCTGCAAGCCGTGGCGACTTTTTGTTAAAACTCGTTCCGTTGCCCCACAACTCTCGCCGGGCCGCTGTCCGTTGACGGTGCGTCTAAAGAAGCCGCAGCTGTACCGTTTCAAATCGGCATCCGAGCGGAGCGGGGCACCGTGACCAGCGAATTGCTGTTCAAAGCGCACGACTCGTGGACGGTGAGCCGACGAACGATGTGCGGGTCACGACTTTCTCGAAGCCGCAGCGTTCCATGTTGTTGAGCGACGGATTCGCGCCCGGTTCCTGGGGCTCGCCGGTTTCGGAGAAGATCCGCGTCGCGCCCGCGGCGATAGCGTCGCGGATGCGCTGCGTCATCAGGGCGCGCTGGCCGCCACGCCGCCGGTAGTCGGGCAGCATCGCGCCCATGCCGAGCCAGGCATCGTGGCCGTCGAGAAAAAGCGCCCCGCCGCCGACGACGACATCACGATCGAGCGCGGCGTACAGGAGCCAGCGCGGCTTCCAGAACAACGGCGCCACCGCACTCGCTACGGCCGGCATGCCGTACGCCAGTGCGACGGCGCGGCTCATCTCGCCGGCAATCGAACGGTCGACAGGCACGATCCGCAGGTCGCTCTCTGCCGACGGCGGTTGCGTGGCCTTCGTCCCCGGAAAAAC
>CAZPBY010000052.1:31469-52813 GCA_964584785.1 uncultured Solibacteraceae bacterium
ACGGCGGCGGCGCCGTTCCGCGCAGCATCTTTGCCCAGCGCGGCCGCGGCGCTGTCGTCGGGAAAATCGCGTCAAGCCGGACGGTCAAATCCGCAGGCTCGGAATGCGGGCTCCACGCGACGGCGAATGCCGCGCAACCCGCGTCGAGAAACGTCTGCACTATATTATTAAGGTCATCGACTGAGGCCGGAGCGGTCATGCCCAGCCCGATCGCGCGGTTGAAGAGCGTCGCCGGCAGCCGCGGCGCCATAAGTAATGTCGCATCCGCGACGCTCTTCACTTGAATGCCGCACTCCATCCGCAGATCGGCCGGCATCGCCGCGTACCAATCCGTCCAGGCACGAGCCTCGATGCGATCCGCATCCACTGCATTCATTCGTGCCGAAACGTTTTCCGCGCTCATAACTGCTGCCTAGGACAACACGAAAACACAGTTCAGGCAAAACACTATGTTGCCATCGCTGTCGACGATGTAGACGCAGCGTGCTTCGACGACGGAGATGCTTTGCGCGAGCGGTGTCGACGGCAGCGCGACGATCGTGTTTACACCGACGGCCATTCGTGATGAGACAGTCATCAAACGGTAGCCGTCCTTCCTGTACTGCCTCGGAATGTCCGGGAAAGCGAAGGTGTCCAGCGGGTGGAAAGCCGTTAATCCCATTGTCTGCCCGATGAAGTGCGCCTGCTCTACTCCGATTGTCAAATCAGCTCTGCCGTCGGCATGGAACTGGACCGAGCCCAGCTGGACGCCAAACGAGTCGAACAGCGTGCATATGATGCCGTCCTGGGTGGCCACCGTCGGTCCCCAGGCCCGGTAGGTCGTCGACGGTTTGTCCGGATGCGTGCCGGCCTCGGCCGGCGTCGAGTTCACGAGCGCCATGCATGCGAAGAGGATGGTGATTGCCAGCGTCTTAATTCCCTTGGTCATTGTTCAAGCCCTCCATTGATTGCGGGTCCGCTGGCAGCCCGTGGCAGAAGTGCCACGGGCCGCTATGCGTGACCCGCGTGTTTGATCACCAATATAGAAATTCGCGTGCGAGCGTGAAATCGCCCGTGCGGGTGATTTGAGGGGTGATTTTTTGTGAAGGACGAGAGTTAGATTTTGAGCAACTGCAGGGCTGCCGCACGACTGACGGCCGCGCTCCGGTTCTTCACGCCCAGCTTTTCGTAGACGTGTTTCAAGTGCGTCTTCACCGTGTTGGCCGAAATGAACAGGGCGTTGCCTATCTCTTCGTTCGAGTAGCCGGTGCCCAGCATGCGGAGCACCTGCAGTTCCTGTCGCGTCAGCGGTTCCCCGGCGTGTTGCGGCGACGCCTGCAGTTCGTCGTGCCGTGCCGCTGCGGACGGGCGCGCAGCGCCGCAGAGCGCATCGACGAACCACTGTGCGTCCGCTTTCAGACGGCGCGCCTCTCGAATACGCCGCAGCAGTGCGATGATGTCCGCTCCCGCATCCAGAAACAGCCGGTGATCCCGGAACCCCGCGGCCGTCTGAACTGCGGACTCGAGCGAGACGCAAGCCTTCCGGATGTCGCCCTCCTGCTGTCGCGCCAGGGCGAGCAGCGTCTGGATCTCGACAACGGAGCGGCTGCGGCCTCCCGCCTCGGCGGCAGCGACCATCCGCGCGAGCAGCGGCAGCGCCGCTTCCCCGCGCCGGCAGTCGATTAGCCAGCGAGCGAACTCGATATGCTCTTCCTCGCGCGCCGCATCGACCTCGTCGTCGGCTGTAAGCGCGAGCGGCGCCAAACTTCGCCCGGCCTCGTCCACCCTGCCGAGTACGAGCCACATGTGCACGAGTCTGTGGTCGAACAGGCCGGAGATGAACGACGCGTTCCGACGATGCGGCGTATTTGCGACTTCGTGAGCCGTCAGCAGTGCGCCCGCTCGATCGCCGCGGTGATGCGCAATCGCCGCAAGGCGCATCGTCGCGAGCAGCGGCACCGTATTGCTGCCGGCGAAGCGCGTCAGATCGATCGCCTGCCGATACGCCTCGGCGGCAGCATCCAGATCGTTTGCCGCATAGAAGCGCTCGCCGTCGCCGTACCATAGCCAACCCATACCGACCGTGCCGGCCCAGCCGGCTTTTTCGGCCGAAAGCCGTGCCTGTTGCAGCAGCAGAGCCGCCTCCTCCGCATTCCCGTGCAGCCGCAAAACCTCGAACAGGTTGAGGACCGCCGGAAAGTACATTGCGCCGACACTGGCGTCCAGCGTCACGCGCATGGCGTGCTCAAGCAAACCTCGCGCCAGCTCGAGGTCGCGGCGCCAATACGCGGCAACCGCGCGACCGAGCGACGGCAGCGTGCGCGTGGAGCCGCTGGCGGACGTCTCGCCTGGATCGACCATCGACAAAAGCGAACGCGCCGCATCGGCGTAGTGCTTGTCGCGCGCGAGCGCACAGGCGCGCGCCCACGCCAGAGCGTTCGCAAACCACCCGCCATCGGTGTCCCCTGCCCGTGCCAGCTGCTGGGCATGGTCGATCCACTTGCGGTTGATGTCGTTTCCGATCAGAAGGTGAGCCGTCAGGGCGACGGTGAGCCGGTTGAGCGTTTTGAAGAGCGTCGGCTCCGCGATTCGATTCGCCCAGGCGGATACCTGACGGGACTCCATCGCTGCAATCATTCGCCAGCCGTCCCGTTCGAGAATTGCGGCCGCGCGCTCGTCATCCGGAATCGAAAGGGCGTGATCCACTGCCTCACCCGGCAAGCCGTGCGCCGCGTACCAATCGCTGGCGCGGGCATGACACGCCGCGAGCAGCGACGGATTCTGCAGAGCCAGCTGCCGTCGCAGCAAGTCGGCGAAGAAATGATGATAGCGATACCACTCGCGTTGGCGATCCAACGCGACGAGGAACACGTTGTGCCGCTCAAGGCTTTGCAGAATCGCCTGGCCATCGTCGACACCGACGACGGCGCCGGCCAACGATGCGTTCATTCGCTCCAGAATGGACGTCGCCAGCAGGAATTGACGAACGTCCGGCGGCTGGACGTCGAGAACCTCCTGGATGAGGTAATCCGAGATCAACCGATCACGGCTGTCAAACGTGGCGATGAACGCCGCGGCATCCGCCGTACTTCGAAGCGACAACCCGGCCAGCTGCAATCCCGCGGCCCAGCCTTCGGTCCGTTGGTTCAGCGCCGTCACGAGCGACTCCTCCAGATCGAGCGCGAGCCCCTCTCTGATGAACGCCAGCGCTTCGCGATCGCTGAAACGCAAATCCTGCTCACCTACTTCGGTGAGGCCGGCTCTGGCACGAAGGCGCGCGAGCGGCAGCGGCGGCTCGACCCGCGTCGCCATCACAATCGCCAGGCCGGCAGGTTGGTGATCGAACAGGCCGGCGAGAAGATTGTGGACCGCGGGGTTGTCGACCTCGTGATAGTCGTCGATCACCAGGATCAGGGGCCGATGGAGTTCGCTAACCGCGTTGATGAATCGAACGATGTCCCGATGATCGGCACCGACTTCACGCCGCAGCACATCACGGAGATGGTCCGCGCCGAATTCCGGCACCTCCTCCTGAACCGCGGCGATGAGATGAGCGACGAAACGGCGGGGATCGGAATCGAGCCGGTCGATCTGGAACCAGGCAACGGCGTCACGTCGCGTACTGACCAGTTGCGCGACCAAAGTCGTCTTCCCAAAGCCGGGTGGCGCGCTCACAATAGTGACCGGCGCCAGCGGCCCGCCCAGCCGCGTAAGCAATCGCTCGCGCGCGACCGGCGCCCGCGCCGGCCGCGGCATTCTCAACTTGGTTCGCACGATCAGTTCATTCGGTGCGGGCGTCACGATTAGAAGGATAAGTCTGATGAAGGGTGCGTACCAAATGCCGGCGATGTCGCATTATCAAAGCCCAGCGACCGTAACCAACGGGATGATGATGCCGAAAGGGATCTGCACCCAGCGGGTGCCGAATAACGCCTCCGGCGTGCAAAATACGTGATACGGGAAGAGGAGAATTGAATTCAGCTGCCGGGTACTTTTCGCCGGACTACTTCACTGCGAGGTCACGCTTTCGTCAAATGACGGAAACGCGCGGCGGCCGACTGCAGAGTTTATCCCTCGATGCGAAGGGACCTGGAGGCGAGGCGCTCTCCATTGACTTCGCATGGTTCGGCGCTGAGAACCCTCGCCGCGTGCTTATCCACTCCTCGGGGCTTCACGGTGTCGAAGGCTTTGCCGGATCGGCGATCCAGTTGCAACTTTTGGACAACATGCCGGTCGTTTCGGAAGACACTGCGGTGGTACTGGTTCATGTGCTGAATCCATATGGAATGTCGTGGATGCGCCGGTTCAACGAAAACAATGTCGACTTGAATCGCAACTTCATGGCCCCGGATCAGAACTACGAGGGCGCGCCGCCGCTGTACTCGAAGCTCGATCCGCTACTCAATCCACGGACGCCTCCTTCAAGCGACCTGTTCTACATCAGAGCTGCGTCCCTGATCCCCAGATACGGCATGCGCGCTCTCAAGGAAGCCGTCGTTGGCGGACAATATGAGTTTCCTAAAGGCCTGTTCTTTGGAGGAACAGGCCTTGAACCTGGACCTCGAAAATACCGTCATTTTCTGGCGGATCGCCTGAAGACTGCCGACCACGTTATTTCGATCGACGTGCACACCGGCATTGGAGCCTACGGAGACGACATTCTGATGGTTCAACCGAAGGACTACGCTTTTCTTCGCCGGCTCCTGGGCAAACGCATTACTCCACCAACTGAAGGAGATTCCTACCGCGTTCGGGGAAGCATGGACAGCGTGTTTGCGATGGCACTGGGAAAGGCAGAAGTCTTCTCCATCACTCAGGAATTTGGCACGTATAACCCTGTTCGAGTTCTGCAGGCGTTAAGGGAGGAAAATCGCTGGCACCATTTTGGAACCGGCAGCATCGATCATCCGGCGAAGCAAACATTGAAGCGTACGTTCTTCCCGGAGGACCTCTCCTGGCAAAAGAGAGTCTTGAAGAGAGGACGGGAGCTGGTCAACGATAACGTGGGGATTCTTAGTTCGAAGTAACACGTCACTGGCCTGCGGCATCGGAGCCATCCTCACGCCGCGCACGAATGTATGAATTCAACATGCGGACAGCCCGCCCCGAGAAGATCAATAGTGGAGCAACGAAATGACGTTGTAGCCCGAGAGCTTGTCGCGACCTTTTAAAGCGTCCAACTCGATGACAAAAGTAGCGGCCGCGACTTTGCCGCCGAGTTTTTCAACAAGACGGATGGCGGCGGAGGCGGTCCCCCCCGTCGCGAGGAGATCGTCCGCCACGATCACTCTCGCGCCCAATTTGATGGCGTCCTTGTGAATCGCCAACGTATCGGTGCCGTATTCCAGGTCATACGTGACGCGTTCCGTTTCGGCGGGAAGCTTGTGCGGTTTTCGTACGGGTACGAAGCCCGCGCCGAGATTGTAGGCAAGCGCGGGCGCAAAGATGAAGCCGCGCGCCTCGATACCCAACACGAGATCCGGTTTATGCGGACTGATGCCCTCGGTCAATGCGTCGATGATTCGCTTGAATCCCGCTTTGTCTTTGAGCAGCGTGGTGATGTCGTAAAAAAGAATTCCAGGCTTCGGAAAATCCGGGACCTCGCGGATCAGTTTTTTGAAATCTTCCATTCGTCACCCTATGTGGAAAGAAGAATAGCTGTTGGATACCGGCAAATCCTGTTCGACAACTTGTGAAACCCTGGACGCGTGAGGGCCGCGCGACAGTTCCTGTTTGAACTGATCGAGCGTGTTCTCCTCGGCCTGAGCGTGAACTTCGACTTCCCCGCCCGCCAGATTTCGCGCATAACCGACAACACCGAGCCGCTCGGCTGCGCGCAAAGCGAACCACCGATAGCCGACGCCCTGAACTCGACCTCGAACGATGTAGTGTTTCGCTCGAATCACGATACGGGAAGATTCGCGTTGTGCCACGCGCTCATTCCGCCCACAACGTTAGCCACGGTTTGAAATCCGCCGCGCTCGAGAATGCTTGCGGCTGCGGACGATCGAAAACCGCCGGCGCAGATGACGGCTATTCGCGCGCCGTGATCCAGTTCCTTCGACGTTTCGGCGAGCCGATGGAGCGGCTGGTTGACCGCCTGGAGAACGTGCCCGCTCTCCCATTCCCCCGGCCGCCGGACGTCGATCAGCACGTCGAGGGTTCGTTCTTTCAAACGCTGCATCAATTCTTCCACCGCGATTTGTTCCGTGGTCGAAAGCGGAAACCCCGCCTCATGCCAGGACAGAACGCCACCGGCAAGAAAGCCGGCGATGTTTTCGATACCGACGCGCGCCAGCCGGGTCTGGGCCTCACGCACCTGTTCCTCGTCGTCGGTGATCAGGATGATCGGTGTCTCCAGCGCAAGGAGCGTTCCGGCCCATGATGCAAACTGTCCGCCCAATCCAATGTTGATCGAACCCGCGATGTGACCGTTGCCGTATTGCGCCGAAGAGCGCGTATCCAGCACCAGCGCACCGGCCGCGTGCTTCTGTTTCACTTCAGCAGGTGTGAGCGGCTTTGGCGATGGAAGATCGCCGAGAAGCAGCGGGCCTTCAAGATTGATCTGCGCATCGCGCGAAAAGTACGAAGGAGCTTCCGGCAGATCGGTGGTCATCATCGAAATGAAGGCGTCGCGCGACATGGGTTGCAGCGCGTAGTTAAAGCGGCGCTCCTGACCGATGGTCGAACTTCTTTCGCTCGAAATGTTGCGGCCGCACATCGACCCCGCGCCATGTGCCGGGAACACCTTGACGTCATCGGGCAGCGACAGCAGTTTCTGATGAAGGCTGTCGTACAACATTCCAGCAAGCTCGGTCGCCGGCATCTTCGAGCCCAACAAATCCGGTCTTCCCACGTCACCGATGAAAAGCGCGTCGCCCGTGAGGACGGCGTCGGGAGTGGTAGTGGATTTCTCATTATCGTAAACGAGAACGCTGATCGATTCCGGAGTGTGGCCGGGCGTTTCCAGAAACCGCAGCATGACCGAGCCCATCCGGATCTCATCGCCGTCATGCACGCCCTTAAAGTCGAATTTGGCGGGAGCGCGATGACCGAAGTACACGCGCGCGCCGGTGCGCGCGGCAAGTTCGTGATGACCGGACACGAAATCGGCATGCAGATGCGATTCGATAACGTGTTTGATCTCGAACCCGTGGGTCTTGGCTTCTTCGAGATAGATGTCGACGTCGCGCTGCGGATCGACTACCGCCGCTTCCCCATTGGATCCGATGAGATACGACGCGTGTGCGAGACAGCCGAGGTAAAACTGCCGGAAGTGCATCCGCCAGATTGTAATGGAATCAACTGGTGATTTCGAGCATCCGGTTCAGCGCAATGCGGGCGCCGTCCGCAATGTCCGCCGGTACGGAGATTTGATTGACCACACGCCCTTCGAGCAGATTCTCGAGGGACCAGAGCAGGTGCGGCGCATCGATCCGGAACATCGTGGAGCAGAGGCACCCGCAATCGTCGAGCGGAATGATGAACCGGTCGGGATTCTCTTTCATCAAACGGTTCACCAGGTGAATCTCCGTACCGATGGCGAACTTCGAACCGGGTGAAGCCTGACTGACACGCTTGATGATGTGCTCGGTCGAGCCGACATCGTCCGCAAGCTGGGTCACTTCGAAGCGGCACTCGGGATGCGCCAGGACACGAATGCCGGAATACTTCGCGCGAACCTGCGTCACATGCTGTGGAAGAAATCGTTGATGGACCGAGCAGTGCCCTTTCCACAAAACGAATCGAGCCTCCGTCAGCGCTTCTTCGCAGTTGCCTCCAAGCTCAAAGAACGGATCCCAAACCACCATCTCTTCCAGACGGTAATCCAGAGCGTGTGCTGTGTTTCGACCCAGATGCTGGTCCGGCAGGAACAACACTTTGTCGCCGCGTTCCAGAGCCCAGCGCATCACCGCCGGCGCATTCGAAGAGGTGCAGACCGCTCCGCCATTCCTTCCGCAGAACGCCTTGATCGCGGCAGTCGAGTTCATGTACGTGATCGGCACCACTCTTTCATTCGTGATTCGCGCCAAGTCTTCCCAACACGTCTCCACCTGATCCGCAGCCGCCATATCGGCCATGGAACATCCCGCACTCAGGTCGGGGAGGATCACTTTCTGGTAGGGGGCGCTCAAAATGTCGGCGCTTTCCGCCATGAAGTGGACGCCGCAGAAAACGATATACTCGGCGTCCTTCCGGCTCGCCGCCCACTCCGACAACTTAAAGGAGTCGCCGCGGAAGTCCGCGAACTTGATGACTTCGTCACGTTGATAGTGATGTCCCAGGATCACCAGGCGCCGGCCCAGTTTTTCGCGAGCCTCACGAATTCGGGTATCTGTTTCAGAATCAGTCAGTCGCGAAAAGCGATCCGGAAGAATGGTCTGCAGCATAACAACCCATTATCGTAACACAGGAGAACACACCAGGATTGGACGTTGGAGAGCGGCAAACCGCGAGTGGGAATCGCAAATGAAAATGGTCGTTGCAATTCCGATAACTTGACCCGACCCTTTCGGAAAACCTCAAAACGTTGCCCGTTTCGAAGCAGCAGCTGGAAGGCGCTACCAGTTGCCGGGTTTTTCTCCCGGCGTCACCGATCGGCGATTGGTTTCGATCGATCGGCTCCAGCTTCCTAACCGACGAACAAAGCTATTAACCCCGTCCGTCACATTTGCCGGTGTTCAAGGTCTCGTGAATTGCAACGACCGTGTGTGAATTTACTCGGGACCATTTTCAGAGTCAATGCGGTATTTTTGCTTTTCCACAAGAAAGTTCAACGCTGTGAAAATCGGTGGAAATCGTTGTACGAGAAGCGGCGTCACGAAGCCACACAGCCTTGATGTTATGATTCACGTTCTCTCGTGAGGACCCGTTTTAAACATGTCGAAACACTCAGGAATTGTTGTTTGCATTTGCGCATTGGTGGTTGCCGTTCCGTTCACCATTGCCCGTCAGAACAGCCGCACGATCTGGAATGGCGTGTATTCCCAGGACCAGGCCGCAGCCGGTGAAACGTTGATGGGTCAGTGCCGCGGATGTCACGGCGCCTCCATGGACGGTGGACAGGCGCCCGCGCTGCGCGGCGAAAAGTGGATGGACTACTGGCGCGAGGACACGCTCGACAGCATGTATTCGCTGATCAAGGAATCCATGCCGCCTCGAGCGGGCAGTGCGATGTCGGAGAGTCAGGCGCTTTCCGTTGTCGCATACATCCTTCAAGCGAACAATCTTCCCGCGGGCGATTCGCCGCTCACAACGGATGGTCTTCCCTCTATTCGGATCGAAAGCAAAAGTGGACCGCAGCCCCTTCCGAACTATTCGAACGTTCAGATTGTCGGTTGTACCTCCAAAGGCGACGGCGATGCGTGGAGCATCGTCAACAGCACGGAGCCTGTGCGAACGCGCAATTCGGGACGGGCCGGCGAGATCGAGTTGAAAGCGGCTGCCGGAAAGTCGCTGGGTACCGCGTCTTTTCAATTGCAGAATCTCGCGATGGCCGGCATCACCAGTTCATCGCTGCAGGAAGGACGGAAGGTTCTCGCGAAAGGCGTTCTGCTGCGTCAACCAACGGGCGATCGGCTCGGCATCAACTCGTTGCAGGAAGTTGGACAGTCCTGCGGCCAATAGAAATATGCCGGAACATAAAGTAGCGATCATCACCGGAGCGGGCAGCGGAATCGGACGCGCCACCGCGATTGCGTTTTTGCGGGACGGTTACCGTGTCGCGCTTGCAGGCCGCCACATGGAGTCGCTTCAAGAAACCGTCGCGATTGCTGCCGTTGAGGCGGAGCGCAGTGTGATGGTTCGCACGAATGTCGGCGATCCCAGCTCGGTACGCGAGTTGTTTGCGCAGACGAAGCAGGCGTTCGGACGGCTCGATGTGCTGTTCAATAATGCCGGCATCGGGGCACCCGGTATTCCTCTGGAAGACCTGACGTATGAGCAGTGGAAGGCCGTCGTCGACACGAACCTGACGGGCCCCTTCCTGTGCACACAGGAAGCATTCAAGATCATGAAAAGCCAGACACCGCGCGGAGGACGCATCATCAACAACGGCTCGATCTCGGCGCACGCGCCGCGCCCGAACTCCGCGCCGTACACGTCGACGAAGCATGCGATCACGGGCTTGACGAAGTCGACTTCGTTGGATGGCCGTAAATACGACATCGCGTGCAGTCAGATCGACATTGGAAATGCTGCGACAAATCTGACCGCGCGTTTCAAGGAGGGAATTCTACAGGCCCACGGTGCGGTCACGCCGGAACCCACGATGGACGTCGAGCATGTGGCACGAGCGATCCTTCAAATGGCGAATCTGCCGCTGGACGCGAACGTTCAATTCATGACGATCATGGCAACGAAGATGCCTTTCGTGGGCAGAGGCTGAAAGGCACGATCAACGATGGACCTCTACCGAATCGAGGATCTGCGCAGACGCGGCAAGAAGTACTTCGAGTTCGCGCGCACTCCGGATTTCAGCGCAGGCGTCTATCGCATCCCAGCGGGAGGAGACGATACTCAAACACCTCACCACCAGGACGAGATCTATTACGTCGTGGCCGGCCGCGCCCAGTTCACGGCCGGACGCCGCACGGTTGCAGTCTCACCGGGGAACGTCATTTTTGTTCCGGCAAAAGAAGCGCACCGGTTTCACGAGGTCGAGGAGGATCTCGAAGTCCTGGTTCTATTCGCTCCCGCCGAAGATTCTCCCCATTGAAACGTTGCCAAACACGTAAGTGCGATAGTAATTTCATCGGACGAGGTGGCTTATATGCATAAGTGGATCGGAATCGCGCTTATCGCGCTTCTGTTTCAGTCGCAGGACGCGGAAACGAAGGTCGTCGAGTACCTGAAGGCAAACGTTCAACCGGGCAAGCCGGTCGTTGTCTCCGAACTCAACAAAGTCTTCACGGCGCCCGACGAACAAAAGGTGCTGAATCGTCTTTTCAATACATTTTTCAAGATTCCGATGTTCATCGTTCAGTACAACGCATCCGCCAAGAAGATTCCGACGCTGAAAGAACTTTCCGAACAGTTCAACTTCAACGTGCCGGGCGAAGCAGAAGTCATGCTGCGAATCATGGAAGCGGATCCACGCGTACCCAGATTCCTCACGCGAGACGCGCGATCGGGAGAGATCACGGCAATCGACGTGGACAAAGTGACCAGCAGTCCGCAGTTCGGGCGCGTTCTGGAGCGCACGATCGCCGGCTGGGAAGGCAAGCCCGAACCCGCATTTTCGATTCAAACCTATGACGGAAAACCGCTGGCGTCGGAATCGCTCGCCGGCAAACCGCATCTGGTGTACATCTGGTTCACCAACTGTCCGCCTTGCGTGCGCACGTCGCCGCTGCTGGCCGAGTTGCACAGCAAGTATTCGTCGCAGGGTTTCCAGATCGTCGGCGCGAACTCGGATAAAGTGCTGGACCTTCCGTATACGGATGCTGAACGTGCGGATTACGTAAAGAAGATCGGAATCAAGTTCACGACGGCCTATCTCAATCCGAAAATGCAGAATGATTTCGGCGGAGTGAGTGTCTTTCCCACGATGTTCTTCGTCGACAAGAACGGCATCATCGTGAAGCATTTCGTCAACTTCCAGGACAAGCCCGCCCTGGAAGCCGCCATCCAGCTCGCGATGAAATAAATAGGCAACGCCGGAGGCGGGAATCTTACTGCCGCGCTCGCAGGGCAGCCTCGAGGGTGGTGTGCTGAAACGAATATCCGGTTGACAGCAGTTTTGCGGGTTCGACTCTCGTACTTGCGAGCAGCAGTTCATCGGCCATTTCGCCGAAGGCGAGGCGGGCGGCAAAGACCGGAAGTGGAAAGATTGTCGGACGTGACAACACGCGGCCGAGAGTCTTAGTGAATTCGAGATTCGTCACGGCATTCGGCGCGACCGCGTTGACCGGGCCCTTCAGCGCCGAAGTTTCGATCGCGAATACAATGACGCGACAGAGATCGCTGAGCGAAATCCAGCTCATATACTGGTCGCCCGAACCGACTTTTCCGCCGGCGCCGAGTTTGAACGGAAGCGACATCTTTCGAAGAATGCCTCCGTTCCAGGCAAGCACGACGCCGGTGCGCAGCCGCACGACTCGAATTCCTTTGCGCTCTGCGGCGGCGGTCGACGCTTCCCATTGCTTGCACACCTCCGCAAGAAATCCTTTACCGGCCGGGCTCTCCTCACGAAGCAGTTCATTGCCGCGATCGCCGTAATAACCAACCGCCGACGAACCAACGAAGACCTGTGGCGGCCGCGCCAACCTCGACACGGTCTCCGCGAGAAGAGTCGTGCCCTTGACGCGACTCAGCAACAATCGTTCTTTCTTCGTTGTAGTCCAACGTCCTTCCGCGATGTTCTCACCAGCCAGATGGACGACCGCATCGGTACCATGGAGACGGTCCGCTTCAATTTCGCCCGAATCCGGATTCCAGAACACACCGGGATTTGTTCTGGACCGAACGAGCCGGAGCACGCTGTGTCCGGCCTTCGACAGGCTCGAAACAAGCGCCGATCCGACGAAACCGGTCGAACCGGAAACAAGGATTTGCATTGCGCTGATCATAACGCAATTAGGTACAATCGCCACGCTGTGCCGGTTTCGCTGCAGAACTCCAAAATCATTTACGATGCGTTGAAGCAATCGGGAGTAAAGCTCGTTTCCGCCCTGCCGGAAACCTGGCTGGTGCATCTCATCAGCATGGCGGACGCCGATCCCGACATGACGCTTGTTCGCGTCGCCCGCGAAGAAGAAGCCATCGGCATCTCCGCCGGCGCGCATCTCGCCGGAGTTCGATCGGCGCTGCTGATGCAAAATCACGGCTTCCTTGCCGCGATCAATCCGATCGTTTCGCTCGCGCTCCTCTACAAGATCCCGTTGCTGATGTTGATCAGCTACCGCGGGCACATGGGTGAACGCGATCCATGGCAGACTCAAGGCGGCCGTGTGACGGAACCGATGCTTCATGCGCTGAACATTCCAACCGATTACCTGACGAGCCCGGATTCCGTCGACCGACAGATTCGCGAAGCTCAGGCCCTGGCGGAATCATCGCTCACACCCGTTGCACTGCTGCTCTCGAGACAACTGATGTGGGAGGCATGAGATGAATCGGATCGACGTTCTCCGCGCCATCAGTTCCGATTTACACGACGACATCGTGGTCACCATTATGGGAGCGGTTGCGGCAGAGCTTTATTCGTGCGGACACCGAAAGAATTTCTTCTACCTGCAGCACGCCATGGGATTGGCTTCTTCGATGGGTCTGGGACTTGCTTTATCGAAGCCTCACAAGCGTGTCGTGGTTTTCGACGGAGACGGCTCGTTGCTCATGAACCTCGGAACGCTCAGCACCATCGCGTGGTGCGCGCCGAAAAACCTGATTCATGTGGTTTTCGATAATCAGAGTCTGCTTTCCGTCGGCGGTTTTCCGACGGCAACTTCCGCGCGATCGAATCTGGAGGGAATAGCGAAGAGTTCGGGCATCGCCAGAACCGCGACGACCACCAATCTCGAAGAGTTCCTGACCGCATGGCGCGAAGCCCGCGGAACAAACGAGTTGAGTTTCATCGTCGCAAAGGTCGACGCCGTCGGACCCAAGACGTTCCTCATGGATTTGCCGCTTCTCGAGAATCGATTCGAATTTCAACGGTGGCTCAAACAAACGGAGTGACTTCATGTCTCTACTGAACGATCTGGCCAAAGCATTACAGAAGCGCGAAATCGAGGTCATCGACCTCACGTCGGACCTGGATGCGAATACACCGCTGCTGCCGTTGCCACCGATCTGGCCCAACACTCCCGCGTTTCAGCTTCATGAAATCTCCCGGTATGACGATCGCGGACCGGCCTGGTATTGGAACTGGTTCTCCACGGGCGAACACACCGGCACGCATTTCGACGCGCCGATTCACTGGGTGAGCGGCAAGGATCTTCCACTCAACAGTGTCGACAGAATTCCGGCGCGTCTCTTCGTCGGGCCGGCATGTGTCCTCGACATTGCGGATCAATCCGCGAAGGATCCGGACTTCCTTGTGGATGTTGCGTTCATCGAAAACTGGGAGGCCCATCACGGGAGGATTCCAGCGGGTGCGTGGGTTCTTTTGCGAAGCAACTGGTCGAGAAGAAAGTCACCGGACGAGTACCTCAACATCGATGCAAAAGGTCCTCACACTCCGGGCTGGAAGAAGGAAGCGTCGCTGTTCCTGGCCGAACAACGGGACGTTCTGGGCGTCGGCGTTGAAACGATCGGTACCGATGCCGGACAGGCGGCAACCTTCGATCCGCCTTTCTGCAACCACTTTGTGATGCACGGTCACGGAAAATTCGGACTGACGAGCCTGATCAACCTCGATCGTCTTCCATCGACGGGATCGATCGTTATTGCTGCGCCATTGAAGATT
This sequence comes from uncultured Solibacteraceae bacterium, assembly GCA_964584785.1. Classification (GTDB taxonomy): domain Bacteria; phylum Acidobacteriota; class Terriglobia; order 20CM-2-55-15; family 20CM-2-55-15; genus JAHFTY01. Next base: position 45,856 of record CAZPBY010000052.1, read on the forward strand.
GTCGGGGGATCTGGAAGTCCGGTTCGGGTGATCGCTCTAACACCGGCCGTTTGAGGGCAGGCGAGATCAGGGTTTCTTCTTTTCTTTGTCTTTATCTTTTTCTTCCCAACCTTTAAACGTGTGATCGTGTTCCTTGTACCACTTGCCGGCATCGTTCAGGTCGGGTTTTCCCATCGCCGTATGGCAGTAGATGCACTGCTTTTCTTCCTTCTTGGAATACTCGGGCGTGCCGATGGCGAAGGGCGCGACCAGGATCGTCACACCTAGAATGATCGCCAACGCTGTAATCACTCGCTTCACGGATTCCTCCAGGCCCGATGTGCTAGGATACCACACCGATGCGCCGCACTATGGTTAGACTACTGGCGCTGGTGATCGTTAACGGCGCAACGGCGTTAAGCCAGGAAGCCCTTTATACGCTTAAGGTTAACGTTCCCTGGGTGTTGGTCGATGTCACCGTCACCGACAGCAACGGAAGGACCGTCAGCGACCTCAAAACGGAAGACTTCCAGATCCTCGAAAACGGCGTTCCGCAGTCCGTTCAATCCTTCACTCCGATCTCCGCGCCCTATAACGTTCTGCTGTTATTCGACCGCAGCGGCAGCACCGAGCATAAGTGGTCGTTCATGCTGCGCGCGGCTGCGGGCTTCGTGGCGAACCTTCGTCCGCAGGATCGAATCGCGATCGATTCCTTTGATTTCGAATATCAGCCGTTTTTCCGCTGGACGTATCGCCGGGATTTGTCGGTGACCGCCTTATCCGATCTCGCGCGGCCAGGACGATCGATCGGCGGAACGGCGTTGTACGCCGCGATCGAGACCGCGTTGAAAAACGAATTCAAGAATGCGCGTGGCCGCCGGGCCGTTGTCGTGCTGACCGACGGTCGCGAAACGTCCGTTTACAACGAGATCGTTGCGCACAACCGTCTGCTGCCGACCGAAGACGATCGCCGATTTCAGAGAACGCTGAAAGTCGTCCGCGAGTGTCGCGTTCCGATCTACTTCGTCGCGATCAACACTGACCTCAATTTGGATCCCAACATGAAGGGCGGTGATGAGTATCGGAACCTGCAGTCCATCTTTCCCAAATCCTCGGTCGGGGATGATTATCTGAGAGAGATTCGCGTTCGTATGGAGATGATTGCGAGTGAGTCGGGAGGGCGGGTCCTTTATCCCAATTCTATGGAAGACGTCGTCCCGCTGTATGAAAAGATCAGCCGCGAACTGGGAACCGCGTACAGTCTGGGTTACATGCCTTCGGATTCCAGGTTGGATGGAGGATTGCGGCGGATTGAAATCCGCGTAGCCGACGGCACGCTGCACCTTTCGCAATCGCGTACCGCGTACGTTGCGAAGTAAACACTGCAGCGGCTATTACAGATGAGGAACGCCGCTGCAGTAAGAAACTCCTTCGCTCTGGGGGGCCTGACTTTAATTGTTTGTCGTCGCGCGACCCTGGGGCGAGCGAAGAACACGAACCTCAACGCGACGGTTCTGTTCACGGCCTTTCGAATTCTTGTTCTCCGCGACGGGATTGGCTTCGCCAAGTCCCACAACGGAAATGCGATGAAGCTGAACGCTCTTGCTGACCAGGTAGCGTTTCACACTTTCCGCGCGACGTTCACTCAAGCCGTTGTTGTAATTCTCCGACCCTCGATCATCCGTGAAACCCTGGACCTCGACCATGTAGCCGCTCTGGAGGCTTGAAACCTGGCCGGCAACACCATCCAGGGTCCTCTTGGCATCTGCCGAAAGAACCGAGGAGTTGTTCTTGAATGTGACGCTGGTGGAAGGACCCGCGGTGTAGTTGTCGATCGTATTGAAGCGATTCTCGACGGACGTGATGCGGGTATTGGCCTGTTGCACACCCTGGCTTGCCGTATCCGCCGCTCGTTGAGCGTTCGTTGCTTTCTGATCCGCAGCCTGAGCGGCAGCGCCGGCCTGCGTCGCTTTCTGGTCGGCGGCCTGGATACCCTGCTGAGCGCGCCGATCGACGGCATCGATTCTTTCACCGGCTTCCGTCACTTTCGTATTGGTGTCGTTAATTCTCGTATCGAGTTTCGTGGTTGCCGTACCCACTTCCTGGCGGACAAACTTTTTAGTCGCGCAGCCGGAAAGGATCATCAGACCGGTCAGGACGAGCACTCCGAAGGCTGAGAATTGTCGATTGGAACTTTGCATGAACCTCCCCCTTGTCTAAGAGCTATGGAATGTTGACGTTCACAACAGTAAAAAGCGTGCCCATATATTCTATGCGACTCGGACGCAGGCGCACAAACATGTTCGGCTTAAGTAGTGTCTTGTAGCGGTCGAAAAAATAAAGGGCAGCAGAGCCGCCCTTTGCATGGATGGTGGAAGCCGACGGAAACCTTAACGGCCGCGATTTACAGCTTTCTTGAGTTCCGCTCCGGCTACGAACTTGGTGACTTTCTTTGCAGGAATCTTCAGGGGCGCGCCAGTCTGCGGGTTGCGTCCGGTGCGTGCTTTTCGTGAACTGACGGAGAAGGTGCCGAAGCCAACCAGGGTCACCTTGCCGCCTTTCTTCAACGAAGAGACGACGCCGTCGATTGCAGAATTCAGAGCGTTGCTGGCTTGAACTTTCGAGACTTTGGCATCTTTTGCGATCTTGTCGATTAACTCGCCCTTGTTCATTTGGTCCCTCCTCGAAATTTACTTTTCGCCCAAACTCTGAACTGCAAGGGTTCGAGCGAGATACCTTGAGTTCGTTAACAACAGCCGCTGCGGTTATATCCCCTGCCAACTGAGCGTGTCAAGACTGTGTTTCACAAGGCGTGCGCGGAAACGCACGGCTGGCGCGGCATTCCGCGACATGCCTCGCAAGATTGCTTGACAAACGCCGGGTTTACATTCCTGTGCTATAAACGAAATCCATCATGGGACACCGAATTACATTGATCCCCGGCGACGGTATTGGTCACGAAGTTTCGGCTGCGGTCGTGCGTATCATCGAAGCGGTTGGAATTGCAATCGAATGGGAAACGTTCATTGCGGGCGGTGAAGCCCTCGACCGATTCAACACTCCGCTTCCCGGCGAAATCATTGAATCGGTCCGGCGGAACAAGGTCGCTCTGAAGGGCCCCATTGCAACGCCAATTGGCGCCGGATTCGAGAGCGTCAATGTCCGTCTGCGCAAAACACTCGACCTCTATGCCAACCTTCGGCCGGTGCGCAATCTGCCCGGCGTGGAATCGCGATTCGGCGATGTGGACCTCATCATCGTGCGTGAGAACACGGAGGGCCTGTACTCCGGTCTCGAACATGAAGTCGTCCCTGGTGTCGTGGAGTCGCTGAAGATCATCACCGAAAAGGCAAGCACTCGCATCGCGGTGTTTGCTTTCGAGCACGCACGAAAACACAAACGCAAGAAGGTCACCGCGGTTCACAAAGCGAACATCATGAAAAAGTCCGACGGACTCTTTCTTCAATGCTTCCGGCGTGTCGCTTTGGATTATCCGGATATCGAGCGTGACGAAAAAATCGTCGACAACACATGCATGCAGCTTGTGATGAATCCTTATCAATTCGACGTTTTGCTGATGGAGAACCTGTACGGGGACATTGTCTCCGACCTGGCCGCCGGCCTCGTCGGAGGATTGGGCGTCGTGCCCAGCGGAAATATCGGTCTGGAATGTGCTCTGTTCGAAGCGGTACACGGCACAGCTCCGGACATTGCCGGAAAGAATCTCGCCAATCCCACAGCTCTGTTGTTATCCGCCATCATGATGCTTCATCACATCAACGAACGCGACGCGGCCACACGAATTGAAAAAGCATTAAACAAGGTGATCCAGGCCCGCAAGACGGTCACCCGCGATCTCGGTGGATCGGCGTCGACCAGCGAATTCACGGACGCCGTCATCTCCGCCCTCGCCTGATGTCAGACCAGGTGGCGGCCGCCGTCCACGTGAATGAGTTCGCCGGTGATGTAATCGTTTTCGATCAGGAAAATTATGGCGCGAACGACATCGTCGGGACTGCCGGGACGCTTCAACAGCGTGCGCTCTACCGCGGACTTCTTCTGATCCTCTGAATAGTTTTCAGGAAACAGAACCGGACCGGGGGCAACGGCATTCACGTGAATCGCAGGGGCGTATGCCTTGGCCAGACCGCGATTCACGGCGATCAGAGCCGCCTTCGACACGCTGTAGGCGAAATAACCGGGCCAGACGATCTCACCCGCAACATCCGCAAGATTGACGATCTTGCCTTCCTTCATCAGACGAGCCGCTCGCTGAGCGACGAAGAACGGCGCTTTCGCATTCGAGTCGATCTGCTCGTGCCAGTGCGCTTCGGTTGTTTCGTACGCGCTTGCAGGTGAAAACACCGACGCATTGTTGATGAGAATGTGAAGACCGCCGAATTGCGCGCGCACATCATCGAACATTTCGTCGAGTTGATCGAGGTCGGTCAGCTCGGCTTGAAACACCGCCCCATCGCCGCCGGCCTGCCGCACCAGCCGGAGAGTCTCTTCGGCATCGCGTTCCGAGGCGGCCGAACGATGATGAACCGCTACACGCGCGCCGCGCCGGCCCAATTCGATTGCGGTCGCGCGGCCGATCCGTTTTGAAGAACCGGTGACAAGTGCTAACTTCCCGTTGATGTCCATAGGCTCACTCTGAATGGAGTACTCATGATTCTTGAAGGAAGAGTTGCCATTATAACCGGCGCCAGCCGTGGTATCGGGTTGGCGATCGCAAAGCGATTTCATCAGGCCGGAGCCCATGTTGCTTTGTGCGCGCGCTCGTTCGACATGCTGAAGCGCCATGAAGAAATGCTCGGACGCGATCGCGCGATGGCCGTCGCGATGGACATTCGCGACAGCCAGATCGTCGCGCAAGGCATGCGGCAGATTGTCCAGCGCTTCGGAAAAGTTCACATCCTGGTGAACAACGCCGGCATTTCGGGAGTCACTCCCATCGACGCTGGGGATTCGGCGTCATGGCTCGACATTATTCAAACCAACATCGTGGGTTCCTACAACGTTACCCGAAACGCAGTGACGCACATGCCCGAAGGAGGCCGCGTCATCAATATCTCATCGGTGCTCGGCAAATTCGGAGTGCCGGGTTACTCCGCATACTGCACGGCAAAAACCGGAATCATCGGTTTCACCCGTTCGCTCGCGCTTGAACTGGCTTCGCGCAAAATCACCGTCAATGCGTTGTGTCCGGGATGGGTCGACACGGAAATGGCATGGTCCGGCATGCGGGATATCGCGAAAGGGTTGGGAATTACGACGGAAGAATTCCACCAACAAGCCATGTCGCGCGTTCCACTCGGCCGCATGGTCGAACCGGAAGAGGTGGCGGACTTCGCTCTGTTCCTTGCATCCGAAGCGGGAAGGAGCATCACGGCACAGGCGATCAGTATCTGCGGCGGATCAACTCAGGCGTGACTCAGACGATCATTCACTGCTCCGGATATTCGTAAACGCCCTTGCCCACCTTCTTGCCGAGGCGGCCGGCCTTGACATACTTCATCATCAATGGGCACGGCCGGTACTTCTCGCCGAGCGACGCATGGAGGAACGTCAAGATGCTGAGCCTGGTGTCCAGCCCCACGAGGTCCACCATTTCGAAAGGTCCCATCGGGTGATTCAGGCCAAGCTTCAATGCCTTGTCGATGTCGCGGGCGGAAGCGACACCCTCCTGCAACATGTAGAACGCTTCGTTGCCGATCAGCGCGTTGATCCGCGAGGTCACGAATCCCGGCGATTCCTTCACCTCCACGGTTTCCTTGCCCATCTTCTGCGAAACCGTTTCGGCGATCTTGAACGTCTCGTTATTTGTCTCCAGCCCGCGCACAATTTCAACAAGCTTCATCTTGTGAACCGGATTGAAGAAATGCATCCCGATGAACTGCTGCGGCCGCCTCGTTGCGCCTGCCATCTCCGTGATGCTGAGAGCGGATGTGTTCGAAGCGAGCACGGCGTGTGGCGGACAAGCCTTGTCCAGCTGGCTGAAAACATCCAGTTTAAGGTCGATTCGTTCGGGAACCGCTTCGATGACGATGTCCGCAATCCGCGCCGCACGTTCCATGTCCGTTTCCAAAACAAGGTGGTCCAGCGCCGATTTCATGGCGTCGGCCGTCACCTTGCCGATCTCGACGCCCTTGCGCAGATCCTGACTCATGCGATCCTTCGCTTTATCGAGCAAGTCGCTCGAAACGTCGTTCAGAACGGTGTGGAATCCCGCCGTCGCCGAAACGTGCGCGATGCCGCGTCCCATGATGCCGGCGCCAATCACTGCGACCGTCTTCACGTGCATGTGTTCCGCCTCCGTTGAAAATCAAAAATGTACCACATAGACTGGATCGCTTATGAAAGCCGTACTCTTTCATTCCCACGGTGGTCCTGAGGTTTTGCGCTACGAGGACGCGCCCGATCCGAAACCCGGGCGAAGCGACGCTCTAATTGAGGTCAAGGCGACGTCCATCAATCACGTCGACATTTTTCTGAGACGCGGAATGCCTGGCGTGAAGGTGCCGTTACCGAAACTCACCGGATGCGATGCCTCCGGGATCATTCGCGAGATCGGGCCTGACGTCAGCGGACTGAAGGTCGGTGATCGCGTCACGATCAATCCCGGCATTGGCTGCGGTCACTGCGAGTTCTGCGCTGCCGGATTCGGCAGCCAGTGCACAACCTTCGCCATGGTGGGTGAACATGTCGACGGCGCTTACGCCGAGCTTTTGAAAGTTCCCGCGCATATCGTTTTGCCGATTCCAGCGTCCATGTCCTTCGAGGACGCCGCAGCAGCGCCCCTCGTTTATGTGACCGCATGGAGCATGATGGTCGGCAAAGGCAACATCCGTCCGGGCGAGGACGTGTTGATCCTCGGCGCCGGCGCCGGTGTGGGAACTGCGGCGATTCAGATCGCGAAACTGGTTGGCTGCCGCGTCTACGCAACGGCGAGCTCGGGTGAAAAGCCGTAAAAAGG
>CAZPBY010000053.1:0-52370 GCA_964584785.1 uncultured Solibacteraceae bacterium
CCACCGCCGCGCTGCCCCGCGGGCGCTGCGCCGCCTGCATTGCCCATCGCTGTTCCCTGCTGCTGACCGAAAGGAACACCCGGCCGTCGCATGAAGGCGATCTGCTTTCCGTCCAAGGACCACGCCGGGTTTGTATCGCGATCGACTCCGGGTGCGACGTATGTGATGTGCTGCGTGTCGCTGTCGTAGACGACGATGAAGCTGTGGTCGACTCGATCGCTCGTGAAAGCGATCTTCTTTCCATCGGGCGACCACAGCGGTCCACGATTCGTGCCCCACGCCTTGATGAGTGGCGTCACGCCCTTATCGATGTCGTTTTTCGCGCGGTCGGGTTGAGTGGGAACGCGATAGATCTGTCCTTCCTTTTCATACGCGACCCACTGGCCATCCGGCGAGAGCTCGAAATCGTCCGCGGCCAAAACCTTCCACGGCATCCCTCCACCCGACACACGCGCAGCCCAAACGGCGCGATCGACGCCCCGGACGTCATTGGCAGGATTCGCGACCCATCCGTTCCGGTTTCGAGTATGGCCGCGAACGAACGCCACAGTTGAACCATCGTCGGAGATCTGCAGGTTCTGGAGATCGATCCCATCATCCTGATTGAACGCGGTCACGGCGACAGGTTTGTAATCCGGTCCCACCGCGGTGTAGACATTGCGCTTGCCTTGTTCATTGCCGACCCAGACCAGACGGTCTGCCTTTTTGGCGGCCGTGAGATCGTATGGAAACGCCGGCGCCAGGACCCGTTCGATCGTGAAATGCTGCTGCGCCTGAACTGCCGTTGTCGAAATGAGTAAAGCAGAAATGAAGAACAACCCCGTGAACGAACGCGTCATAAAACCACTCCTGATGCTGGTTTGAGCCCTGCGGCGGCGAATCTTATCACTATGCGTTCAGCCCTCATAGCAACGCCCGCCAGTTTCTTAATGCGGCCTCGAGCGGCAAAACCTGGATCGGTCCATATTTCAAACGTTCCGAACCGCCGTACAACAAGTACCCGCGGGCCACCGGATAGTCCGCGACAAATTCCCGCAGCCCCGACAAATCCTCTACACGGAAGCGGCCGGACCGTCTGACTTCAATCGCAACCAGACCCTTACTTCCGTACAGCACGAAGTCCACTTCTTCCTTTTTCTGACTTCGCCAGTAGCTCAGTTGAAAGTCCAGGCCGTCATTGGCAATCGTGGCTCGCAATTCCTGCAGGACCAGGGTCTCGATGGCGGCGCCCTGAATTTCCTCTGTGGAATCCAGCGGGCCTTTGGGACGCAGCGTATGAAAGACTCCGGCATCGAAAAAATAGAATTTCGGATGCGTCACCAGCTTACGTTTTGCCCGGCGCCGGAACACCGGCAGCCGGACTCCGATCATCAGGTCTTCCAGCAGCTGGAAATAGTTCTCAGCCGTCTTGCGATCGACGCCGCAATCTTCCGCAACAGCGGCGACGCTCAGGACTGAGGCCTGCGAAAACGATGCGGCTTCAAGGAAGCGCGAAAACAGTGACAGATTGCGAACCTGAGCCTCGATCTGAATTTCTTCGCGCAAGTAAACACCGACATAGGCCTTCAGGTATTCGTCAGGGTCATCCGCAAAGTACGCGCCGGGAAGCTGCCCGAATCGAACCGAGCGCTTCAAATCGAAGTCATCTTTCAATTCGCTCGCCGTGAAGGGATGCATCTGCTTCACGATCGCGCGGCCCGCCAACAGATTGGAACCGCCGCGCCTGAGTTTGCGCGCGCTCGACCCGGTAAGAACAAAAACGTATTTCTTCTTTTCGATCAGACGATGCACTTCATTGAGCAGTTCGGGAAGGCGCTGCACCTCGTCGATGATGAGTGGAAACGGTGGCCTCCAGTTTGCGTCGGCCCACGCTTCCAAACGGGAAGGGTTTCGGAGGAATTCCTGAAAATCCGCTTCCCTGAGAAGGTCCAACACGGGCGCTGCCGGATACGCGCTTTGAAGATATGTGGATTTGCCGGTTCCGCGAGGCCCGAAGAGGAAGGCGCTTTTAGCTTTGGGAAGCCGCAGAATTCGAGGAATCATATTCCCGATTTTATCGATAAAACGGGAATGGCATTCCACAATAATTTGGTCACCTGTCCCACGTAACTCTTGACGCACGGTGCCCCTCTCGCTTCGCTCGGGTACTGTTCTGTCGCCCGCTCCGGCCTGACCGGTGCAAGCCACAGTACCCGAGCGAAGCGAGTGGGCATCGTGGACGAGCTGTCAAAGAATCGGTGGGACGAGACAATAGAGAGCCATGTTGCCCGCGGCGTCAATCCACGCGCACGTTTCTAGGCACATTGAGCTACTCTCTGGTGCCATGCTTGAATTGATCCTTACGCCGCACGGCAATCTCGTTCTCGAGAACAGCGAACGGCCGGATGTGTCGCCGGCCGCGGATCTGGAGAAGCGATTATCCGAGGCGTTCGCGAAAGGGGCGGGGCACGGATTGCTGCAAATGGGCGCAGCGGAAGTTCAAACCCCGATGCCGGCGACGTTCGCGTACTGGCGCGAGTTTGCGTCCCGCTACGTCATCGCCGTGCGGACGGTGGCGAACATCAATGGCGGCCGATCGCTTCCACCGGTTCCGGCCCCCACGCCGGCGGAGCTCGATCCGTTGGTGCTCGCTTCTCCGGCAATGGCGGGAGCCGAGTATCTTTCGCCGGCAATCCTGGAATCCTTGTGGGGCGAACTGGACGCGGCGTTTCGTGAGGAGCTCTCGGAATCAAAAGCTTCCGTCGAGGATTTCCTCAAGCAGAAGAACCCGGCCTGGAACCTTGTCGGCCGCGTGCATTTCAACCTTGCGGAAAACCGCAAAGATGAAGAGATGCCGTTCGCGTTCATTGCGACCTACACGCATCGGCTGTCGTCGAAGGCGAAGGCGGTGCACGTACCGCTCGGAAGGGCTCTCACCGAATACGCGGGGGATCGGAACAAACCGCGACTTCTGTCGTTGCTGCTGCCGGTGCATCGAGCCTCGGAGCAGATCGACTGGTTGAAGGAAATGATCGGCCGCGGTGAGATCTATCACCCGCTTCGTTGGTCACCACCGGAGGCGCTGCAGCTGCTGAACGATATTCCGGCGCTCGAATCGTCCGGCGTGATCGTCCGCGTTCCGAGCCGGTGGCGAAGCGGCCGTCCGTCGAGGCCGAAGGTGAGCGCGAAGGTTGGAGACAAGCCTCCGTCCGAAGTTGGCGTGGAAGCGATGCTCGACTTCAAAGTCGAAGTCACGCTCGATGGAGACACTCTTACCGAGTCGGAGATCGCCGGTCTGCTCGCCGGTTCCAACGGACTGCATTTCGTGCGTGGCCGCTGGGTCGAGGTGGATCGCGAAAAACTCGCGACACTTCTGGAACAGTTCCGGAATGCCGAACAAACGGCGGCGCGGACAGGCCTGAGCTTCGGTTATGCCATGCGACTGGTTTCCGGAGTCGTCTCACCGGGCGACGAAGTCGCTGACGAAGAAACGTTGCAATGGTCACGAGTCTCGGCCGGCGATTGGTTGTCGAAAACGCTCGAAGACATTCGAAACCCAGCGAGGATCGAGCACGTGGCGGCCGGCGACGGCCTGCACGCGACGTTGCGGCCATATCAGGAGACCGGCGTCCGATGGCTTCAGCTTCTGTCCAGATTGGGACTCGGTGCGTGCCTGGCGGACGACATGGGCCTGGGCAAGACCATGCAGGTGCTGGCCCTGATGCTGGGTTTGCAGCGCAGCGGACAGTTGCGCGGGCCCAGCCTTCTTGTGGCTCCGGCGTCACTGCTGGCGAACTGGACGTCCGAGATCGAACGGTTCGCGCCGGGCCTGAAAACAATCGTTGCTCATCCCTCCCTTATACCGACCAAGGATCTGCGATCGCTGGACTCCCAACGGGTCAGCGACTGCGATCTCGTCATCACGAGCTACGGATCGCTGGTGCGCGTTCCCGAACTCGTGACCATTCCGTGGCAGCTCGCGATTCTCGACGAAGCACAGGCGATCAAGAATCCCGGTGCGAAGCAGTCACGCGCGGTGAAACAGCTGACGACCGGCTCGCGGATCGTCCTGACAGGGACGCCCGTCGAGAATCGGCTCGGCGATCTGTGGTCGATCTTCGATTTCATCAATCCCGGCCTGCTGGGTTCGGCAAAGGAATTCACGGTCTTCGCAAAGCGGCTGGCCGAAAAGAAGCACAATCCTTATGCTCCGCTTCGTGAACTGGTGCGCCCTTACATCCTTCGCCGGTTGAAGACCGATAAATCCGTGATCAGTGATCTTCCGGACAAGACCGAAGTGAAAGCTTTCTGTCAACTCGCGCGACGGCAGGCGGCGTTGTATCAGGAAGGCGTGAAAGAACTCGCGCATCAACTCGAAACGCGCGAGGAGGGGATCGACCGTCGCGGTATGATCCTGTCCTTTCTTATGCGCTTCAAACAAATCTGCAACCATCCTTCGCAATGGCTCGGTGACGACGAATGGGCGGAACGAGACAGCGGCAAGCTGGCACGGCTGCGTGAAATCGTGGAAGTCATCGCAGCACGACAGGAGAAGGTTCTGGTTTTTACCCAATTCCGCGAGATCACATCGTATCTCGCGAGTTTCCTGGAATCCGTGTTCGGCCGTCGCGGTCTGGTGCTGCACGGAGAGACGCAAGTGAAGAACCGCCAGTCGCTGGTCCGAGAATTTCAGGAAGACGAACGCGTGCCCTTTTTCGTGCTTTCGCTCAAGGCCGGCGGCACGGGGCTCAACCTGACCGCAGCGTCGCACGTGATTCACTTCGATCGATGGTGGAATCCCGCGGTCGAGGATCAGGCCACGGACCGCGCCTTCCGCATCGGTCAGACGAAGAATGTGCTTGTGCATAAGTTTGTCTGTCGCGGTACGTTGGAGGAGAAGATCGATGCGCTGATCGAGTCCAAGCAGAAGATGTCGAAGGATCTGCTCGAAGGCGGCACGGACCTCCTGATCACCGAAATGAACAACGATGAGTTACTGAAACTGGTTGCGCTCGATATCCACGCTGCGTCCGCGGAGTGATGATGCCCAGGTTCTACTTTGACGACGACTATGACTTCCCCGAATACATAACGGTCGGCGAGCGTCGTCGTAAAGCAGAACGCGAAGCGAAGAAACTCGCGGCGGCATCGCCCGTCGTTATTGACGGCTCTCAAATTGCCAAAACATTCTGGGGCAAGTCGTGGTGTCGGAACCTGGAGCGCTACAGCGATTACGCGAATCGTCTTCCGCGAGGGCGGACGTACGTTCGCAGCGGATGCGTGGTCGACTTGCAGATTTCTGCCGGAAATGTGCATGCGATGGTGAGTGGCTCGCGGCTCTACACCGTCGAGGTCAAGGTCGCGCCGATCCCGCAGGCCCGATGGAAAGCCGTGTGTCACGACGTAGCCGGCGCCATCGATTCGCTCGTGGAATTGTTGGAGGGCCGATTTACGAAGGTCACCATGGAACGTCTCTGCCAGCAGAAAACAGGATTGTTCCCGATGCCGGCCGAGATGAAGTTCAGCTGCAGTTGCCCGGATTCCGCCCGCATGTGCAAACACATCGCCGCGGTGCTGTATGGGATCGGCGCGCGACTGGATAAGCAGCCGGAACTCTTGTTCACGCTGCGAAAGGTCGATCAGCAGGACTTGATCACGAACACCGTGCCGCGAATGACAAAATCAAAGAGCGCAAAAATCCTGGAAAGTGACGACCTGTCCGAACTGTTCGGCATCGAAATCGCGCCTGAAAAACGCAAGCGGTTGTAGGCGCCGGCTTCAGCCGGCGCATGCGCGACAGCGCAGGGTGTTTGACAGATCAGAGCGCTACGCGCACGCGCCGGCTGAAGCCGGCGCCTACATCGGCGGGATGGCGCGAATGGCGGTAAGCGGAATGCTCGCAGACGGTGCAACGCGGACCGGAACGCCGAAGTCCTCATAGCGACGCATGTAATCTTTATTCAAATACGCATTCGGTTCGATCGCTTCCCACGCGAACAGTTTGTAGTCTCCCGGCGGAATGCCGCGAATCGTGACTTGCCCATTTTCAGCGGAGATTGCAATGCGATACTGGTCCGGCCTTTGACGCCGGGCAGGATCAGGGACGAGCACGACCTGTGCGGCCTCCAACGGCCTATTGTCGCCATCGAATACACCCACGATCATTCGGCCACCATCCGACGCGAGAAGAATCTGCAAAGGTAGTGCAGCGGACGACTGCTTCTCGAGGCTCAACGGAGCCTGGAGAACATCGGTCTCTCCAAGGACGGCGGCTTTCATGTAAGCATCTCCAGTAAGTCCGGCAACGCTCACCAGATAGTTATCCGGCACCAGGTCGGTCACGGAAAAGCGTCCGTCCGGCTGAGTCAGAGAAGCGATCGGCGGAAGGCCGGACTGCAAGGCTGCGAGCTGGACTTTCACTCGACGCACATCGATATCACTGCCCGAGTCCACAACGAAGCGTCCGTTGAGTTGCATCGGAGCATTCATACGGAACCGAATGACGTATTCCGGGAGCGGGGGCGGCAACAGCGGCAGCGCGCGAATTTCGATGCGTTCGAATCCGATGAGACGCTCTGCCGAGGCGCTTCTGGCTATGGCCACATAAGGGCCGGGCGAAACAGGATCCAAGATGAAAAACACTCCCTGATTGTCGGAACTCACGTTATATCGGCTCAAACTCGGCACGTCGAGTGGCGGCGTCAGTTTTACCGAACCAATCACGGCTCGACCTCCGGCTGAATTGGCGAGTTGCCCACGGACCATCGTGATCGAAGTACGGCGTAACCGGAAATCCAGTCCGTCTGTCTCGCGGCCGACTTCAACGCGGATGGACTTCGCGGCCATCGGATCGGCCACTCCGGGGAAGTAGGTCGGCGGAACCGTACGCTGAGCGAGCAGCGATGCGTCCTGGGCATCCGAAGATCGAGGCATGGACGAAACGAAAAAGAAGTACTCACCGGGATCCAGCCAGAATATGGGGTATTGTCGGTGATATTCTTTAAATCCCGATTCAATGACCGTAAACGTGGGATTGCCGCGGATGTCATAGCTTCGCCGAAGCGCCTGGACGATACCGTCGGCGATCGGTTCGCCCGCCTCGTCCTGCACCCAGCCTGCGACCGTCGGAGCCGGTTCCAGACGAAAAACAACATCGCTGATCCGGCGTCCGGTCGCCAATATCAGGCGTGTTTGGTATTCCTGACGAATGAATCCGTCCTTCGTGACGGCAATGCGATAGCGGCCCGGCAACAGATTCGAGAACACAAACCTGCCGCCGGAATCCGTTCGTACGACAAGGGGGGTTCCCGAACCTCCGGTCAGTTCAAGCCGCGCATTGGGAAGAGCCTGTTGGATGACAGTGCCCGACTTAAAAACCACTCCTTCGATGCTGCCTCCGGGACTCAGCGACTGCAGGAGCGAAAGAATGAAGAGCGCCACAGTCATTGAAATCCACCCGCAGTATCGGCCGCCGATATCATTTTCAACTGCAGCGTCGTTCGGCCCGATTCGGTTACCGTCACCGGCACGCCCCGATTCCCGAACAGCTGGTTCACGCGCGCATCGTAGGCAAAAGCGAAGTAGGCGCCCGTTTCTATGTGTTCGAAGGCAAATGCGGTGTATGCGCCTGGAGGAACAGATGGCAGTTGAAAGGTTCCCGCGGCATCGGAGAAGCTCGTAAGGTACCGGTCCGTGCGATGCCTCAAGCGTGCTTCGGGAACGAGGACCACCTGAGCTCCCGCTGCGGGTTTTCCCGCATTGTCCGCCACGCCACCTTCAACGATAGAGGCCGTCGAACCGAGCACGACATCCACGACTGAAGAGGTATCGAGTGTGGCGATCTGCATCGGCACGTATAGCGCGTCTGCGCCCTGTCCAAAAAAGCGAATGCTTTTGATGTAGGTGTTCGACTGCAGTCCGTCGATCGTGAGATCGAATGAGCCGTGGCCGAGTCCCGGGATCACAAAGCTTCCGGCTGCGGAAGTCCGGGTTTCGAATAACTGGTTCACTTCGAGTTGAGTGCGAAAGAGCTTGATTCGAAGACCCGCGGGAGTTCCGCCGGGACGGCCTTCCGTCGAAACGTGACCATTCAACGTCAACGTTGGATAGAGCGGCATCGAGACGTTCGCGACATCGCTGTTGGCCACAGCGAGGCTCGTCAGGTCTGACGAGAATTCGCTGCTGGCCGCCAGCAGGACGTACGAACCCGGCGACACGCCGGTGATCTCGAACGCGCCGTTCCCGCCGATGGGAATCGAATAATCTCTGTCCGCATTCAGATCGCTGCCGGCCGCAGCGAAAGTCAGTATCAGATCCGCCGGCAGGGTCGAAGCCGAGACGATGCGCCCGTTGATTTTGTAACGAGGAATGTCGCTCAGGAAAACGTTCACATTCGAAGAGTCGGCGCCCGGCATCAGACGCGCGGTTCGTGCGTCGGCGGGACTCGTTGCCTTGTCATAGTACATCGTGGCGTACCCATCGTCCGGCTTCGGGACGTTGGCACTGAGTCGAATGCCTTGACGCGCCGACCGCTGAGCGCGATCGCTGTAGCTGGCCGTGACAAGGTACTCCCCGAAATCGAGCCAATACAGCCGGTACTCACCGAGATCGTTGGTCAGGATTTTCTTTATGACACTGAGCTGCCGGCCATACGGCGTGTACCGCCGGTTGTACGCTTCGACGACAGCAGCCGCGATCGGTTCACCATTGGGATGGAAAACGTAACCGGAAATGGCCGGCGCGGGAATCATCGGCAGCGTGATATTCGAGAGATTCTGTCCGGCGTTGACAGTGATCGTCATTCCGATCGGACTGATGCTCTTTGCGGGATTCTCCTGAACGACCAGCCCTTCGTGATGCGGGACCAACGTGTAGCGGCCGGGTTGCACATCGCGAAACGTGAAAGTGCTGCTGCTGCCCAGCGTATTGGCGAATCCGCCAGGCCTCAACTCGACTCGCGTGTTCGGTAATCCCTGATTGCCGGCCGCGGCGTCGGCTCTGATGACAGTTCCCGTGATCGTGACGCCATTCGTCCTCGACGACGACGGCGTTCCGCGTCCCTGAGGGGCGAGCAGAAAAAGCAGGAGCCAAACGGCGGCCGGCATGCATTATAGACAACCATCACCGGGTCCAAAGTTCAAGCTGTCGTGATCAGCATGTGGGGCGAAGCAGGCGAAGCGACGTGGCGAGGAAGGGTTTCATATCTTTGCGATCGACGATGGCATCGATCATTCCGTGCTCGAGAAGAAACTCGGATCTTTGAAACCCCTCGGGCAACTTCTGCCGGATCGTCTGCTCGATCACCCGAGGTCCGGCAAAGCCGATCAATGCGCCCGGTTCGGCGATGTTCAAGTCGCCGAGCATGGCAAAGCTGGCAGTGACGCCGCCGGTCGTCGGATCGGTCAGCACCGAAACGTAAGGCAGAGTCGCTTTGTCGATTCGCGACAGCGCCGCCGAGATCTTCGCCATCTGCATCAAACTCAGCGCGCCTTCCTGCATGCGCGCGCCGCCGCTGCACGAGATGATCACGAGGGCCGACTTCGCGCTGAGGGCGTGCTCGATGGCTCGTGTGATCTTCTCGCCCACGACGGATCCCATCGACCCGCCGATGAAACTTCCTTCCATGGCGGATATCACGGCACCCATTCCGTCCAGACGGCCCGCGCCGCATACCACCGCTTCGTTGACGCCCACCTTCGCAGGCAGCGTTGCGAGAGTGTCTTTGTAGGGTTTCGTTGCCTTGAAGTTGAGAGGATCGGTCGAGCGCAGACAGCGATCCATTTCCGTCCAGCCTTCATCGAAAAGCAGGTTCAAACGCTCCATCGCGCTGATCTTGTAGTGATACCGGCACTTCGGACAGACTTGAAGGTTCGCCTCCAGATCTTTCTTCCACAACGGTTCCTTGCACCCGCTGCACTTGATCCACAAACCTTCGGTTACCACGCGCCGGTCTTCAACAGACTCCAGCGGCTTCTTCTCGCGCTTAAACCACGTCATAGGGAATTAATGAGAACAGAACGGAAAACAAAAAGCAAAAGAGGGCTAACCAGTGAATCCATCCGGTTATCTGCATATCATGTTGGGGATTGGACATCCCCAACGTTTGACATATTCAGAAGCTGCGTGCCAAAGATGTCAACTGTCGGGATGTCGAATCCCAACGTGATAGCAGATTACTGGACTATTCTGGCGCGTTTCCGGCGGCGGCAGCCAAACGCCGGACCGTCTTCTCGCGGCCGAGCACCAGCATGGTTTCGAACAAACCCGGCGATACCGCCTGGCCCGTTATGGCGACGCGGGCTGCGCTCATCAGCGCGCCCGGTTTTATACCGAGTTCTTCGGCAAGGCCTCGAATCGTCGCTTCGAGCGATTCCTGATTAAACTCGGCAAGTGCAGATAGCCGGTCCGCCATCGTGCCGAGATGCCGGCGCATCGCCGGGTCCTTCATCGACTTTTCGACCGCGGCCGGATCGAATTCAATTTCATCCACGATGAAGAACCGCGCCTGCTTCGGAAACTCCAGCAGGGTCTTCGCCCGCGGACGAAGCAGCGCGAGCATCCAGCAGAACCATGCGTATCGCGTGCCCAGAAACTCGTCGTTCCACAATCCCGCCTTTTCGAACTCCGGCTTCACATACTGAACGAGCTTCTCGTCGGGCAAATTCAGAATGTATTGAAGGTTGAACCATGCGAGCTTGTCCGGATTGAAAACAGCATTGGCTCGCGAGATCCCTTCAAGCGAAAAACTGCGCACGAGTTCATCCACCTCGAACATCTCCTGATCGTTCCCCGGCGACCAGCCCAGCAGGGCGAGATAGTTTCGGAGCGCGTCCGGCACGATCCCCATGTCTTTGTAGGACCCCACCGAAGTCGCGCCGTGACGTTTGCTGAGCCGCGTTTTGTCCGGCCCAAGTATCAACGGGATGTGCGCAAAGACGGGGATCGCTTCGCCCAGGGCCCGGTACAGGAGGATTTGCTTGGGTGTGTTGTTGATATGGTCGGCGCCGCGGATGACGTGAGTAATGCGCATCTCGATATCGTCCGAAACAACGCTGAGATGGTACGTGGGCTGCGCGTTCGATCGGAGAAGCACGAAATCTTCGATGGTTTCACTGGCGATCGTGATTTCTCCAATGACCGCGTCCTTGAACGTCACGGCGCCGTCGGGCACTTTGAAACGAAGGGCGGCCTTTTCGCCATTCTCGAGACGACGTTGGACGTCATCGGCAGTGAGACTCAAGCAGGTCCGGTCGTACTTGAAATCGGCCTTGCGCTCGACGGCATACTTGCGTTTCTCTTCGATCAGTTCCGGCGGGCAGAAGCAGTGGTACGCGTGACCCGATGCGACCAGTTTCGCCGCGGCCGCGCGATGACGATCCACTCCTCCAGACTGGAGGAATGGTCCTTCGTCCCATTCGAGGCCGAGCCATTTCATCGCATCGAGGATGCCCTGGGTCATTTCTTCACTCGACCGCTCGGTGTCGGTGTCTTCGATGCGAAGGATGAACACGCCGTTGTGCTGGCGCGCGAAAAGCCAGTCGAACAGCGCCGTTCTGGCGCCTCCGACGTGCAGGTAACCTGTGGGCGACGGTGCAAATCGAACGCGTACGGAATTGGTCATGTTCACCGGGTCATTTTTCGGAGGGCGGCGACGGCTTCGCGCACAACCTCGACGTTGGGGTCGTTTGTCATCGTCTGAATTTCATCGCGCGATGACGGATCGCCGATATCGGAAAGCACCTTGATCATCTTGGCGCGAACCTTCGGATTCGTACTTTTCAGATAGCGATACAGTTCCTGCATCTTTCCATCGAACTTGCCGAGTTCGACCAGATACACATGCACCTGGTAATCCTGCCGCGTGTCGAGTGCGTTCGCGAGGTCGTTGATGTAGTTATCCTGACCGGCCGCGGCGAGAGCGAATGCGAGGGCGTTTCGCACGTTGCCCTTCTTCTCCTCTTTATAGCGGTCCTGCAGGATCGCAGCATCGTGGTGGAGACGTGCGAGGCCTTCAGAAGCGAGCTCGCGATAATAATCGTCGGGATGTCCGAGTAATGATTCGAATAGAGCCGTAGAACCGGGATCCCGCATCAGCGCCATAGCCTCGAGCGACCGGCGTTTGATCGTGCGATCGCTGCTGGTCCGAAACAATTGCTCCACGTCCGGACGCGCTTCCTTGTAGCCGACCAGTCCCAGCGCCATCGCCGACTCGGCCACGATCTGAGGGTCGGTTTCTCTCAGTTCCTTTTGCAGAGCCGGTCCTGCGGCTTCGTTGCGGATGTATCCGAGTGTTCGAATCACTTCGAGCCGCACGTCGGAGTGCTCTCGGTTTTTGGGATCTTCCAGTATCGCGACGAGTGCCGGCACCTGATCGGCTGCCTTCAGCGAACCCAGCGCGCGTGCCGCTTCCATTCTCACCTCGTCCGTGAAATCTTTTTGGACGCTTTCGGCCAGGGCGGTCGTAGCCGCGGGATCAACCGTCGTTGCAGGAGCAACCATGGGCCGATTCTCGCTTGAAAACACCGTTTTCACTTTTTGAAAAATGGTATGCAGCGGACCGGAGTCCTCAATCGAGATATAAAGCCGGAGCAGCGAGTCGATCGCCTGCAGCCGGACATTCTTGTCGAGATCCGTGCGAAGCGCTTCGGCCAACGGTGTGACGGCCGACTTGTCCTGAATACGCGCCAATCCAGCCAGGATGGATGCCCGCACATCGCTTTTCGGTTCTTTTTTGTATGCCGCCACCAGATCCGGAATCGCTTTGGAATTCCCGAGCACCGCCATTCGTTCGACGGCAGCCTGACGTTCTTTCGGACTCGGGCTCTGGAGCGTCGGGCTTTGAAAAAGGAATGCTCCAATCAGTACGGAAGCAGAGAAAAGTGACATTTTGATTACCTGGTCTTAGGTGAATCCCACGCCCCGAATTGACAATCACAAGAGTCGAGTGCTTCCTGCAGGCTGGGCTCTTCAATCTGAATCGTCGTGTGATCGATGTGAAACCGTTCATGCGCGACGCACTTGAGCCTGGTTAGTATGTCGCTGCGTTTGCCGCCGTCGGAGTCTGCCACAACATGACAACTCATCGCCAGCACGCCTGACGTCAATGTCCACACATGCAAGTCGTGGACAGACTCGACTCCATCGACAAGATGAAGTTGCTCGCGCAAAGTCACGATATTGACATGAGCCGGCGTCCCCTCCAACAGAATGTCAACTGCATCGCGAATCAGGATCCAGGAACTCCACAGAATAAGGATAGCAACGACCACACTGGTAATCGGATCGGCGGCCGCGTATCCGGCGGTCAGAATCGCAATGCTGGCGATGACCGCGCCGACCGAGCCGATCGCATCGCTCAGCACGTGAAAGAATGCACCTCGCACGTTGAGACTTTGGCCCTGCTTGCCGAAGAGCAGATAAGCGCTGATGAGATTCGCGAACAGTCCGGTCAAGGCAACGATCAGCATCCACTCCGCTTTGACTTCGGGCGGGTTCGTCAATCGGTGGTATGCCTCCCAGAAGATGTAGAGAGCGATCAGCACCAGAAGGACGCCGTTCAACAGCGCGGCCAGAATCTCGACTCGATAGAATCCGTAGGTTTTCTGTGGTGTCGCGCGTTTTGTCGCAAATCGCATGGCGAAAAAACTCAGGCCGAGCGCGGCAACATCCGTCAGCATGTGGCCGGAATCGGCGAGCAACGCCAGCGAATTCGTGTAGAGAGCTCCGAGAAACTCCGCAACAAGAAAGGTCGAAGTGATGACGAGCGCGATCTTCAAACTGCCACGGGCACTCTGACGGTGGTCGTGTTGATGGTGCGCGTGGCCCGCATGTTCCATACGTCTTGATTATAACCCGCCGAGTAAGACGTATGGTGCGGACTCAGGGACGAAGGCTCGCGAAAATTTTTCGCGCTTCTTCAAAGCGGCGATTCGCTTCATCCCAATTCACGTTCTGCATGAACGCATCGATGTATGCCGCGGCGTTGCTGCCGAAATCCATGTGATAGGCATGTTCGAACATGTCGTTCACCAGGATGGGACGTCCAAACGCAACGTTGTCGGTGTGATCGAACGCGATGTAGTTATGAAGCTTGCCGTCACGAAAATTGAAATTGAGGATGCTCCAGCCGCTGCCGCCGCCGAGCGCGGTGGACGTGGCGCGAAAGCCTTGTTCCCACTTGTCGAAGCCGCTGAAGTCCGTCGCGATGGCCTGCTGGACGGTTCCTGACGCTTTTCCGTCACCGCCCAGATTGCCGAAGTATTCCTCGTGAAGAATTGCAGAGTTCGTCGCGATCAGTTCCTCCATCTTGAGACCCTTCACTTGAAACCCCGGCGCATTGGCGGGCAAGCCCGCCAGCATCTGCTGGATCTGACCGACACGCCGCGCAGCGCCGGCGTAGTTGTTGTCATGATGCGAGACGATCAGTTTTTCAGAAAGCCCCTTGAGCTTCTTCGGATCGAATGGAAGGGGCTTGATCGGCCAACCGCCGTCAGGGGTTTGCGCTTGAAATCCGGCCGTTGCCGTTGTCGCAGCCGCCGCTCCGGCCAATACACTGGTCAGTAGCTCACGTCGATTCATATGGGTCTCCATCCAAATTAACGTCGTTTGTAAAACTGATACAAATCATCCAACACCGCACAGCCCCGGTCCATGCGCGCATCGTCCTCTTTGTGCGCCGTGCAGATCGCCGCAACGATGGCGGCGATGCCCGCGGTTTCCGCTCGATCGAACCGGGTCTCCTTGAAGTCTATATCGTGAACGATCCCGGCGATGAACTGTAACGCCCGATCGGAGATGTTCATGCGCTCCAGAAGGACTTCGAACGTACACAAGTCGCCTTCATGAGTAAACTCGGCATCAAACATGTCGAAACGAATCTCGCCGGCGTCCGGCTTGTAGCCTTTGGCGGCGACGAATTTAAAACGGGCCTGAGGATCGATAAATCGGCGGATGAGCCACGCCGATGCGATTCGATCCACATGGATTCCTTTCCGTGTCGTCCAGACTCGGCCCGTATAACCCTCCTTGTTTGGGGAACGCTTTCGAAGCGGCGCCGTGCGCAGAGTGCCTTCCAGGTCCGTCAGCCGAGAGTTAGCCTGTGGCTGTCCGGGAGCGGAGAAAAAGTCGATGGCTTCGATTTCATTCAGCTTCTGACGCAAACGCGACACCTGGCCGGCCATTCCCGAAGCCCAATCGTCGCGTACCTTGGATGCCTTCCGGACATCTTCGTTCAGCGCTTTGATGTCCGTCAGGAGTTGCGAGTAATCCGCCTCGCGCGGAGCTTGAAATAAAGCGATCAACTCGCGGTTCGTTATTCCCTCGACGAAGGTCGCTTCGCAAACGGACGCATCGCCGCCGCTTTCCACGATTTCGCGGGCGATCCAGTGAAAGTCCTCGAGGGACTGGTCTGAAGCGGGAAGCACGTAGACCGCGTTCTTCACCGCCACGGCTCCAATCCGCTGAAGCTGCCTCCAGATTTTCACTCGCAGATAGGGCGGCGAGTTTGGTACCTGGTGAATCAGGAGCAGCCAGTTGGTGGGGGCGCTCTCCGCGGCCATTAAAAAGTAGTATAACAATCGTCATACATATTTGATACGCTCGTATCATAAGCGGCGCCCCAGGCTGCCAGTCATGACTAGAAGCAACGATATCCGGCTGCTCTTCGCCACACGCATCCTCCGGCTGTTCGCCTATGGATCTCTATCCGTCGTATTGATGCTTTATCTCGCCGGGCTCGGCCTGACGGAAGGGCGCATCGGTTTGTTGTTTACGCTGACATTGGCGGGCGACACCGTGGTTTCGCTGCTGATCACGACAACGGCCGACCGGACCGGCCGAAAGCGGATGTTGATCATCGGCGCCGTTCTGATGATGTTCGCCGGCGTCTCGTTCGCAGCCACGAGAAACTTCATGTGGCTGCTGGTGGCCGCCACGGTGGGTGTCATCAGTCCGAGCGGCCATGAAGTCGGACCGTTCCTGTCGATCGAGCAGGCCGCACTGTCACAGCTCGTCTCCAGCGAACGCCGCACACTGACGTTTGCCTGGTACAACCTCGTCGGATCTTTTGCAACGGCGCTGGGAGCTCTGGCCGGCGGCGTGCTTGCTCAACGCCTGCAAAGCGCCGGCGTGACGCCGGTGGGAAGCTACCGATGGATCGTGATCGGTTATGCGGTGATAGGCGCTGCGCTGTCGTTGCTGTTCGCCTGTTTATCCGGGACGATAGAGGTCACGCGCTCGGAGCGGCCGGCGGGTGTCGCGTCCTTGCGTCCGAAGGATCTCCTGGGTTTGAATCATTCCGCCTCGATCGTGTTCAAACTCTCGGCGCTGTTCTCGCTCGATGCCTTTGCGGGCGGTCTGGTATTGCAGTCCGTCGTGGCGTATTGGTTTCACATTCGATTCGGAGTTCAGCCGGCGGTTCTTGGCGCGATCTTTTTCGGCGGGAACGTTCTTGCCGGAGTGTCCGCCTTGACGGCGAGCTGGCTGGCGCGGCGCATCGGGTTGATCCGGACGATGGTGTTTACTCACATTCCTTCGAACATCCTGCTGATGCTGATTCCGTTGATGCCCACCCTCCCTCTGGCGATCGCGATGCTGCTCCTTCGTTTCAGCATCTCGCAAATGGACGTGCCGACCCGGCAGTCGTACACGATGGCCGTCGTCCATCCGGATGAGCGAGCGGCGGCCGGCGGCGTGACGGCTGTTGCACGATCGGCGGGAAGTTCGATCTCACCGGCGCTGGCCGGAAAACTCATCGGCGCATCGTTGTTCAGCCTTCCTTTCTTCATTGCCGGCGTTCTCAAAATCACCTACGACTTGCTTCTCTACCGCAGCTTTCGATCTATGGAGACATCCAGGCCCCGGTGATTCGAACGTGCTCGGTGTGCCACGGACTCCGGTACACTTCAGTACCATTGACGCGACTTTTGTTGTTCGAATAGCGTCGCCCCGAACCCTTTGGTGAATCACAAAAAACAATCTCGTCTGATGGCAACTAAGAAAGGATTTACATGACATTTTACAGAGTGTTCGCTGTCGGATTGGCCGCAGCGGGCTTATTCGGTGGGAGCCCGTCACGAGCGTTTGCAGAACCTCTTTCCAAGCCTGTACCGACCGTCTCGACGATCAATGTGCCGGGCGCTGTCGGTAACGTCATGCCAAGAGGAATCAATGACCGCGGTGACATCGTAGGTTTTTTTGCGACAAGTACGCCGGGCCACTTTGTCAGCGGGTTTCTCATCCGTCAGGGCGTCGTCTCGGTGATCGACGCGCCGGGAGCCGCGGCCACGTATCTGCTGGGGATCAATAATCAGGGCGACATTGCGGGCTACTTTGAGAGGGGCGATACCATTCGCGGTTTCATCATACGGGGCGGCAATTTCACGACGATCGACGCGCCGGGAGCCACCGGTTTTGGAGATTACACCATTCCGGTCGGCATCAATAATCATGGTGATATCGTCGGCTATTACTTTTTACAACGATTAGTGAAGCGAATCGGTTTCATTGCACGGCAGGGCGCTTACGTTTCCTTCGTGCTGCCGTTTGACGGTGCGCCGCTCGGCCTCAATGACAAAGACGATATCGTTGGCTACATCGGCGACGCGAACGGATTCGACTCGCACGGGTTCCTGTTGTCGAAGGGCGTTTTCAGCGTCATCGACGCACCTAACGCGCACACGACGGTGGTTCGCGGCATCAACAATCTCGGCGAAATCGTCGGCACGACGTGTCCGAGCCTGTGCAGTCAGGGGTTTGTTCTCCGAAACGGCGCCTATAGCTACTTCGACGCTCCGGGTGCTGCGACGGATCCGTGGAGCATCAACAGTTTCGGTAACGTCGTCGGCGATTACCTCGTCGAGTACGGCGTGTCCCTGTTTCGCGGATTCTTTTTCGGCCGCTGAATCCGCTCCGATCGAACCGGGCCGTCGGTTGTGGCGGCCCGGTTTCGTCTTCCATTCTCGGGCGGTGCTATGATTCCGGCCCATGAGAGTCCTGGCTTTCTTTTCGATTTTCCTGGGTATCGCGACGGATCTGATCGCTCAGGAACGGCCCTTCGGCACGCTTCGTGAGCAGGCGTCGCTGCAGCAGGAATGGCTGAAGAAGCGTCTCGATACGTTCCTTCCGGCGTTGATGCGGAAGAACGGCATCGACATGTGGGTTGTGCCGATGCGCGAGTACAACGAAGATCCGGTCTTCGCGGCGATCACAGCGCCGGAAACCTTCGCTGCCAGACGGCGAACGATCTACGTGCTTTTCGACACGTGCGCGGCCTCCGCAAAAGCGCCCTCTGCTTCGTGCGTCGAGAGGATTGCGCTTGGAGGAACCTCGCAGGGTGTGTTCGAGGCCAAGCGTTCGACGAAGCAGGCTGCGTCGGATATCGGCCGAGGCCAGCAAGCCGAACTCTGGGGCGACGAGCAGTGGCAGGCCTTGAAGGACGTTGTCGAACAACGAAACCCACGCGTGATCGGTATCGACCGATCCACCGTCTTTGCTTTCTCGGACGGCTTGTCCAGCGGCGAACTGCAGGGCATGACGTCCGCTCTCGGCGAAAAATGGACCTCGCGTTTCCGAAACGCCGATGCTTTGCCTCTCGACTTGATCGCCTCGCGGCTTCCCGAAGAAGAAGCGTTCTACCGGCGAATGCAGGAGCTCGTCTGGTCGATGACCCAGGAGATGTTTTCTTCCGAAACAATCACTCCAGGTAAGACTAAAACCAGTGACCTCGTCTGGTGGTGGCGGCAGCGCGTCAACGATCTCGGGCTCGGAACATGGTTCCAGCCGAGCGTCGATGTGCAGCGCAGAGGAATGACTGCCGAACAAATCGGTGATGATCCGGTCATCGAACGCGGTGACCTCCTTCACTGCGATGTCGGCATCACCGTTGCCCGCCTGAACACCGATACGCAACATCTTGCCTATATCCTACGGCCCGGTGAGACCGAAGCTCCCGAAGGTCTTCGAGCAGCACTGGCCAAGTCCAATACGCTGCAGGACATCGTGATGGAAGAAACCAGACCCGGCCGCACCGGTAACGAAATCCTCGCGTCGTCTCTCGCCAGGATGAAGGCGAAAGGAATCACGGGCACCGTTTATTCACATCCGATCGGACTGAACGGCCACGGGGCCGGTCCTCTCATCGGTTTGTGGGATTACCAGGACGGCGTTGCCGGCCGCGGCGACGCGAAAGTGATCCCAAGCATGTGGTGGTCGATCGAACTTCAGGCCACGACGCCGGTGCGGGAGTGGAATGGTCAACCCGTCCGGATGGCTCAGGAAGAGGACGCCATGATCGGTGCCGACGGAAAGATCCGCTGGGCACTCCGCCGTCAGGACAGACTATTCCTCGTAAGGTAAGCATCACCGATGCATGAGTCGTCAGCCGCGAATCAGCGGGGCGCCGAGGCGCTGTCGCGAGGTGCATGGGCGGATGCCCGTGATGCATTCGAAGCAGCCGCTCGTGAGAAGGAAACGCCGGGCTCGCTCGAAGGTCTGGGGCTGGCGGCGTGGTGGCTGGACCTCGCCGATCTCGTCTTCGAGTCGCGCGAGCGCGCGTATTTACTGTATCTCGAATCCGACGATCGCACCGGCGCGGCTCGCATCGCCGTATGGCTCGCGTGGGACTGCTGGGCATTCCGCGGAGAGAGCGCGGTGGCGAACGGTTGGCTTCAGCGAGCGCGCCGTCGGCTGGAAGGGGTTCCGGATTGTGCGGAGCGTGCCTGGCTGGAATGCCGCGAAGGCGCGCGGTGTTGGCGGGCGACCCGACGAAGCCGGCGCCGTACACGATCCAGCTGAAATTTCCGGCGAACTATTCCATTCCGGCCCATTCCCATCCAACGGATGAACATGTGGTCATCGTGTCGGGGGCAGTCACCTTCGGCATGGGCGACAAACTGAACAAGAGCGCGGCGACGAACAAAGCACTGCCAGTGGGCGGTTTTGCATTGATGCCTGCAAACATGAACCACTACGCGTTCACCACGCAGGAATCGACGATCGTTCTTTACGGTCAGGGCCCGGTGGAGTTCAAGTACGTGAATCCGTCCGATGATCCGCGATCGACGAAGAAGTAACCAACGCAGGTACAGCGCAGGCGAGCATCGAAACGGCTGTGACTACGCTCGCGACCTGACCAAACGTCACCGCATCGGTGGGATCCAAACCGAAGAGCATGCTCGATAAAAGCTGCGCGGCGCCGGCCGCCATGGCGATTCCCGAGATAAGGCCGATCAGAATGGACCGCATGCCCTGGCGCATAACAAGCGTCACGATATTCGAACGGCTTGCGCCAAGCGCGACGCGTATCGCGATTTCACGCGCTCGCTGCCCGACCGAATAGGTCACGACGCCGTAAATACCGGTGACGGCCAACGCCAATGCGGCCAGGGCGAACGCCGCCATCAGCGAAAGGCTGAATCGGCGTGGAGCCACGGCGTCGGAAAGGTAATGATCCATCGGCCGGACCTGCGACGCCGCTACTTCAGAATCGATCGCGCGTACTTCTCTCGTAAGCATGGTCGCCAGGACCATTGGATCGCCCGTCGTTCGTATGATCCAGAACATGTTTGCCGCCGCGGCCCCAACGTTGTCCGCGTGGACTTGAGGATAAGTGAGGTACAGATCCCAGGTCGGTCCTCCATCCGGCGCGACCTGCTGCACGTTTCCCACGACGCCGATAATCTCGACGGGCCTCGGCGGCCCGTCATTGTCGTCCACGAGAAGACGAGCGCCGACAGGTTCGATTCCGTCGAGCCACTGCTTCGCGAGTTCCTCGTTCACGAGGGCTACGGGGCGCGTCCTCTCCGTATCACGCTCCGAAAATGTGCGTCCGCGCTTCAGCGGTATGCGAGCCGCTTCGAAGTACCCGGACGAAACGGTGCGAAAGTGTGCAAGCGGCACACGCTCTCGATCGATCGCCCTGCCCTCGACAGTGAACGGAACTCGTGACGTCAGTCCGCTCAACGGAAGCAGAGTGATGGCGCCCGTGTTCATAACGCCCGGCAAGGACGACAGTCGCCCGGCAAGGTTTCGCTGAAATGTGACAATCGCGTCACGATTGTTGAATCGCTTGGATGGCAGTGTGAGGCGCGCCGAAAGAACTCCGGTCGCGTCGAAGCCCGGCGCCACGGCCTGCACATTGGCAAAGCTCTTCGACAACATGGTCATGACCACGAGCAGCGCGACCGCGAGCGCAACCTCGGAACTGACGAGCAGACCACGGACGCTTTGTCCGCCCGACGTCGTATGCCGGCTGTTTTCCTGAAGCGCATCCCGGACGTCTACTCCTGCAGACGCAAGAGCGGGAATCACGCCGAAGAGCCCCCCGGTCAGCGATGACACAGCGAGCGAAAACATCAGAACGGCCGCGTCGACGCGGATCTCGCCGGATCGAGGCAATTGCGCCGGCGCCAGTGCTACGAGAGTCTGCACGCCCCATCGAGCGAACAGCGAGCCGACGATTCCTCCCGAGACACTCACCATCAATGCTTCCACAAGAACTTTCCGGACAATATTCCAGCGGGAGGACCCCAGCGCAAGCCGCACCGCGACTTCTTTGCGCCGGTTCGTCGCGCGAATCAGCATCAGGTTCGCAAGATTGGCGCAAGCGATCAGCAGCACCGATCCAACCGCTGCAAACAATGTGAAGAGTGCTGTACGAAAAGGCCCGGCGATGCCGTCGATCGCTCGAACCATGAGGACACCGCGCTTTCGTGCGTTCTCGACGGGGAACTGCTGTTGCAGCCGGTGTGCAATCGCGGTCAGTTCGCTTGCGGCCTGCGCTTGCGACACGTGTTCCCGAAGACGGCCCACACCGATGATGAAGTTCACGGAGTTGCGAGCGCCGCGTCTCGGATCCTGATCGGGTGCGAAAGGAACGACGAACTCGACATCGCGAACAGGCATGACGAATCCGGCCGGGAGCACACCCACGACCGTGTACTCCTCGCTGTTGAGTCGTATTCCGTGCCCCACAATCGCGCGATCGCCGGCGAACCGCCGAACCCAAAACGGTTCGGTGAGTACGACCACACGGTTCCCGTCAGGGCGCTCGTCATCGGGTTGCAGCAACCGGCCGATCCGCGCTTGAGCGCCCATGACCTCGAAGAGATTTCCAGTGGCCCGAATGCCGGACACACGCTCCGCCGCCGATTCGTCACTGAGGTTCGCGCTGGACGCGAAAAACCCGGCGAAGCCGGAAAGGGACTCTGTGGAATTGCGATAGTCGATGAAATCGGGGACGTTGAACGGCGTGTTGGCGCGGCCCGGTTGATCCGACCAAATCCAAAACACCTGTTCGACATTGCGATAGGGCAGTTGCCGGAGCAGAACACCGTACACAACGGTAAATATGGCGGTCGTCGCTCCAACCGCCAACGCGATCGTGACGATCGCACCCCAAGTGAACGCCGGAGTTTTCCGAAGCGCGCGCAAACCGCGGCGAACGTCACCCCGGAGTCCCGAAACGAAGTTCATGGGGACAACCTACACCACACCGGTCCAGCTGAATAGGACCGCACTGGCGATCTAGACTGGACCAGTTCCCTTCAACTGGCGCTGATAATCCGACTCGTCGAAGCGGCCTTTCGACTCCGCAATCAGGCCGTCCGGGCCGATGAGCCACTCTTCATAGCCGCCGATGTGGACCGCTCTGCCACTGCCTCCTGGTCCGGTATTCGTACCCAATAGGGTCCAGCGGTAAATAGCGCCGGCGCGATTCGGACTGACGCCGTCCATCTTGACGACCATGTCCGGAAAGGCGGACATGAAACCCTGTGCCGCCGCGGCGATCGCCGCTCGGCCGACGGAAGGCTCGCCTTGATTTATTTTCAGGGACCCGTTCGGCGCAAAGAACGCCGACACGAGCGACGGATCTTTGCTGCACCATGCCGCCGTGTATCGCAGGGCGAAATCTCGAAGCTGTTCAATATCCATCATTCTTAGGAGCTTACTCACACTGTCGTTATTCCTTTAATCCTTTTGCCGGGCCGGCAGTCTATGGGGTTAGTGCGCACAACGCCAATATCTATGGAGAAGAAATGAGAGCGAAGGTAAAAGGATTGTTAGCAGGAGTTCTTTTGTGTGCCGCGATTTCGCCGGTGAGCGCGATGGCCGGACAGGGAAGACGGGCGCCAATCGGCGTGCGAGAACATCGACAGCAGTTGCGCATACGCCAGGGAGTTCGAAACGGTGAATTGACGCGCAGCGAGGCGGCGCGGCTTGAACAGCAGGAAGCGCGTATTCGCGCTCAGGAACGCCGCGCAAAGAGAGACGGAAGGTTCACCCCGGCCGAAAGGGTTCGCGTCCAGAGGTCACTCAACCGCACCTCCCGGCAGATTTATCGCCAAAAACACAACAATCAAACCCGCCGATAGCATTCCACTCATAAAATCCCAGCGTGTTCGACGGTCACTACCCGCCGTCAACACGCTGGTCCACGCTTTGGCCTATGTAGAAGCGATTTCGATTGGACCAGTCCGTCGCGTCAAAATAGAATGAGTCACCTGTCGAATATGCGACGAACCTGGGATCTGATCATCGATGTCGATCTGGACCGTAAGGCGGCCCTTCCGCCGTTTCTGCAAATCGCGCGTTCGCTCGCCGAGGACATCCAGCGTGGACGGCTGCGTCCGGGTGATCGCCTGCCGGGAAGCCGCAGACTTGCGCTGGGGTTGCATGTCCATCGCAACACGGTTCTCGCGGCCCTGGCGGAGTTGAAGGCGGAAGGCTGGATCGAGACAACGCGGGGCGGCGGCACTTTTGTGGCGAAAGCGATACCGGATCAGCGGCCGCGGCCGATCTCGCGGCGGCTCGGTGTTCGTCGCAGGCCGGAGCGAGTCATGCTGGCGCTGCCTGCGGTTCCCGTCGCATACCTGCCACCGGTTCTGCCGCGCGGCACCTTGAACTTGAGCAGCGGTGCGCCCGACGTCCGTCTTGTGCCGGCGCGATCGATCGGCCGCGCTTTTCGGCGGGTGTTCGCGCTTCGTGGCGCGGCCCTCCTCGGGTACGGCGATCCCGCAGGATACCCGGCGCTTCGGTCCGCCCTGGCATCGATGCTCGCGAACATGCGAGGCCTCTCGGTAACTGCCGACGATGTGCTGGTCACACGCGGCAGTCAGATGGCGCTGACGCTCGCCGCTCGCGCGCTGATCCGCCCCGGTGATGTCGTTGCGGTCGAGGAGTTTGGTTATCGGCCCGCGTGGGAAGCGTTTCGCGCGGCGGGAGCGACGGTCGTTGCGGTCGCAATCGATTCCGGCGGCGTCGATGTCGGCGCGTTAAAGAAGCTGGCGCGACTGCGCGCGGTTTACGTCACGCCGCATCATCAGTATCCGACCACGGTGACCTTGAAAGCTGCACGGCGTCTCGCGCTTCTGGCCTTCGCGCAAGCCGGGAAGATCGCCATCATCGAGGACGATTACGATCACGAATTCCATTACGACGGCCGCCCGGTGCTTCCGCTTGCCAGCGCGGACAACGCCGGCCTCGTCGTGTACATTGGTACGCTTTCGAAGATCCTGGCTCCGGGCCTTCGCGTCGGATATGTCGTCGCACCGCCGGCGGTACTGCGAAGCGTCGCCGCGATACGTTCGCTGCTCGACATCCAGGGAGATCTTGCGACAGAAGCTGCGGTCGCAACGCTGATCGAGGATGGTGAACTGCAACGTCACGTCGCGCGTGTCCGTCGCGTGTATGCAGACCGCCGCGAAATTCTAGCGAACAGTTTGCGCCGGGCGTTCGGCGAGGGCATCGAGTTTACGCAGGCCGCTGGAGGAATGGCGCTGTGGGTCCACGTGCGAATGTCCGTCGACGTCGACCTCTGGGCCCGTCGAAGTCTGGAGCGCGGCGTCTCGTGGTACACCGGCCGCCGCTACGCGTTCGACGGCCAATCCACCCCTTTTGCGCGATTCAGTTTTGCATGGCTGAACGAACGCGAACTCCCTGAAGCCGTGAAGAGGATGGCTGCAGCCCGTCCTTGACGGAACGTCAGGTTTTTCAAAACCATTTTGCTGAGGCCTGTTGATCGTCGGAGAATCCCTTTGAAAGGCAGAGAATGTTGGTGATCTTCAGCGGGTTGCCCGGCACAGGAAAATCGACGATCGCCCGCGAACTCGCTAGCCAGATAAACGCAGTGTACCTGCGAATCGATTCGATCGAACAAGGCATTCGGGATTCCGGAATCACAACGGCGCCACTGAACGATGCCGGATATCGCGCCGCTTATCCCGTGGCTGAGGACAACCTCCGAATGGGCAGAACCGTCGTTGCCGACTCGGTAAACCCTCTGAAGATCACCCGTGACGCCTGGCTCAATGTGGCCAGGCGCGCCGACGTCGCCGCCATCGAGGTTGAAGTCCGATGTTCCGACGTTGACAAACACAAAAACCGCGTTGAAAACCGAAGCAGCGACATCCCGGGCTTGAGGCTCCCAACATGGAATGAAGTGATTTCACGCCAGTTGACGAAAAATGTGCATGCTTTCTTCGCGCCGGCATTTCACCTTAGAGGTGTTCTTCTGTCCTTAACGAAAGTTCGACCATTCGTTCCAGCAGTTGATCGGCTGGAAGGCCGACGAAGTTGCGCAGAACGAGTTCCTTGGCATAAAGGCGTACAAGGTACCGCAGCTTAAGAGCCTTCGAACGCGAAGCGTAAACGAAATCTCGATGTCCATTGTTCACGACGATCACATTTCGTGCTGTGTCAAAGCGCGATCGCCACGGCTCACCGGGCGCCCGTTCGAATGTATAACCCGGAAGACCTTGCGCTGCTGCGTTGGCTGCGCCGATCTGAGAAAGGATCTCATGCGCTAATGTAACTAAAGCCTCCGCTTCGCAAACAACGTCGTGTTGACGAACCGTGACCTTCAGTCGCGTCAGACCCGGCTCCTCGGATGCATGAAACATCACAGCCTGATTGTGAATGCCCTCCAGCATTCCAGTTCCATTCACAATTTGCCAATGAAACTGCACATCTTCTTCCACGCGACGCCTGGAGCGATCTCGCGGAAGTGCTCGAAACTCACGGTTTGCGCCGACGCGGACGACGCTCGATGCGGGCGAGATCGCAACGCTGAACAGTGGCCCTGCGAATTCGAAAAACTGCCGTTGCCTGTTTACGTTTGGCTCCAGCTCCGCCGCGCCCTGAAGTGGATCCTCACTTCCATTCGAAGACATTGGAGCAGATGAACCCTCCGATAAACCTGGCACCGGCCGTGCTGTCCGAACCTGAATATCAAACCAGTCGTATTCCTCCGCGGGCAAGGCCAACAGGGCTTCTCGAAACGCGCGTTGTATCGTGCGCAGGAGTTCACGGCTGGCTTGTTCTTCTTCAGCGCGGCGCTGCTCGTCGATAATCTCGCCGAGCTTCTGTTCTAAGTTCAATAATCCGGCGCAAAGGGCGGCATAGGAAGCGTCTTGGACGACGCCGGTGCGCGTACCCGGAGTGAGATTAACAAAAGGGGCATCCAAGTGTCCCTGGAGATGACGCAGAGTCCAGGGAGGATGCGCGAAGTCGTCCAGGAGTGCGATGTCTTCGACAACGCGCGTACCGTGGCGAAACAATGCAACCACGTTCTTGTCCGCCGGCTCATTCAAGTAGAGTTCAGCATAGATATCGCCGAACGGCGTGTGTGCGGCGGGCAGCTCGTGCAGCAACCGGCCTTCGTACTGACGCGGCTCGACAGCGTATTGCTTGCGGGCAAGCCGGTCGATGACCCTGATCTTGACACCTGTTTGCCGGATTCGATCGCGTAATTCGGCAGCCAGATACCATTGGATCTTTTCACCCGATAACGAGCGAGTGCCTTCCAGCAGTGGGGCAATCCGCACGTCCGTTCCACTTCCGCCAAAGAGCACGCGCCTCGGATGGACCGTATATCCCGGATCCCCTTTCCGCATCATCATTTGATACACGCCCTGGTCCGTACCTGTGGATGTCATCGTGAGCTCTTCACCGACCGTCCAGAAACTCAACAAACCGATTCCGAACTCTCCTTGAAGGCCTGCTGCGCCGCCTGCCTTCAATCGGCGCTTGATGGAATCGCAGATATGAGTTGCAACGTAGTGGAAATCCGGACGGCCATCTGCATCGCGCGGAACACCTTCACCATCGTCTCGGATCGCCAAAAAATGACGGCCGTGCTCGCGGCCGCGCGTGATGGTGATCGAGCGTGCCTTTGCATCGATGCTGTTTTCAACCAGTTCGGCGATCGCCTTCAGCGGGTTGCTTTGAGATAAAGCGATAATGGTTATCGCATTCCAGTCATCGCCGATTTTGAGTTTGCCGCGCGCCCGCTCGCGCGTCCTGGCAGCTGCAGTGGTCATGGCCGCGACATGTTACCTCAAGATTGCGCAGCAATGTTGGACGTCTCAGAGTGTGAAGGACGGGGTTTGACGTCCGTCGAATTGGCTATCGGCGGTAGTGGGGTCTTAGACCCCCACTACCCCTATCGGCCAAAGTTTTTACAAAACATGAAATGGTTGTAACATGCCCGCAACCGCATACAAACACGAGCGACATGGAGGTATCAATATGGATGCCGCCCGTTGGCGAGAGATTACTCGGCTCTACCACGAAGCAGCCAATACTCCTCCGCGGGAGCGTGCCGCGTTCCTTCAGGAAGCCTGCCGGGACGACGAGGCGCTGCGGCGCGAGGTCGAATCGCTGCTCGCGCAATCCGCTTCTTCCCAGCAGTTCGTCGTCGAACGCGTGATGACCGCCGTGGCGCAATTGGCGAATGCATCCGGATCAACTCTGACAGGACGTCGGATCGGTCTGTACCAGATCCAGACGCTGTTAGGCGTCGGCGCGATGGGAGAGGTTTACCGCGCGCGCGATACGCGGCTCGGACGTGACGTTGCCCTGAAGATCCTGCCTCGAGCCATGACTGCCGACGCGGGACGTCTGGCACGCTTCGAGCGCGAGGCGCGGATGCTGGCGTCGCTGAACCATCCCCATATCGCCGTCATTTACGGCATCGAAGAATCGGAAGGCGTGCGCGCACTTGTGCTCGAGCTCGTCGACGGGCAGACGCTGGCTGAAAAACTCGCGACTTCGAACGGCTCCGGCCTACCGTCGGCGGAAGCCCTCAAGATCGCTTCTCAGATCGCGGAGGCGCTTGACGCGGCTCATGAGAAGGGTATCATCCACCGCGATTTGAAGCCCGCAAACGTGAAGGTCACGCCTGATGGAACGGTCAAGGTACTCGATTTCGGTCTTGCCAAGCTTGATCCGGTGTCGACGGCCGAGGAGGAGAGCGCGACTAAGCCAACAGCGATGGGTGAATGCACCGAAGACGGAACGCTGCTGGGAACCGCTCCCTACATGAGTCCCGAACAGGCGCGCGGAAAGCCGGTCGACAAGCGCGCCGATATCTGGGCCTTTGGGTGTGTTCTATACGAAATGCTGTCGGGGAAGATGGCTTTCGGCGGCGAGACGCTCTCGGATACGATCGCCGCCATTCTCAACCGAGACCCGGGATGGGATGAGTTGCCCGCCGCCACGCCGTTAAGCATCCGGCGATTGTTGCGGCGATGTCTGGAAAAAGACGCGAAGCGCCGGCTGCGTGATATCGGCGATGTGCGGGCGGAGCTTGACGAAGGGCAAACGAATTCTGCACCAGCAGAATCGGCCCGTTCCAATCCTCGATGGATGACCCGGCGGGACGCGCTCGTCGCGCTCGCTGGCGGGGCAGTGGGCGCCGCCTCAGCCGGCGTTCTTGCTATCCGTGGGCGCCACGATGACGGCACATCGCGGCGTCTCACGCGATTCGCCATCCCACTCCCTGAGCGCGAGCTTTTCACCGCCAGTCTCACGAATCGCGTCGCCATATCGCGCGACGGTTCGCAACTGGCGTGCTGCCCCGTAGGCCCTAACGAAAACCACTTGCTGGTCCGGTCCTTGGGCGAGATTGAGCTTAAACGCCCGCTGGAAGGTCCCACCGGCCGGATCGCGCCGTTTTTCTCTCCGGACGGAAAATGGCTGGGATACCTTGAAGTGTCAACTCGGATGCGAAAGATTGGCCTGAGCGGAGGAGCTCCCGTCTCGATCTGCGACCTTGAAACTTCCACGAATGCGTCCTGGGCGGACGACGACATGATCTACGTGGTCCCGGCAATTCCAGGAAACATCATGCGGATTCCTGCTGCCGGAGGCGAATTTCAGGAAGTCGTGAAGATCGATTTCAGTAAAGGAGAGCGCCTCCACAAGTTTCCACGCCCTTTGCCGGGAAGTCAGGCGATCGTCTTTACCGCCGCTACGCCAGACGCGGAGACGTTCGACGACGCGTACATCGCGGCGTTCGCTCGCGGCGATCGGCAGAGACGCATTCTCGTCGAGGGTGGCACGGCGGCGTGCTATTCGCCGTCCGGACATCTTGTCTACGCGCGCGACGGCAACCTCCTCGCAGTCCGGTTCGATCGCTCGCGTTTGCAGGTTAGTGGGCAACCGTTCAAGGTCCTCGAGGGCGTACTGATGAGCCGCAATACGGGTGTCGCGAATTTCGATATATCGAACACGGGGGATCTCGTCTACGTTCCTGGAAAAGCCGAAGGCGGTGTCCGAAATCTGTTCTGGGTGGATCGCAGCGGGAACGCCGAAAAGCTTCCCCTGCCCGCGCGATCTTACCTGCATCCGCGAATTTCGCCGGATGGCCGAAAGCTTGCGATCGAGATCGAAGGCACGAATCACGACGTGTTTATCTACGATTTCGCAAGCGGTGTTCTGTCGAACATCACGGCTGATGGCATCAGTCACTGGCCTGTATGGTCTTCCGACGGCAGGCGGATCGGATACCGCGCCGGCGGGATGGGACACTTCCAGCTGTGGCAGGTTCCAGCAGATCGAAGCCAGCGCGCGCAGCGGATTTCTGCGGAGGGATACTCTTTAAGCCTCGAATCCTATTCTCCGGATGGACGCGCCGCGGCCTACACCGTGTCAGCGCCTGGCGTTCCTCCGAGGGCATACATCGCAGGTCTCGATGGCGACGTCAAGCCCCAGCCTCTCAATGAAACCAAATACGCGCAGGGCTCGCCCAAATTCTCTCCCGACGGACGATGGGTCGCCTATTGTTCGAACGAATCCGGAAAGGCAGAAGTTTACGTCCAGGCGTTTCCGGGGTTGGGGCCGAAGGTTCAAGTATCGAACAGCGGAGGCAACGATCCGGTGTGGAGGAGAACCGGAGGCGAACTGTTCTACCGCAATGACGACAGCATGATGACCGTTCCTGTGTCCACCTCTCCTACGTTTTCCGTCGGCCGCCCGCAGGAGTTGTGGAGAGGCCACTATACGCACGGCATGAGCAGCTCCTGCGGCCCGCCCGGACTGACGGCCTCGAATTATGACGTCAGCCCGGACGGCCGGCATTTCCTGATGGTTAAAGACGATGACCAGGATTCCGCCGCTTCGGCGCAGATGATTGTGGTTCAAGGCTGGACCGGCGAACTGCGGTAAATCAAATTGGCGCGCCTTCGTTCATCTTTCCTTCCACTCTGCCATCCAGATGTTGCCGGTGCGCTCGGCCATGGTCAAGACAAGTTGATTGCGCCGCAAGAAAGCCCCTGAGAGTGTCAAGCGGGAGCTATGGGAATGAAACACCGGAAACGGACTGCCAACAGGGTGTTTCGTCGTTGGATCCAAGCGCTGTGCCCAAAAACATAGAAACCCGTCGCGTGACGATCTGCCATACACCGTCGCACCGTCCGGAGACCAATCACGGGCACCCTCCATTGTCGGGATCAGTTGGCTCTCGCGAATTGGAATTTCGCCTCGAAAAGGTGCGATGTATGTCTGCATAGACCTCTGGTAGTCCGCGACTATGATCCAGCGCTCATCAGGTGAAAAGTGGCCGGCAACGAGCGAGTGACCTGGAAGAGCGAGTATTGACGTCCTGCGATGTGCGGCAAGATCTACCAACCACACGGCACCCAATTCCTCGTTACCGAGAATGCGTTTCCCATCGGACGACCAGTCCACCGCCTCGCCACACTGTTCGCAGATCATCTCTAAAGCGCCGCCCCTAGAAGGCACCACGTAACCGTTGAAGCCAACGCCAATCAGATTTTGATCCCTTTGCGTAAAACTGACCTTCGAACCGTCGGGCGAGAAGAGAGGAAGCCATTTCTGCGACACGCTTGCGGTGAGAGCCGATTCTTCACCGCTTCGGAGATCTTTGATCCAAATCTCCTGGCCACCGGACCGCGACGAAACGAAAACCATCCTGTTGCCGTCTGGGGATAGTGCAGGAAAAAAGTCTGCAGCGGCATCGTCGGTCAGCCGTTTGGGTTCACCGACAGCTTTGCCGTCTTTTGCGTCGATGAACAAACTCCAAATGTCCAGATTCTCATTCAAAGCAGCAAAAGCGATTCGAGTGGTGCCTGGTCCCGCAGCAACGGAGGGGCTCACCTCAAGCGTGGGGCCAAAAGTCATACGCCTGGGAATGCTGGTGATCTGCCACGTCGTCGGAGAGATATCCATGCTCCACAGGTTCTTACTATCGCCGGAAGCAGCCGAGAAGACGACCCCGTTCTTGGAGTCCCAAGCGGACGCGATCACTGCACCGGGAGCCAGGATGAGGGGTCCTGTTAGGCCTTGCCTGGAGATCGCTTGAAGCGCTCCGGTCCGGATCGCTGGTCCCGGGCTCAAGGGTGTGGTCCACCAATCCGCGCTCTCGGCTTTCTCGTCACGACTCCCGAGGAAGAGCAATCGCGTTCCGTCGGGCGACCAGATCGGATAAGCCGTACCCACAAAATCCGGCTCAATCTCTCTGGGCGTTCCTCCAGCAGACGCGACGACATAAGTGGCACAAGTCTTCCGTATGGCTAAGCAATCTGCACCCAGGCGTCCTACGGAGTAGGCGATCCAATTTCCGTCCGGCGAGAACTGTGGCCACTGACCTTGCGGGGCAATCAATCTTGCGGTCCCGCCAAGCGACGACACAACGTAGATTCCGCCGCCATCTCGCTCCGAACGGAATACGATCTTTGTTCCGTCGCGCGAGAATGTGGGTTCGTGGTCGTCTGCAGGATCCTGCGTCAGGCGAATCGGGTCGCCGCCGCCGACCTGTCGCACGTAGACATCAAGGTTGCCCTGGCCATTGCGATCGGAAGCATATGCGAGAAGCTTCCCGTCGGGAGACAGCGCGGGATCCGTAGTCAGACCCGAATCCGTCGTGAGCCTCGTGAGAGTTGGCGGCAGCAGCAGTGCAGGCCGTGTCGGGCGTGACAACCAAAGCATCATGCCGGCCGCGGCGATGAGGACAAGGGCAGCGACAACGCCGAGGTGACTCAATCTCAAACGCGGGCCCGTAGCGCCAGCAACGGCAGGTTGGCCGGAGTCAGACTCCTTCAGGTCCTGAAGGGTCAACTTGACATCACCGATGTGCTGAATGCGGCGCTCAGGTTCCTTGCGAAGGCAACGGACGATCAAGTTCTCCAATTCCTGCGGGATCTCCGGTGGCAGCGGGTCTGGTTCCCGGCTGGTGATCGCCGATAATGTTGCGAAGTTCGACTCCCCACGGAACGCCTGCCGGCCGCTGAGCATTTCGTACAACAGCGAACCGAACGAGAAGATGTCCGATCGTGTGTCCAGTTTCTTGCCTTCGGCCTGCTCGGGCGACATGTAGGCGGGAGTCCCGATAATGCTGCCCGCTTCGGTAATCGAAATCTTGGTGGGCGCCTGTTCTCCCGGTGTCGGTTCGACCAGCTTCGCGATCCCGAAATCGAGCACTTTCACCACACCGTTGTTGCCTACGATCACATTGGCCGGCTTCAGATCCCGATGGACGATGCCTGCAGCGTGCGCCGCGGCCAGCGCGTCGGCAATCTGGACGGCGTACTTCAACGCTTCACTCAGCTTCAGCCCCTTGCGCCCGATCACCTGGTCGAGGGGTTTGCCGGTGACAAACTCCATCACCATGAAGTCGAGTCCGCCCTCGCAAGCAATGTCATGGACCGTGACGATGTTGGGGTGATTCAGCGCAGAAGCCGACTTCGCTTCCTGAACGAATCGCCGGCGCCGATCCGCATCGCCGACGAGCTGTGGCGGAAGCACCTTGATAGCGACGACACGATCCAGGTGGGTATCGCGCGCCCGGTAGACTTGACCCATCCCACCGGTTCCCGCAAGGGACAGGATTTCATAGTGCCCAACCATCCGCCCAAGCATCGAGTTTCCGGGTTCTTCTGAAAGGGCCTGGGCTGCCGCACGCAGAAATTCTTGCTGAAACGATTTGTCGTTCGTCTCCGCTCCGGCAATCAGCGACTCCACTTGTTTCCGCAATTCACGATCATCGCCACAGGCAAGGTCCAGAAACGCCGCTCGTTCCGAATGTCGGCGTTGAAGCGCGTCATGAAAGACAGATTCGATTCTGGCCCACTCTTCAGAATTCATCTGTTTTGAATTGTTTGATGGCGTTTTGACCGCACTCTAACACAACCCGCCAGGCACTTCCATCGAGGGACGATCGCTACCGTGTTCCCCATTTCTGGCGTTTCGTCTGAAAAACTAAGAAACCGGTGCTCGACCGCGTATCACGGTAGTCGTTTGCGACGAGACCGGGTTGGACACGGAAACCTGCTTGAAGGGCACAAGCGCGATCAATCGGATTTTTTGATCGAGTCGGAGTAGATGGGGCCCGGAGAACAAAGCGCAATCTTGCCGAAGAAGATCGCGGGATTGTTGCCATTTAGAAACAAAGAAAAGCGACAAGTAATGAGCATCCGAGGTCCGACTATTTCATAAATGCTCAAAAATATCTGTTAGCCGCCAGGCCTAACGCATTGAAATTGAAAAGGCTTCTCAGGTAGGACTCGAACCTACAACCCTCCGGTTAACAGAGGGCTTCCAAGTTGTTGCTGGAAAGTTGCGGATTGTTGCCGACGCATTCATCGTTTTGCATTTACTCGTTCTGCGACCTTGCTAACATGAGGGAGTTCTTGCCTCGATTTGCTGCCTGTTGCG
This sequence comes from uncultured Solibacteraceae bacterium, assembly GCA_964584785.1. GTDB lineage: Bacteria > Acidobacteriota > Terriglobia > 20CM-2-55-15 > 20CM-2-55-15 > JAHFTY01. The sequence goes on from CAZPBY010000053.1 coordinate 33,928, forward strand.
CCTTCAAAACGGCAAACAAACGGCAAGATTTCGCGATGGTTTCATCGAGCATCGCGGCGGCGCCGCTTTGAAACGGTGCTCCAAAATTCTTTTGAGGAGAGCCCTCGACCTGCCGCAATACTCGCACGTGATTTTTTGAGGAGTCTTTGCAGCCGCGGGGAGCGCGCGAGAACCAAACTCTCTACATCATCATCGTCAACAGGAGAGACCAGTACTGCAACGGCCTTGCCATTTCGAGTGATGACAACCGGGCCTTCCGTTTGGGACTCTTCAATATAAGCGCTCAGTCGCGCTTTGACGTCAGCGAGTGGTGCAATTCTCGTCATTTGAATTCCTCTCGTCCAATCAAAAGCCGGTTTCGATCTTTAATGCCAATAGCAAGAATGTTCACGGCCCTTCTTACATCATCAATTTCATACAAAACTCGAAATCGATTGTCCGTCCCGAACCGAAGTTCCCAGGTCGCATCAAACGGTGCCGGTGTCTCAAGCCGTTTTCGGTTTCGAGTTGGAGTGTCTGGAGACATCCTCAGTTGCTTTTCGATCGTCGGTCCTAATCAAGCTGTGATGTTGTGGCTCTATGGCTCTCATATGCTCAACCGTCTCGGGAGCGAAGATCAGTTCGAACTTGTGTCGACGCGGCACTGACTATAATTATAGTCTGCTGGCTTTGAGGATAACAGCCTTCTCGAACTTAGGGTGTGCCTACGCCATCGCCGTGTTCGCTTAAGGCGCGAAGACACACAGCAATATTCAGATGAGAGGAATCACGAGGACAGTCCACTCTGCTACCGGGACAAATTACTCAAGTGGATCAATGATCGACGAGTCAAAACTCCAACCTTCATGCGATATCAGGATATGGGCGAGGTCGTCGATTGAGAGAGGAATCCCATCGACGACCACCAGCGCGCCGTCATTTCCGTCCGACGCAATCCGGCCTCTAAGCTTGTCATGCAACATGCGGTATCCGTGAAGTGACTTGGTGATGTGCCGCGTTGCAAGACCGCGGTACATCTTCTGCCGCAATCGACCAAGGGCATTCTGCGGGCTGGTTTCGCTGTAAGCGGCGAACTGGTATCCGGTGCCTTGAGCCTCTTGTTCCTGGGCTCGCACGGTGTAGCCCAGCGGACCCTCATGACAGATAATTAGGAAGCGCCTCGTCCTGCCTGCGGGGTCCTCGACTTCTTCTTCGATTGGGAAGTCATTATTCGAGTCCTGATTGCCATTGTTCACCTGAGATTGCCTCCCGTTTGATTCTTCCAAACGCTCAGTCTACATCCGCTGGGACAGGAGGACTCCAAATGTACGAAACAGTGAGTGAATGCTACGCCTGGCGGTTGCTTGGAGGGAACCATACATTCTGAGGCTGCGGACCACCTTCTTGGTTAAGCGACTCGAGGGCACCAACGACTTTTGTGATATTTTTACGCGCCGATAGGCGAGGAGATAGTGAGCCGCCTGTGTTATTGATGAATCAAATTGATACGACACGGCTAACTGATTTGTGGAAACAGGTCAGAGCATCGAATCGTGCATTGAGTGCCGTTGCGGTGCCGTCAAGGCGGAAATGGCAGCGACACAGCCTTGTGCTTCGAGGATAAATGGCTGGTCTGCCAGACGGGCTGTATGAATCGATCTTCGATGAAGACCTTCGAGATATTCTCGAGGATCGACCTGAGCTGCGCGCAGTCTTTGGAAAGATTGAAGCTGACGAAGAACCCTCCCGCTATGCAGCGTTCCTGGCGAAAGTGCTCGAAAGAGCGTTGCACCTGGAAGTCAATTCAGCTGCTCGCGTCAACCTTTGCAACGCAATAGTTGAACGTCTTGCAAGCGTCTCGGATGGAAATCATCTCTTAGCCCACCGTCTTGTGCCTGCCGAAAAGCCCGTTCTTCTTGAGATCACTCCTTCCCGTTACTTACAGCCGGGCATGCCTCGGCCGGAGACACCCCTCTCAGAGAGTAGTTTGTTTACTGGGTCACCGAGCGATCCCCAGCTTGTCCACGAACTCTTGCAGGAGAAGCCCAGGAACATCCCTCGGATTCACAACTTTTCAAGATTCTTTCGAAGGCCTCCGTCGAAATCCGGCGTTTCTGTCCGATCTAGTTGAGGTTCTGGATTGGGCAGACTCAGAATCTCGAATCGGCGGGACGCCGGTAAATCTGCCGTTCCCGAGCAATCTCGAACTTCATGCACAGTACAGCAACAACGACATCAAGGCTGTTTTAGGTATCGCGACTTTTCAAACCGCGGGGCAAACCGGTGTTGGCCTGCTCCATTCCCCAGAGCGGAAGAGTTATGCGGTACTAATCACATTCCAGAAAACCGAACGGGAATTTTCGCCGAGCACAATGTATGCAGACTATCGCATTAGTCGAGAACTGCTGCATTGGGAGTCTCCGTCGAATACGACGCAAGCCAGCGGAACGGGACAAAATCTGATCAGTCACCAGCAGCGCAATTACACAATTCTCGTTTTTGCCCGAAGCGTTAAAAGATTGGAAGGAAGAACCACTCCTTTCACTTTCCTTGGTCCAGGCTCTCTGGTGAGTTTTCAGCAGGAACGCCCGATTCAGATGGTCTGGCGTCTCAACCACCCGATGCCGGCCGTAATGTTCGAGGAGAACCGGCGCGGCGGCTGAATCGCAAAATCGCAATCCGAAGGAACGGGAACGATCTCATCTACAATAAACCGCGAACATGAAGCCGCAGGATCCCCCTCGAAGATTATCCCTGAACAAGTCGTCGAAGCTGCTTGGCTCGAAATAGGCGAACTGTCCGAGGATCAAGCGCGCCTACACATGCACCGCCTTTCTCGCAGACAGCCGGCGTTGCTTGCATTTGCGACTGCCTTTTCAGAGGACCTGAGCAAGGACGGAGCTCAGTTAGCAATCTATATGTTCGTGGCGATTGTTCACATGTTCGAGATGCATTTGGGAAGACGCTTGCAGAATGTCGGCCCGAAGCGGATCGAGTCCACGCATGAAAAAAACTTGAAGATGCTAGACCGCCTAACTGGCGTCCACAAACGTTGGCTTGAGCGTGCCGCCGTCGCCCAAAGCGAAAAGCAACCTTGGGTCTGGAAATATGTGGTCGAATGCTTGTTCGAACCGGTCGACGAAGAAGTGAACCTGTCTGAAAAGGATCAGGGATCGCTGGCAATCGTCATGAGCACTGTTGTCGACGCATTAGACAGCTCCGTCCGCTGCTTGAGACGCCGTCACATTTCGCTGAGGTGTGTCTCTCGAACGGCAATAGCGGCTAGTGGCAGAAATCCCAATCCGTTCTCAAGCTTGGCGTACGTTGCCATCTCGAGAGATCGCTACGATAGTGAGCAGCATCCCCAACTACACGCGCGAAACAAAGCAGAAATGAAGACTGAAAGCCCATTGTGTAGACGTCGATCTCGATTCGCGCTCTAACTTGAAAGCTGCAACCCTCCGGTTTCGTCCGACCACTTTCCGGGAGCTTTGAGATTTTCAAGTGCCTGAAAACACAAAGGCTCCTCAGGTAGGACTCGAACCTACAACCCTCCGGTTAACAGTCTGGGAAGATGCAATTGTTGCTGTTTGCTTCTGTGTGCTCCGAGGTGCTGCAACTTGCGCATATAAAAGAAAGCACACGTATCAGAAATAATTTTCATGACGGTTGGTTTTGCTTCGTCATGCCTGAATTTGCGGCTTGTTGCTGCGCGAGAAGGTCAAAAAAAGGACAAACTTTGATCCCTAACACACGATTCTTCTTCGACTTCAGTTTCGCCCCCGAGTGGCATTTCTAGATGTGGCCGATCGCCTCGAGAACGTCTCTTATTCGCTCACGAGCGTCTCTCACAAGGGAACTGCCTCTCGCAACACCCGCTCGCGGATAAAGTCGTTTTTTAGGCCGCGATTGGTTCCGCATCGACGTTTCTCCCGAGCAATTCCCGAAGTTCCATCAGCAGTCCACCCACATGGAGCAACTTCGACCGATCTCCATATATCGACGAAGAATTCTGTATGGCTACTAGGCGAGCCTCGCCAGCAACAGATCCGAATATTCTGATGTTGTGATCGGATATTTCACCGACGCGCCCCGAAGCAACGATCATGGTGCCGGGATCAACGGCGGCGTGGAATGGGGCGGATTGATGACCGATCCCAACGCGCACCTGGCCTTCTTCAACTCGGAACGAATTGTGTGGATGACCGCGGTGACGGACCGCGCGGGCGCCACCCCAGACGGGCGGATCGCGAATTCCGTTCCGGTACAGCTTTTCCGGCTACCACAAGTTCCTCGATCACGAAGGCTATCCCGCGACCGCTCCGCCATGGGGCACGCTGACCGCTCTCGATCTGAACACCGGCAAGTTCGTCTGGCAGATTCCGTTTGGCGAATATCCCGAGCTGGCGAAAAGGGCATCACGAACACGGGTAGCGAGAACTACGGTTCCGGCGTTGTCACGTCGAACGTTTTTTTGTTCATCGGCTCATCCAACTTCGACAGCAAGATGCGTGTGTACGACGCGAAGAGCGGCAAACTGATCTGGGAGATGAGTCTTCCATTCCCCGGCAACGCCAGTCCCGCGATGTACATGGTGAACGGACGCCAGTACATCGCGTTTTCTACCAGCAGCGGGCGCGCGCCGAAGCTACACGAAAAAGGCTCGATGCTCGTCGCTTACGCGCTCCCGCAGTAAAACTCTCTACAACGCGCGCCACCCATCCTTCGGCTAATGTGCGAGCTGGCCCTGCTTATTTCCGTGCGCGGGCAGTAACGCATGACTGAGAACATAATTCGCGACGGCCGTGCCGAGAGCTTCACCGTCGTTACAAGCCGATCGAAAGTGGATGCCGGCGAAAACCCGCGCGTTGTTAATCTCCGCGACGGCTGCCGTGAAGTTTGGGAAGAATCGGGTCACACCAACCATCGATGGATCATCCGATGTAACAACAAAAGCCGTACTTTCCCCGAAGTAATCGGCGAGAATTGTCGCCGCAGCGGAACTCCCGCATGCATGTGCAGACGGATACTCTGGAAACCCGGGAGTCACGAGTAGTGGCGTCCAGGCAGGATCTTCGATCGTTCCCGCGTTTCCGTCGGTCGCAGCTAAAGGAATCGCGGTAACCGGCCGCCAGAAGCTGTAAAAGTATTTGGCTTCAAAACAGCCGATTCCGGCATCCGCGATGGCCAGATTGAGGAGCGCCAAAAGACGCGCTTTGGCGGAGAATGTGAGATTCCGCTCCCGTGCTAAGGACACCGCGACGTTGTCCCAAAAGGAGTCGCCGCTAGCCGAGTGCCAGAATCTCGCATACAGAGTTTGGTCTGTGGTGCGGCTTGCGCTGCTGATGCTTCCCATCCCTTTGGTCTCGTTGAAGTCGGCCGCATAGCGGTCACTCGCCAGCGCAGGCGGGCCGGCAGGACGAAACTGCGAAGAAGATTGGATAACCCACGGAGTCATGTGCACGAAAGCGGTGCCGGCGCCGGGTGCCAAGGCCGGAGGCGTCGGACGCCATTGACCGGGAGCGTTGCCGCCAAGAAATGGCGGAGGCGGCGGTGTAATCCCATCCGTTAGACGCCAGGCCCATATCGCATCCGCTACGGTTTGGCCCCACTCGACACCGCGTTGAATGGCCACGCTATTCTGTGCGGCTTCTTCACTGGCGATTGCTGCCATCGAGGCTGCGAGTTTCGTGTCCAGATCCGGTTTTTGGGACGGATAGATTTTCACCAGAGCGGCATAAGCGGCCTGGACAGCGGCTGCACGACGCGATGCGCCCGGAGCTGCGTTTGGTTCGACGTGAATCGGCGTGTAATGCCGCTCGATGCCGTTGACGGCATCAAAGACCGCCGACTGCACGATGGCCGCAACGCGGGTCGTTAGCAATGGCGACGTTCCCGCGGTAAACGCCGCCTGCAGCATGTTCCTGTTCCAATCGGTGATTTCATCCGCGAGTGCAACGCTAGTTGTGGCCCCAGCTATAAAAACCGTCATCAGTAATCGTCTTAAGCTCGGCTTCATGGGTCAAACTCCTTTCAATCTCAATCATTCAGGAACGCGTGGAATCCAGAGGAAAGCCACCATGCCGAATCGGTTTCCCGGATTTGACGTCCGGTGTTAGAGTGGGCGCTTCGGAGGGTCTGATGAAAAAGCTTGCCGTCTTTTGTGTCGTGGTTGCGGGATCGCTTTTATTCAACGGAGCAATCGTCCACGCGTGCGCAGACAAGTTGGCGGCCGTCGGTCGTGGCCTCACTGCGCAACGTGCCATTGCGAAACATAAGGCTTCGGTCGCTGTTGTTTTCAATCGTCGCGCCGTCGGAACGAATCTCAAAGATCCCAGGCTGCAAACGGCGCTGACACAGGCTGGCCACCGGGTGCAGGTAGTAGAGGACATCGCCCAACTCGATCTGGCGGTGAAGTCGGGCAAAGTCGACGTGGTGATGGTTGACGTCGCGGATGCGGCTCTCGCTGAGGAATCACGTTCCACGCTGGGCAAACCTTCAATCCTGCCCGTTTTGCAAAAGCCGTCGAAAGACGAGTTCAAGTCGGCGAAGGAAAGATACGGGGTTGCATTGAAAACTTCCGGCGACAACGTAGACCTGCTTCTCGCGATTGAAACGGTGATGAAATCCAGGGCCAAGACTGTGGCAGGGTCCTGAGGTCGATCGCCGATTCCTCCCTTCCATCCTGCGCAGCGCTTCGCGCTTCCAGTCTCAATGAATTTTTTTGGAGTTGTGGTGGATTTGCAGCGGAATTCTCGCGTATGTGACCAGAGCGTTTCTATGCGGAATCGGATACGAAATTGCGGTCTGCGACTTGTGGCTTTTAGCCTGATGTTCGGCCAGGGTGTCCCGGCGAGGGCTCAGGCTCTGAGCCGCGGTGAAGGCACGATTTCCCAGACCTATCAGAGCGAGTTTGGCGGCGATCACCTCGACAGCTTTGGCAAAGTTGACAATTTCGGGCCCATGCGAGTCACGGTGTTGTCGATGGGCATCATGTATGGCGTGACGGATCGGCTTACCGTCGGCGCCGAAATACCCTATGTTTTTTCCAAGTTCACTTCTACTCCGGGCCGTGTCCTCACAGCCCACGACCTTGAAGCCAAGTTGGACGACGGACGCTACCACGGCACGTTTCAGGACTTCCGCGGCAGCATCCGGTACCAGGTCGTTCGCGACGCACTCAGGCTAACTCCCTTTTTCGAGGTAGTCGTTCCCATGCGGGACTACGAAACATTCGGACATGCCGCTTCAGGAAGGCACCTGCGGGAGTATAGCATCGGGACTAACGCGACTCGTCTGCTGGACTCTATTCACGCCTATATCGACGTTCAACCCGTTTACGCGCGTGTGCAGTCCCTGTCCGGCCTGAATCTCGACCACGCCAACGCCGACCTCGAAGTCGGCTATTTCTTAACGCCGAGAGTCACGATTCGTGGTTTCGGAGGAGTGCAGAAAACACGTGGAGGCGTGGAAGCACCAACGCCGCCGAGCAGCCCGTTCTTCGAGATTCACGACCGGGCGCTCCGGACTCATTACACCCGTGCCGGGGCCGGCGTCATTTTGCCGGTAGCGTCGAATACGGATGTCTCCGCTTCCTACATCACGATTCTCTCTGCCAAGAACTCTCACGCTTTTTCGACACTGTCGATCGGCATCAACTGGACGTTTCAGACGCCCAGATGAAACAACAGTAGTCTTTACTTCAATCCGGATACCTGCCATAGCGTCTGGATCGCAAACCAATAGGTATAAACGCACGACTCTCCGTCCGGTGTGATCAGAATTCCTCTGTGCCCCGCTTCGATACCGATGTTGCCTATCGGGTCCGGCATAATGTCCATCCACGGTATCCGTTTGTTGTCTGAAAGACTGACCTTGAACACTCGCGCAGCGAAGTCTCCGAAAGCATCGGAAGGTTTTGCGGATCCGCGCACGTAAAGGGCGAGGCCATCCTTACTCCATTGGATAGGGACTTCCCTTGGCTGGAGAGGGATTAGCTTGCGCTCCGCGTCGTCAGCCATTGGGTACGAGTAGATGTAATAGTTGTCATCAGGCCGCCAGGCGACGAATCGGCGTCCATCATGGGAAAAAAAGAGTGCTTCGGTTCCCTCTTCCGCAAGGGGAGTAGGCTCGCCTCCATCGATTCTCTGCACATGAGAGCGTGGTAAGCCTCCCTCGGTATCAACAATCAGAATTTGGTCGTCATCGATAAACGACGCATGCCGGTATTCTCGAATTTCCCCGCGTGGCAGCGTCTTTTGTTCGGAGGACTCCGTTGCAAGCAGGACAAGCTGTTGGGAGGATTTCGTTTGAAGCGCGAGAGCCCACTTTCCGTTAGGCGACAACGCCAGCGCTTTCCCTGGGCCGAGCGGCACTGGAGTGGATTTTCCATCGAGCAATTGACGATAGGCAGTCTCGTTTCCATGACTGCGGAAACCCCAATCGAAAAAGAGCAGAGTTTTCCCGTTTGCCGAAAGGTCGGTGGCTGTGGACCAGTCGAACGCGGGAAGAGGGCGCGCCTGTGCGGAAGTACGCGTTATCTCGAACATGCGAGCGCCCGGGTCACCGCTGGTTGCAAGGACCCGTCCGTCACTGGAGATATCCTCGAGCCGCAAATCACTCGGTGATTCTAAAAAGACTGGCCGTTCCTTACCCGAGACTGCGATGGCATGAATATCTAACTTTCGGTCACGTCCAGCAGAAAACCAAACCTCTTCTCCAGTTGATGACCACACCGCGTTGAACGCTGTCTTCCAGATTTCCGATTTTGTTGTCTTCAGAGTTCCGCGGTCCACGATCACAACTTGTCCCGAAGCGTCTGAAGTCGGGTGATCCATTAAAGCGACCTTCTTATCATCCGGCGAAATGCGAACGGTGCTGATGGAGCCCGAACTCGTGTACAGAACCCTCCCCGCTGGATGCTCCACCACCTTGTATTCGCCATCTTCGACGCGCGCGACGAGCATCGTTTCATTTTTCGCTGACCAATCCGCGGCAGAGACATTGCTCATGATCGGCCTGGGCGTACCGCCGCCAATCGGTACCGTTACCAGATTCCCACCATAGCAAGTGCCCCAACTCATCTGGCAATCGAGCAGCACCGCCATCATTCCGTTCGTAGAGATGGATTGGATAGCTCCTTGCATATGGTGTGAACTCGGTAGAAGAGGGTCTTGTGCAAGATTACTTGTGAAGAGTTCTATCGGCTGTCCATCGAAAGCCGCGCTGTAGACGATTTCCTGGCTATTCGGCATGAACCTTGCCGAGAGGACAGGGCCGTTGCCAAAGGTGAGCCGGCGGCGATCGGGCGCCCCGGTCGGCCGTGTATGGAAAGCGAAGTACAAGGCTGAGATCGCCGCAATAGCGACGAGACCGGCCGCAACCTTCCGAGTGCGGGTCTTGATGGCTGGAACCGCGCTATCCAGCCTTGTCTCGAGCTCGATCTTCTCCTTGAGTCGCTTGAGGTCGCGCTGCAACTCGCTCGCGATCTGATAACGCTCCTCCCTCGCTTTAGCCAAAACTTTTTTCTCAATCCGATCAAGCTCGGGTGGGAGGATTCGCGTGTGTTGAGAGAGCGGCGGCGGCTCCTCCTTCAAAATAGCCGCGAGGACATCCGTAATGGTGGCGCCGACGAAGGGCGGACGTCCCGCTACCATCTCGTAGAGGACGACTCCCAGGCTAAAGATGTCGGTCCGTACATCCACATCCTGGCCCCGCGCTTGTTCCGGCGACATATATTGCGCCGTTCCCACCACGGCCCCGAGATTGGTTCGCAGACTCGCCCTCGTTGGCGCTTCGGAATGGGACGTGGATTCCGGGTGCGTCACCAGCTTGGCCAGTCCAAAGTCCAGAACTTTGACCAGGCCATCGGGGCGCAGCATGATGTTTTCGGGTTTGATGTCGCGATGCACGATCCCCGCCGTGTGGGCCGCATCCAGCGCGCCCGCCACCTGAATCGCGATATCAATCGCCTCCGGCAACGGTATCGGGGCGTTCGTCAAGCGTTGACGCAACGTTTGGCCGTCAATGAACTCGGTGACGATGAAGTGCGTTTCCTCAATTCGCCCGATCTCGTGAATGGTAACGATGTTGGGGTGATTGAGCGCCGAGGCGGCGCGTGCTTCCTGCTCGAAACGATGGACGCGATCTTCGTCTTCGGTGAATTGTGCCGGCAGCAGCTTAAGAGCGACGCGGCGTCCCAGGCTGGTGTCGTGCGCAAGATAGACTTCTCCCATTCCACCGGCACCCAGCAGGGCAAGAGTTTTGTAGTGACCGACGCGCTGCCCGTCGGCCAGCCTCGCAGAGCTTTGCTCCAGCATCCCCGCTGCGATATCCGACGGAGGTTCCTCCAGGAAGCTTCGAGCCTGCTGATGATGTTCGAGGAGCGACTCTACTTCGCGTCTCAAGCTCTCGTCGTCCGGACAAGCTTGAGCAAGGAACTCTGCCCGCCGTTCGGGTGCATGCTCCAGGGCGGATTGCAGCAGGTCATCAACTTGCCGCCAGCGCTCTGGTTTCATGAATCCGTCTCCCACCTTTCGTTCGCAACTGAACACGCGAGAATTCCGCTCAAAACCCACAAGCGATCAGGAAGTATTTGGAAATCTACTGTGGTTCGTTGCGCAGCTCGCGGTGAAGCCAGGCCTTGGCCGTGCTCCAATCACGCATTACCGTATTGGCCGAAATCTTCAGCACTTCGGCTGTTTCTTCAATGCTCAGGCCGCCGAAGAAACGCAGTTCGACTACCTGGCTCTTGCGAGGGTCAACCGCGGCCAGCCTGACGAGCGCCTCATCGAGAGCGACCATCTCCGCGCTTCGTTCGGAAGAAATCACGACGGCTTCATCAAGCGGGATTTTGACCGCACCGGCCCCGCGCCTGGCAACGAGCCTGCCGCGGGCATAGTCTACAAGGATGCGACGCATCAACTGCGAGGCGATGCCGAAGAAGTGGGCGCGGTTTTGCCACGCCACATGCTTCTGGTCGATCAGGCGGAGGTAGGCTTCATTGACGAGCGCTGTCGCCTGCAGCGTGTGACCAGGGCGCTCACGCCGAAAGTGATAATTGGCCAGCCGGCGCAGTTCGCGATTGACCATTGGCATCAACTGATCATGCGCGACCTGGTCCCCTTTGCTCCAGGCCACGAGCAACTGGGTTGCGTTCTGCATTGTGGGCGGCATGAGATGCCGCGAATTATATCCACTGCTTGGGAATTATGCGATGCCGTAGAGGAAACAATCGAAAAATCGATGGTGTCGTGAGAGCATCGACGGCCCGAGATTCGCGAGACGCTGCTTAAGGTCTGTCACAGTACTCGTCGCGTCTTTTCGAGGTAGAGCCGGTTAATCGAGATTGGGTCGCAAATACCGCGCCACAGTTCGAACCTGGGCCAAAGCTGAAGTTGATGCTATTGAAAAATCCAGAACAGAATCGCCGCCCACGGAGACATAGGTGTTCAGTGAGATATCAGCACCCGTCGAGGCAAGTCCGGCAAACTGCAATCACCTTCGCATCTCACTTCAACGATCCGGGTCCGTGCGAGCCTCCGGGTATCAGCTCAGGAGCCTTCTAAATTTCCAAATGATTGAAAACACAAAGGCTCCTCAGGTAGGACTCGAACCTACAACCCTCCGGTTAACAGCCGGATGCTCTGCCATTGAGCTACTGAGGAGCAACGGTTACGGCGGCCTTCTTGGGGCCGCCGTAACTCCATGAGGTTAACAAAGGGCGAAAGTGGGGTCAATTGTGGTTTCGGCCGGAACCGCCCACGACGTAGTCCCAGCGGGTGGCGGCCTGTTCGACGATTCGCGGAACATCATCCTTTAACAGATAGCCTTTCGACACGAGGTCCGTTGCGGCTTTCGTGACAAGGTTCAGATACTCTTCTCGACTCTTGTATCGCTCTTCAACCGACGGCCGCGGATCGTTCGCTTTGTCGCGCTCCGCGCGGGTTTTGGCGAACGGGATAAAAGATCCCTGCATGCTGGAAAGGATTTCCGTCGGGCCCGCGTTTTCGTTGAACAGGTTCCAACCCGTATATGTCGCTAAGGGAACCGCCAGTTCCGGCATGCGAATGCCGGCGGTTTCGTTGCCGTCGGAATTGACTTGTGGAACGAGGATGGGAAACGGCTTGCCGAGTTTTGGCGGCTCCTGTGTGACGATTCCCTTACTTGCGAAGTCCGGCCCATAGTCCGCGTGATACGCGCCGTGTGCAATCTTCGGCAGGTTAATGTTCGGAATCGCCGGAAACTTGAGTTTGTCGGCTGCGACCAGTTCGGCGCTGCCGACTCGTGGATACGCGCTCGCCGGCGGTTCCACTCCATCGGTGATCCATCGATTCATGCCGACCAGCAGACTGCGCATCGCCCACCGATAGTCCAGCGGATTGCCGAGGTTCTGACCGGCGCTTCGTGTCGGAGGAAACCCGCCGACGCCGTGATTTCCGCCGGTCAACAGAAACGCGCGAACGTTCGACATCATCTGCATGTCTTCGAGGCCGTCCACCGTCGTCGTGAACAACGACGCCGCGCGTCCCCAGTATTCGTACGACGAGTTGGTGTAAAAGACCTTCGGCATGAATTCCGGTTTCATATTGTGCGCGAGCAACCCATCGCGTTTGCCGGTTTCGGGATCGAGCTGCGCGACGTCGGTGAACGGGAAGATGTCGGTTGGATAAAAGAAGTTCAAATAAGGATGGCCGTCGCGCGACGGCTGGGCGAAGCGGTGATCGAAGCTTCCGCGACCGCTGCCCGCCACGTGAGGCATCACTCCATCGAACACTTTTCGATGCGACTCATCTTCGTTGAACCCGTAATACATGTACGTTCGCAGGAACCGTCCGCTTTGAGAAATGCCGAAGCCGATCGCCCGCTTCATGTCTCCCGGTTTGATGGACATTTCGGGTGCGGCGTCGTATTTCAGTTTGGATATGGCGTCGCGAATCGCTGCAGGCCCGAGGCCGACAACGGACGGGTTCTGCGATCGATAGACGAGTTCGTAAATCTTGTTCTTAACCAGGGGTGACGTCAGCGTGATGCCTTGATCATCGCCGTTGAACTTCCATTCGGCACGCGCCACGGTGCGGCGCTCACACTCGATGCAGTCACGGACCGTGAGGACGTTGGCCGGATCGTTGGGATCGGCAATCTCGTACGCGATGTGTGCGCGATCGGCAAGCGGCATCACGGTGGCCTTGCCATCGCCGACGAAGTCGCTGCGAACGAGTCCTTTGATCGGACGGCCATCCGCTTCGTGAGCCACCGGCACGTTCACGCGAAGCAAGCCCGGCCGCTGCGGCACATCGAACTGCCAGCCGACCCACAGCAATGTGAACCCCTGGTCCATCAGGAATCCATCCCCGAGATCCGCGGCCGATTGCGGATCCGAACCGCGCGCGTCCCGATTGAAGAATCCGACCATGCCTTTGCCGCCGCGATTCGAGACTTCATACAGAATCGTTCCGTTGCCCCGGCTCGCGTCTTTCGGTTTCAGTATGAAGAAATCCGACGAGAATTCCACTTTTCCAGCGGCGTTCTTCGGAGCCTTGTCGATGTCCGTGATGATTCGGTTTGCGGTGTTCCTCGGGTCCACGGCGAAATAGATCGTGCCCGACAGCTTTTCATATCCGCCGGCTTTGGCGAACTCGCGGCCGTTGAGGTCCATGCGAGACTTCACTTCAATGCGAACCACTTCCGCGCGCAGCGACACGGACATACAAAGGACGGCAAGGATGGTTTTGTAAATCATGGGCAAGAGGAAAACACAACAGTTGCGCATACGCAAGCAAACACCGTCTTATACTCGATTCCATGGCAACCGTACGATCGGCCGCGGCCGTGATTCTTTATCGCCGTTCTCCGGATCTGGAGGTGTTCTGGGTTCGTCGTTCTCCACAGATGACGTTTCAGGGCGGATTTCACGCGTTTCCCGGCGGACAGCTCGACGCGGACGAGACTTCCCGAGTCTGCGCTGCTCGCGAGCTGATGGAAGAAGTCGGCGTTGAGGTCGACCCGGATCGATTGAAGGACGTGGGCCGATGGGTCACGCCGGCGTTTGCGCCCCGGCGATTCGACACCTATTTTTTCCTCGCCGAATGCCCCGCCGGAGAGGAGCCTCGAATCCTGACGGGCGAGCACGACCAGGGCGAATGGGTCCGGCCGAGCGATGCGATCGAGCGATGGATCCAGGGCGAAATCCTGATGGTCTCGCCGATTCTTCACGCCATGCGCACGCTGGCCGACGGCCTGGACAACATCCAGAATCGCATGAAGTCCGTGCGGCATGCTCATGGCGAGCCCACGCCCGATATCGAAATGCGTCCCGGCATCGTGATGGTCCCCGTGCGGACTCCGACGCTGCCGCCCGCCACGCATACCAACTGCTACATCGTCGGAGGTGACGAAGTTGTGGTGATCGATCCCGCGTCGCCGTATGAGGAAGAGCAGGCGGTTCTGGATGAAGTGATCGAGCGGAGAGGTTTCCGTATTCGCGAAATCTGGCTGACGCATCTTCATCGCGATCACGTCAGCGGAGCGAATCACCTGAAAGAACGGTGGAATGCGCCGATCACGGCACATCCCATTACGAAGCGCGATTTGGACGGTTTCATCGCCGTCGACCGAACGTTTGAGGAAGGTGAGAGCCTCAAGCTCGACGGACGGCCGGGCTGGTCATTGCGCGTCTTTCACACACCCGGCCACGCGCGCGGTCATGTCTGTGTTTTCGAAGAGAAGCATGGATCTTTGATTACGGGAGATCTGATGGCGGGCGTCGGCACGATTGTCATCGATCCGCCGGAGGGTCACATGGCGACATACGTCGACTCGCTGCGCCGGATGCAGGCGCTTCCGGTCCGTACGCTTTTCCCGGCGCACGGGCCGGCGATGGCGAACGCCAAGGGGAAGATTCAGGAGTATCTCGACCATCGAGTGATGCGCGAACAGCGCATTCTCGAGGCCTGGCAGAAAGGAATTCGAAGCACGCCCGCGATCGTGACGGAAGTCTACACCGACGTTCCGCCTGCGATGCACGGTCTGGCCGAACGCAGCGTTGCGGCGCACCTTGAAAAGCTCCGCGAGGAAGCGAGGCTGTAAAGGAAAGGTTGCGTCACGAAGCCCGTCGCTGCGCTCCGGGTTCCGACAGTCTTCGCCCGTAACGTACAGAACCCGGGGCACAGCGACGGGCTTCGTGACGCGACCTTACAGGTGCGGAAGGCGCAGGGTGACCATCGTGGAGCCGCGATCGAGTTCGTCACGAAACGATTCGACATCGGGATGGTTTCTCAAAATGGACTGAACGATCTCGCGCTGGACGCCGGCGCCGCGGCCGTGAATGATGCGAACCTCGCGAAAGCCGCGTTGGACGGCCTGATACAGATACTCCTCCACGACAATGTGAACATCTTGCGGAAGAAAAGTGTGGAGGTCGATGCTGTCCTCGATCGGGATTTCGTGCACTGGTTGACGATATAATACTCCAGCCCATGAAGTACTACCTGCGCACTTACGGTTGCCAGATGAATGTCGCCGACTCCGATGAGATGGGCCGCCATCTCCAGGCGCGCGGACTCACGCCGACCGAGGATCCTGAAGAAGCCTCGGTCCTGCTCGTGAACACGTGTACCGTGCGACAGCATGCCGAGGATCGCGCATTCTCTGAAATCGGCCGTCTCAAGAAATGGAAGGCGCGTCAGCCCGGGCGAAAGGTTGTGATCACGGGATGCGCGGCCGAACGCACGAAGGAGTATCTCGAAAACCGATTCCCGCACGTCGATCTCGTGGTCGGAGCAAAGTCCATCGAAGACTTCGGCCGCATTGTCGATGGACTTCTCGATCGCCGATCGACGGACGAGGACCTCGAATACGCCATTCCCACCTCCGACGACAAGGTCTCCGCATTCGTCACGATCATGCGGGGATGCAACTATTCATGCACCTATTGCATCGTGCCGTACGTTCGCGGCCGCGAGAGTTACCATCCGATCGAGCAAGTGCTCGCCGAAGTCCGCGATCGCGTGTCTGAAGGCGCGCGCGAGATCACGCTGCTGGGGCAGACAGTCAACTCGTATCATCGCGACGGCTCGAAAGGGCGCGACACGGATTTTGCCGATCTGCTGCAGGAGGCTTCCGCGGTAGACGGCGTGGAGCGCGTCCGATTCATCAGTCCGCATCCTTATTACATGACCGATCGCGTGATCGACGCGATGGCGACGACACCGCAAGTCTGCGAATCGCTCCATCTGCCGGTTCAATCCGGTTCCAACCCGATTCTGAAGAAGATGCTTCGCAACTACACTCGCGAACACTACCTCGCGCTTCTCGAGAAGCTGCGCGCCGCCATGCCCGGCATTGCCATAAGCACGGACGTCATTGTCGGATTCCCCGGTGAATCGGATGCCGACTTTCGTGAAACGCTTGCGCTCATCCGCGAAGCTCGATTCGACTGGGGCTTCATCTTCAAGTACTCGACTCGTGAAGGAACGCCGGCGGCCGCATGGGAGAGCTTTCCGCAGGAGCGGATCGAGGAACGTCATCAGGAGTGCCTGGCTCTGCTGGATTGCCTGGCGTTCGACAAACGCCAGGCGCTTGTCGGCACCGATCACGACGTATTGATCGAGTCCGGGAACTTCGGCCGCACACGAACGAACTATAAGGTTCAAGTCGAAGGAGACGCCGCTTCAGGCGACACCGTCAAAGTTCGCATCACCGATGCGCAACGCGTTACACTCTCCGGCCATGTCCACGGATCTCGACAAACTTCAGGGTACATGGACGGTCACGTCATTCGAAATTGACGCGCAGGAATTGTCCTCCCCTGCTCTCGACGGCTCGTTCATTACGATAAAAAAAACAGCTTTCAAGTCTGCCGGCATGGGTTCCACTTACGAAGGAACCATCGAGATCGACGACACGAAAAAGCCGAAGATTTTTGATTTGCTGTTCAAGGCCGGTCCCGAGAAGGGCAATCGCAACCTCGGCATCTACAAACTCGACGGCGACCAGTGGACGATCTGCCTCGCCACTCGCGGAGACAAGCGTCCCCGAAAGTTCGCAACCGAACCCGGTTCCGGCATCGCGCTGGAAACGCTGAAGCGCGGTCCGGCATCGAAGTCGAAGACGGCGCCGAAGTCGAAACCCGCGGTGAAGAAATCGACACAACTCGCCGAAGGGGAAGCCGCTTCCGGAGCGCCGACGGAGTTGGAAGGCGACTGGGCGATGATCTCCGCCGTCTTTAACGGCGCGCCGCTGGAGAAGAGCATGGTCACGTGGTGCAAGCGGAGTACGAAAGGCGACATCACAACGGTCACCGCCGGAACGCAGGTGATGCTCAAAGCGTCGTTCACGCTCGATGGTTCGTCGTCACCGAAGCGAATCGACTATCGGAATCTCGCCGGCGTATCCAAAGGAAAAACTCAAGCGGGGATTTATGAACTTCCCGGCGACGACCTTCGGATTTGCATGGCGGCGCCCGGTAGTCCGCGTCCGACGGCATTCGAATCCAAAAGGGGCGACGGCCGTTCATTTACGACGTGGCTGCGTCTATCGAAAAAATAAATTGTCGGCAAGGACGCGAAAAGAGCGTCGCCAGTCGATCCCGTGGTTGCGTTACACTACGAATGAGATAACGAGGTGAAGAAAGAATGTCGACGTTGCTTTCCAGAATCTTTGGCCGGAAAAACATCAAACCTCAGGAACCCGCGGACGACGGCCGCATCAATGTCAGCGCGTTGAAGCCGCTCATGTCGCCCGACGAATTTGCTCAGTTGAAGGCAACCCACGGTGGTCCGAAAGCGGCTGCTCTTACTGCCGATCCGGACGATCTCACGGGCGCCTGGCCGATGGAGCATGTGCTCAAGGTATTTCCGTCCGCACAGCGGGCGTTGTTCCAGAAGTTCCATATCGGCGGCTGCAGCAGTTGCGGATTCATGCCGCACGACACACTGGATAAGGTTGCTCGCGATCATGGTCTGGAAACCGAGACGGTCGTGGGATTTATCAAGGAGAGCGCGAATTTGGAGAAGGATTTGGAAATCAGTCCGGCGGAAACCGCGGAGTTGTTGAAACAGGGCGCGATCAAGCTGCTCGATGTGAGAACGCCGCAGGAATATCAGATCGCTCACGTCGAGGGAAGCGTACTCGTCGATCAGTCGCTGGCGCAGGAGATCATCAACACCTGGTCACCCGATACGCCGATCGTCACGATGTGCCATCACGGGATGCGCAGTCTGGACGCGGCCGCGTACCTGAGGGGACATGGCTTCAAGAATACCCGCAGCATGCGCGGCGGGATTGATGCGTGGTCCAACACCGTGGATGCGAGTGTACCCCGATATTAATACAGAGGAATCATCCGGCTGTTTGCATTTGACGTTGGACGTTGGACATCCCCAACAATGGACATGTTCAGCTGCGTCCGAAATATCTCAAATGTTGGGGATGTCCCATCTCCAACGTCAGATGCAGATGACCGG
>CAZPBY010000054.1:0-51693 GCA_964584785.1 uncultured Solibacteraceae bacterium
GTGGCCCAAGTCCCGGGGTCGTGTAAACTGTGTCGGACCCAGCCCATGCGAGCCCGGGAGGCGGTAGGCAAACGCCGTGACTTAGAGGAAGAAAACCGGCCCCGTCACGCCCGCTTTATCTTTCAGGCTGGTATCCGGCAGACGATCGACGCCCGGCGCCAGCACGGCTCTGGAATTGGTGCCGTTGTATGCCGTCGGAACACCGCTGGAGATGCTGAACGGGGTTCCGGACATCATGGCGTTAAAGCCCTGAATGCTCCACCCGCCGATGATGCTGTTCACGAGTGCGCTGCTGTTTGCCGCCCATTTTCGACCCTTGCCGAACGGCACTTCGTAAATCCAGTTGGTGACGGATACGAATTTGCGATCCCAATTGGCACGAGCACGATTTTCACGCAGACTCCGTGAATCGACCACTCCACCACCGCCGGAACTCGGAGTGCTGCCGGTGCCGACCGGGTCGGAAGACTGGTCGTCGATTGCCTTGGACCACGTGAACGACGTGTTGAATTGGAATCCGGCGGAGAAGCGCTTCCGCAGCGAAGCCTGCATGCTGTGATAAACGGAGTCCGCGCCGTTGGACAGATAAGTGATGCTGTTGAACTGCGGGTTCGGACGAATGTGCGCGCGAACCGAGATATCCGCGGACTGCTGATCGACGCGCAGAGCAAAATTACCAAGGTTGTTCTGCGCCAGGTTCGTCCGAGTCGCAGAGCTGTTCGCAAACGTCGAATTGATGATCCCGCTGGTGACCCACGCCGGTGTCACCCCGGTCACGCCGGCCGGGCAGCCCGAGCCGTCAGGATTGCAACCCTTGCCAACGTTCGACTGCATCGTCAGGAAGTTTGGCAGGGATTGATCGGTCAATTGCTGGTTTCCCTCCAGATTACTGTAAAGGCGTGTTCCGCGATTGCCGACATAGGCGACCTGCATGGTCATACCGCCGGGCAGTTCGCGTTGGATCGAGAGATTCCACTGGTGAACCGTGGCCTGATGCAGATTGGGATCGGCGTATGCGATAGACGGCGCAACGTTCGCGGCCGCCGGCGCAGAGGACAAGAGAGTCGACGGCTTCACAGTCGGGGGCGGCAACTCCACCGGGAAACCACCGGACAACCGTACGTTGTTCGGAACGGTATTGCATCCCGTCGTTGTTGCGCCGCTGACATTCGCGACGCACGCGAATGTTGCACCGGGCACGGTATTCGCAAGCCCGGTCGCGAAAAACGTCGAGACCGGGTCAAACGAGATTCCGTAACCCGCGCGGAGCACCGTCTTGTCGCCAAACGGACTGAAACTCAATCCGATGCGCGGCGCAAACGCGGTAACGTTGGATCGCTTCCACCAGCGGTCCGTGCGAATGAACGTTACAGTTCCTGCGGAGCCATCAGGATTTCTGTCGGGAACGTACATGGGCTGGCTCGACTCCGTTGCCGGCCGGTTCCATTCCCATCGGACACCATACGTCAGAGTAAGGTTCTTCCGCGTTTTCCATTCATCCTGCGCAAATCCATTGATCTGGTGCAGCCGCTCACCCGTAGACCATACAGAGTAGTAATCGCTCGTCCGCGATGGATTGAAGGTGTCGTTGTTAAGGTTGCTGATGAATCGTGCCGTTAACTGCGCGGGAATTCCCAACAGGTTATTGATCGAGCCAAGAAGTCGCGTGTTGTCGACACTGGATATTCCGGCCACGGTACTTGTCGCCAGCGCCGGTGTGTTGAACGCCGCTCCCGGCGGGTTCAAGCTGGAACTAAGGGAGATTGACGGCACGGTGTTGTTGTTGCCGCCTCCATTTTGATTGTTCTGCTGATAGAAGCGGATATTGCCGCCGAACTTCATCTGATGGGCGCCGTGAATCCAGGAGAAGTTATCGATGATTTGGGGCGTATTCAGCCAGCGAATCGAGTGCGGCTGGTTGACGTAATGCACGGTTGGGTTATCCGTGCCCGTGCTGCTGCCGTTCAAAGTGAAGCGTGGCAGCTTGCTCGGATCCGGCGTTGAATCGATGTACGTGAACGTGAACTTGAACCGCGCATATCCAAGCGTGAGTTCATTCACCATCGATTGATTGATCACTTTGCGCCACGACGCCGCCCAGTTCTGTGCCGGTCGAAGCACTTCACCGCGAGGCGGGAATCCGGGATAGATCGCCGGACGGCTGTTCAACGGATCGCCTTTCAACTGCTGCTCTTCCGCCCAAAGCACGCGCACGAACATGCTGTTGTTCGAATTGAAATTGTGGTCGACGCGAAGGATCTGTCGCGGGCCACGCACCTGGAACGGTGTGTTCCACAGGTAACCGGCCGTGTTCAAGCCATCGCCGCTGCTGACGTAGTTGTTCGGCAGCGGGTAACTCTTCAAGAGCGCCAGAACCTGCGCGTCTCCGCCGATCTTCAGCGGATCATTAGCGAAGATGTCGTAAGTCTGGATGCAGTTCCTGTCTGCCGACGAAGTGCAATTGCGCACACCGGCGGCGAGTGATCCATCACTGTTCACAAGCAACGCTGAGTTTCCGGTAATCCGTGTCCCGTTAATGACAAAGGGATTCGCCGGATCCGCAACAAAGTAGCGGTATTTGCCGGTGAGCAGTGTCGGAGTGTAAAGCGTCGGAATACTTCCGAATGCCTTATCGATCGCGAGCTGCAGATTCACTTTCTGGCCGGCCCACGCGCCATACACAAACGTTTTTCCCTTGACGATCGGTCCTTCGAAATCGACGCTGTATTGATTCGACTTGATATTCGTTCGCGTATTGTTGAGTGCGTTGGCGAAAGACTCGTTCGCATTCAGAACGGTATTGCGGAAAGCCTCCGACATCGTGATGTGATAATCGTTGCCGCCCGATTTTGTCGCCATCGTCACGTTGAGGCCGGCGTTTCTGCCTTCCTCTGCTGTCGGATTGCTTGTCGTGACTTTGAATTCCTGAACGTTATCCGGGTTGATTCGGAAAACGTTGTTGACCGGCGTTGGATTCGAAGCTTCGTTCGCCTCAATGCCGTCGATCGTCACGTTGCCGGACTGAGGGCGCATGCCGTTGACATTGACGCCGGTCGAACCGGTCTGCACGACACCGGGCTCCAGCACGATCAGGTTCAACGGATTCCGCCCGTTCAAAGGCAGCGTCGTGATCGTGATGTGCTCAATGATATTGCCCAACGTTGCAGACGTCGTGTTCACGGCCAGCTGGGCGGCCTCGACGCTGACGGTTTCGGTCGCTCCGCCAACCTCGAGAGTGAAGTTTTGTACTGCGGGCGTTCCTACGTTCAGAACGATCCCCGTGCGCTTGGATGTTTTAAAGCCGGGTATTTCGACAGTTACCGTGTATGTTCCCGCCGCGATCGCAGGAAATGCGTAAAGCCCGACTTCGTTGGTGATTTGTGTCTGTGTGACTCCTGTCGATTCATTCAGAAGCGTCACGTCGACACCACCGACGACAGCACCGGACGGATCGTATACCGTTCCGGAAATCCTTGTTGTGGAAGTCTGAGCAAAGGACGCGGCCGACATACAAAGAACGGCCACCAAAAGAAATACTTTTCTGAGGGAATGCATCCCACCACCTCCATATGACATGAGTTGTTGACCGGGTCTTCTGCAGTCTTATTAAGGGGGTGCGCTACAGCCGACCTCTCTCTTATCGCGAACTTGTTGAGGCGGAAGTTATCACCGCACTTTGTTGGGAGTCAATTCGCAAAACGAAGGAGGATATGGCGGGGGAGGATTTCTGTCGGGTGTCAATGGGGAATCACCGCAGAGGCGCAAAGAGCTTTCGGTCTAATCTCTCTGCGCCTCTGCGGTGATTCCCTATTCTCATCCGAACAGATTACTTCTTGGTGATCTTGAAATCGCCTTTGCTTCTATCGTGATTCCAACTGCCGGTCATGACGTTTTTATCCAACTTGCCGTCGATGACGAAGTGAAGCGTCCCGCCACGGCCGGGCGCATCTGCTTCCATGTGAACGGCGCCGGTCTGAGCGTTGAAGGTTCCCTTCTGAATCGCGATCGGACTCTGGCCCGGAGGCATGACATTGCCGGTTAGAGCCTTGCCGTCAAACTTCAAATCCACTGATACCTGGTTTCGATCACTTGTACTCGGCCCCCAGTCACCCGCCCAGGTCCCGGTGACCGGATCGGAAGCCCCGGCCTTTTTTCCCTGACCAGACACAGATAAGCCAATCGCGAGACAAAGCAGTACGGACATTAACGAAACGAGACGCAACTTCATTCACCCCTCCGTTGTTGGTTTTGGTTAGCGATTTGATCCAAATATTATGGGTTTGGCGGCAGAGTCAGTTCGACCGGCGCTTCGAGTCGAAATGTCATCGCAGATTCGGATTCAATTCGAACCTGCGCGCCCTTGGTAGCGGCTTCAATCGCCGCACCCGATCCCGCTCCGGCGCCTGCGCCGATGACAGCGCCTTTTTTACCTCCGGCAATCGCGCCAATGGCTGCGCCGATCGCCGATGTGATGCCTACGGTTTTGGCGGTCTTCTTGGTCTGCGAGGCTCCGGTTTCCGTGTAGGTGTTGCTTGCCACGGTATAGGATTTCTTGTCGACAAACAGGCGGTCTAACTGGACCTTCAATTCACTGGTGCCGGTCATGTTGCCCGCCGAATGCACGTCGACGAGTTTGACGTAAACATCCGCGCCTTTCGGAATCAGTGTTTCATTTCCGGCCATGATTGCACTTGCAAGCGAAGCCCGGAAAGACTGTCCGACATGGTCCGAACCCGAATCAATCGAATCGATCATTCGCACGTTGATCAGCGTCCCGGACGGCAATGTCACATGCCGCGGCTCCGGAGCCGGCGGCGGTGGAGGCGGTGGAATGTCGATCGGCGCGCTTCTGGCGACTCGTGTCGGTTCACCAGTGTTCGCCGGTGGAGTCGGCACTGGCGTAGGGATCGATGCCGCCGTTGGAGATCCCGCTGACGCCGTTGGCCGTTGAGACGTTACCGGAGCAGGCGCAGTCTTCGCCACGGTCCTGGACGGTGTTGGCGCCTTTGATGATACCTTTGGCGCAGACACCGCTTCCGGCTTGACCTCTGCCGGGCGAACTTCGGGTTGAGGAGTCGGAGCAGGCGCAGGCGCCTGCACGGCCGGTGCAGGCGTATCCGCTTTCTTTTCAGGCGGGGCCGAGCACGCTGCCAGTAACAGACAAACAAACATTCCATACTTTTTCATGATGCTTAAGACGTTTTAGGTTGATGGTTGTAACCAGCGAACATGTTAAAGGTAGCAAATTTCGGGACGGAGGAGAATCTGGGATGGACGGTAAAGTTCGAGCCGAAATTCGGCCCGGGATGAAGGTGCAAGTCGTGGAGAAACAGAACCAGGGTTCTGGCAAGCGGACCGAAGGAATTGTCCAGCGCATCCTTACGAATTCGCCCAGCCATCCGCACGGCATCAAAGTCATGCTGGAGAACGGCATTGTCGGCCGGGTGAAGGAGATCATTCCATAACTCGAGTTGGTGTCCGCTACAACGTTGCGGCGAGAAGTTCCTTCGAACGATCCGTCACGACCTGCTGGAGATTGTTGCCATGCGCGTCGATCGTGACCACAGCGGGAAAGTGGCGGACCTCGAGTTCCCAGACCGCTTCGGGGCTGCCGAACTGCTCCAACCTCACGCTCAGCACCCTCTGGACACACTGAGCATAGATCTGCGCGGCGCCGCCGATGGCGTGAAGATAAACGCAGCCATAGTCCTTGCAAGCCTGTTGTGTCTTAGCCCCCATTCCGCCCTTACCGACGACGGCTTTGACGCCGAACTTCCTGATGATGTCGGCCTGGTAGGGCTCCTCGCGAATGGACGTGGTCGGACCGGCGGCGACGACTCGATATTGCCCTCCTTCGTTCAGTACAACGGGACCGCAGTGGTAGATGACGCCGTTCTGGATGGCGCTCAGTTCGCCTCCATCGTGAAGGTATTTGTGCACGGCGTCGCGTCCGGTGAATACAACACCATCGAGAAGAACGACGTCGCCAACCTTCAGTTGACGCACATCATCGTCTCGCAAGGGAGTCGAAAGGCGTACCACTTCCGCCGCAGGCAGCGTCAGATCCGGCATCTCTTCGCGGTGTTGAAACTCGTGCGGAGCCTGATAAAGCCATTCGACGACTTTGCCGTCCGCGTTTAGAACAACGCCACGCCTCCGGTACGCCCAGCACATGTAGGCCACAGAAACGAAGAACGAGGCCGGCAGACGATTCAGCTTGCCGATCTTGCAGCAGCCGACGGTGAATTTTCCGGAGAACCCCATCGGCCCGATATCCAGCGTGTTTGCCTCTTTCAAAATCCGTGCTTCGAGTGCGGCCAGTGCCGAATCCGGACTCGTGTCGTCGACCATCCGCAGCAGCTGACGCTTCGCAAATTCAAAGCCCGATGCGCGATCTCCACCGATGGCAACGCCCAAAAAGCCCGGACCGCATCCTTTTCCCTGCGCCTTCCAAACCGCGTCGAGAATACACGCGCGGACACCCTCCAGATTTCTGTCGGCGCGAGAGCCTTGTATTTCTATCGGCAGGCTGTATTGGGCACTCATGTTCTCGCAACCGCCGCCCTTGAGAACGAGCCGCACGTGGACGTTCGAATCGCGCGTCTGTTCCCAGTGAAAGACGGGACTGCCGGGCCCGAGGTTGTCACCGGTGTTTGTCCCGTCGACGCTATCGACCGAGTTCTGACGCAAGTAACCTTTCTTCGTCGCTTCCTTCACAGCGTCCTTGCAAAGTTCCTCCATTTCGATCTGATCGGCCCCGCGCGGTGTCTCGAAGAAGAAGTTGATCGTTCCCGTGTCCTGGCAGATCGGCAAAGATCGCGCCTTGGCGAGGCCGATGTTTTGAGCCACGAGTTCCAGCGCGAACTCGGCTTTCGAACCAGACGTTTCCAGCTTGCGCTGCAGGTTGATGACGTTCTCCACGTCTGGTGGAAGGAAGGCGGACGTGCGGCGAATGAGTTCGAGAATATTTTCGCGAAAAGCGGTGCGATCCATACTGACTCCCGTCAAAAGAATTAAAGAAAGCCGTAGTGTACCAGACGGGTAACATCTGTGCGGGGCTATGCGTATAATCAAAACTTAAACAAAAAGGGAAAGAAGGTGGTGAATGCAGCTTCGATGGCGCGTTTCGGTCCTCTCTGCGTTGCTCGCGATCCTTTTGACTTCCACAGTTGGCCATACCGCATCGACGTCTCTTGTGATCAGTCAGGTATATTCGTCACAGGACGCAAAATCTCGATTACGAAACGATTTCATCGAATTATTTAATCTCGGCACGACGACCGTAAACGTTACGGGTTACACGGTTCAGGTTTACGGTGTGTCCGGTGGCACGTGGCAATCGGTCAATCTAACCGGAAGCATCGCCCCGGGTCAGTATTACCTTGTAGCCGGAGCGTCTTCGAACTTTGATGTCGGGCTTTACGGGCTGCCGACGCCGCAAAGCACGACCAGTCTTGCAATCCAGACTTTCGGCGGCCGGCTCGCGATCGTCAACAACGCGGCTCAACTGATGGATTCCTGCCCCACGGACGACACGATCGTCGACATCATGAGCTACGGTTCCGCGAGCGGCTGTACTGGCGGGACAGGGCCCTCGCTCGATAGCGTTACCGGCATCTTTCGTGCGGGGGGCGGTTGCACCGATACCGATTCCAACAGCGACGATTTTTATTCGGCGAGACCCATCCCGCGCAACACTTCTTCAAATCGAAACGTCTGCGGCGGCACGATCGGAAATGCGACCTACAGCGTCAGCGTGCCGGCAAGCGGCGGCGTAGCCCGCTCGTCGTCGGGCGCGAATGCGTCGATTACTGTCGGATCCGCGCGATACACGCCGGCCGCCGGTACAAACGCTCCGGCGGGATTCGCCGTCTTTGGGCAACGTCAGGGGACCGCGGTCATTTCGGAAGCAACAGTGCCGGCCACGACTGCCGTGACGTCGGCGTTGGTGTTTGTCGAGTTGAACGGTCCGATAAGGACTGGTGTCGCCGTGGCCAATCCCAACGATAGCAACGTTGAAATCAATTTCACGTTCTACGATGCAATCCGGGGTTTTGCCACCACGTTCGGTAAATTCACTCTTCCGCCGCAGGGTCAGAGCGCCGCTTTCGTCGACGAGCTTCCCTGGGGGCTGCTCGTGAATTCCGTCGGCGACCTTGAGCTCCGTTCGACTGCGCCGGTGGGCATCACTGCGCTGCGGGGTTACGTGAATGAGCGCAGCGAATTCCTCACCACGACGCTGCCCATCATCGATCTTTCTGTGACGCCGTCGACGGCCACATCGTACCTTGCTCATTTCGCGGTTGAGGGCGGCTGGCGATCGCAAATCGTGCTGATGAATTCTTCCGGAGGATTGGAAAGCGGCACGATCGACTTTCTCAACGATTCCGGCAATCCCATCGACGTTCCGTTCGCCGGTTTCACAGCCAACTCTGTTCCGTATTCGATTGACGGGAAGAATGCGCTCCGGTTTACGATAAACGGAACCGGCTCGGTCACGAAAACCGGATATATACGCATCACACCGACCACCGGATCGACGCCGGAAGCGCTCGCCGTCTTTGGCTACCGGCAGAACAATGTCGTTGTTTCGGAGTCGGGAATTACCAGCATCAAAGGCAGCCGCTTTCGATCGTACATCGAAACATCAGGCGCGATCGGAGCCGTCGGTTCGGTGCAATCGGGATTAGCGATTCTGAATACCTCCACTTCACAAACCATTAGCATCGATCTCGAATTGACTCGGCTCGACGGCAGCTCCAGCGGAATCCCCAAGAAGACGATTACGCTCGATCCGAACAGCAAAATCGCGACGTACCTCACCCAGCAGTTTCCAACAATGCCCACAACGTTTCAGGGCTTACTGCGAGTCACGACTACCGGGGTGATCACCATGATGGGTTTGCGGCTTCGCGTGAACACTCGCGGCGACCTCCTGAGCGCAACGGTTCCTCCAGTCGATGAGGCGGCGGCGGTTTCATCCAACTCTCTCGTGTTTCCACAGGTCGCCGACTCCGGCGGCTACACGACTCAATTCATCCTTTACGGCGCCACCGGACTTGCGTCGACCGGCACCCTGCAAACCTACACCATTGGCGGCCAGCCGCTGCCGCTGCAAATTCAATAATGCTCAAGAATGAACATCACCTGCTCGTGATCGCGGTCCTCGCTGCGTTCGGACTTGCCGGACTTCTGTGGTCCGCTTCCGGATCGCTGGTTGCGGCCGAGGAACTGCCCAAACAACTTTCAGACGCTTCGTTCTGGAAGCTCACTACCGATTTCTCCGAGGCGGGCGGGTACTTTCGGTCCGACAACTTCGTCTCCAACGAAGAAACGTTTCAATTCGTCATTTCGGATTTGAAGAAGACAACGAAAAGTGGTGGCGTCTACCTTGGTGTTGGTCCCGATCAGAATTTTACTTACATCATCGCGCTACAACCCAAGATTGCGTTCATCTTCGATATTCGGCGGCAGAACATGATGCAGCACCTGATGTACAAGGCGCTGATCGAATTGTCGCAGGATCGTGCCGACTTTTTGTCGCGGTTGTTCTCCCGTCCGAGGCCCCAGGGCTTGAAACCTACTGCGACTGCGGCCGAACTGTTCACGGCTTACGACGATGCCGCTGCGGATGAGAACCTCTTCGAGACCAACTCCAAAGCTTTGATCAAGAGTCTTGAAATCGATCATGGATTCAAACTGACGCCGGCCGACGAGCAAAGCATCAACTACGTGTACAAGGCATTCTTCGATGCCGGCCCTCAAATCACCTATTCATTCAGCTCCTACGGGGGCGGGCGCGGACGTATGCCCAGCTACGAGGACCTGATGCTGACCGACGATGGCGAAGGGGCGAATCGCAGCTACATGGGAAGTGATGAAAACTTTCAGGCGCTCAGGACGCTCCACAAACGCAATCTCATCGTTCCGCTGGTCGGCGACTTCGCCGGACCAAAGGCGATTCGCGCCGTTGGCAAATACCTTAAGGAACACGAAGCGACGGTGACCGCGTTCTATCTCTCGAATGTCGAACAGTACCTGTTCCAGGACCCCGAAAACTGGAAAAAGTTTTACAACAATGTCGCAACCCTGCCGCTGGATTCCTCGAGTACGTTCATTCGGTCGTACTTCAGCGGGAATGGAATGGGATATTTCAACGGCGGATTCAGCTTCATGCGATCTCAGATGCTGCTGTTTTCGATGGCCGAGACCGTGAAAGCATTCAACGGCGGAAGGATCACGTCATACTCGGACGTCATTCGAATGTCGCTCCAGTGACCGCATGAACCGCTTGAATCGATCCAAAGCCGTGGTCAGCGTCTGCTCCGAGGACGCGAAACAAAGACGAATATAACCTTCACCCGATGGTCCGAACGCGACGCCGGGCGCCATGGCGACTCCCGCATCGGCGACGAGCCGTCGAGCGAGGGTCGTCGAATCCTTCAAACCTTCGATCTGCGGAAACGCGTAGAACGCGCCCTCCGGTATGGGAAGGGACACGCCGGGAATGCCGGCCAGTTCCTTCATGACAAGCGCGCGGCGGCTTGCGTACTCCTGGCGGACTTGACGAACATAAGCTTCACCGTCGCGCAGCGCCACGATGGTTGCCTGCTGCGTCGGCGTCGCGGGATTTGATGTTATGAATTCCGCGGCTTTCGTCATCAAACCGATCAGGCGCTCGTTGCCGATCGCCCAGCCCAGCCTCCATCCCGTCATGTTGTACGTCTTCGACAAGCTGTTGACGACCAACACGTGCTCGAGCTTTTCATCGAATCGGGCGATCGACGGCGCAACTTCGTTTTCGAAACTCAATCGCTCGTAGACTTCGTCGCTGAGGATGACGAGGTCGTGACGTCTCGCAATCTCAACCAGCGCCTTTTGCTCCTCAGCCGTCATAACCCAACCTGTCGGATTCGAAGGGCTGTTCACGATCAGCATTCGAGTGTTCCTGTCGATCGCCTCGCGAACTCGATCCATATCGAGACGGAAGCGATTGCCGTCGCGAACCAGAGAGACCAATCGAGGCTCGCCCCCGGACATCGCGACGTTGGTCGCGAAGATGGCGTAAGTCGGCGCTATGACGATGGCATTGTCTCCCGGTCCAACGCATGTTCGCGCCGCAACAAAAATCGCTGCCGATGCCCCAATCGTTCCGACGATCTGCGAAGGGTTGCATTGGATTCCCTGCAGCTCGAAGCACTTCGACGCTATCGCCTCCCGGAAGTCCCGGCTCCCGGAGGTATGCGTATATCCGGTATGGCCCGCCAGCGAGGCGTCGTAGGCGGCGCGGCAGATGAACTCGGGCGTCGGGGAATCCGATTCGCCGTAGCAAAGCTTGATGACATCCGGCAAACTCTCGGCAAGCGCGGCAATCTGAATCATCGGCGATTCTTTAACGTCGACAACCTCACGTCTGTATTCCATAAGGACTAATTCACCCTGAAGCTGACTTTGACTGCGTTGAAGAGATCCGCTTCCGCCGGTGTCACCGGCTCGGTCGGTATCCTCAAAGGCGTGTTCACGCCCGGCTTGATCGCGGTCAGTTCGGCCATGACGGTTCTGACAAACTCGGAGCTGAGATCAAGCGCGCCTGCGCGGCTTAGCGTGACAATGCCTTGCACGTAGTCTTCGGCAATCGTCCGGCTGTCTGCCGCCTTGTCAAATTTCGGCCCAAACGTCAGGATCGTGCGGCTGTTGTACTCGAGCTGCAACAGTTGATCGAGTTGATCCTTTACTTCTTTCGGCACGTTGCCCTGTGTTGTGTATTTCACTTCCACCGATTCCGATTTGCGAAGATACGCGACCGTGAAACCCGGTCTCAGGTCGCTTTCGAGATCAAAACCGGTTTTTGACGATCCCGGTTTGATCACCTGCTCCGCTTTTTGGAAAGACCAGATGGCGGCCGCGCTGCCCTTGATCCATTCGGGGTTTTTTAACTTGAATGCCCTGCGTTTCTGCACGATTCCAAACCAGCCATCGGGCTGCTTGACGGTATCGGTGGAAGAACGATCGGAGAGCGCGACAACGAACGTGTCGATGGACTGTGTCGCCGTCGCACCGTTCGCCACGGTGTATGCGTATCGGTATCGGCCGGAGTTCGACGCTGCAATTGCGACGGAAACTTGCGGCGCCACGTTTCGCAGAAGCTCGTATCGAGTGATCTTCATGCGGCCGGGATTTGTGGCGAATGCATCGGTCCCGAGGTTTTCCGGATAGGCGATGACGTACTCGTTCTTCGCGAGATCGACGAAAACGTAGCGATCCTTGAGCGACGCGTCGACGATGCCGTTCGCAGGCCAGGCGGGCACCGGGAAATCGGTCAGGCCGGCAACGTCCTGACGGCGGCCGAAAAGCGCGGAAGCCAGAAAAAAAAGGGACGCCAGAATCATCAGCAGGAAACGCACTTGTAATTGTTCTTGGCGCCGAGCGCTTCAAGCAAAGCGATGGTTTCGGCGAATGGTTGGACGCGTTGTCGCGGACCGTTCGCCATGTCGACGACCGTGTTCCCATTTTTGGCAACCGCGTCCACACGCGCGCCTCGCGAAACCAGAAAGAGGATCATCTCGTTGTCGCCGCGGTGCGCCGCATTGTGAAGCGCGCTGTAGCCGCCCGGCGGATTTCGTGCTTGGAAGTTCATCATCTGCTGCTGCGGAGGCAGCGCGGCCTGTTGCCCGGCCGGTGCAGGTTGTCCACCAGGCGGTGGTTGAGGAGGAGACGGGGGCGCCGCGGCCTGTGGCGCAGCCGGAGCGGGCGGCGCAGGCGCGTCATTTCGGCCGTCGACAGCATTGACGTCGGCATGAAGTTCGTCGACAAGATAGCGTACCGCTGCCATGCGGCCCGTCGGAGTGACGATATCGTCGTTTCCGTGGTAGCCGGCGCCGGACGCGACAAGAAGCGGTGTGATGTTATCGATATTCCTGACGTTCGGATCTGCGCCTCGTGAAACGAGCAGCTTCATTCCATCAACATCCGCCACGTCGGCGCATTTCCAGAACGGGGTCGCGCCTGTGGCGTTCGTGCTGTCGAGCGCGAAACCGAACCCGTTGTACCAAAGATCCTTTTTCAACTTTGCGTTCGGATCCGCGCCTTTATCCAATATCACCTTCGCGAGTTCGAGATAGTGCGTCTTCTCGTATTTAGTTGTGGGCTGAGGATGCAGAGTCTTGCGTGCCCACTGAATGTTGAACACGGCATAGAGCGGCGTCGTGCCGTCGACGCTCGCGATGTTGACGTCGGCGCCCCTCTCGACGAGCAGCTTCGCCACATCGAAGTGGCCGTTGATCGCTGCGAGCAAAAGAGCCGTACTCCCGTCCGCGTTCACTTCGTTGATCTTTGCGCCGACGTCCAGTAAGGCCGCCGCCGCTTCCGCATTACCCTGCCGCACGGCATACATCAGAGGAGTGAGTTCTCCCTTCGGGTTTCCGCCGGCTCGCGTCGGATCGCGAGGAACATTCAAGGCTTGCTGACCTTGCACCTGGCCGATCTGCGGTTGCCCGGCAGGCGCCGGAGGAGTACCGCGGCCGCCTTGCCCGCGTGGCGCCGGTTGCTGCCCGGATTGAGGAGGCGGCGGTGGCGCGTTCCGATCCGTCAGCGGATCCTGAACACGTTTGATCAGGTTGCTTTTGTTGTCGACGCTGGCGCCGTATCGAGCGAGGAGTTTGATCGCATCCGGACGATTGAAAGCCGCAGCAAAAACCATCGCGCTTTGCCCGTTGACGGTCTCTTTCCCGTTCACTTCGGCACCGTACTCCAGGAGCGCTTTTATGGTGTCGGTGTCACCAGAGCTGGCGGCCATCATCAAAGGAGTGACACCGCCGGCTGCGGCCGCTTTTGGATCGGCGCCGGCCTTCAACAGAACATCCACCACTTTCGCGTTTCCATGTTGAGCCGCAAGGTAAAGAGGCGTGTAAGAGGCGATGCGCGTTAAAGACTTCACGGTCGCACCAGCGTAAATCAGAAGCTGGGCCATCTCGGCATTGCCGTTTACCGCCGCCCAATGCAACGCGGTCATGCCGTCACCCTGTGACGAGTTCGCGTCGGCGGCCTGTTTCAGCAGCGACCGCACCGCCTCGAGGTCGTTTCTCATCGCGGCGTCGGCGACTCTCGTATCGCCGGACGACGCGAGAATCCATGCGGAAATCAGTGATGCACAGATCAAGCCAACCAACAGCACCCCGATAATTCTTCTACGACGCAACATGCGTTTCTCCTCGAATTCGGAAACCTACAATTCCAACTCGCCCGTACTATCGCCGAAACTGTCTACGTCGACGCCGAGCCGGCGCAACAGTGTGAGGTACATGTTTGCAGCGGGTGTACCGTCTTCCGCCATGACGTGGTTGTGGCCTTTCACCTGTCCGCCTGCATGCCCCACAAGAATCATCGGCACTCGCTTGTGGTTATGAAGGTTGGAATTTCCCATTGGCGATCCGTAAACGATCAGGCTGTGATCCAGAAGCGATCCGTCGCCGTCGTTCGTCTTCTGAAGCTTCTCGACAAGGTAGGCAAGCGTGCTGACGTGATACTTGTTGATTTGCGAATACTGCACCAACCGCTGCGGGTTGTCGCCGTGGTGCGACGCACTATGGAACCCCGCCGTGACGCCGCATTCCGGAAAAGTGCGGCCCGAGACGTCGCGGCTCATCTTGACGGCCGACACGCGAGTAATGTTGCCGGCAAACGCTATGGTCTGGAGATCGAACATCAGTTTCACATGCTCGGCCCAATTGTCGGGCACGCCGATCGGAGCCAGCGGCAGGTCGCGCAACTCACCACTGGCGTTCTGCTGTTCGATTCTGGTGATGCGACGCTCGATCTCGCGGATGTTTTCGGTGTAATCGTCGAAGCGTGTCCGGTCCGCGGGGCCGAGCGTCGTTTTCAAACTTGCCATTTCGATCGAAATCCAATCCAGAATGCTGCGATCGGCTCGTCGCCGCGCCGCCCGTTGTTCGGCCGAGGTTCCGACGCCGAATAGTTGGTCGAACACCATTCGCGGATCGCGAACCATGGTCAGCGGCTTTGTGGGCGATTCCCAGCTGATCGTGTCGAGGTACACACACGAGTAGTTGTAATCGCAGCCTCCGGATCCCTCCGCACTCTCAATCGCAAGCTGAAGGGACGGAATCGGCGTGTCCTGACCGAATTTCTGAGCATACAGTTGATCGAATGACGTTCCGGATCGGACGTCCGAACTTTGGGTCTGCTTCGGATGCGCCTGTGTCAGAAATACCGAGCTCGATCGGAAATGATCGCCTCCGATTTCCGGCGGATCGTAAGCTTCGGCAGGCCGCATATCGGTATTGCTCACGATCGTCAGGTACTCCTTCCACGGATCCAGCGGCAGCAAACTGCTCGGCGTCAGGTCAAATTCCCTGCCGGACTGGGACGGAGACCACATGTTCTTTTCGATGCCGTATTTCGTGGATCCTGCAGAGCCGTGGACCATTTCCGCGCAGACGACTCGCACCGGAGACTGAGATGCGGCGGCACCATGTGTCATCGCCGGAAGCATCGACTCCATGAACGGCAATCCGAGTGTAACGCCCATACCGCGGAGGACGGTGCGGCGCGAAATGTGTTTTCTTGTTACGAACATTCTTCTCCTTTTATTTCCGGTTTCGCCCTGTCGGGCTCACACTCACTCCATTCGTCAATGAGCGACCGTCTCGGTTGTCGCCCGGCCCATTTGAAATGCGGCGCTCTTGACGATTCCCAGAGCCAACGTCGAGAATCGGTTGTTGTTCTTCGCGGCGTCACGCGTGATCTCACGAATAGCAGGCATGTCGAAATACTCGGCTCTTCGCCCAATCGCGAATTCCATCAGGTGTTCGGTCAGTGTTTCGATGAAAGCATCCGAGTGCGACAGGATCGCCTGACGCAGGCTTGCCGGCCCGTCCAGCGATGTGCCGTCAAACATCTGCGTTTTCGGATCGATGGCGACTCCACCCGTATGGACGCGCTCACCGGACGCATTGATCGCGTAAGTTTTGTCCCATGTCCGCCACTGGCCGGTCACGTCGAAGTTCTCGAGGGCAAGCCCGAGCGGGTCGATCATCCGGTGGCATGAACTGCACGCCGCGTTGGCACGATGCATTTCCATGCGCTCGCGAACGGTCAGGATCTTCTCCGAAGTTACCGCGGGCGTCTCGTTCAGCGTGGGTACAACCGGAGGCGGAGGAGGCGGCGGCGTTCCGAAAAGAACGCTCATGATCCACTTGCCTCGATACACCGGCGACGTCCGGTCGGCAACCGATGTGAGCGCCAGAATCGCGCCCTTCCCTAAAAGGCCGCGCCGGTAGTCTTCCTGGAAGACAACGTGTCGAAACTGAGAACCTCGAATGTTCGGCAGTCCGTAATGCAATGCCAACCGCTCGTCGGCGAACGAATCATCGGCAGTGAGGAGGTCCAAAACGTTGCGATCTCCCGCAACCATACTGTTGAAAAACAGTTCGGTCTCCCGCAACAGAGACATCGTCAGCGTCCGGTCATACATCGGGTAATAGCCGGGATCCGGTTCGAGTTTCAGCAGATCTCCGAGTCGAAGCCATTCATATGCGAATTTTTCCGAAAGCCAGATTGATCGGTGATCCGCAAGCATGCGGCGCACTTGCTTTTCGAGATCGGCCGGATTCTTCAATCGCCCTTGGGCGGCGGCGGTGAGAAGCTCTTCATCGGGATACGTACCCCAAAGAAAGTACGAGAGCCGCGACGCCAGAGCGACATCGCTGATTTGGTAGATCTGACCTGCCGCGGTGTTCGCGGGCATCGGCTCGAGCTTAAAAAGAAAACCTGGACTAATGAGAATCGCCTCCATGGCGCGACGAATGCCCGACTCGAATGCACGGCCGTCGGTCCGTCCTTGCTCGTAGAACTTCATCAGCCCTTTCGTGTCGGTGTCGGTCAACGGCCGTCGATATGCCTGGCGCGCCAGGTTCTGAATAATGCGGGTCGCGCAAGGAATCTCTTCATCCGCACTCAAAGGACGACAAATGAATACCCGACGTCGCGGCGCACTATCGGACACGCCGGCATTGTTGAACGGGCCGGTGATTTCGACTTCGCGGACGTGAGGCATCGCGGTCAATTCGCCGTCGGTTCCCATATCGGTGTCGATGAGGGTGTTCTCAATAGGCGCAACATCGTCCTCGAAAATCTCACTTCGCCTTTGAATGAACGCGGCAGCAACCCGGTGCGGTCCGGTTTTGACGAAGATTCGACCGGTGTTCGCGCTGAGCCCGGCGTAGAGTCCGTTTGGCGGCTGACCTTCATTCAAAGTCCGTGGGATGGTCAGCAGTGCGACGCGCTCTCCGTCGATCGAGACGTCGAGGTTTTCCTCGGGCGACATCGCGCCGTACAACCGGCCTTCGTCTTCCGCCCACATCAACGATCGAATGTTGTATTCGCCGTCCGCCGGAAAATTGAACACGAACGAAACGCCTCCGCGCGTGCCCATCGGGGTGCCTTCCACGTGCCGCAGCTGCGTCGCCAGGACATTCGCCTTGAAAACAGTGGATGCGGGTTCGGCATTCGGGTCCCCGAGAGCCTCCATGGTGATATGCGCGGCCGCGCGCAAGTAACCCTGCATCATGGACGCGGACAGCGTTTGCGTGTCGGCAATGTTGTCGAAACCTTCGCTGACGGTATCGGCGGCAAGATACTTCGCCGCGTCTATTTCGATACCCAGCATGTCCCGTATCGAGTTTGCGTACTCGGTGCGAGTCAGTCTTTGCGACGGCCTTGCTCCGGGATTGACATTGCTCGCCGCTGCCGCCTCAAGTTCGGTTTCAAGAGTTCTGACGAACGCGTTGACGGCTTCGCGGTCCGGCCGTTTCACGCCTGCGGGCGGCATCAGTCCAACGCGCAGCTTCTTGATGATTTTTTCCGCTTGACCGGCGCTGCGCTCGATGTGTGCGAGATCCAGTGTCGAGAGCGTCATGTTGCCCGACTTCGTCGAGTCGTTATGACATCCCTGGCAATACTGCGTGATCAACGCGCGCTGAGCGTCGACCGCCATCAGCGATGTATTGATTGAAGACTGACGAGCAAATGGGGTACTGGAGATGACCAATAAAGTTATTACGAAGGTAGGAGCAATAAACCTCTTCATTCTCATGGCTTTCCTGTGGCGCATTCTATTACGAAAGCCATATGGGTTCGGATAAAGAAAATGGCTTAAATCGGCCTGGGCTGGCCCAGGTGAAAACCTTGAGCGTAGTCGACTTCCATGGCGGCAAGCTTGTCCAGAGTTTCAGCGTTCTCAACCCACTCCGCGACGGTTTTCAGGCCCATCACATGTCCCAGCCGGTGAATCGCTTCGACCATCGTCTCACTGACGCGGCCGGTTGTGATTTCCTTAACGAACCTTCCATCAATTTTGATGAAGTCCACCGGCAACGTCTTGAGGTATCCGAAGGAGGACAAACCGCTGCCAAAGTCATCCAGAGCGAACCGGCAGCCGATTTCCCGGAGGGTCGCGATGAAAGGCAGGACCCCCGTGAAATCGGAGATCGCGGCGGTTTCGGTGATCTCGAAGCACAGACTCGACGGCGTGATCCCACTGAACTTGATTCGATCCACGATGAAGTCGAATACGTCTTCGTCGCTGAAGGACTGCCCGGAGAGGTTCACTGAGAGCATCATCTTCGGGTGGCTGCTGCCGTGCGATTTCAGGACATTCAGGGTTTCGGCCAGCACCCATCGATCGATAGCGCTGACCTGACCGTAACGTTCGGCGGCAGGAAGAAAGGCGCCCGGAAGGACGACGGCTCCCTGCTCGTCCAGCAGGCGAACGAGTACTTCGGCAAATTCAGGTTCGTTCACGGCCTGTCGTACCGGCACGATCGGTTGTTGATAAAGCCGCAGCCTGCCGTCGGCCAACGCCTGCTGAATGCGCGGCATCCACTGCATCTCGCCGAAGCGCCGGGCAATGATGTGATCGTCGGGCTTGTAAACGTAGACTCGGTTTCGGCCGCGATGCTTCGCCATGTAGCACGCGCTGTCGGCGGCGCGCAGCAAGCTATTTGAACTCTCCCACGCATCGGTGATCTCGACTAATCCGACGCTGACTCCGACAATGAAACTTTTTTGCTGCCAGGCGAAGCGGAAGCTCTGGGCGAGCTCACGAAGGGTATGCGCGATCCGGATAGCTTCGTCCAACGGGCAATGTTCCAGCAGGACTCCGAACTCGTCGCCTCCAAGCCTCGCGAAGGTGTCACGCGCGCGTATGCGGGTTCGCATGAGCGCCGCAATTTGCCTGAGCAATTCGTCACCGGCGACATGCCCGCACGTGTCATTAACGATTTTGAACTGATCGAGGTCCATGAAGATCAGCGCTTGCGGGTCATTCGGTTTTGCGGAACGCAGCACGCGATCGAGGCGCAGTTCGAATTCGCGCCGGTTGACCAGACCGGTCAGCGCATCATGTGTCGCTTGATGAGATAACCGTTCGGCGAGTTGTCTCTCCTCGGAGATGTCTCGAAAAGTTAGAACCGTTCCAACGGTGTCGCCTCGCCGATCCAGTATCGGAGCGGCCGAACGATGAACGTCTCGCCTCACCCCTTTGCGGTCGGTCAGAAAGAAGTGTCCGTCGACGCCTGGGCGGACAGACTCAAACCACGGTTGGCCGACGGCCGCTGCATGAATGGCGCTTTCAATCGCAACTGCGCGGAACGCCGTCGCGAGCGGCTTTCCTTCGACTTCCACGCTGCGCCACCCGGTAAGACGTTCGGCCGATGGGTTCAGGTAAGTGATTTTACCCATCCGATCGGTCGTGATGACGCCATCCTCAATACTTGCCAGTGTGATCCGGAACAACTCCTTTTCCATCTCGAGGCGTTCGCCGATCTGGGCGAGTTGCCTCGTACGCGTTTCCACGCGGCCCTCGAGTTCCAGATGAGAGTCCTCCAGTTCTCTCTGCGCCCGCTGTTTCTCTTCAACTACCGCCGTCAGCGCGCGATGCGCGGCGTCCTGTAGATCGCGGGCACGGCTGAGGCCATTGACCAGATCCAGGTTTTCGAAGCGGAGGCGCAGGGATTTTGCGACGGTGTCGTGCAGCCCATGCGAGATCATCCACATTACGGCCACGAATAACAGAACCATGCTTCCCATGATCATGTGATCCCGGCCACCAAAGGCAAAAACGCGAATCGTGTACGGAATCAGCGCCGGCAACAAGAAAAGGAAAGAGGCGCCGCGAACCGGTGAAAGGGCCGAAACGGCTCCGGCACTCATCCCGGCAAGCACGAACGCCAGTAGAGTTTGGTGAATGTAACTTTCGGGTAGAAAGAAAAGCACACCAGCTGCACCCCATAACGTTCCGTTTAGCGCCACTCCCGTCAGATAGAGTCCCTTCCATTTGACCGATTTCACCGACTGCGAGTCGGACCGGCGGTAAAACAGCGTCAGCCAGTACCGGCCCACAGACAGAACGGCGACAGTCGCAACCCATAGAGTGATCTGCAGTTTTGAAATGGAATTCCAAAGTCCGGAGGCAAGCAGAACGGCGTTCATCAGAGTCGCCAAAAGACCCCAGCGCGCCTGCTTGTAGAGTAACTCGACTTGACCAGCGAGTAGCGCCGGCTCAACCAGATCGGCGGCTCCTTGTTTATCGTCCATGATGATGTTCACTTCCGTACCCCCCGCAATCAATTAGGTACGTTAGTATTGACTCGCTATCCGACTACGGAACGCAAGTAAAAATGTGCGCTCGAGCATTCTTTGGACATAGTGTCACGGGTTTGATGTGCGTGAGCTTCTCCAGTCATGCGGCTCTCAGGGTGAAAACCTTGCGCTGTCGGCCCACAGCACGAGCAAGGTAGGCTCGCGGTGAATAATACCCATCAGCAGTGGTAAGCGCACAAAAAACGTGCGCTTACCACCGGCTAACTTACTGCCGCGCCTGCGTGCGGAAAGCGACCCTGTGACAAGAACGCTCAGCCGGTGTAGCCATTCATGCCGACGCCGGAAATCTGCAAATCATAGCCATTCGGATCGGTGACGTGGAAGCTCGTGTCCTGATCCTGCCGCACGTTGGCCAGGCCGCGTTTGGTCAGAATGCCGCGCATGACTTCGAGCGCGCCGTTCGCATCTCCGGTCGTGCCTTTGTCCCAGGTGACTTTTCCGTTCGACAATGCTTTGTCGAATTGAACGGTGTAGGCGATGTGCCCCGAATTGACGCGCGGCTTCGTCGGATCCGGCGGAGCGCTAGGCGGTTGATATCCGTTGCGCATGAGCACGTACGGCGACGGCGTGCCTTTGGGCTGCCCGAGCGGTGTTTCACCTTTCGGATAGAACGCAAGCTTGCACTGGCTTCCATTGTCGGAACCCGGGACGAGATGCATTCCCATCACTTCCTGGTAGTAATCCCGAGACAGTTTGTAATCCGCGCAGGTGTAGCGCAGATGGCTGATCTGCATTGCCTTGAACGGTGCTTCTTTCTGCGCGGCCTGCAGCTCTGCGACCTTGTCCAACTGGGCTTTCGTTTTCGGCTGCGTCCCGCGTTGCGGCGGAGCGTCCTGTGCGACGAGCGTGCCTGTTGCGCCGAAGGTCCCAACCGCCGCAGCCAGTGTGTTGATGAGTTGGCGGCGGCTGATGGAGCCGCTTTCGAACCGGTTCAGCATTTGAGCGATGAAGTTTTCCATGATGGTTTCTCCCTGGCGGTTAGTAGGTGTTGATCTTCGGACTGCAAATCTGCAGATCCATTCCAAACGGATCGACGACGTGGAAGCTTTCGCCGTCAGGTTGCGGATTGAGTCCGACCTTCTTCAGCGCCGCTTCCGCCTTCTTCTTGTCCCAATTGGCGACCGTGATTGCAATCTGATCGATCGCAGCCCGCCGTTGCTGTTGTTGCCCGCCGCCACCGCGCTGTGGCGCATCGCCACCCGCGCCTCCAGCACCTCGTCCGCCGCGAGCGGCGTCATCGCCGGCGCCACCCCGTCCACGTCCACCACCACCACCGCCGCCTCCTGCTGCATCGCCGCGAGGCGGTGCCGGAGCGGCATTCGGATCGCGAACCGGACCGCGCGTAATGAAGAATGTTCCAGCTTCGCGCGGTCCAAGCACCTCATAAGCGGAGCCGCCATTGTCGTGCTCGTCGGGATAGTCCATCCCAAAGAGCTTGATGTAAAAGTCTCGCGCCTTGCCGTATCCGTGCCC
Organism: uncultured Solibacteraceae bacterium; assembly: GCA_964584785.1. Lineage (GTDB taxonomy): Bacteria > Acidobacteriota > Terriglobia > 20CM-2-55-15 > 20CM-2-55-15 > JAHFTY01. Next base: position 22,153 of record CAZPBY010000054.1, read on the forward strand.
GTGACGTCATACGAAACAGGGTTCACGGCGATCGTATGAAATCCCAGCGTCGTGGGCCCCGCGCTCGCCGCCTCCGCGCTGATGGAGCACGCGGCAGCCGACAACGCAATCGATTGAATCAACGTCCGGCGAGTCATGTGCCCTTCTTCGAATTCCTTCAGCAAACTCGAAATGAAACTATGCATGGTCAGTCCTCCAGCGCAGGTATGTACCGCAGTAACGTCGGCTGTTACAAGCCAGGAATGCGCTCTGGATCGTTGACAAACATCTCGACCGGAATACAACGACCCTGGCAGCAGCAGCGACTTCCCCTCCCCGCCCAAGTCGGCGGCACGGTGTGGCTTTGGGCGCGAGCCGAATCTGCCGAAACGGTTGATGTGTTATTCATCGATGAAGCCGGCCAGCTCACTTTAGCTGAAGCTTTGGCTGTCGCACAGGCGGGTAAGAGCATCGTCCTGCTCGGCGATCCCAACAGCTGGAACAGCCATTCAAGGTGCTCACCCGCCCGGCACGGACGTCGCAGCGCTTCAGCATACTTGGTCATCATCAGACAATGCCGCCCGAAGCGGGTTTGTTCCTCGCCGAAACCTGGCGACTGGCGCCGGCTATTTGTCAATTCACGTCACAGATGTTCTATGACGGCGGCCTTCATCCGCATGCCGGCCTGGAACGTCAGGAACTAAGCGGACCGACCGATTTCGCGGGCGCCGGTTTGTGGTTTGTACCGGTAATTCACCACCGTCACCAGCAGCGATGAAGAAGTCGATAAGGTCGCGGAGATCGTGCGTCAACTAACGTAACCAGGCGTCTGCTGGACGGACATCGACGGCAAACCCGCCAACTTCAACTCAGCGACATCCTGATCGTTTCCCGATACAACGCCCAGGTATTCAAACTAGGACAGCGTCTGCCGGGCGCGAAAATCGGATCCGTCGACAGGTTCCAGGGCCACGAAGCCCCAGTGGTTACTTACTCGATGGCGACTTCTCCTCCCGAAGACGCACCGCGCGGCCTGGAGTTCGTCTACGCCGCCAACCGCTTCAACGTGGCCACCTCCCGTGCCCGCTGCGCCTGGATCCTGGTCGCAAGCCCTCGCTTGCTGGAACCGGAGTGTCACACGCCAAAACAAATGAAACTCGCGAATGTTCTTTGCAGGTACTCGGAATTGGCTCGGCGATAAGATGAGCGCGCCAACTCTCTCGTGAACCGCTGGTATAATCGACATCATGAAGAGCCGTAATGGATCGGCCGACCTTCTCGAACGCCTCTTGGAACCTGTCAGTCGAAGCCTGAACGCCGAAGCTGCCGAAGAATTGGTAAAGCTGAAGGCCGACCGTAAGACGCAGGCTCGGGTTGACGAATTGGCTCGAAAGTGCAATGAAGGCGACTTGACTCCCTCGGAAAGATCTGAATACGAACGCTACGTTACGGCCGGCAATGTTGTCGCAATCTTGCAGGCAAAGGCGCGAATCATTCTCGCTAATAAATCTTGACTGGTTCCGCTACGCGAGACCTCGTCAGGCAACGAGCACGAGGGCGCTGCGAGTACTGCCGCATCCACGAAGACGATGAGCCTTATGCCTTTCACTTAGAGCACATCATCCCGATTAAGCACGGTGGTAACGACAATCCATCGAATCTGGCTTGGAGCTGCCACAACTGCAATCTATCGAAAGGCTCAAATCTCTCAGGGCGATTGCATGACGAAACCGTGGCCCTTTTTTCACTATCGTGAACAACACCGCCACTTCCGCTAGATAGGGCCCGTCCTTGTGGGTAAAACGAAGTGTGGATCCACCACTGTTCAGGTCCTCAACATTAATGCAAACGATCGGATCAAGCTGCGAGAGATCCTGGTCGAGTCCGGCAGGTTTCCTCCAGTCTGAATCGGCTGCGCCCCTCGTCGTGTGGAGTCCTTGAGATAATTTCGGCAGCGGTCCTTCCACTCTGAATCCATGCAGCTCACACGGGCAACCATCGCTTGGTTTCGCGTGAGACATTCAGACGGGTCAGGGCCCTTTCAAATGCAGCATGACTGCACTGCAAGCCGTGCGGAATGGAACGTCGCGAACGACTCAGCTTCCCAGCTTCCCGTTGAGTCCAGTCCACCATAAATGTTTCCGATGGACGGTGTTCCTTGCGCGAGCAGGAAGGCCTTGGTGCGACACTGAACGGAGGCTTTCAATTGTTGTTCTGTGACAGTCATGCTCGTGAATGATAGATTCCCACAGGCGGTGAGGGGAGCGGTGAAGTCTTCGCTACCTTATTGTTGGAGGAGGCCTTCGACTCTCGGACGAAACACTGTTACAAATCGATTCACGCGATCGGCCAACCACGCTTGCACCTCGCTGCGCCGCTCTTCGAAGAGATTTCCCGAGAACGTCTTCCTGGAAACAATCTTGTGCTTGGTTCTGTCACTTTCCCAATTCACTGGGATGTCCAAGGCCTTCTCGATGGCATCTTTATCTGCATTGAGGCTGTCGTAAAGGCGATTACTTAGAGCGCCCTCCGGGAAAGTCAGATAGACAGCCGCTCGCTCGGCGGACTGGACCAGGGATGCGCTTACCCACGCTGTCGCCGTCGTTGGAATTCCGAAATACAAGTTGGTCGATTTTGCCGGCTCGGGCAGGGGTTGAGACTTGTCGTCGAGTTCCATCTTTTCCAAAAACTCCGCCCAAAACTGCGTAAACTTCAAGCGATTGACGAGAATTGTTTCTGTGACATCATCATCTCCGACATCCACCGCCGGTTGATCTGTCGCAACCATTTCGGGACTTTGAAGTTCTACGACGATGCGTCGAATAATGGTGGACTGGGCTAGTACTCGTGGCTGGACGAGGTGGCCTCCGTCAGCCATTCGGTATATTGCCATTTCCACGAGACCAAAGGTGAAATGAAGTGTGCCATGACCCTCCAAAAATTGAGTAATTGCTCCAACGCCTTCGCGAATGCCATCGCCTACGATTAGTAACAAAATGTCGCCGCGCCTTAGATTCTGGGATACTGAATCGAAGAACCGTGCTTCATCCACGCCCGCTTGACGTTCTCGCGCCAATTCGAGCAAGCCTTTTGGGTTTTTCTGATTATCTTCCTTCCTTCGCGCCATGCGGACTTGCGCGTCGAAAGTTTCGTACTTCCACAGGCTGAGCTCCTTCGCGTAATCCAGGATCTGTCCAATCACTTTTCGTCGCGCCTCGGGATTGCGCCACAGCTTGGCTTCAACAATGACCGGTCGACCCGTGGGAGTGATATAGACGACATCAATAGGACCGACGTTTGTATTCATCTGCTTGCAAACGGGAATGATTTCGGAAAACCCATCGTCAATTTCCGCGATCGGCAAGGCTTCCGGAAACTGATAGAGAAGGCTTTCCAGCCAGCCTTCCGAGTATTCACCGGTCGGCTCAAGCGGCACTCTTTCAAGGACCCGCGCCGTCCCGGCCGCCGGTAGTACTATCGGTTTGGCAAACGCATTGGTCATACAGAACTTCGCATCCTAAACTTCGCTCTTAGATAGATGCCGCGATGCCGCGGCATTCAGGAAAGGATCTAATGCAAAGCTGCCGCGCCGAAAAGTGTATCCGAGGGCATGAAATGCATCCATAAAACGGGAAGAGCCGGCCATGCGCCAACGAATGGGTCAGTGTGATTTGCGAGAAGCCTCGAATTAAGCGCACCGAGTTATTCCTCGCCGTCGATTTCGACAAAGCAGGACGACGTATCGGCGTTTTGGACGACTTGCCGTGCGATGGATATTCCGGCGGTACTGGAGCGATCACGATCCGGTCGCGGTGGACATGTTTAGGTGTCATATACCGTCCACATCCATTCAGAAAATGCAGCCCAGAAATTGCGGATCCTTACAATCATCTATAAGGGGACCGCGCCGCAGGCCTTTAGGAATTCTGCTGTAGCGTTCAATTCCGCTGGTTGTCTGGTATTGTCTTCCGCGTCACCTTCAGGAATCCATATTATCATTCCTTCTCGCGCGCGTGTTAAGAGCACGCGATAGGAGTTCTTGAGGAACATTTTCTTGGATGGATTGTTTACCTTGTTCCAAGAGACGGAACTTAATTGACGACAATGCCATTCGCTGCTGGAAACATCGAAGGTGAGATCTCCGCCCCAACACACCCCAACAAAGTCCAATTCCAGCCCTTGGCACGCAAACTGATTGGCGGGCACTTCCAAAGCTATCGAAGACCGGATATCTCCGTGAGGCTTTAGATACCAATGGGCAATCTTCTCCTTGTCGTTTGCAGTCAACCAAACACCCAGACCGTCGGCGCGAAGACGTTGCGCTTTGGAACTCGCGACCAACCCACAACGCCGCAGTCCGCGTGTTTCGGATTTAAGCCATTGACGTGCCTCTAGCAAGGATCGAGTTAAGCGGATCTGATAATTTTGTAGACTTACAGACACAGTTCGCGCCTCATCCGCCTTTCCATCCAGCACCAAACTAACCCACTCGCTCACAGCGGGAGATCTATAACTGCGAATCGGCACTTTCAGTTGGAGCGCCTCGTCCACACGGATGGAATCCGATTCAAAACCTAACACAAGGTTTCCTGTGGAAGAACCTCCGGCGAGCACTTCTGGCGGCGCAAAAACAGCCCACTGCTTTTTCCTTGCGTCATCAAGGGAGGATAACCCACGGCCCCAGCCGGCGATTCCCTCCTCGCCATCATTAATCTCCTGTCCGCCGCCTACTAGACAGATACAAGCGGCCCAATCCTTGTGGCGTCCCATGATCTTCAACAAAAGCGCCGGTTCGGATTCCGAGCGGCCGAACTTTCTTTCGCCGAACGACTGGTCCCATGCCCGCTGCGCCTCGTCAAACACAATCGCGTGTTCATGCGGAGGAGATTCTGAATTCCAATAATTCTTGATGAAATCGTTAATGTGCTGGATACGGGTTCGCACATCCCGCCGGATGGCAGCTTTGTTGACTCTAGTTATCTTGCTCTTGCGAGCGTACTCATCTTCAGTTAGTGCCTCACGCAATACAGTGACGAGAGGCGTGTTTCCCGAAAGATAAACAATGTCGCCCTTCTCCTCTTCTCCTGTTGCGACAGCGTCATGGACCACTGTCAATCCAGCGAGTGTTTTTCCTGACCCGGGAACGCCAGAAACGAAAATCAAAACCTTTTGACTACGGGCGCCAGCTTCCGAAAGGATCTGCAAAATTCGCGTGGCTGCCTCTTCCAAGTTGGTCGCGTCATGGTTGATGATTTCATCGACGCTATGATCAGAAAAAATGGTCGTGGCCACGTCGATAATACTTGGCACTGGACGATAGGGAGATAAATCCCATTGGACTCCATCGATCAGCTCTGGACCGTTCGCACATGCTAGTCGCACTAACCGCTCCGCTAATCCGTGACGGCCGACGCGCTGCACATTAGTTACATGCAACCGGTTATCAATATCCGTCGAAGTAGCTGTCTGTTTTGCGTCAGTGCACCAAAGTACCGGTATTAATCGATGTTTTTGCGAGCCTTTATGGAAATCTCTTAGGTCGAGACAGTATTCTTCAACTTGGCGCTCGTCGACTTTTCGAAATTGCTTTTCGCCAACCTTTGCTTCGATTACAACAATCGTCGCGCCCGCCAGTACCACGACGTCGATTCGTTTCCGGAGTCTGTACAGTGGAAACTCTAATAGTACCGGCCAGTTTCCAGCGAGATTGCGGGTCATCCTTTGAAGCTCACACAATTCCTGCTGGAACAGCGGAATGAACTGCTCCCACGCAATCGTCTGCTTAGTGAACTGCGTCGCATAACCGTCCCGCGAATATGCAGTCTCCAGTCGTCCGAGTGTCTGCTCGGAGTCCAAAGTCACAAATTCTGCGACAGTGGCTCGGACGTACGATGGCATAGCGTGGAAATGTTACCAGGAAGGACGAGTTTACTTAAGCGGACACCACAATTAATTGACGGTTTTGATATCGTCTATTTCCTTTCGACATCAGAACGGTGATTCACTTTCGTTCTTCTTCCCGGATGTCACTTGACTCAATCTTGCTGAGCCTTTTCCTCCTCTGCTCACGACCCAGATTTTGGCTGCAGCCGCGGAAGGTAGTTTGGAATCCTCTCCTGTAAGACGGTTCCGAGGGGCCCTCCCTCATCGATTACTCAGTTACGCAAAAGAGTCGTCTGTCGCCGACTCTCTTGCTCACGGTTCACCTAAAAGTAGAACTTCAGGCCGAACTGAATCTGACGGGAGTCTTTGGCCCCACTAATAAGGCCGGGCGACGAATTCAGATTCGTTGACGGGTTATTGAAGTTCGGGTGATTGGCGATGTTGAACACTTCGCCTCGGAATTGCAGCCGCCGTTGTTCGGCGAAATGGAAGTTCCTGCCGACGGATAGATCGATGTTATTGACTCCCGGGCCTTCCACAATGTTTCGTCCCGCATTACCGAAGGTGTAAAGAGCCGGCGTCGCAAAAACCGACGCGTCGTACCAGCGTTCGGGGCTGCGTTCAGAGCGCGGCAGGTTGGGGTTGCCCAGCAAATCGGGCCGCTGGCCGGTTCGTCCAACATTCGCTCGATCCGTCGGGATCGTGATGGTCAAAGGCTGACCCGTTTGGATGCTGACGACGCCGCTCAACTGCCAACCCATGAGCACACGGTTCGAATGTATCGGCAAATCCCACGTATAGCTGTAGGCGAAACGCTGTCGCACGTCGTTGTTCGACAGACCGCGATCGGATCGAAGGTCGAGGGGATTGAGCGGACCGCCTCCCGTCACGCTGGTGTTGTCGATATTCCTGGCGAAGGTGTACGACACCAGGAAAGACAGCCCGCCGGAATATCGTTTCTCAACACGAAGCTGTCCCGAATGGTAGTTCGAATCGGCCTGGGCTGTGTCGAGTGTGAGGTTGGTATATTGAGGGTAGGGCCGCCGCGTCGCAATCGTACCGGGGCCAGGCGCAGGCTGGTTTAAGTTAATGCTCGAGTCGAGACTCGTTCCTTTCGAACTGACATACCCTGCTTCGACAATAAGGCTTGGCCTCAATTCCCGCTGAATGTTCAAACTGAATTGCTGGCCATAACCGTCGGGCAGCTTCTTCCCTACCTCCAGCATGGTGTACGAAATTGTAGGTGCGGAAGCTGCACTCTTCGGGTTGTCGGGAAACATGTTGTTCAGGGTGAACTTTGGAACAAAAGGCCCGGACACGCCGAATGCTGTGTTCTGGTAGGTGTACCCATTGGTGTAAGGAGGATTTGTCGCGAAGCTATTCCAGGTGACGTTGGTCTTGGCATCGAAGAAAACACCATAGCCACCTCGCACGACGGTCCTTGAATCGTGAAAAGGAGTCCAGGCAAAACCCACGCGCGGTCCATAGTTATTGAGATCCCAGGGAACCAGCCATGGGTGTTCTTTAGAGGCGAAGATCAACTGTCCCGTCGCGAAATCGAAGTTCGTCTGTTTGTTGTCGGACACCCGGCCGGGAGATGTGGCGTCCCATCGGAGACCAAGATTGAGAGTCAGGCGTGAACTGAATCTCCAGTCATCCTGAATGAACACGCCCATACCGGACTGTCTGGTGTGGACCGCGATGTTGTCGCTGTAGCCAAGCTGTGGAATGTTCTGGCTGGCCGTGTTCGGCAGACCTAGAAGAAGATCCGCCAGTCCGACGTTGGAGTAGGCGCCGGTAAACGAGAATGAACCCTGGCCGCCGCTGTCCGTCCTGTTCTTCTGGAATTTGCGGACTTCGCCGCCGACCTTGATCGAATGCGAACCCGTGTTGTAGTACATGCCCTCATTGAAGAGATAGGTGTTATCCCGACGATCCTGATCGCCGCCCTCGCCTATGCCGGAAAATCCGGTGACGCTGAAGCTTGGATAGCCCAACGCGGTTGCGTCCGAACCGCATCGTGTCGGGCATTGGTTCTGGGTGTTGCGTATCCCGAGAGGTGCCGTTCCATTGACGATTCCGTAGTGACCCGGATAGATGCCTCCGTCAAGACGGTTGAATCCAATTCGTGCCTCATTGAACAGTCGCGGTGAAAACACGTGCGTCCAGCTGACGCCGGCAACCTGTCCGGGTACGTAGCTGTACTCCCCGTAAGGTACGCCGTCCGGACCACCGATGCATGTCGTGCAAGCGCTTGTGGCCGCAGACCGGCCAAAAGGATTCCTCAGGAATTCATCGTTGTAGGTGTACCGCGCGAAGAGCGAATCCTTATCGCTGATCTTGTGATCGATGCGGACCGTGTACTGATTGCGATCGTTGATATTCGGAGGCGACGACACATAGTTCTGCGCCGGATTCGGCAAGTTGGGAAGTGGATAGAGCGCCGCAACTCGACGTCCGACCTGATCGATCATGGAGTCCGGAATGATGTTGCCCTGGAACGGCTGGTTCGTGTACGGATTCCGAACCACGACGCCCGGGCTCTTCGAGAAATCTCCGTTCCGTTCCGCGAGCGTGGGGATCAGGCCGGTTCGTGTGACGCCTTGTTTCAGGCGTGTGCCGTCGTAGTTCGCAAAGAAGAACGTTCGATCATGACGAATGGGTCCGCCGACCGACACGCCGAAGACATTCCTCAAATATTGAGGCTTCGGATAGAACGCTGGATCAAAGAAATTCTTCGCGTCCAGATGCCCGTTGCGAATGAATTCATAAACCGTTCCATGAAACTGATTCGTGCCCGACTTCGTCGTCATGTTGATCTGTGCGCCGGCCTGCCTTCCATACTCGGCGCTGTAGCTCGACGATTGCACCTTCATTTCAGCCATCGCGTCTACGGCAAGGTTGACGCTGATCTGATTGATGCCCATCTCACGGGCCTCGATGCCGTCGACCATAATGTTGTTCATCGTTTCGCGAAAACCGTTGACCGAGATTCCTCCGCCTTGTGCGGATAGATTCGATCCGGCGAAAGTTCCAACAGCACCGGGCACGAGCAGCGCGAGTTGAAGAATGTCGCGTTTGTTCAGCGGGAGTTCGACCATTCTCCGGTTTTCGACCACGGTACCGACCGTCGCACTGTCTGCGGCGACAAGCTGGACTTCCGCGGTCACCTCGACCTTGTCGCTGGTCTCGCCGATCTGCAACGCGAGATCCGCTCTCAGTCGTTGATCCACGTCCAGCTGAAGGGATGACACGACAACCTTCTTGAATCCGGGGAGTTCACCCGTCACCGAATAAGTACCGACGTTCATCTCGGCGAAAACGTAGTCGCCCGCTTCATTGGTTACGGCGGTCCGCGAGATGTTGGTTCCGGCGTTCGTCACAGTGACCGTAACTCCCGGCAGCACCGCGCCGGTGGCATCTCGAACCGTACCTAGAATCGTTCCCCTGAAAGACTGGGCCTCGCACACACCACACGTCACCAAAACTGTCAGAACGAAAAACGCCGCTCTTTTAATTCGATTCATATTTCCCCCGTTAAGAGTCGCGGAATCCCACCGATCATCGATTCACAATCGTGTTTTCACGGTTAGCGGCAATATAGTGCCGCACTTTCGCATGGTCAAAGAAAAACCCGAACAACAAGGTTCACCACGGAGCCGGTCCGATGTTACGCTCCAGAACACGAGAGGCATTCATGAAGCATGAATATATGTTTTCGATCTGGGTCTTGTCCCTGATGACCGTTCTCCTGGTATTGACAACTCAAATCGCCGGTCAAGGCGGTGGCACACCCCAGGCAACCGGAGCGCCTCGTGGACAGGCCGGGGGACGAGGCCAGCGCGGGGCGCCGGTCATAATTACCATCCATGCCGCTCGGGTGCTGGATGGCAAGGGCAACGTGATCCCCGACGGTGTGGTTACGGTGCAAGGCAATCGTATTACGGCAGTCGGGCGGCGAACGGCCGACATGACGTCTTTCACGTACGACCTCGGCGATTCGACTGTGCTGCCCGGAATGATCGACGTTCACGTACACCTCAACTGGTACTTCGGCGAGAACGGAAAGTACGGTCAAGGCACGAATCCTGCCGGCTGGGTCGCCAAGGCCGTTCAGGAAAACGCCTCCTCGACGTTGATGGGCGGTTTCACCACTGTCCAATCGCTCGGATGGGCGCAGGACAAACAACTTCGCGACGCCATCGCAGCCGGGCTCATCGTCGGTCCGCGCCTCCTGAGTTCGCTCGATCAAATTCAGCCCGGCAACTACACTCCGGAGGAACTTCGCGAGCGCGTCCGGCGGGACAAGGCAAATGGCGCGGACGTGATCAAGCTTTTCGCGTCCGGCAGTATTCGCGACGGCGGAAAGATGAACGTCAAGCCCGAGCAAATTGAAGCCGTCTGCGGCGAAGCGAAAGTTCAGGGCCTGCGCACGCTCGTGCATGCACACGATCCGGCGTCCATCATTGCGTCGGTCAATGCAGGATGCTCCCAAATCGAACACGGATTGTTCGCAAACGACGAAGCGATCGCCGCAATGAAGAAGGCGAACGTGTACTTTGACCCCAATATCGGCCTGGTGCTGCAGAATTACATCGAGAACAAGGACAAATACATGGGAAGCGGAAACTTCAACGCCGAAGGCTTCGGCTCGATGGTAAAGGCGCTGCCGCTCATGCCGGCCATGTTCAAAAAAGCAGTCGCCGCAGGTCTTCGCATACCCATGGGTACGGACGCCGTCGCCGGCGCTCACGGACAGAACGCACGGGAAATCATCGCGCGGGTTGCCGCCGGGCAAAAGCCGATGGACGCGATTATGGGCGCGACATCGATTGCTGCCGAATCACTGAACCTTGGCACGACGATCGGCACGCTGGCGCCAAATTACGAAGCAGACATCGTGGCAGTTCCGGGCGATCCGACAAAAGACATCGCGGTTTTGCGAAACGTCAAGTTCGTGATGAAGGGCGGCCAGGTCTACAAAAAGTAATCGGCGACGGCGCTTCAGGAAACCGTTACTTGGTTTGCACGCCGGCGGCGTGCGAGGAAAATAGCCCGGAGTTAAGCGCGACGCGCAACTCCGGGTTAACAATCGCGCCTCTAAGACGCACGCCGGCAGGGGTGCGAGGAATCCCCGCACCCTTCCAAGGTGCGAATTTCAGTGGTTCTGTAGTCCGGTGGTAGGCGCTGGAAAAACGCGCGCCTACCACCGACTAACCTCCTTTCACGCCTCCAGCGTGCGGAAAGCCACAAACCTCAGGCACGCCTCCGGCATGTGCGCGCTGCGTGTTTGAGACGATTGCGATGAATCCAGTCGGCGAAACCGCAACGAAGGATTTCTCCGCCTCCTTGAAGGTTGCGTTTCCTGGAGATCAAACCTGTGTCCAATCAGACTCCATGGACAGCCAAGCTTGGATAGTTGCCTGAACGAACGAGTCCATCGTCGGTGTGACGACTAAAACAAAATCCGTCTTGAAAATGATCTTCTTCGCTGCTGAAAAAAACTTTTTCGTGACGTTGCCGGTTCACAAAATCGGGTATGCCGGCAACCGGATGAAACCGAAGGATGAAACATGTGCCATTGTTAACGGACAACAGGCCGCAGAAAACCGTCGGCGCCAGTCAAAAGATCGCGGGCGAGCCTTTGAAGGTTTTCTTTGAGTCGCCGCCGATGTTCTCGGTGACGTAGAAAATGGGCGGTGTCGTGTGGAATACCTTGCGGATGCCCGCGGTAATCGATTGCTTCACAACGAGGGTTTTTCTTAGTCCGATGTCGCGTTTCAGCTCGCCGCCCTTCGTTCTTCCGGCGCCGAAATCAATGCTCCGAGGGCTTCAAAATACTTTCTTCAGGCGTGTGCAGGTTGCCTTCAGCGAAAGCCTGCGGCGGATTCCTTTTCGTATTTTGAAGCGCACTTCGCAGTCATGCTCTTTGCGACGAACGTTCCGTCACGCGTGTACTCGCCTTCAACGACTGCTTGAGCATAATCGCGAAAAGTATCGGGAAGAGGATCGATGCCGATGTATTTCACCGGCAGCGTATGGGCCTTTTTTGTTCCCGGGTCCGTATGACTAATGATGAACGTCGTCTGTTTGGCCTCGCGGACAATTGTTCCCGCAACCACATCGCCTTCAACTCGCAAACGGCGGCCGTATGCCGCATCGCCCGACGCGTACAGTTCCGAGACGTTCTGATAGTAGGCTTTGTTGTCCCGAAATCCGGTGAACGCGAGGACCGCGAGCGCCAGCACAATCACGACAGAACCAAGCACAAACCGGATCTGCTTCCGCTTCACCTTTAGCTCCGCCTCACTCTCAACATCGGATAAAACTGTGTGAACACATGATCGGTCTCCGCTCTCGCCTCGTGGCAGCCACGGCAACCGGCGGACTCCGCGAAGGCCACAGCACGGGTTCTCAGATTTCCGTCGGCTTCCACGAATCCGAAGTATCCCCACCCGCCGGCAAACCGGCTGCTGTCCTTGACGGAAACCTGAAGCTCAACGATGTTTCTTTGCGCATCAGTCGATTCCAGCACAACGACGGTGCCTTCCGGAAAGCTCCCGGTCGACTGGAACGTTCGATAGGCGGACGGCTCGATGTAAACGCCAGGCGACACATGGACGCTGCGAATCGCGGCCTGTTGAGGCGCGCCAACGAACGTCCAATCGCGGTAATTCATCGGACGCGTCAACCTGTCGTCGGAATCAAACATTGCCGCAGCGGCGACATGTCGAGGTTCACCCGGACGAATCTGAGCCAGCACCGTCATCGACACGATGACCAGGATCGCCGCGGCGGCGTAAGCATAGGACCGTCGAAAGAGCTGCAGAAACACGAATCGTTCGATCCTCAAAGCCCACCCCAGAGCATCCCTGGAGGATTCGATGCGTGAAAGTACGGCGTGCCGGATACTACCGGCGTCCGCAGTTGCCGACGTCCGGCGCAAGGACCTGAAGACGGCCTGAGTGTTGTCGAGGCGCTCGCAGAACCCGCGGCATTCCCGGCAATCTCTTAAGTGAGCCTGCGCGGTTCGTACCGAGGAATCGGCCAGATCGCCGCCGACGTAAAGCGCCAGCACCTCTCTCGAGAACGAGCAGCTCATGGCTTCCCTCGCATGATTTCATCCAGCGTTTCCCGGATTCGCAGTCGAGCGCGACAGATCTGTGAGCGGACCGTGGTTTCGGAGGAATGGAGAATGGCGGCGACTTCAGCTGTCGACAAACCTTCAACGTCGCGCAGAATCACCGCCTGACGCTCCTTGTTAGGCAGACGATTGAGCGCGGTCCAGAGCATCCGCCTTTGCTGCTCCTCCGCAAAGTCGGCGTGCGGATTCGCTGTGGGATCCGCAGGCGCAAAATCCGGCTGTTCCATTTCGGCGAAGACGGTACGGCGGCGCTGGCGATTGCGTCCGATATCGCGGCACACGTTGACGGTCATGCGCATCAACCAGGGCTCGATCGGTTTCTCCAGATTGAGGCGGTGGATATACCGGAAGGCTCGAAAGAAAACCTCTTGCGCGGCGTCCTGCGCATCTTCCACAGTGCCGAGCAGTCGCATGGAAAGCGTAAAAACTCGCCGTTCATAACGGAGAATGATCTGTCCAAATGCGGCGTTATCGCCCGCGAGCGTCCGGCGAACGAGCGTGGCGATCTCGATGACCTCGGGCGCGACATCGATATCGGCCGCCCGCGACATCTCTAGGGCCGCTCGGATCAAAGATATTCTGCTCGCCGACTGCTCCATCTTCCCCTTCAATTGTTATACCGGCCGGCTCGGCGAATCGTTGAATCACAACCTTCTTTGATCCCTGGCGCAGGTGGTGATAGATTCGCTTCGCTCTGCTAACAACTTAATAAGGTGGGCGGACGTGAAACTCAAGCTCTCTCTCTTCCTTGCGAGTTTGGCACTGATGGCAGCCGCTCTCCACTCGCAACAGTTGCCGAAGAGCCAGTTGCCGGATTTGGGACGAACGACAAAGGAAGGCGACGAACTGCCGCTCTTTAATTTCGACGAATACTTCAACGGAAAATGGAATTTCGAATGGGACGTTCCGGATGGCGTCCTTGGTTCTGCGGGCCACATCACAGGAACCACCGTTTACAAGCCCGTCGATGGAAGATTTTATGAAGCCGAAACGGAAGCGACCGGACCGGACGGCCCGTTCAAAGTGAAGGAACTGATTGCCTACCATCGCGAAAACCAAACGCTCGCCCGCTATGTGACCGACAGCCGTGGACTGACCTACATGCAGATCGGAAGAATCGGCGGCGACCTTGGCGGCTACCACAACATCTTTTACGAAGGCTCTCCGGTGATGTTCAAAGGGCAATCCATTCGAATCAAGAGCACGATGCGGTTGCTGGCGCCATTGAATTACAAGGTGGAAACCACGGTCTCCATCAACGGCGGCCGATTCCTGAATTACGGTACACCGTGGTGGCGCAAGCAGTTTCCCGGAGTTTCAGGAGCAGGAAAATAACGAAGGAGAACATATGCGGCGAATCGCTTTAATCGCCTCGATCTGCGTTTTATTGGTGACGGCATCGTTTGTTATGCGGGCGCAAGATAACAGCGGATACAAACTGGTCCCGAACTGGCCGAAGATTCCCACCGGCATGTATTTCGGATTGAAAGACGCTCCGCCTCCACCCGCCGAGCGCGACGCACAAGCCGCAGCGCGACGCGCGCGAGGCGCGGAACCGGGCGCGCCGGCCGCCTCGCCGCAAGCGCAGCCCGGCATTTCGGGAATCGCGATCGACACGCAGGATCGCATTTACGTATTCAACCGCGGAGTGAAACCGGTGATGGTTTTCGACCGCGACGGCAAGATGGTCCTGTCCGGCGCCGACCAGGAGATCAACGGGAAAAAACTCAACCCGTCGTACCTGCATTCAGGAGGTGTGGACTGGGAAGGCAACATTTACATCATCGAACGCGACGCGCATCGCATCGTCAAGATGAGTCCGAAACTCGACAAGTTTTTGCTCCAGCTTGGTGTGACGGACCAGAAAGGCACCGATCCGACTCACCTGAATCTGCCGTCGGGCATTGCGATCCTTCACAACGGCAACATCGTTGTAACCGACGGCTACGGAAACAATCGGGTGGTGCTGTTTTCCAAAGACGGCAAGTTCATCAAACAGGTCGGCAAAGGCGCCGGTGGACCGAACGACAAGGGCACAGGTAACAGCGAGTGGAACCTTCCGCACAAACTTGCGGTCGACGCCGAGGAGAATCTCTACATCATCGATCGCGAGAACAAGCGGATTCAGGTCTTCGACAAAAACCTGAATTACATCCGGCAGTTTGCGAATGAAGGCTGGAATCCTTGGGATATCGGGATCTCAAGGAAGGGTACGGACGGCCTGGCGTTCATCGCCGATCATGCACTCGAGCGCGTTCATAAGATCCAGTTGAAGGATGGCAAGATCCTCGCCACCTGGGGCAAACAAGGGCTCGGCCCGGGCGAGTTCGACTGGGTCCACGGGGTCGTTGTCGATTCGAAAGGTGCGGTCTACGCAGCCGACACCTACGGTCAGCGGCTGCAGAAGTTCGAGCCGACCAACTCGAGCCGGTAAGACGTCCACGAAGCGGTCGCTGCGTTCCGGGTTCTGCACCTGGTACCGTTTCGACGATAGTGTTCAGAACCTGGAGCGGCAGCGACGGGCTTCGTGAATCCTCCTTGGTTTAGAACGCGGCAACCCGGATGATCGTCCAATAGACGCCGATCATGGCGATTGCCATCGACGCCGGCGCGACGACAAAACGGTGATACCAGGCCTGGTGGCGAAACCAAATAACCACCAGGCTGGCAATTGCAATCACCGTCAACTGCCCGCCTTCCACTCCAAGGTTGAACGTCAGCAATGCTGTGAGAAACTCGGATCGCGGCAGACCCAATTCCTTCAACACACCGGCGAATCCCATTCCATGCAGAAGGCCGAATGAGAAAACGAGCGCGAGACGCCAGGGTTTAAGCTCGGTTGTGACCAGGTTCTCAATCGCGACATACGCAATCGACAACGCGATGAGCGGCTCAACCACACGCGACGGCAGCGACACAACTCCGTACATCGTCAGCCCCAGCGTGATCGAATGCGCGACCGTAAACGTCGTGACCTGCAGAAGAATCGGGCGGATGCGGACACTCAGAAGAAAAAGTCCCAGGACGAAAAGAATGTGGTCGAGGCCCTTCGGCAAAATGTGCGTGTAACCCAGCGCGAGATACTGCCGCGCCACTTCGAGTCGCGAAGGAGGGCGAAAAGAATTCGTGAGGTCGAGAACACCGCTCCACGCATCGCCTCCGATCCAATTGGTGCGGGTCAAACCATCGGCGCGATGCAACGTCAGCGGATAAGGATCGATGACCAGCCCGTAATACCAACGCAGCGACTGTGCGCCAAGCGGCATGCGTCCTCGCAAACGGTATGCCGCCAACGGAACGAGATTGTCCGCCGGCGTTTGCGGGCGCGGTGGAATGTACTCGGCGGAATCCGGCCGGACTTCGTGACCGTCGACGAAAAGCACGACGCGGTCGATGAACACCAGCTCGAGGTTTCGCAGCCGCTGGTCGCGACCGATAGCTTCGTTCTGCTCACCGTCTGAAAATCTCTCCAGCCTGAGAAGCAACCAGTTCGGATCGTTCGCTACATCGATCACGAAGGACCCATCCGGCGCAAAGGTCATGGAAACCTGCGTCCGTTCGAGATCGTGGGCCGCTGCTTCGATTGCGAAAACGCAAAACGCCGCAAAGACAGCGATGTGGCGGATTTGAATCACGGTCAGTTATGATACCTCCACTCGCAGAATCATCGATGGCAGGAGAACTCCGATGACAGGAACACTCGCTTTGATCGTTGGCCTCGCCTCCACCGCAATCCAGGCAACACCTCCCTCGGCGCCGCAAAAGATCGAGATTGTCAGCTCTGTGGGGTGTCTCAAATTGGAAGGGACGAATGACTGGAGGCTGATCAACGCCACCGATCCGACGCCGAGCCGCGCCAACACTCCGGCTCCGGATCAAGTTCCGAAGGAACCAACCGCAGGAAAGAATCAATTCAAGCTGATCGGCGTTTCCGAGTTTCCGTTAAACGATAAGAAGGACAAGACCGTGTACGTCCGCGGACTGTACATCAAAGCGACGCCGATGAATCGCATCAACATCACATCGGTGACGGTCGTATCCGCCGCTTGCCTGCCCGCCAAGTAATCGCACGAAGCCCGTCGCTGCGCTCCGGGTTCTGAACATTCGCGCGTTAATGGCACCGTGTTCCGAACCCGGAGCGCAGCGACGGGCTCCTGACGCAATCGTCGTTAGTGCTTCAGATGCTCGTCCCAGAATTCATCGACGCGATGCCAGGCGTCCTTCAACACGTGCTCTCTCGTGAAGTAGTGAAACTCGCCGGGATACATCATGAACGACACCAGATTTCCCTTCCCGTGTTTCATCAGTTCATCGACCAGCTTGACCGAGTGCAGATAGGGCACGTTGACGTCGGCGGTTCCGTGAAGGATCAAAAGAGGGATTTGCAATTTGTCCATGTGCGACACCGGTGACGCCTGCGCATAGACATCCGGATGCTCGGACGGCATACCGATCCGGCTCGTTGTCCAGGTACCGTGGTAGGGATCTTCGTAATAAAGCGCATAGTCGGCAACGCCCGCCACATCGACGGCGGCGTGGTACTCCGCCGGCATTTCGGTCACGGCCAGCAGCGTGAAGAAGCCGCCATAGCTGAGTCCCCAGACACCGATGCGATCGCCGTTAACGTAGGGCAAGGTTTTCAAGTATCGCGATGCCATACCGGCATCGCGGAAGTCCTTGCCGCCGACGTCCATGTATACGCCTTCGCGCCACTCGCTGCCGTATCCGATGCTTCCGCGATAATCCGGCGCAATGACCACGTAACCCTGTTGCAGAAAGTATTGGTGAATGCTGTAGTAGACCGCGTAGTTTCGCTGGATGTGCCAGCCGTCGTAGTTTTGATTGATGCCGTCACCGTGAATCCACACGATCGCCGGATACTTCTTCGTTCGATCCAGGTTCTTCGGGGCAAACAAGTATGCAGGCACCGGCTTGCCGTCAGGCCCGGGATACTGAACCAATTGCGGCTCGGTCAGTTGCGACTTGTCGATCGAGGACGGCATGGAATCGGTGAGCCGCACCGGCTTCGCGTTGGGCGTCTTCGCATCGATCACATAAAGGTCGGCCGAGTTTTGTGGATCGGTGTGCTGGAACAGAATCTTTGAACCATCCGGTGACCACATCGGCTGCACATCCGCTCCCCGGCCTGAGGTCAGCGCTCTGATCGTTGCTTTTGACAGATCGGCGTTCAGGGTAACAACGTTGATGTGACGCGAACCCGGATTGGATCCCTCGTTAGAGTCGAACGCGATTCGCGTGCTGTCCGGCGACCACGAAGGCCTCCACGATTCGAACTTCCCCTTGGTGATCTGCGTGGCCGAACCCGCGGCACCGTTGGACGGCACGACATAGATGTGATCCCAACCATCACGATCGCTCAGGAACGAAATCCACTTTCCATCCGGAGAGGCCTGAGACCCGGCCTGGGCGTCGCCGGTGACGCTCCAGAATTTCTCTTTGACATCGTCCTGAATGATCTTTGCGTCGCCCGACATGATGTCGATCACGGAAATCGTGCGGTGCTTGAAATCGGAACTCGTCCGATCCGCAAGAACGTGTGTGGCATCGATCCAGCGATTCGATCCACCGCCGCGGCCGCCAAAACCGTTGGCGGTGTACTTCACAGGCGTGCCGCCGTCTGCGGACACGATGTAGTTCTCACCGGGAGTTCCGCCGCCGTTTTCAGTCGCACGATAGATGATCTTCGCGCCCGAGTACGCCGGCGCGACGTCGTGATAGACAGGCGTGCCACGGCCGCCGCCGCTGGCGAACGTGAGGCGCTTGCCGTCCGCCGTCCATGCGAGGCCATTCACGGCGCCGCTGAATGTTGCGATCTTCGTGTCTTTACCATCGGCGGCGCGCACATGGATTTCATTGCCGTTCAAGTACGCGATGCGCATACCGTCGTTTGAAAACACCGCTCCGCGTCCCGGCAGCTGTGCCGGCTGCGGCGACCCGCCGTCGGCGGATACCTGCATCCATTCGCCGCCGCGATTGAAGTACAGCGACTTGCCGTCGGCGCTCCAGAAGAATCCATTCGGAGCCGAGCCGCCCGATGTGATGGCGACAGGCTTTCCGGAACCATCCGCTGGCACGACATACAAGTCGGTCACACCAGCACGGTCCCAGACAAACGCAACACGCTTGCTATCGCGAGACCACACCGGGCTCGACGGATGCTTGATGTCGATGAGTTTCTCGATCGTCAAACGGCCAGCTGACGGAGGCGCCGTTTGACGAGCAGCGACAGTCCATCCGGCGGCGATAAGAAGGCTGATGGCAATCAACAGTCGAAGACCTTTCATGATTCCTCCCGGGAAATGAATTCTACAGCCTGTCTCTACGTTACTCTATCAACGAAACAATTCATGAAACGAATCAGCCTTGGTGTTGCCGTTCTCTTCATCATTTCAGTTCTGGCGTACGGCTATTGGTTCGGCGTGACGCACGGCTCCCTGTACATCACCGTGCTGGACGTCACAGACCGGGAACATTCGAAGGACACAAGGCCTGTTCAATTGGTGTTTCGAGACGGGGCCGGAAAAGTCCTGGGCGAGGCGGAGGCGGCCGGGCCGGAACAGATTGGCGCGATCACCGTGTCATCGCCGTCGACCTATACGTGCCACGAGATCGAACGGCGCGCATCAACTTCGATTGACGCCAGAGGCGAATGGGCGACGTGCTTTGAGCGTCAGTCCAGGTGGCTGCCGACCTGGGTTCGCGACGTGAGGTCTGTTGATTTACAAACGACGGCATGTTCAATTCCAGCAATTCCCACGACAGTATCCGAGCATCCGGACATCTGGTGGTTGTGGTGGGTTCCGCTCCGGCACATCGGAGGCAAGCCGTACACCTTCTTCAGCTTTCTGATTACGTTCAGCCGTAACTCGTGCACTTAGTCGTTGTAGGCGCCGGCTTCAGCCGACGCGTGCGCCGATAGGCGCAGGGTGTTTGATGCCACCTCGACACGACAGTTGTTATCGAATCTACCTCAGGAATCCGTCAAATACCCTGCGCTTCGCGCACGCGCCGGCTGAAGCCGGCGCCTACAGCCGGCTCCACCAGGTTCACTTTAGTCTTTCAGAGCCGGCTCGTCGGAAGGTATTCGGACCTGCAATTCTTTGGCGAGATCGGCGACAAGGTTGTCGCGTTCCCGTGACTGCATCGTGGCGTGCATGCGGCGAAGCGCAAGGCCAACCACGTCGCGGTGGTGAAGTTTCGAACCGAGTTCCTCACTGAGTTCGAGCCACATCTTGTGGACAAGATCGATGTCTTCCGGCCACAACCTCGGCGGATGCGGCCCAAGGTTGACGAAGACGGAGGGCCGATCCGGCGAAATGATTTCCAGTGAAAACGGGTGCCGCGGCTGCGGCAGCCTTTCCCACGATTCGCCGATGCGGCGAGCGAGGTCCTGGGAATCCATTCGCGCCGACACACCGGTGACCAGACGCGTCGCTTCGAGCCGCGCGGCGGTCTGAACCATTGCGTCGAATGGATTCACGCCGGGCACAACGAGCAGGTGGACGGGCTTTCCTTCTTTCTCCGCCATCGTGACGACGCGCGAAAAAAGCTGATTCTCCTGATTCGTAAAGAGCTGGTCCGCGCTCAACTCGTACTCGCCGGAGCCGAAGCCGCCCACGCCGCGAATCGCCATGGCGACCACATCCACCTTTCGAGTGTCGGTCTTGTCGAGAACCTGCATCAGATGGTCCAACCGATTTGGATTGCGAACGCCGATGATCACGCAACCTGGCCGGATGTGAAGAGTGTCCGCAGATACCGACTCCGAGGTGGCGAGCCGAAACTTCTCGAGATGAGGCTCGTGAGTTCCGGCACGTTTTCGGCTCCAGTGTTCCGAGATCGTGAAGACGGCAAAGAACGCGATGGTGAAGCTGACGCCGGAAATCGTCGCCGCTTTCTTGGTGAGGACATTGATCACAGCAAGCGTGAACAGTGTGACCGTAATCAACCCAAGCCCGATAGGAATTTCGGTCTTACCAATTCGAACGTTTAGAGGCACCTTCCACTCACGCGCCTCGGGCTGTTTGAAACGCAGGATCAACACCGACAGCGCTTTCATCGCGAAGCTCCACACAACGCCGAATGCATAGGCTTCACCCAGCACGTAAATGTTGCCGCGGCTGATGAGGATCGTTCCGATCTGAAGAATCACAATAAGATTGATGAGCCGGTGAGTTGTTCCGAATTTGCGGTGTGGATGGCGGAACCAGTCGGGCAGTATTCCGTCTTCCGAGACGCGATTCAGCACACCATTGGATCCGATGATCGCGGTGTTCACTGCGCCCGCAAGGATCAGCGTTCCGACCAGCACCACAAACACACGAAACGCCAGTCGCAAGGCCACAGGTCCAACGAGGAACATCGAAAGACCGCCGATGACATTGTTGATTTGCTTCGCGCGTTCTCCGTCGGGAATGATCCACACTGCAAGAAACGCAACACCCGCAGTGAAGATCAGGCTGTACAGAAAGATGATGAATCCGGCCCGTTCGAGATTCTTCAACTTCGGTGCGGCCATCTCGCGATAGACCTGAGCCATGCTCTCTTCGCCGCTCATCGCCAGAAGCGAATGCCCCAGTCCGATGAGAATCGCGATCGCCGTAATCGACGGTGCGATTGTCCCTTTGAGCCAGCCGAGCGCGTCGTCACTGAGGTGCAGATTGCCGGGAGTCGGCCAGGGGACGGGGCTATGCCCCATTTTCAAAATCGTCAGAACGCACCAGACAATGAGAATCACGACCATGCTGGTCGTGATCTGCATGATGCGCAGCGCCTTCTCACTCGACTCGGGAATGCCGATGATGTTCTTTCGCCAGAAATAGACGGTGATGAGGACTGCGAATCCAGCGGCGAAGTAGTTCTCGGAGACCTGCAGTTCGGGACGATTCAGGTAACCCGCGAACTCATTGATCAACCCTGCGAGGTACAGTCCCGCGCTGACGCCGCTGATGGGCCCCGTCAGGACATAATCAAACATCAACGCCGACACGGAGAATTTTGCCAGCGTCCCGCCCATGGCCTCGTGGACGACCCGGTAAACGCCGCCTCGCACGAACATGCTGCAGCTTTCGATATACACGGCTCGCACCGCGTAGGAAAACAGCATGATGGCGAGAATGAACCAGGGCGCCGCTTTGCCGATCGCCTGTTCAGCTATCCCCGGCACGTAATACGCCGAGGAGCCGAGATCATTTAGAACGATGGCGGCGGCTCGCCAGAAGGAAATGAAGGAAAGCATCACCGTACTGGCGACAACGATCTTTGTTGTGCCGTTCGATGTTCCTTTCAGACTGCGGCTACTCATCCAATGACACGCTACCGTACGGCGCGTAAGGAATTTGTAAGGGTTTGATCGGTGAAATTCTTATGCTTTCCTTACCATTCCACGTGTTGTCTTCATGCGGCCTTAACGCAGCCCTTTCTACGATCTATTCATGGATGTCTTGTCTGTTGCGGAGCTTCGCGAAAGCGCTACCGAGGTGAACATCGTCTACACGACGCCCGAAGCGACGCGAACCGCATTATTGGCAGCGCGTTCGTATTCGAAGCAACTGAAGGTCCGTGTCCGCGTGCTGGCATTTCAGATCGTACCTTATCCGCTGAACATTGATGAACCGGACGTATCCAACGAGTTTGCGATCGATCAGATCCTCACCGCTCTCACAGCCGACCCCGAGATCGAGTTCTCCCTGGAGTACTTCCTGTGCAGAGACCCTGAGGATGCGTTGATTCGATATCTGGAATCGCCGACCATCGTTGTGATCGCCGGAAGGTCGCGGCTCTTTCCATCAAAAGAACAGCGATTGGCGCGAAGGCTGTCGAATCTTGGTCATCAAGTTGTGTTCATCCGTCGCTGACAGCGATGTGGCGAACCTTGCAGCGCGTCCTGCGGTTCATCGTGTCTCTTGCGGGCACCGGCTTGATTACTTTCGTCACGTTCCAGCTCATTCCGGTGAACGCAACCACCGCAGGGTTCAGCTATCTCTTGTACGTGCTGGTCATCGCGACCACTTGGGGCTTCGCCGAAGCGGCCGCGGCGTCGCTCGCTGCGACGCTCTTATTTAACTTCTTTTTCTTTCCGCCGATCGGTACGTTCACGATTGCCGATCCCCAGAACTGGGTTGCCCTGTTCAGTTTTCTTGCGACCTCGCTTATCGCCAGCAGGCTCTCGACAGCGGCGAAGAGCAGGACTCTGGATGCCGTGCGCCGCCAACAGGATCTGGAAAGGCTATACACGCTTGGCCGGGCGATCCTTCTGATCGATAGCCGTCAACCTTTCGCGCGACAGTTGATCCGCAAAGTTGCCGATACTTTTGAGCTTCAGGCGGCCGCTCTGTACGAACGGCGTTCCGGGGAAATTTACAGAGCCGGCCCCATCGATTTCGATGGCATGGACAGCCAGTTGCATGAGGCCGCTATCCAAGGTACCGCGTACGCCGATCCGGCACATGAGCGGGTCATCACCGCCGTCCGGCTGGGCGCTGAGCCCATTGCGAGCTTAGGCCTGCAAGGCAGACGCATGACGGATTCGGTTCTGCAAAGCATCGCCAATCTGGTTGCGATTGGCCTTGAGCGGGCCAGCGCGCAAGAACTTTCACATGAAATCGAAGCCGCGCGACGTAGTGAGCATCTGCGAACAACATTGATGGACGCGCTGGCTCATGAATTCAAAACGCCTCTCACCTCCATCCGGGCCGCGACCACAGCCCTTCTGGATAATCTCCATCAACGACCGGCGAACGCGGCCCGGATGTTGAAAATCGCTGACGAAGAAGCGGCTCGCCTCGAGGAACTCATCGACAACGCCGTTGACGCCGCGCATCTGGATAGCGAACGTATTGACTTGGATCTGGAGCTTTCAGACCTTGCCGAAACTGTCCGCGAAGTCGTTGCTTCAATGAGCAACAAGATCGAAGACCGCCCACTCGAAGTTCAGTGCGACGGAGACCTGCCTCCCATCAAATTCGATCCTGGTTTAATCAAGCTCGCGATCCGACAGCTCCTCGACAATGCTTTGAAGTACTCGCCCGCCGGCACGGCAATCAAGATTCGTGTGGCTCGCTTGAACGATACGCTGACGCTAGACGTCACAGACCACGGGATGGGGATCACGCAGCAGGAGCAGGCTCGCATTTTTGAACGCTTTTACCGAAGCCCCTCGATCGAAGACAAAGTACCGGGCTCCGGTCTCGGATTGAGTATCGCCCACAGGATACTGGAAGCTCATGGGGGCCTCCTCACCGTGCGGAGCCGTCCGGGAGAGACGACATTCAGTCTCGCGCTACGCAGTCAACAAGGGGTCAGAGTGTGAGCAGTCGCATTCTTGTTATCGATGATGAGCCCCAGATTCGACGGATCATGCGGGAAACCCTCAGCGGCGAAGGGTACGAGGTCAACGATGCAAAGAATGGCCATGACGGTCTGTTGAAGATGCGCGAGTTCCGCCCGGATCTCGTATTACTGGACATCAACATACCGGATGTCAGCGGCGTTGAACTCTGCAGGGAGATCCGCAAAGATTCACATATTGCGATCGTCATGCTGACCGTTCGGAAGTCCGAAGCCGACAAAGTGGCCGCGCTCGACGCCGGCGCGGACGACTTCATCACGAAACCGTTCGGCACACCGGAGCTTCTGGCCCGGGTGCGGGCCGCGCTACGAAGAGTGCCTTTGGCTCAGGCATCGTCCAGCAGGTTGCAGTTCGGATCTCTGACGATCGAATTCTCGGCTCGAACGGTGACTCGCGGCTCGACAACGTCACATCTCACTCCAAAAGAACTTGACGTGTTGCGTTTTCTGACGACTCGGGCCAATGAAGCCGTCTCCCATCGCGAATTGCTTCAGGCCGTCTGGGGTCCCGATTACGGCGACCAGGTGGATTACCTTCGGGCGGTCATCAAGAACTTACGAAAGAAGATCGAGTCGAACCCTGAGGATCCGCAATACATCAGGACCGAACCCTGGGTTGGCTACCGCTTTGTGACTTCGACTTCGACCGCAGGCTCGTGAGTCTCCCATTTCCCCCAAAACTCATGAAATCCTCATGGCTACTCCATGACTTCATCAGGTGTTTGCTCTTACTCTGCCGATTGTGAAATGGCATTCGATATCGCCAGCGTTTGTGAAGGCCTTGAGGCCCGAAACCGGGCGGGTCGATACCGAAACGCCGGCAGAACAAGCCTCACCTCTAAACATCGTCGTTATTTTCACTTCTCTCCGCGCAACGATTTTCGCGTTAAAGAAGGCCGGCGATTTGGCGGAGAACCTCGGCGGCCGGATTACTTTACTTGTTCCACAGATCGTCCCTTATCCGCTGCCGCTGACCTGCCCGCCGGTTTCGCTCGATTTTCAGGAAAAACGATTCACAGAAATTGCGGCGGGGAGTTCTGTCGATATTTGCGTTCAGCTTTATCTCTGCCGCGATGAATGGGAAACCCTGAAGGCAGCACTGCAGGTGCATTCGCTGGTTGTGCTTGGCTTGCGGCGACGCTGGTGGCCGTCGCATGAAAGGACCCTGGCGCGAAAACTCAGGCGCGCCGGTCATGAGGTTGTCGTTGTCGATATGAGTGGGCGAAAAAGCCCGAGGTGACCGCGTGTCGGACTTATTTTTTGTCGCCGTCGTGATCGTTTTCTTTGTGCTGATGTGGGGATTTACGAAGGCCGCCGACCGTCTCTGAGCGCGCGACCGACGGAATCGAGGAGGATGGGGTGGAATACGCCATAGCCGGAATCGCGGGGATTTTTCTCTTTATTTACCTCTTGTATGCGCTGCTTCGGCCCGAGCGTTTTTAACCAGCGCCAGCGAAAGCATCTTTATGACTTCTTTGGGAATTGCCCTGATTCTGATTTTCTTCGGACTCATCCTCGCCGTCACGAAACCCGCAGGCGTATTCATGTATGCCGTTTTCGAAGGCCGCCGGACGTTTCTGCATCCGGTACTGGGTCCGCTGGAACGGCTGATCTATCGCCTGGGTGGAATTCGCGAGAACGTGGAACAAACCTGGGTGCGTTACACGGCGTCTTTGATTTCTCTCAGCTTGTTCTGTTTTCTCTTTCCGTACGCGCTCCAGCGATTGCAAGGGTTGTTGCCGCTAAACCCGATGCATTTCTCAACCGCTCAAGCTCCTGCTAACGCGACGGCATTGACGCCAGATCTCGCGTTCAATACGGCCGTCAGTTTCATGACGAATACGAACTGGCAGGCATATTCACCGGATACCACGCTCGGCTACCTGGTCCAGATGCTCGGCTTGACGGTTCAGAACTTCCTGTCGGCGGCGGTGGGTATCGTTGTCGCCATAGCGCTGATACGCGGATTTGCGAGACACTCGGCCACAACGATTGGAAACTTCTGGGTGGACCTCACTCGCTGCACGCTTTACATCCTGTTACCGATTTCTCTGCTCGCCGCGCTCCTCTTTGTGTGGCAGGGATCGATTCAAAATTTCAAACCTCCCGCGACGGTTCAGACGCTCGAAGGCGCGTCGCAGACCATCGAGCAGGGACCGCTGGCTTCTCAACTCGCCATCAAGATGCTGGGCACCAATGGCGGCGGTTTTTTCAACGCCAACTCCTCGCATCCTTACGAGAACCCGACACCGCTGTCGAACATGATCCAGATGCTGTTGATCTTCAGTCTAGGCGCCGGTTTGACATACACGTTCGGCAGGATGGTGCGCGATACCCGTCAAGGGTGGGCGATCTTTTCGACCATGGCGCTGCTATTCCTGGCAGGCGCATTCATCTGCTATTGGGCCGAACAGCGAGGCAATCCGCAAACTGCCAAACTCGGTCTCGAGACCGACTACACGGGAAAACAAGCCGGCGGAAACATGGAAGGCAAGGAAGTGCGTTTCGGTAACGCGATGACCGCGTTATTTGCGACCGTGACCACCGACGCCAGTTGCGGTGCCGTGATTGGCATGCACGACAGCTTCACGCCGCTCGGCGGCC
This sequence comes from uncultured Solibacteraceae bacterium, assembly GCA_964584785.1. Taxonomy (GTDB): domain Bacteria; phylum Acidobacteriota; class Terriglobia; order 20CM-2-55-15; family 20CM-2-55-15; genus JAHFTY01. Next base: position 49,133 of record CAZPBY010000054.1, read on the forward strand.
TTGTGCCTCTCTTCAATATACAAACCGACGAAGTGATCTTCGGAGGCGTCGGCGCGGGCCTGTACAGCATTTTGATCTATGCCGTCGTCGCAGTGTTCATTGGCGGTCTTATGGTGGGCCGGACGCCCGAATACGTCGGCAAGAAGATCGAACAAAAAGAAGTCAAGATGGCGATTATCGCAATACTCGCGACTTCCCTGTGCATTCTTGGCTTCACGGCGCTCGGTTCGGTCGTGTCATTCGCAAAGGGAGGGTATTGGAATCCTCCGGGTGATAGCGCCGCGAACACGAATAACGGCGGCCCGCACGGGTTTTCCGAAATCATGTATGCGTACACCAGCGGCGCGGGAAATAACGGCAGCGCTTTCGCGGGATTGAACGCCAACACCCCCTGGTACAACCTGACTATTGGCGTGGATATGCTGATTGCCCGCTTCCTGTTCATCATCCCGGCGTTGGCGATCGCAGGGAGCCTTGCATCAAAGAAACTAATCCCGGCAACCAGCGGGACATTGCCGACGCACGGCACGCTGTTCGTCGTGCTGTTGATCGGAACCATTGTGATCGTCGGCGCCTTAACGTATTTTCCGGCGCTTTCCCTTGGACCGATCGTCGAGCCCTTCCAAATGCCCGTCAGGAAGGTGTTTTGATATATGGCCGGCGCTACGGCTGTTCCACAACCGCCAAAGGTCGCGATCAAGAGCGAAAGCGCGCAACTCATCTCCAGAGGGATTCGCACTCGGCCTCTGTTCGATCCGGAAATCGTCAGGCGAGCGACAAAAGAATCGTTCGTCAAATTGAATCCGCGGATTGTTGCCAGAAACCCGGTCATGTTCGTTGTCGAAGTGGGAGCCGCGTTAACAACCGTTTTTGTTATCAAAGAAGCGGCCTCCGGCACCGGTGGCACTCTGTTCGGGATTCAGATTGCCCTCTGGCTGTGGTTCACCGTTCTGTTTGCCAACTTTGCGGAAGCGATGGCGGAGGCGCGAGGAAAGGCACAGGCGGACAATCTGCGTAAAACGAAAACCGATACCATCGCCAAAAAGATTCTGCCAAACGGCAAGTTCGACATGATTCCTGCCTCCAGGCTGCGGTCCGGCGACGTTGTTCTTGTTGAAGCCGGTGATGTAATTCCAGGTGATGGCGAGGTCATCGAAGGCATCGCCAGTGTTGATGAATCGGTTATTACCGGAGAAAGCGCGCCGGTGATTCGCGAGTCGGGTGGAGATCGAAGCGCAGTGACCGGCGGCACGAAAGTTCTTTCGGACCATATCCAAGTCCGAATCACATCGAATCCGGGTGAGACCTTTTTGGATCGCATGATCGCACTCGTCGAGGGCGCGGTCCGTCAAAAAACGCCGAATGAAATTGCCCTGAATATTTTGATCGCAGGTCTGACGCTGGTTTTCCTCATGGCAGTTGCGACACTGCCTCCCTACGCAAAGTATGCAATCCAGGCTTCAGGCAACGGTACGATTCCGAGTGTTGCCGTTCTCGTTTCGCTGCTGGTCTGCCTGATCCCGACAACGATCGGCGGCCTGCTTTCCGCGATCGGAATTGCCGGGATGGACCGCGTGATGCAACACAACGTGCTGGCCATGAGTGGTAAGGCCGTCGAGGCTTCGGGCGACGTCAACACATTGCTTCTCGACAAAACCGGCACGATCACACTCGGTAATCGCCAGGCGGTGGAGTTCATCACCGTCGACGGCGCCAGTGAAGGCGAGCTGGCGGACGCCGCTCAACTCTCAAGCCTGGCGGACGAAACACCTGAAGGACGATCGATCGTCATCCTGGCCAAAGAGAAATATGGCTTGCGCGGACGCGAGGTCGCCGAGCACGAAGCCCGCTTCATTCCTTTTTCGGCGTACACGCGAATGAGCGGTGTCGACATGGACGGCCGTCAGCTTCGGAAAGGCGCGACGGAAGCCATTGTTGGCTTCGTCAAACAGCGGGGTGGTGCGGTACCGCCGGCTCTGAACGAAACGTCCGAACGAATCTCGAGAAGCGGCGGCACTCCCTTGGCGGTTGCGGACGGCTCAAGAGTTCTCGGGCTCGTGCACCTGAAAGACATCGTCAAAGGAGGCATGAGAGAGCGTCTCGCTTCGCTGCGCGCCATGGGCATACGGTCCGTCATGATCACCGGCGACAACCCGCTCACCGCCGCGGCCATTGCGGCGGAAGCGGGCGTCGACGACTTCCTGGCGCAGGCCACACCGCAGGACAAACTCGAATACATCCGGAAAGAGCAGGCCGAAGGCCGGCTCGTTGCCATGACAGGTGACGGTACGAACGACGCGCCCGCCCTGGCTCAGGCCGATGTCGGCGTCGCGATGAACACGGGCACCATGGCGGCCAAAGAGGCCGGCAACATGGTCGACCTCGACAGCAATCCCACAAAGCTGATCGAGATCGTCGCCATCGGCAAACAACTGCTCATCACCCGCGGCGCATTGACGACGTTTTCGATTGCGAACGACGTTGCGAAATACTTCGCGATCATCCCCGCAATGTTCATGTCGATTTACCCGGAATTGGGAAAACTGAACATCATGGGTTTG
>CAZPBY010000055.1:0-51321 GCA_964584785.1 uncultured Solibacteraceae bacterium
GTGAAGCTCGCCACGAGATTAGATCTCCCGGGCGTAAGCCCCTAAAGACCCGTGGAAGACTACCACGTTGATAGGCGGGATGTGTAAGGTTGGTAACAGCTTTAGCTTACCCGTACTAATCGGTCGTGAGGCTTGATCATAACGTAATCATTACTTTTCAAATTCGCGCGCTCGACGTGCCCATCAATATTGAGTTGTCAAGGAACTCAAAGTTTTCCGGTGACCGTACCGAGAGGGTCACACCCGTTCCCATCCCGAACACGGAAGTTAAGCCTCTCAGGGCCGATGGTACTGCGCGGGCGACTGCGTGGGAGACTAGGTCGTCGCCGGGATTAAATCAAAAGCCCCGATAATCCTTTCAGGAATATCGGGGCTTTTCGTTTTCATTTCGGGAAGCGCTAATGAAAATGCGAACTGTGCCAGTTCCCCAGTTTTGCTAGTTTTGTATAAGGTTTGCGATCTGCCCTTCCGACTGTAACCCCACCAACCTGCCGGACTCCTTGCCGTTCTTGAACAGAATCAACGTCGGAATTCCACGCACGTTGTATGTCGCCGACACCGCAGGGTTTTCGTCAACGTTCACTTTCACGACCGTGGCGTGCTCCGAGAATTTTTCCGCTACCGCATCTACCGCCGGCCCCATTGCGCGACATGGGCCGCACCATGGAGCCCAAAAATCCACCAGAACCGGCTTGTCCGACTGCAAGACCACGTCCTGGAATCCGGACTCGTTCAGGTCTTTCACATGTCGACTCATTGATCCACCCTCCTGACAATACGAATGTATATATTTATATGTATCGATATACTAAGGTCAAGGCGGCTACGAACGCCTTGATTTCGCTGGCTTTCGAGCTTTCAGGCCGGCCCTCCGCCGCACTTCATCGAGATACTCTTCAAGGACGTCGGAACGGGCGCGGCAGTATCGGAACTGGCCCTCCGGCCGGATCTCGATCAGACCGGCATCCGTGAGTTCCTTGATATGATGCGAGACCGTCGCCTGCGCAATCGGGAACTTTTCGACAATCCTGCCGCACGCCATTTCGTCGTCGGCGGACGCCATTTCCACAAAGATCTCAAATCGCCGTGGGTCCGCAAGGGCCTTCGCGATGCGTTGAAATTGGTTTGCATCCATATCCTGGAACTCTAACGTGGACCATATGCTTTTGTCGCGTTCGTCCGGCCGTTGGTCACGACGAACGACCCGTCGGATTTGGCGCTGACTTGGATCCAGAAGCTTGTCTTGTCGTCGAGGTTTGCGATTCGATCATCCGGAAAATTCACGGCGCCCTCACTGATCGAGCGATCCACTTGCCACGCGTCTATGCCGGCTGCGTGGAGCGCGCTAAAAACGCTCGGATGGCCGCCCTTCGTCGCGCCATTGTTCATAATCACCACGCGAGCACTGATCGCGCCGAAGGTCGCCGGATGCGCGGCATCCACGCCGCCGTGGTGCGGCAACACATAGACGTCCGCCGGTCCGAGCAGATCATTCGGACAGAACAGCGCAAATAAAGGAGGCCCGGTAAGATCGCCAAGATCGATGAACCGGAACTTGCCGAATTGCAAGCGCAAGCCCGTCGACCGTGGATTTTCATCCGGGTCTTGGGCAGGCAGTTCCGGAGACGAACAGGCGGGATTGCGCTGCCCGGCTCCAGACAAAGCTTTCGGTAATGTCGTGCGGGCCGCGCTGACGATGACGGCCTCCAGGCCGGTCAACGGTATTCGATAGCCCACCTTCGCGTTCACGTGCGGCGACTTATCCCGGACTGCCTTGTAGGCATCAAAACCCTCGAGCGTTCCCGGCGCCTGGCCAGGTTGCTGAAGAGAATCATGGTCGATAAATGTGCCGATCGGAAACAACTGAGCAAGTTCAGGGACTCCGCCATCATGATCCGCATGAAAGTGCGTAATCAACAGATAGTCAATTCGGGTCACGCCTGCGGCGCGCATTGTGGCGGCGATACGGCTCGCGTCGCGCGACTTATTGGGATCGCCCGGTTTGGATGTGAACGTTCCGTCGCCGGGGAATCCGGTATCGATGAGCAGCGACTGTCGCGACGGCGTGACGATCAATGTGGACTGCCCGCCTTCGACGTCGATGAAGTACATGTCCAGTGTCTTCGACGGCGGTGCGCCCGCTACCGACAATGCTGTCAGAGCCAGCAGTGCGAGTAATCTTCCCAAAATATACCGCGAAATCTTCTCAGTCCGCATGATCGGCACGCCTTGCGATTTTAGCAGGGTTCTGCATGTGCGCTTCGATCATCACCGTTGCACCGTGGCCGGCAGCGGCCTCCAGCATGACGAGAGGATACGAAGCGAAAACCAGCATCAAATATGTCAGGTGCTTCAACCACGCGGCGATCGCGCCTTCCTTCAAATCCTGCCGGCGCAATCGAATCGGACGGCTTAGGGGATCGAGGGCCGGCAGCAGGCTGGAAGCCAAAGCCGGCGCGTTATCGCGGAGGTTGAAGTGTTTCAGGCGGCGCACGGTGAAACCGGAGTCCTCGACAAGCTGCACGATCGATGCGCGGGAGTAGTCGATGACGTGCCTGGGAATGTCGAGTCCATACCACTTCTTTCCAAACCACCGATATTGCCAGCTGTCGATATTCGGAACTTGCAGCACCAGCACACCGCCCGGACGCAGGACGCGGCGAACCTCGGCGAGCACTTCTCGGGGATTCGTGACGTGCTCCATGACGTGAAACAGGGTCACGATGTCGAACGAGGCATGTTCCAATCCCGCTGTCGCAAGCGTACCTGTCACGACTCGAACATCGCTCTCGATCCGCGCGACCTTCGCCGCCTCTTCCGAAGTGTCCACGCCGAGGACCTCGAAGCCTCGCCGTTTCAACAAGCCGATCAGTGTGCCGCTGCCGCACCCCACGTCGAGAAGACGCAGGGCCGAACCCGATGGGATTCGCTTTGCCGCGGTTCGAATGAACGAAACGTGACTGCGGAGAGCGATCCTCCGATAGATGGATTCCAGGCGTTTGAGCAGCGTCGATCGCGAACCGCTCCACCAATATTGATCGGGATAGAAACCTGCGATCTCGCCGGCGCTGGGCAAAGGATTCATGAACAGACAGTCGCATGCATGGCAAACCAGAAAATGGAATTGACGGGTTGTCGCCTGGAACAGAATGTCCGAACCGCTGAACGCCGGCGCCGTCGAGGAACTCAAACACACCGGGCAGTTCATTATTGAAGCGTGTAATTGAACGTCAGCGTCACCGTGATCGGCGCGGGACGGGCTCGTTGCGGCAGCTTGAACGTCCATTTTTTCGCGGCCTCGACCGTGGCGGCGTTGAGCTCCGGGAGTTGTGACGTTGTGATGTTTGCCGTACGCACTTTGCCGTCCACGCCGACTTCGACGCGAAGGTTGATGCGCCCGGCTCTACCCTGTTTGCGCAGGGCTTCGGGATACTCGGGGTAGGTCGTGTCGACAACCTCAATCGTGGCACCGGCGGAAATCTCATAGCTGATTGCGCCTTCCGGAACCACGACTGGCGGGGGAGGCGGCTTGACCGGCTCACGCTCGTTGACTTTATTCTCAACGTCACGCCGAATACGTTCCGTCTTTTCGTTGTCTACCGAGCGGCGAGCCATCTCCACCTTGCGTGTCATTTCCATCACTTTCACGGTGTACGACTCCAGGGTCTGGCGATCCGCGTGGGGCAGTGCCTCTGCCGTGCGGATGGCTCGCATGGAATCGTCGAGCCGGCCCAATGCCAGCAGTGCCGAGGCACGTACGTCGTAGAAGCGATCGGCGAATTCCGGCTCCAACTCGACGGCACGATCTAGCAGGGGCAGCGCGCGATCCGCTTTTCCGGTCAGCGTGTAAACGCGAGCCAGATTCCCGAATGCACGCCCGAAATGCGGGAGCAACCGGACCGCGCGTTCGAGCGCAGCGACCTGCGGCTCCGCGTTCTTGCTGTTGTCTGTCGGGATCGCTCCGTAGTGATACTGGACGAGTCCATTCTCCGGAAGTTCCTGCGCCGAGCGAGCAAGCGCTGGGAGCGCTTCCGGTGCGGGTCTGGAAACGCTCGTCAGGATGGCTCGTGCCGCGCGCGCTTCCGGCGTCGTGCCGTTGTAGTAACGGCTGGCTTCATAGGTTCGCCCGGCGGCGAGAAGAATATCCCCTCGGTGGACGGCGAGAACGGACGCGTCCGCCACCGCTGTTTTCACGGCCGGCGCGATCGGCGGCGTGTTCAAATTGGTTTCGGTATAGTCTCCGAATTTCTTCTGGATCTCGTCGATATCCATATCCAGCTTTGCTTCGCGGCCCTCCTCGTGGACGATCGCCGCCGCGAATTTGCGCAACGCTTGTGGATTCTCTTTCAGCACCAGCCGCAGCAGGCGATACGCCTGGGTTCGAAACGGTGTCGGCGGGTCGCTATCCTGATAGGCCGCGCTGGGCACGATTGAAAGAACGTCCTCGACGGTATTCGCTTCCTTTTCGGCGATCGCTTTCGTATCCGCGTTTCTCCCGAGTTTCCTAACGTACTCCGCAAAGCCTTCGGCAAGCCAAAACGGACGCCAAACCACTTCGTGTTCAAACAACACGTGACCCAGCGAATGCCCGACGGCGTTTGCGATATCGTCCGGCGACTTGTCCTTCGCCACGATGAAAACTCGGTTTGGACCGACCAGCAGGTAAGCATCTTTTTCCGGGGGAGCGGTTCCGTTGACCGGCGGCCGCGCCGGAATAATCGAGACGAAGTCCTCGTGTGTCTTAAAGAGGAAGACTTCGATGGGGAACTGAAACGGGCGCAAATTGCCGAAGGCGTCGCCGAAGCCCTCGACGCGTTGTTCCAGGTCCGTCAACAGACGTTGGGCCTTGGCTTCATTCGTGTCGGTGAAGAGCAGGAAGTGTTCCGTCGACGACTGGAACCACTTCGCATCCTGAGCTCGTGCGCTCGAAGCCACGAATAGAAGCAGCAGGGGCAATGAAAGTCGGGAAAGCTTCACCCGTTGATTATATCGGACAACTTTCCACGATTTCTGCGAGAGCTTTGATGAAGGCCGCATCGGAATTCAAAGCCGGCACCCGGCGGAAATTCGTTACACCCGCGTCATCGGCGACGTGCTTGTAGAGAATGTCGAGTTCGTAGAGTGTTTCGATGTGCTCGGATACGAAACTGATTGGAATGACCAGGACGTCGCGGACCCCGCGTTTTCCGAGGTCGATGATCACGTCGTTCGTGGAAGGTGCGAGCCATTTCACGGGGCCGATTTTGCTTTGAAACGAAAGCTGGTAGGTATTTTTCCGGCCAAGCTTGTCCATGATCCTTTCGACGGAGCATTTCGTCTGTTCGAGGTAAGGGTCGCCATCCTTAACGTAGCTTTCGGGAATGCTGTGAGCACTGAAAACCAGATGTGCCGTTTCCGGCCGGTCGAACTTATCGATTTCTCTCTGAATGAAACGTGCGGCCACGTCGATGTATGCGGGGTGTTCCTCCCACGACTTGATCCAACCGATGCGTAGATTTCGCAGACTCGATCTCTTTTCAATCAGGCCGCGCAATAGCGCGGACCCGGAGCCCGTGGTGGTAACGGAGAACTGAGGGAATAACGGCAGGATGATCAAACGGTCCACGCCGGCTCTTTCGATCTTCGACAAAGTTTCTTCGAAGAAGGGATACCATGTGATCATTCCGACGAACGCTTCAGCGTCATGTCCTCGTCGTCGAAGTTCCGCCTGCAAAGCTTGAGCCTGCTCTTCGGTCAGACGCCGAAGCGGCGAGCCGCCACCGATCTGCGCGTAGTAGCCCTCCGATTTCTTACGACGAAGAGTCGCAATCGTGAGAGCGATCGCCTTACGCAATGGTGAGAATTTGACTCGGATGATCTCCGGATCCGAAAACAGTTTGTACAGAAACGGTCGAACGTCTTCAAGCCGTTCAGGTCCTCCAAGATTGAAAAGGAGCACGCCGGTTTTCATATCGAAAGGTGCACCACGCCAGTTTCCGTGACGGCATCTATTGGACGTGACGGTAGCATTTCACGAAGTTGACGAAGGCGCGGGCGTTTTCGACGGGTGTTGGTGGGAGAATGCCGTGGCCCAAATTCATAATGTGGCCCGACGGGCCTGCCTGGTTCAGAACCTCAGCTGCGTCTCTGAGCAGCCTGTCCTTCGAGCCCAGCAGAAGACATGGATCGAGATTGCCCTGCAGGGCAACTGCCTCGCCGACGCGTTTCCGCGCTTCTCCAATCGGAAGACGCCAATCGATGCTCAATACGTCCGCTCCTGATCGCGACATCGATTCGAGAATCGTCGAGCATCCGTTTATATAAAGGATGCGCGGAACCCGGGTTCCGAGGGATTCGAAGATCCTCTGCGTGTAGGGAAGAGCGAATTCTTCGTAATCCGAGCGCGTCAGGTCACCGGCCCAGGTATCGAAAACCTGAACGACCTGCGCACCGGATTCGATTTGAAAGAGGAGATATGCACTGATCGTGCCAGCAATTTTCGCCAGCAGACGGTGCAGCGTGCGTGGATCGCGATAAGCCAGACCTTTGATTTCGGCAAAGCTTTTTGAGCCGCCGCCCTCGATCATGTAGGAGGCGAGCGTCCACGGCGCGCCGGCAAATCCGATCAGCGGAACGGCGTCGAGAAGCTCGGATCGAAGCCTTTTGAGAATGGAGCCCACAAAAGGAACGCTGCTCGCGGGATCGGGAATTCGCAGTTTGTCGACATCCGACGGCGTGCGTATGGGATTCGGCAGCTCCGGACCCTTGTCCGTAAGCTCGACTTCAAGTCCCATTGCCTCGACGGGAATCAGAATGTCCGAGAAGAAAATGACCGCGTCGACGCCGACGATCCGGTAGGGTTGCAACGAGACCTCCGCCGCGAGATCGGTGTTCTTGCATAAGTCCAGAAAGCCGATCTTTTGACGAATGTCCCGATATTCTTTGAGGTAGCGGCCGGCCTGACGCATCATCCAGACGGGAGTGCGGTCGACGGGCTCGCGGCGGCAGGCGCGGATCAAGCGATCATTGTTTTCCCGTTTCGCCCTATCGGGCTCACATTCGCTCCGCTCATTCATGCAAACATCAAATCATATCAGGTCCAGTCTTCCTTCGAATCTTCCTTCGACGCTTTGCGTTTCCTACGCAGAATGACGACGACGATGCAAATGAGCGCGAGGATGCCGGCGATGATTCGAATCACCGTGGTGTTGTCCGCAGGCGTGTCCGGCGGTGTCTGGAGCAGCCATAGCGCGAACGCCATGAAGCCTCCTAATCTATTGTCGTAAAAGTTGAAGATCACGAAGGATCGAGATTATACCCGGTGCAAGAATAACCACGAAAAGCGCAGGCAGTACGAATAAAACGATCGGGAAAACCATTTTCACTGCAGCTTTGTTGATCACGGCTTCGATTTCCAGGCGCCGCTTGCTGCGCATGGAATCGGCGTAGATCCGCAAAGCCTGCGAGAGGCTTGTTCCGAATCGTTCGGCTTGCACGATCATGCTCGCCAGCGAGCGGATATCGGGCAGACCCGTCCGCTGGGCCATGTGCTGAAACGCCACAGCGCGCTGCTGCCCGGCCTGGACTTCGAGAGTCATCCAATAGAACTCGTCCGCCAGTTCGGGATACACGAAACGAATCTCTTCACCCACGCGAGCGATCGCCTGATCCAGTGAGAGCCCGGCGCCGAGCACAATGCTGAGCATATCGGTTGTGTCCGGCAGCGCAGCCATCAAGCTCAGGCGATGCCGTGTTCGCAAAGAAGTCAGGACTTGTTCGGGGATGAAATAGCCAAGCACAAGCGCCGCCGCAATCGCGAAGATCCGCGTCGCCAAATCCTGCGATACGAGCGTGAAGATCGCCAAAACGAGCAGTATCGCGGTGAAAGCAAGGGACGCGACGCCATGCAACTTCACGACTCGTGGCCCGCGGAACCCGGCGCGCATCAACTCGATTTCCTTTTGTCGAAACCATGTCTTGCCGAAGATGGCGCCGTACGTCGATCGCAGCAACGCATCCCAGATATCGCCTCCAACCGCAGGAATGGCGCTGCCTGCCATCGACTGTTCCTGAAGTTCGAGGATCCGGCGGCTCAATGCGTCGTCGCGAGTACGAAGGTAGTAATGGATTCCCGCAACGAAAAACGTTGCGGCCGCGAGCGTGCTGAGCACGAAGAGCAATCGATAGTCGATCGACATTTATAGCCTCACCGAGCCGATTCGACGGATGACGAGTATTCCGACAATTTCGGACACGATTCCGTAAATAAGTAAGCGCGATCCGATGGGTGTCAACCAAAGCACCGAAATGTATTCGTACCGCATGAAATAGAAAAACACGCCCGTGAACACGGGCAGACCGCACAGCAGGGCCGCTGAAAACCGCTGTTGCGCGGTGTGGGCGCGTAGACGTCCGCGCAACTGAAGCCTTTCGCGGATCACAGCCGAAAGGTTCTCCATGACGGTCACGATGTTTGCGCCCGTTTCTCTTTGCAGGATGATTCCCGTCGAAAAAAAGCGCAGGTCGAGCAGCGGCACGCGGTCTCCAAGGCCGTGCAGCGCTTCATCCACTGTCGACCCGAGAGTCAGGTCTTCAACGAGCTTCTTGAATTCGTCCCCCAACGGTTCGGGAATCTCGTCCGCCAGCACTTGAAGGCCCCCGTGAATATTGTGGCCGGCGCGCATGGCGCGATTGAAGAGGTCGATGGCGTCGGGGAGCATCTCCTCGATTTGACGCATGCGGCGTCCACGCTTGATTCGGATGTAGACAAACGGGACGACCGACGAACCTACGGCGAACATCAATTTCAAAATGAAAAATGGGAACAGTTGGAGAATGTCGGCGGCGAGATAAACCACGCCCAGCACCAGAATACTGACCGTGATGACGTTTGACGCTCGATAGGGCAGCTTTGCCTGATCGATCATTGCCTGAATACGACGCATCATTTCCAGGCGCTGGAATAAGCCACCGGACAGTTGCTGTTGACGCAACAGCGACGCTGGACGGCGACCCGTCTCGAGCCGGAGGCCACGCAACCGCTGGTCGATTTCCGACCGAATGCGCCGTTGTGGGCCCCACCACGCAAACTCCGCAGCGGCCGCGAACGCGGCGGTGAAGATGAGAAACGTCAGGAAGGTTGTCATGAGAACACCTGGTCCGGCAGGTCGATGCCTCGCGCACGCAGCCGGCCGATGAAATGAGGCCGGTATCCGGACGATCGAAACTGTCCCGTGATGTGCCGCGACTCGTCCATGCCGCTCTGTTCGAAATAAAAAATGTCCTCGACCGAGACCCCGTCGTGCGTCACTCCCGCCGCTTCGGCGATGCCGGCCACTTTTCGGGAACCATCGCGGAGCCGTGCCATCTGGACGACCAGCTGAATGGCCGACGCTGTCTGTAGCCGGATGATCGGCTCGGTCAGCCCGACGTTCGCCATGAGAACCATCGTTTCGATGCGATGAAAACAGTCGCGCGGTGAGTTCGCGTGGATGGTCGTCATCGAGCCGTCGTGACCGGTGTTCATCGCCTGAAGCATATCAAGGGCTTCGGCGCCGCGCGATTCACCGACGATGATCCGGTCCGGCCGCATGCGCAATGCGTTGATCATGAGGTCGCGCTGTGTGACGGCACCTTGACCTTCGATGCTGGCCTCGCGCGTCTCGAGCCGAACCACGTGACGCTGTTGGAGCATCAACTCTGCGACGTCCTCTATTGTCACGATCCGCTCGGATTCGGGGATGAACCGTGAAAGGGCATTCAACAACGTCGTTTTGCCGCTGCCGCTTCCACCTGAGATCACGATGTTCAGCCTCGCCTGTACGCAGGCACGAAGCAGATGCAACATCGGGGGCGACAGAGTTCCGTTGGCGACGAGTTCGTCATTGCTCAGGACGCGTCCGCCGAAGCGGCGAATCGAAAGAGCGGGACCATCGAGAGTTACCGGGGGGATCGCGGCGGTGACTCTTGATCCGTCCGCCAGTCGCGCTGCGACGATGGGGTTCGCTTCGTCGATCCGGCGTCCGGCGGCGGCAACCATCTTTTCGATAATGTGAAGCAGGTGCTTGTCGTCTTTGAACTGAACGGCTGTGCGCTGCAAAACGCCGCGCCGCTCAACGTAGATCCTGTTGTAGTTGTTCACCAGGATGTCCGTGATGGCGGCATCTTTCATCAGTGGCTCCAACGGTCCGAAACCGAAAACCTCGTCGAGGATTTCTTCGATGACACGGTCGCGCTCCGGCAGCGTCATCGGGATGTTTTCCTGAAGCAGGAGCTTCTCCACAGCCTGACCGATCTCGCCGCGCAGCCGCTCCTTGCTGATCAGCCGCAGCGTGTCGCTGTTGAGCGACTGGAGCAGCTTCCGGTGCACCTTTGATCTCAGGTCGGCTCGGCGCTCGGTCGAGACCGACGGCGGATGACTTGTTTGACGTATGGCCATGGCGTTACTTCCCTGGTGGTTGGAGTCTCATCAGGCTCTCTTTCCACCAACCGTGTTCGGTTCCCCGAGTCCCATCTTCCCGCCGAACTTCCGGTATGAAACGCCGAGTTCGGTGTTCCCTTTCATGACGATGGGCCGTGCTTCGTGCATCGACTGCATTGCTTCGTGATACTGATTGGGCAGAACCCAGAACGGTGACGCACCCAGCGTTTGCTTGATCTGCTCGAGGCTGACCTGAAGTGTGCCGCGCTTATCGTGACGATTCACAATCAGCTTGATGGCTTCGTGAGTGTAGCCGGCGCGAGCGAGGGTTCCCAGGTAATGCTGCGCGTTTCGGACTGCGGGAAACTCCTGCGTCAGCACGACGAAGATGGATTCGGACAATTCCAGACAGCTCATGAGCATCGCATCCAAACCGCGAGAGCCGTCGACAACAACCACGTCATAACTCTCGATCAGAAAGCTCGCGATCTCGCGGATATGGTCTTCATTCACGTTCCTCGACTTGTCGAGATCCTCCGGCGCGCACAGAACCGAGAATCCCAGCGGGTCGCGGGCCATGATGCCTTCGATCATCGCCTGATCCAGTTGATCGAGATTGTCGACGACATCCGCGATCGAGTACTGATGCCGGATACCGAGGTGGCAGGTCGTATCGCCGGAATCCATGTCGAGGTCGAGCAGGACGGTGGATTTCTTGTCCTTCGCGCAGAGCGCTGCAAAGTTCACAGCAGCGGTCGTCGTTCCAACGCCGCCTTTGACTCCAACGAATGTGTACATGCGTCCGAGTTGGCGGCTCTTGCGCTGAAGACGCTGGACGTGCTGCTCGACCCGAGCGATGGCATCGCTGAATTCTGCGCGCTTCAACGGTTGCTGCAGGAAATCGGCTCCACCCATGCGCATGCAACGGAGAAGGAAATCCTCGCTGCTTTGAAGATGCGAAACGATGACATAAAGGTCCGGCGCGGATTGCAGCATCTGCTCGAGCGCGCGGAGGCCTTGCTCGGCATCGGCAGAGATATCGAGGAGGACCGCAGCCTGAGGATGCATGTTCAGATCCTGAACGATGCGCACGGATAGATTCGGCCCCACGTCTTCATAGTCGGCGACGATCTCCGCCGCCGTCGCGCGTGCGAAGTGCTCGCGGACAAAGTCATGGAACCGCGGCTCCTTGCTCGCAATGATGAGTTGTACGGACATCCTGCCTCCAGTCAGGGAACCGATATCGCGGTTTCCGCGTTTCCGCCGGCGCTCTGCATTTCGACCGTCGTCGAGAACGGCGGCACCTGCAGCGGTTGCAATCCGATATTCACAAGTAAACCGGTGATCTGGTATCCCGCAATGCGAACGGTCACCGCATCCGGAATGCATTCGGATCCGCAGCCGCCACCGCACGTGAATGGAATACTCTGGTGCGTCAGACTGTCGTGGGTCCAGTAGCTCACCTGGATCTGAATCTGGCCCGTGATCAGCTTTGTGCGATCGATGAACGGCGGCGAGTTGGCCTGCATCCATGCCACGACGTTTGAGCCCGCGTCGTCCGTCCAGCAATGTGTGGCCGCGTAGCGCGCGCCGTCGCGAGTCAGTGTTGTCAGCGCGTGATACGTCCACGTGAGTTCGGCAAAACCGATCAGGCCAAGAGTCAGTGGAACGATGGCCACGACCAAAACCAGAGCCATCTCCACCGTTGCCTGTCCCCGTTTGTGATCGAAGCGCATATCAGCCTCCCGTCACCGGCATGCGCACCGAAACGCGCAGGCTGATGGTTCCGAGGTTCACGTAGGGAAAAGGAACGCTCAACGGGTAACCGCTGCCCAGGTTGATCACCACGAAGTCCGGAGATCTTCCGGATGAAGAAGCGTCGCATGTGTCCGTGTCTTCGCCGCATGGGCAAATAACCAGTCCCGCCGTGTCGCCCGTGACGATTTCCCGTTCGGCGACAATTTGAATCATGTCCGGCGTAAGGCCCTGAACGATCGGAGCGCCCTCGCCTTGCAAATTACCGAACACGATGAAATTCCGGACGTCGGTGAATGTGAGGTCGGTGGGATCACAGTAATTCGTGATCAGCGATCGCGACAGCAGGCCCGCACCTCCACGCAACGCCTTCTGGAGAGCGTGATAGGTATAGAAGATGCGGCCGAGTTGAACGCCCGCGAACAGTAGCATCATCATCAGCGGAATGGCGAACGCCACTTCGAGGACGACCTGTCCGCGTTGTGCATGGCGGCTAATGGAGCACCACCCTTCCGACTCCCAGCGACACGCGGCATGTCCCGCCGCCCCCTGCCCGAATGGGAACAGGTGCCCCGATGTATTGAGCGCGGAAGGCCCCGGCATTGCCGACACCTCCGGCAGGATTGAGACCCTGCGTCTGTCCCGGGGACATCTCGATCAGGAATTGCCTGAAGTTCAAGACATTCAATGTGTCAGCGGCATCCACAACCGCAGTCGTCAACACACGCCGCAAACTGCCGTCATATTCGGTCGCGAAATCCTGCAGGCCCGTGGAAGTGAGGCCCGCATCGGCGGCATAGGTGTCCGTACCAAGATCCGTGTCTGCGCGGAAGCCGGCAGCGAGCGTTGCGAATTCACCGCTCACCACCGTGCCGCAGATGTTCAGCGACGGATCAGCGCCGAACCGCGTGTTCAATCCGCAGATGATGTTTCGACCGACGCTTGTTCCCGGCGTGATATTGCCGGCAAGATCCGGGTAGGCTGTTTCGGTAGATTCGATGGTGATGTTGGCTGGCGGAGTTAGTCCTGCAGCGCTTGAAACGCCTGCAGCACCCATCTCAAACAATGTCGAGTCGAGATCGAGATTCGACGGACCCGCCGGAACGTGATTCAGAATCGCGTACGGCACAGTTGCCACCGTCCCCGCTTGCGGACCAGGCGTCACCGGCGCGTTCGGCGTCTGCTGCAGCGTCGAAAGAAACAATGTGTAAAATGCGCCAGGCACTAAGCCGAAGTTGACGTCGTCCGCGCCCGCGCTCTGATCCACGACGGCCATGCCGTCAATGCCGGTGGCGGCGCACAGCGCAGCGCTCACTCCCGCAACCGACGCGACGGCCACGGTCGGCAGCGAACTGACGTTGCGGCTCAACAGCGGAACGAAGAGAACGGGCGCCTGCGCGGAAATCTGAACCCGGACATATTTCGGATAGATGCCGGTGGTCCAGTCGATGCTGCCGGCCTGGCCACCGTTGATGTTCGACAGCGCGTCCGTTAGTGTCGAGAAGTAGTCGACGGCGGTGGTCGTCACCAGGTTGGTATCACCCGTCACGCCGATTTGATTGATCCTGAGGTTGAACCGGTTGTCGTTACCGGTTGTGGAATCGAACGAAGCCGTCACCTGGTCGCCGGCATGCATCACGGCATTGGAGATCCCTATCAACCGCAGCGCTGCTGCCGTCGCCGCTGCGTCGGCAGCTGTCTGCAGCTCTCCCTGGATGAGGTACATTCTGCCGACGTCCGTCGCCATGACGAGCAGTCCGAACATGACGATGGAGAACAGCAGGAAATACAGTGTGGCCGCGCCCTTCATTGTTGTATGGCTGCGCCCGATCGGGCTTGCATTCGCTCCGCTCATTTCAAACCTGCCGGCGGCACCGAACCGCGAGGACCCACAAAGACGGGAGTCTGTTTGGGCTTCAGGAATGTCTCCGGGAACTCGGGAAGTTGCGGTGTTTCCCCGGGTGCTGACGGTTTGACGAAGCTGGGTGTGATCACCACCAGCAGTTCCGTGTTCGTTTTCTGCGTGCTTCGCGAGCGAAACAGGTGACCCAGCACAGGAAGGTCGCCAATGCCGGGGATCTTGCTGACGATCTGAACCGCCCGATTGTCGATCAACCCGGCGATCGCGAAGCTTTCGCCTTCACGAAGGTCCACCTGCGTTTCCGCCTTACGCGTACTGAGCGCCGGAATCAGGAATCCTTGAATGGTGAGCGCGTTCGAAAAATCGAGCGAACTCACTTCCGGCCGAACCTTCAGATGAATGAGACCATTCGGCTCCACCGTCGGCGTGAAGTACAGACGAACACCAAACTCGCGGAACTGAACGGTCACGACGGGAGCTGTCTGGCCTCCACTGCCGGTGCTGGAGATCACCGGAAACGGGAATTCTCCGCCCGCAAGAAAGCTCGCTTCATGGCCGCTGACCGCAATGAGATTCGGTTCAGCGAGAATCTCCAGAAGATTTCTGCTTTGCAACAAACGCAGCGTCGCGCCGATATTGAGGTCCGGACGGAACGCAAACAGGTTGAGCAGGTCGCTCACAGACACGCTTTGGTTTCCAAGGGTCGGTTGATTGTCTGCACCCTGTGACAACTGGAGCTGGCCGATCCGAGGAAACGAAAACTGCTGCGTGGTCGCAGTTCCGATGATTTTGTTATTCGTGCTAAAGATGTTTACGCCCAGTTGGGTGAGCGTCGTGCGATCGACGGTCGCGAACTTGACCTGGAGCATAACCTGACGACTGTCCGCTGCCGGCGTCTGGATGAGATTCACGACGGATTTTGCGTGCACCGCGGCGATGGCCGCGGCTTGTCTGGCGATTTCGGGATCCGTCACGGAACCGGTGAGAACGATGGCGTCCTTGCTGCTGCCGATATCAATTTGCTGGTTGGGAAAGGTCGTTCGCAGCTGCTTCTGGATCTCGGTGAGGTCCGGCACGACCGTAATTTGATAAGGCGTGACACTATCTCCATGCCAGATCAGAATCGTCGTGCTGCCCGGTGACTTTCCGTTGAGCACAACGTCGTGAGCAGAAACAACGACGGCATCGGCGATCGATGGGTCGGAAACTGAAACGCGCGAAGTCTCGTCCACAAACTGCACCAGTTCCCCACGTCCCACGGTGAGGGTCATCGCGCGCGCAGCGAGCTGGGCGGCCGGCCGGGTTTGAGCCGGTTCCTGCGCGAGGAAAAGAGGGCAAAGCAAGAGAAAGCTCAGAATCGCGACCAGCTCGCCCCTCCATGTCCCGCCCAGTGGTCTCCATGACGACGTACGCTTCATTTCAAAATCAGCTCCGTCATTTTGTCGCCACGGTAGATCCGGATGATGCGATCGGCCGGTACTGGTTTGATGTTCGCGACCGGCGCAGGAGCCGGCACAGGCGCGGGCTTTTGAATGACAGGCGCGGGTTTCGGCTTAACCGGATCGTCGATTCCAAGATCAGAGGCCTTGACCGGACTTGCGCGCTCGGCCGTTTCGTCGTCCAGACCATTGCGGAGGGAGAAGTAGAGCCGGCCGCGTTGTTCGGCAAGAACGAGTTTCTCGGCTTCGTCTTGCGTCACGAGAAGAGTTGCAACGGTGGGTTTGGCCGTTGCGTCGCGAGGATCGGGCTTGGCTGCCGGATCATATTGCCGCCCGTAAGCGAGAACCTTGACGTTCTGCAGAATCGTCGTCGTTGCCGCGTCGCCGTTGGCGAAGAGGCGCGTGAAAAGAACGTCCACTCGCGTGCCCGGTTGGATGAAACCCGACACGCCGGATATTTCATTGACCTGCACTGAAATCGCGCGAGTCCCGCGATCGATCAAAGAAGTTAGACCTTCGCCGCTGCCCCTGGTGGCCAGCTTGCCCGTGAGAACAACCTCATTGGCGGCAATGGGCGCTGACGTCGCACGATCGACGAGATCGGAGGTTCTTGAAAACGAACCCTTCGGCAAATCCTTCGGATCGAGAGCGATCAGCTTGAGGTTCTCTGCCAGTAGTCTCTTGCCGAGTGGTAAGTCCTGAGCGGCGGCGACGGCGTAAACCACATTCCGAGTTACCGGTGCCGTGGTTCTGCGGTAAACCCACCAACTGAGCATGAGCGCCGACAGCCAGGCAATTCCAAAGATGACCAGTACGCGATATCGCTGCATAAATTCTCTTCAGTGAGTGACGATTAGAGCCAGCAAGGTTCCGGCAGCGATCACAGCGCCATAGGGAAGCCGCAGCGCGTCCGGCCCTGCAGACGGCGGTGTTCCACCAAGCAGTGCAGCCGTCTGCCACAACGTTTGCCGCAGGCGCCCGCGAAGGACGCTTAGTCCGATCGCCGCGATGCCGCCGATAAGTCCCGTGAACACGAACGCAATCAAGAGCGCTTGTGGGCCCATCAGTGCTCCGACCGCGCTGAAGAGCTTCACGTCACCTCCGCCCATGCCTCCTGCAATGTAAAAAATGATGAACATCAGTAATCCCGAAACTGCCCCCGCGAGCGACAGCGCCACGCCCCACAGTCCACCAAACCAAAGGTGAAGCGCCAATCCGAGTGTCGCGCCCGTAACGGTAATCCAGTTCGGAATCCTTCGTGTTCGGATGTCGCACCAGGCGGCGGACAACACGACGGCGATCAGTAATGCTCGAAGCGCATCAGTCACGTGTCCCGCCGTCCTTTTCAAAAATTGTTGCGACGGAATCGGTATACACGCGTTTCCATCCAGGACTCAGTTGGAGTGCCGACACGAGAGCGTTGTCCGGTGAGACGAGAACGAATCGGACATCGTATCGTTTGAGAACGGCGTCCCAGCCGGGCCTGCCTTCCGCCACGACTGCCGATTCTTCCAGAAACTGCCAGCCATAGAAATCGCTGCGCCCGTCCGTGAATACTGTCGAACGGCCTGCAAAGCGGTAAATCAGATAGCCGCCCCACTGATCCTTCGCAAACACACGAGAGCCAAGGTTATGGTTCTCGAGATAATCGACGGCTCCGGCTGGAAACTTCCGGCTGTCGAATCCGATGCCTCCCCGCGCCGCCGCGTTGAGTCCGGCGATGCTGATCGCCAGTACAACTACGACAGCCACAAAGCCCGGGATTTTTCGATCGATGTTTCTTAGCCGTCCTGAATACTCGACAAACCTGCGAAGATACGGCGCCTTCTCCGCCTCTCGCGTCAATGCTCCAACCGATAAAGGAATGGACAGTATCGCCGCGGTTGGAAGATGACGGGCGGAATAGAGTGCCAGATGGAGCAGTCCGATGCTCAACATCGCGGGCGCATACGCTTGCTGTCGAAGCATGGCGACGATTCCGCAAATTGCCGTCACAAGAAAAATCTCGACGAAGAGCGCGCCCGGTGAATGAAAGCTGAAGCTTCGGAATTCCGAAATGTGGTCCATGAGGTACTGGTCGCTGAGGTACGTCAGAACGTGCTGGTGAAGCTTCAAACCGAAAGGGTTGATCAACGTTGCAAGCAATGACGCGATAAAGATCGGCCCAAACCGTCGTGGAGATGCCGCGATGGCATAAATAAAGAGGATGGCAGGGCCGAGTAGAAAACTGCCATGAAGGTTGGCCCACAGGCACGAAATCACTGGAAGAACCCACAGCGCGCGGGATCGAAACCGTCGTTCTGTTTCCACTATGGACAAAAAAACCAACGCCAGAAGCCACGAGAACACGTGCGGACGCGCCAGCCAATGAATGCCTGTGACGCCGATCAATACGGCCATCCCGACGGCGGTGAGGAACAGATTGCCGTCCAGGGACAAACTCAAACGAGCCGCGCCCCAGGCCACCAGCGCGATTGTTATCGCCGTAAGGAAAGCGACACCGGGCAGGCCGGCAACGAGATGGACCACGCCCATTATTGCGTCCGAAAGCCATTCCCATGGAAACCACGTCGCGCCGGCTTTCGTGTAAGAGAAGGTGTCGACGCGTGGAATTGTCCATGTTCGAACGATCGCCTCGCCGTTACGAATATGCCAACCCGAGTCGCTGTCGCGAAACAATCCGTTCGCGCCGGAACCGAGGAAAAGAACCTCGAACAGCGTTACGGCAAATATGACGATGCCGAAATTAGGAAGGAGATGCGTTTTGAGGGCCGAAGCCACGACAGACTCCGTCGAGTCTGTCGCCAATCCGGGCGTCAATCTCAATCTGTTGTTTACTCCGGGTTCGAACCCGGAGCTATACTCTGCCGCCGCTCCGCGGCTTAACTGCGAGGACATGGAGGCGCACTATGTTCCCGGGCCGGCCGCTGTAGATAACGCTACCGTGATGCTTTCATAGACCGCGCTGAGCGCTCTTGCCACCGATTGCAGCACGACAACCAAACCCAGCGCGATAGCAGCGATGATCAGCGCGTACTCGACCAGGTCCTGTCCCTCTGTTTCTTTCCAAAAACGAATCCAAAATTCTTTCATTATCTTTCCTCGGGTCTTCTTTCAATCCTCTGCTGTGCCAGCTTGAGATTCTCGATTGCCGGCGCGAAGTCCTGCTTAATCGCAAGTGCCTTGACCAGGTACTCGCGGCTCTTTTCGTACTGGCCCGCTTCAAACAGCACCACGGCGACATTGTTGCAGGCCGCCGCCGCGTCGACCGTTATTTGAAACTGTTCGAGCGCTCCGTCCAGATTACCGCGGCGGACCAGAAAAACCCCCAGATTGTTCCGGATGGCTGTGGAATCGGGACTCAACGCAAGAGCATTGCGCGCCGCGGTTTCCGCGGACTCGAAGTCGCCCAGTTCGCCGTATATCAAACCGATTTGATTCCAAAGAGTTGAGGTCGGGGCTATCGGCAATACAGCGGCGTACTGTTTCAGCGCTTCCTCGTACAGATGGAATTCTTCGTAGAGCCGCGCGAGTTCAAATCGTGCGTTGATGTCATCGGGTTTTTGTTTCAAATGCGACTGAAGTGCGACGGCCCTGGGATTGTCGCTCAACGGTTCGAACGCGGTCTTCAATGATTGCGGAAGCGGCGGCGGAGTGCGACGCACGCAGCCGGATGCAAGTATCCAGAATGTAAACGCACCGATACACAAGCCTTTGGCGCGATTCCGTACGTGGAACACCACTGCCTTCACGATCCCTAACCCCCGCTGTGCTGCGGCATCTTATGTCAAACCGGGTTTTTGTCGAACGTAAAAAAATGCAAAATTATAAGGACGCGCTTTGTCAGATGGATGATCTGGATTATAGTTCCGCCGCGATCGAGCAGGATGTTATCGATTCAGCAGGGGGTTTTTCATGATGGCGTTGTTATCAAACCGGCGGTTGCTGTTTTGGACCACCCTGCAAGTAGTCCTACTCGCGCGGAGCGTGGAGGCCGCCAACATTGGGACTGTAGTCCCAGTCATCGGACAGGTGGCGGACCTTGCTTACGATTCCTCGCGCGGCTTGGTCTATCTGGCGAACACTCCACGTAACCAACTCGAAATCTATTCAATCGCTTCGCGCCGGCTCGTCGGAAGTTTGCTTACAGGGACGCAGCCGGCAAGCCTCGCCCTGTCTCCGGACGAGAGTACGTTGTACGTTGCTAACGCGGGTTCCAACACGATCAGCGTCATCAACCTGAATGCTCAAAGAGTTATCAACGAATACCTCGTCAATTCGCGTCCAGACGCCGTCGTTGTCGGAAGCGACGGGAACGTCCTTATCCTGGGAACGGGCGGTCTTCAGCGATTGGATCCGCTTGCCGGCCGGATCACGGCTGTGCCGATATCGCCGCCGCCGACGCCGCCGGCCGGATCACCCATCACGCCGGTCAGTCCGACGCCGGGAGGCTTTTTTGCAGGACTGGTTTCCACAGCATCCGGGAATCTGATTGTTGGGCTTTCGACGAACCGGTTGTTTGTGTATGAGGTGGCATCGGGAACAGTTCTTCGAAGCCGCACGGTGACGGGTTTGCGAGCGATTCTCTCCGCCGCGCCCGATGGCTCCCGGTTTATGGCCGGACCCTTCCTTTTTGATACCGAGACACTGACGATTGTCGGCCGAACGGGCACGGTTGCGGCAAACCTGACCGGTGGAAGTGCGTTCTCAGCCGACGGAAATTCAGTCTACGCCACGTTTTCGACGCAATCCGCGATCAACCCCTTGAATACGAACAATCCGCAGAATCCGGGAGGAGCCGTCATTCCGGGAGCGATCGCCGGTCAAACGCCTTTAACGCCCACACTGGGTGTACTTCAGGTGCTGCGCGCGTCCAGTCTGACGCCGCAGATTGGGTTGCGTCTGCCGGAGACGATTCTGTCGAAGATCATCGCGTCATCCGACGGTCAGAACCTTTTCGCGAATACGGCTTCAGGATTGTTGGTCATTCCCGTCGGTCAATTGAGCACCATGCCGATTCTGGATGTGAGCACCACCAACGTTGTCCTGACTGTAGACCCATGCAATCGAACCATTGCGACAACGTCCGTTCAGGTTCGAAATCTGGGCGCTGGACGGCTCACCTTCGCCGTTGCAGTAAACAATCAGACTGCGCCCGTTATCTTGAATCGCGGTTCCGGTGTAGCGCCGTCGACCTTGACGATCAGTTTTGATCCGCGCAGCGTGACCACCCCGGGGACGTTGCAATACTCAGTGGTCATCGTTTCGCCGGAAGCGGTCAATATTGAGCCCGCCATTCTCGTGAATCTCAATTACCGCGACGTGACGCAGCGCGGCAATATCGTTCCGATGACGGGAGTGGGTGTCGATCTTCAGATGGATCCCGCCCGCCAGAGGCTGTACATCGCGAACTACACTCAGGATCAAATCGAAGTCTTCTCTCTCGTCACGCAAACATTCCTGCCGCCCATTCGCGTCGGCAACAGGCCGATTTCCATGACGATGGCGGACTCGAACACTCTCGTTGTCGCGAATTCCGGCGCGGAAAGCCTTTCTGTCGTTGATCTGGAAGGACTGCAGGAGGTGGAACAGATCACGATGGGGCCTGTTCCGTTGAACGCGACACCATTCTTTCCTCATAGTGTCGCCGCGTCGTCGAATGCCATCCTGTTTACGGCGTCACCGTTATCGGCAAACCCGGGGGTCACGCCACCCGCGAATGGAACGGTCTGGCAGGTCAGCCTGTTGACGCACAGCGCGTTTCCACGACTCAACCTGGGCACGGGAACTGCGAACACCATTGCCGGCCGGAATTTTTTGGTGACTCCATCGGGAGGGGGCGCCGTCGTGGTTGTGGAAGGCAACGGCACGTTGCGGCTTTACGATCCGCTTGCCGATACGTTTGCCGTGGCCCGGCCGGCCGCAGTGACGGCACTGCGTGGAACCGCGTCGGCAGTGGCGGATGCCAGCGCTTACGTCGTCGATAACACCGTTTTCAATTCTGTGCTGACAGCCCAGGGCGCGCTCGCGACGACGCCCATCGGCGGCGGTCCCGCCGGCCAGGCGGGTCTTGCCTTCGGAGTCGCGGTGACCGGCAACAACGTGCTTCGAGTGCAGGCCGCTACTCCTGCCGCGCCGGTGCAGAGCTTGCAGCGTTTCAATCTATCCACGTTGACCGCGGACCTTCAGATTCCTCTGCCCGAACCGGTGCTCGACATCACACCCGCAGCGATGGGGACACCCAACGGCAACCGCCAATGGCCGCCGCGTTCAACGGCTCTCGAACTTGGACAGAACAATCAAACGCAGCTTCTGCCTCGCGGTTTGGCGATCGATGGCGGCGGAAGCAACGCTTACATCCTGAGTTACTCCGGCCTGAGTGTTGTTTCTCTGGCTGCTGCAACCGGTCGAGCACCGACTTTCACCGCGAGCAGTGTCGTGAATATCGCCAATCGTGCTGGGCGCGTTTCACCGGGATCGTTGATTACGATTCTCGGCTCGAATCTTGCGGACTCCGCTTCGGTCAACTTCACACCCTTGCCCCGTACTCTCGGTGGAGTGTGTGTCACAGCCAATGAGATCGCAATACCGCTGCTTTCGACGTCTCCGACACAAATCGATGCTCAACTGCCGAACGAACTCGCACCTACTGCGCGCATCACGCTGACCATTCGATCGACCAAGCTGGGTGTGGCCAGCGCGGGCGTCCAGCTTCAGCTGAGTCCCACAAGTCCCGGCGTGTTTGCCCTGAGCATCGATGGCACACCGAGAGCGTTGTTTCACGCCCAGGATTCGATGTTCGTCACGCCCGACTATCCCGCGGATCGCGATGAAGACCTGTTCCTGTACGCGAATGGTCTCGGACCTGCGAGTCCCGCCGTAAACACCGGCGACGGGAATCCCGAGAGCCCTGTCTCGAGCGCGGTTCAAGCGGTCAACGTCACCGTGGGGGGACAGCCGTATCAGGTCACATCCGCTGCCCTCGCGCCAGGCTTCGTTAGTGTGTACCAGGTATTCATTCGCGTGCCGGGCAATCGGATAAGAGGTGACGATCTGCCCATTGTGGTGAGTGTGGGAGGAGTATCGAGTGCAACGGCAAATGCTCCACTCGCAGTCATCCAGTAGCTCGCGAAGACTCGCCGCCGGAATCTTCATCACGCTTTTTGCGGCGTGTTGTCCCTCGTTTGTCTGGAGTCAGGTGTCGTGGAACTTCGCCGGTCCCCGTGAATGGCCGGACCGAATCCGAGCCGTCGCAGCGGATCCGAAGGGTGTCGTGTATGCAGCGGCACCCGGCGGTGGGATTTGGAAGACTACGGATTTTGGAGCGACGTGGACTCCACGATTCGAGACCGCTTCTTCGTTGCAAGTCTGCTCCGTCGCTGTCGATCCGAATAACGCCGACGTTGTCTACGCCGGCACTGGCGACGACCAGAGCCCCAGGCCGCTGCAAGGTGTCGCACGATCCTCGAATGGCGGAGTGTCGTGGACCTTCAGTGTGCGATTCACGAACCAGCCTGTTTGCACACTCGCCATCAACCCCGTCGACTCGAAACAGATCCTGGCAGGATCACGCGACGGCATTTTTTTATCGACGGATTCCGGCGGGAACTGGGTCAAGGTGTTTTCGCTGCCAGTCACTTCCATTGCATTCGGCAAGGACGGACTTGTTTATGCCGGTGTGCTCGGAAGCACCTCCACAGCGCGCGACAGATTGTTGTGGCGTTCATCAAACGGCGGGCGGGTGTGGACGAGTATGTCATTGCCGGACCATCCGAACGTATCCGGTGCCGATACCGACTGGGTGAGCGTCACCATCGAGCCCGACGCGATCTCGATCCTTGTTTCCTACAATTCCACGCCACTAGTCGCAGGTGACGCTTCCACACTCGATTTCTATCGGAGCGCCGATTCCGGTGTGACGTGGACGTCAACGTTCGGTTTCGCGGAGTCACGGCCGCCAGTGTCTGTGATCCACGATGCGAAATCCGATTCGCTTTACCTAATCGGATCGACCCTGCTGAATTCGGCCAACGACGGCGGAAGTTGGAATTCCGTTCCAACGAAAGGGACAGGCTTCCACAGCGTCGCGACAGTCAACGGCCAGCTCGTGCTGGCGGGCGATGACGGCATCGAGGCTGTTTCGCTGAGCGCCGGTGTCGCAGCGACGGTCATTCCTCAGCTGCCTGGCGGCCGGTTTCTCGGAGTCAGTTTTGATCCGTCGGACGCGATCTGGGCCGCGTCGCCGGCGGGAATCGTCGAACTTTTCCCCTTTACGAATGGGAAGGACTTGCGCGTGACCGGTGTCGATGAGGCCGGGGACGTCGCGTCGCCCAGCGGGACCTCGAACGTATTCGTGAGCAGCCATACCCAAGTCTTCCATTCGACGGATAGCGGCGCCCACTTCACGTCACGTTTGGTTATTCCGGCTGCCGAGCTGCGGGCGCCCTCTCCACCGCTGCTGCCGGATCCCGGCAACACCGCGACAGTCTACATCGCCGGGCAGCACCTGTATCGCACCAGCGACTCCGGAGCGAACTGGACGACTTTGGGGACGGTCGATCCGGACCCGACCCATGTAGTCATTGCATTGGCGGTGGCGCCCGCTTCTCGACTCCTGTTCTATGCGGCGACCAGCTGCCTGCCCGATGTTTCGTCGACACCGTGTTCTCCGGTTTCAATTGTGTGGCGATCCACCAACGGCGGCGACAGCTGGGTTCAGGCTGGTTCGGTGACGGGGCTGGTCAATCGAATCGCCATCGATCCGCGGCAGCCCAACACGCTCTACGCCGCGATCGGCGCGTTCCCGGGCGGGGCAAGCACGACTGCCGGTTACATTTCCGGCGATCTGCTGATGTCGACCAGCGGTGGGACAAACTGGACTTCCGTGCGAAGCAACCTTCCGGACGTTCCGATAAACGCGATTGTCATTGATCCGACATCGCTGCCCGCTATGTTGACGCAACCAGCGCAGCGTTTGTACATCGGGACGGATTCCGGAGTGTTCGTTACTTTCAACATGGCGATACAGACTTCTCCGACGTGGACGCATCTTGCCGGGACGGTGTCTCACACGCTGCCGGCGAGCCCGGTGACGGATCTGGCGCTCCGTTCGGACGGAACGTTGATCGCTGCTACTTTTGGTCGAGGGGTCTTTTGGACGTCGACGACGGGGATCGCTCCCGGTGTCATCGTGTCCCGTCTGTCCATGAGTGTGACCGTGAGACAGCAAAACTCGTTGATGACCGGCATTACGCTGACAAATGCGGCAGCGGCCGTAACCTACGGATTGCATCTTGGTTCGTACGAACCGTGGATGACGATCCCTCAGCCGAATACTGAAATACGTCCTGGCACGGTGGAAGAAATCGGCATACGCGTATCCGCGAGCGGACTGCAGTCTGGAGTCTACGTGGGAAGGCTTGAACTCATTTCCGCCGGGAACGTTCAGAATATCCTTGTCGAAGCACGAGTGGCTGCGGCTCCAGCTCATCTGACGGTAGTCGGCGGCAATGCTCAGACCGCCGGAACGGGCGGCACGCAGCCGGTGCAAGTGCTGATTTCAGACGCGAGTGATCTTCCGGTTGCCGGCGTGCCCGTGACTTTCGCAGTGACGACGGGCGGAGGAGCAGTCAGCAACCGGACGGCGTTGACCAACGCGTTGGGAATTGCCGCCACCACATTGACGTTGCCTCCGACGCCGGGGGTTGTGGGGCTCGCCTTTACCGCGGGCGACCTCAACGCCACAGCTACCGTGACGGCGATGTCCGCGCCGTCACTCTTTTCGAATTCTGTTATCGACGGTGTGGCGGCCAATCCGTACACGCCGCTCGGTCCGGGAAGCGTGATTTCCATATCCGGTGAAAATCTGGCGGACGGAACGGCTTCAGCCGCCGCGCCGTTGCCGACATTGCTTCGAACAACAAAAGTCTTTATCACGTCCGGCATGAGTGATGTTCCGCTTCTTCTGATATCGGTTTCTCCAACACTGCTTCGAGCGATGATTCCGACAACCACCTCGCCGGGAGCGTACTCGCTGCGCGTGGAAGTCGGTTCGCGCCGGAGTAATTCGGTTGCGGTTTCGGTCGCGCCATTTGCTCCGGCAATCTTCACGGTTTCAGGTAATGGCAGAGGCCAGGGCATTTTCGTCAAGAGCGATGGATCGATCGTATCCGCCGCGAATCCCGCTGATCGGGGAAGCCTCGTCACGTTTTACGCTGCGGGTCTGGGAGCCGTCGCCGGACTGAACACGGTGCGGACGCCGCGTGTATTCTTCGATATCTACCAGGCCGAATTGATTTCGAGCGGACTTGCTCCGAACATGCCGGCGCGTTATCAGATCGTGGTTCGTGTGCCGGCATTTGTATCGCCGGCGACCAACGTTTCAGTCAGTCTCTCTATCGGGGGATATACGAGCAACCGTGTTACGATCCCAGTCCGATAGAATGCAGATCTCGCACAATCAGGAGCGTTACGCCGACCTTAAATCGCGCGTTCACCAAAAACTTCTGAACAAACTGAACATGGACGCTGTGAAAGCCGAAAGCAGGCTGGAATTGCGGCGCGAAGTCCAGTCGGTGCTGGAGCGCATTCTGCGCGAAGATCACCTGCCCATTAGTCTGACCGAACGCAACCGTCTTGCGGAGGAGATACTGGACGAAGTGTTCGGCCTTGGCCCGTTGGAGCCGCTGCTGAAGGACCCGACGATTTCGGACATCCTGGTGAACACTCACAAGTATGTTTACATCGAGCGCGAAGGCAAACTGCTGGAATCCGGCGTGCGATTTCAAAGCGACCGGCATTTGTTACGTATCATCGAGAAAATCGTTTCGAGCGTTGGAAGGCGCATCGACGAATCCGTGCCGCTGGTCGACGCGCGGCTGCCTGACGGTTCGCGCGTGAATGCGATCATTCCACCGCTGGCCGTCGATGGGCCTTCGCTTTCGATTCGCCGTTTCGGACGCAAGGTTCTGACGAACGAAGAATTGCGGCGAAACGGAACGGTCACAGAGCCGATCCTGAAATTTCTGGCCGCCTGCGTCGAAGCCCGATTGAACATCGTCATTTCCGGTGGCACCGGTTCCGGAAAGACAACTTTTCTGAATTGCCTGTCGCGGTTCATACCGGAGCACGAACGCGTCATCACCATCGAGGACACAGCGGAGCTTCAGATCCAGCTCGAAAACGTCGTGCGCATGGAGACGCGTCCCCCGAACATCGAAGGCAGAGGCATCATCACTCAACGGCAGCTCCTCATGACCGCTTTGCGGCTGCGTCCCGATCGCATTCTGCTTGGCGAGGCCCGAGGCGGTGAAGCGCTGGACATGCTGCAAGCCATGGGAACCGGTGTCGAAGGTTCGATGACCACAGTGCACGCGAATTCACCGGCGGATGCGTTCAGCCGCCTGGAGACAATGGTGATGATGGCCAAACTCGATCTGCCCAGCCGCTTCATCCGGCAACAGATGTCGTCGGTGATCCATCTTCTGGTGCAGACAGCGCGCATGAGCGATGGAACGCGGAAGGTCACGCACGTTGCGGAAGTCGTTGAACTGACCGACTTGAGTATTCAGGTCCGCGATGTTTTTGTCTTTGAACAAACGGGCGTCACCGACGATGGGCGCGTGCTTGGGCGCTTCCGCGATATGGGAACGTCGCCGGCGCTGATTGAGCGCTTCCGCATTCAGGGAGTATCCGTGTGAAGGGACCGGAGATGCTGATGAAACGTGTTCTGCTTGTCCTGTTGTTTGCGATGCCCGCGGCCGCTCAAGAGAAGCGCGAATGGGAGGTTTTCGTGGGCTATTCCATCCAGAGGTCGAATGTTCGCGAGTATTTCAAATCGACACCAACCATTTACTCCTTCCGGTCTCTGAACGACAACATGAACGGATGGGAGTTGGCGGTGACCGAGAACGTCAATCGTCATGTGGGCGGAACTCTCGCCGTCGGCGGACACTACGACTCGCCAGTCCTGTTGAGCGTCACAAGCCGTCAGCGGATGCATACGCTGTTGTATGGTCCACGTGTGTATCACCGCATTTCCCGATTAACACCGTTTGGGCACGCGCTGTTCGGGATCGCTTTATCGAACGTCCAGGTAACGCCTACCGGCCCGCATCTTTCCAGCCACGGTTTTGCAGCTGCCGGTGGCGCCGGGCTTGATGTCGACCTGGCAAAGAGAATTTCGGTGCGCGTGTTCCAGGTGGAATACCTGCACGCGAACGCGCTCGGAGCCAACCAGAACAACTATCGCGCGTCTGCCGGCATCCTGTTCCACTTCCCGAACTGATCCGATTGCGGTGATACAATACAGCGCTTTATGGCGCTATCCGAAACCACGGTGGAGACGGAACAGCCGGTGGTTTCCGTCGTCATTCCTGCCTTCAATGAGGCGTCTCGCATCGGTGATTCCGTACGAAAGATCATAGCCTTTCTCGATGGCATGCCCTTCTCATCCGAAGTGATCGTTGTGGATGATGGGTCGGCCGATGATACGTCCAAGATCGTGAAGCAGATCGATTCGCGGCGTCTACGGGTGATTCGCAACGGCGTCAACCACGGGAAGGGCTATAGCGTTCGTCAAGGCGTGCTGAATTCAAGGGGCAAGTATGTCCTGTTTACTGACGCCGATCTGTCTGCTCCGATCGAGGAATTGTCCAAACTGCTCGACGTCGCAACCCGCGAAGGTGCCGCCATCGTTATCGGCTCGCGAGCGGTCGATCGCCGTTATATCGAAAAGCATCAAACCCGGTACCGGGAACTGGGTGGCATCTTTTTCAATTGGACCGTACGGATCCTTCTCGGACTCCACATCAAGGACACGCAATGCGGTTTTAAGTTGTTTCAACTCGAACCGACTCGGACATTGTTCGAAAAACAGACCACGCTGGGTTTCGGTTTCGATCCTGAACTGTTGTTTGTCGCAGCCAGGCGCGGATTGACTATCCGCGAAGTCCCGGTCCGGTGGAGCCACGCGGAGGGCAGCAAGCTCAACCCGATTCGCGACGGCCTGCGGATGTTCTCCGACCTGGTTCGGATCCGCTGGAATTACATCATCGGAAAGTATCGATAGCAGCGCTTGCGGCCAACGGTTTGGGAAGAACAGCAGTATTTCAAGAAGAGGACTTCGATACAATGGGTACATGCAATTGAAGCCGATTCTTTTCTTTATGGTTGTGGGCGGCCTCGCGTCCTACGTGGTTGTTCATCAAGTCCGGCAAGGCGATGGCGGTGTGATCCGGATCGGACAGATGGCGCCTGATTTTTCGATCAGAGACACCTCGGGCCACGAAATCAACTTGACGGACTATCGCGGGAAGCTGGTGTTTCTGAATTTCTGGGCGAGCTGGTGTGAACCGTGCGAGAAGGAGATGCCCGACCTTGAGAAACTGCACAACAAATTCAAGGACCGCAAGTTTCAAATGATCACGGTCAGCGTCGATGTCGATCCGGATGCTGCTGCCAGGTTTTACAAAGACCATCAGCTGAGCATGCCGTGGTACTCCGATCCGGGCCGCGCGGTTGCCGACAAGTACAAAGTGAACGTTTATCCCGAAACCTTCCTGATCGATCGAAACGGACACATCATCCGTCATTTCTGGGCCGTGAACGCGCAGATCCTGGGGCAAATGGAGGGTTACGTCAGCGAGCAGGAACAGACCCAGATCTCCTCGCGTTAGCCTTCATGAAATTCTTCTTTGATTACGAACGTGGGGAGTTGACGGAAACGGTACACCCCGCGTTTCGCTCAATTCAACTCTTCAATTCCGTCTATCACCGCTGGCTGGACGACTTTGCGTCGATGACGGATCTTCCCACGAGCCTTCGATCTTCACTCGCGGAAGAATGGAACATCAAGCTTCCTCCCATTCATCGACGATTCGATTCGGTTGACGGTACGCGCCGCTACCTGATCCGGCTTCAGGATGGCGAGATGGCCGAGGCCGTATTCATTCCCGAAGAAAACCGCAACACCGTCTGCATCTCTTCACAAATCGGTTGTGCGCTGGCCTGCACGTTTTGTATGACGGGTCAGCTCGGACTGGTCAGGCATCTAACCGCCGGCGAGATCGTGACGCAGGCGATGATCACGCAGCGCGACAATCTTTCGTGGGAACAGCGCGACAGCTTCAACATCGTCATGATGGGGATGGGGGAACCGCTTCATAACTACGATAACGTGATGAAGGCGCTGCGGATCCTTCACGACGAACATGGTTTGAACATGTCGATGTCGCGCATCACACTGTCGACGGCGGGATTGTTGCCGGCCATCGATCGCCTTGCCGGTGAGCCGTTGATCCCGAATCTCGCGATCTCGCTTACCGGAGCGACCAACGAAAAGCGAAACGAGTTGATGCCGATCAACCGCAAGTATCCGATCGAGCAGCTCATCGATTCCGTTCGGCGGTTTCCGCTGAAGCACCGGCAGCGCGTGACCTTCGAGTACGTGTTGTTAAAAGGCGTCACCGATTCCGTCGACGACGCGCATCATCTGGCTCGAGTTCTCGAGGGCCTTCGCGCCAAGGTGAATCTGATCCCGCTGAACGAAGCCGACGAGCTTGGTTATTCGCGACCCTCCGATAGCGTCGTCGAACGTTTCCAACAAATACTGATCGACCATCACATCTCGGCGTTCATCCGAAAGAATCGAGGTAACGACATCTCCGCAGCCTGCGGCCAGTTGAAGAAGAAATGGGCGGACGTCCCGCTGGCGGGATAACGGTTTCCTAAAACGTTTTTTGAAGCCACTGGAAAATCGCGTCGGTGACGGATTTCGTGGTGACCCATGCGGGCGTTCCGCCGTTGATGCTGCGGGTCTGGATGTCGAATGGGTTTTTCAGGACGGGCTGGAACTTTTTGCCTTCATCAGACTCGCTGGTCAGGATCAGCGCGGACCGCGGGACGAAATCCTGCGAGCTTCCGGCGAGGGCGAGGCTTTCGGAAAACCTGGGGTTCATGGCGACGACGGTTCTCACTTCCGGAAACTTGCCGCTCGCGATCAGCGCCAGATCGGCGCCGACATCCGAGCCGATCACAACAATCTTTCGGTTATCGATGCGAGGCTGAGCCTTCAGCCAATCCAGCGCCGGATCGATATCCTGCGGGAATTCGTGAGGATCGTTTCGCCACGCCGGCGACGCTTCGAGCGGCGTGCCGTTCTTGGTCGTACTCTGACCGTGGCCTCTCAGGTCGAGCAGCATGACGGCCCATCCGTGATCGAGCAGTTGCTTCTTGAGGCCTTCCCAGACCGTCGAGTCCTCGCCATACCCGTGGAGCAAAAGAACCGACGGTATCGGCGCCGGAACTCCGTTGGGTATCTCAAACGTGGCGTGAAGCCGGACCAGATCGAACGTTTTGATTTCGATACCACGATCGTCGTCGGGAACACTGTCGTTCGCGTTGTCGACGACGGCGACATTGAACTGGAAATTCAGAACGTTGTCCTGGCGATTCAGAAATCCGCTGATCGTCCGCTTTTCGGAACTCATGTTCTTGTATTCGGCGTAGACCTCATAATCGACTGTCGGCGGAAGCGCGAAAATCTGGTACATGCCCTGAGCGTTTGTCGTCCGCGTCTGAACGACGTTCGTCTTCTTGTCTTTGATAAAGACCCTCGCTCCCGCGATCGGCTTTCCTCGCATGTCCTGGATGATGCCGTGGATATTCTTGGGCATCGGCCCGGGATCCGGCCTGCGCTTGGCGCTCGTGAATTGCGCCGCAGCGGGAATGCAGAGGAGCAGACTCAAGAGGAAAGCCGCAATCGTTCGCATACTTAATTAGACTTCTTTGCCAGCAGTTTGCCCACGACCTTATCGACTTCTTCGTATCGTCCGACTCCGGTGTGGCTGAGTTGAATCATGCCTTGCTGATCGATCACGAAGATGTTTGGCCACGCGTCGCAGACGTAGTCTCCCCAGATATCGTACTTGTTGTCGATAACGACGGGATACGGAATCTCCCTCGTTCGGACCGCCTGGCGGACCTTGGCGACGTCCTTCTCCAGGTCGATGCGCGGTGTGTGCACCCCGATAATGACGAGACCGTCTTTCGCATATTTCTTGTACAGATCCATTATATGAGGCATTGCTTCGGCGCAGTTCGGACAGTCGAACGCCCAGAAATCAATGACCACGACCTTTCCTTTCAGGGAATCGAGTTTGAGCGGTCGAGAGTTGATCCAGATGTGACCGTCCTTAATGTCAGGAGCCTTTTGACCGATGAACGCATCATCCTCGCGCTGCGCCCACCCCGCGCCGGTGAGAATGAGAAATACCAGTAACAGTTTTGCAATCCTCATGCGGCGCTCCCAGTCTTGAGAATGGCCCGTATTCTTACACAACTATGACGGTTTCGGGAGTCACTCCCGGAGTTTTGGTTCCACATTTGCAGCATCGACGCGACCATGGAGGGTGACATGGAACATACATCACGACGGCTGGCTGCTCTGCGAATGTTCCTGGTTCATGGGTTGGGGCTGCGCTCCGCGAATGCATTGATCCAACATTTCAAGGATCCCGAGAGGGTATTCGACGGGCATCGCACGGAAATAGAAGCGTTGGGTGTTCCTCCGGACGTTATCGACGACCTCTTATCGCCGAACTCGTTGGATCGGGCCAGGCGCGAATGGGATCGTGCCGAAGCGTTGGGGATTAACGTTATCGACATTCTGGATCCGGCCTATCCTCCGTTACTCCGGGAGATTTTCGACCCGCCGATCATCCTTTATATATGCGGTCAGAACTGGAATCCCGACCTGCCGCAGATCGCGATTGTCGGTACGCGCCGGCCCACCGGTTACGGTCTGAATTGCGGTGAGCGTCTAAGTGAAGATCTGGCCGCGCGCGGCCTTGCCATTACGTCGGGGCTGGCTCGCGGAATCGACTCAACGGCGCATCGCGGAGCCGCGCGCGCAGGAGTGACCTATGCGGTTTTTGGAAGCGGACTCGACTTTGTGTACCCGAAGGAGAACCGGACATTAGCGCAAAATGTGCGAGAAAAAGGCGCACTTTTGTCGGAATTCCCTCTCGGCACGCCTCCTTCGCCGCAGAACTTTCCGATCCGGAATCGAATTATTGCCGGGATGGCGCTCGGCGTGGTCGTGGTCGAAGCCGCGGAATATTCGGGCTCGTTGATCACGGTGCGGTTGGCTCTGGAGTCCAATCGGGAAGTCTTTGCCGTCCCCGGCAACATCACCTCCGCAAAAAGTTTCGGACCTCACATGCTGATCCGCCAGGGAGCCAAACTGGTGACGGGGTGGGAAGATGTTGTCGAAGAGTTGCCGCACCCGATTCGTGAAAAGATTTTCGCGCCGCTCGTGGCTCAAATGCAGGCCCAGCCTGAGCCGGAGATGGATGAGACCGAGCGAAAAATCTGGCGGACGCTTTCCCTGCACGACAGCACGTCGATCGATGTTCTCCTGGCAAAATTGCCTTTAGGTACGTCCGAAGTTTATAGTGCGCTGCTCGCGATGGAGATGCGTGAGGTCATTCGGCAACTACCCGGAAATAAATATATAAGACGTTTGTAAAGAGGAACATGTGGCGGAGTTGGAGCCCTCATGAAAAAACGCCTTGTTGATTTTTCGTCCTGACGGACTTATGTAGGATTACGTAGCGATATGCCAGTGAAGAAGTCCTTAGTCATCGTCGAGTCTCCGGCGAAAGCGAACACGATCAACAAATACCTCGGGAATGATTTCGTCGTGAAAGCCTCGCTCGGCCACGTCAAAGACCTTCCGAAGAGCAAACTCGGAGTCGACATCGACAACGATTTTGAGCCGGTCTATGAATTGATCCCAGGGAAAGAGAAGGTGATCCGCGAACTGCGGACAGCCGCGAAATCCGCCGGACGTATTTTTCTCGCTGCTGACCCTGATCGCGAGGGTGAAGCGATCTGCCAGCACCTGAAAGAGATTCTCGACGGCAACAAAGCTGAAGTCTATCGAGTACTGTTTAACGAAATCACTCCGAAGGCCATTCGAGCCGCGATCGATTCTCCGGGTCGCATCAATCAACACATCGTGGACGCGCAGCAGGCGCGCCGCATTCTCGACCGGTTGGTTGGATATCAGATCAGCCCGCTGTTGTGGGATAAAGTGCGCCGCGGAATCTCCGCGGGCCGGGTCCAGACCGTCGCGCTGAGAATGATCGTCGACCGGGAACGCGAGATTCAGGCGTTCAAGCCCGAGGAATACTGGTCGATCACCGCGCGCCTCGAAGCCGGCGCTCCGCCGCAGTTCGATGCAAAGCTCGTCAAGTTCAGGGGCAAGTCGGCATCGGTCAGTAATCAGGAAGAAGCGGAGCACGTGCTCGCATCCGTGAAGTCCGCGCAGTGGCTCGTCGAGTCCGTTGTCACAAAGGAAAAAAAGCGCAATCCCGTTCCACCGTTCACTACCAGCAAACTGCAGCAGGACGCCGCGCGCCGTCTCCGTTTCACTGTAAAGAAAACGATGATGCTCGCGCAAAAGCTCTACGAAGGCGTCGAGATCGGAGACGAAGGCCGCATCGGTCTCATCACGTATATGCGCACCGACTCCACTCGTATTTCCGATGAGGCCATGCAAATGGTCCGCTCGTATGTGTCGGACGTCTACGGTGCGCCATACCTGCCCGAAAAGCCCGTGTTCTATAAGAGCAAGAAAGACGCTCAGGACGCCCACGAAGCCATTCGCCCGACGTTCGTCGGCCGAAGGCCGGAGGACTTAAAGCCGTATCTCTCGGAAGACGAGTTCAAGCTGTATCGGCTGATATGGACACGGTTCGTTGCCTCACAGATGAATCCCGCGGTTTACGACCAGACAACGGCGGAAATTTCGGCGAAGGATTATTTGTTCCGCGCCAACGGCCGCATCATGAAGTTCGATGGATTCCTTGCGGTCTACGAAGAATCCACAGACGATGACGCTCCCCGGCTCAAAACCGAAGAAGACGAGGATCAGGATGTGAATCTGCCTCCGCTCACGCAGGGTGAACTGGTGCGCATGATCGACATCACGCCGCGTCAACACTTCACCGAACCTCCGCCGCGTTATACCGAAGCATCGCTGGTGAAGGCGCTCGAAGAGAAGGGCATCGGCCGCCCTTCGACGTACGCCACGATCCTGACCACGATTCAGGAGCGTGAGTACGTGTTGAAGGAAACAGGCAAGTTCCGGCCGACAGAGTTGGGCACCGTCGTCACGGACCTGCTCGTGAAGCATTTCGAAGACATCTTCGACTTGCAATACACGGCGCGGATGGAAGAGGAACTGGACGAAGTCGAAGACGGGAAGATGACCTGGATTGAGGCGCTCGACGAGTTCTACAAGAAATTCGAAAAGGACCTCAAGAAGGCCTCCAAGAACATGGAGAATCTCAAGCGTCAGGAAATCCCGACTGACGAAATATGCGAGAAGTGCGGACGTCCCATGGTAAAGAAGTGGGGACAATTCGGCAGTTTCCTTGCTTGCTCCGGTTATCCGGAGTGCAAGACGACGAAGGAATTGCAGGTCGAGGAACCGGCGGCCGGAGCATCCACCGCAGGATCCGAGGAACAGCCGGAGATCGAACCCTGCGAAAACTGCGGCAAGCCGATGGCGCTGAAGCGAGGACGATTCGGTCAGTTCTACGCGTGCACGGGATATCCGGAATGCAAGACGACCCGGAAGATTGTCGCAGGCACGAGGGGTCCCAAGAAGCCCGACATCATTCTGGACGAGACTTGCCCAAAGTGCGGCGAGGCGAAACTGGCGATCAAGGAAGGCCGCTTCGGACCGTTTACCGCTTGCAGCAACTATCCGAAGTGCAAATACATAAAACCCAAGACGATTGGTGTTCCTTGCCCCAAACCCGACTGCGGCGGCGAAATCATCGAACGGCGCTCAAAGCGCGGAAAGACCTTTTACGGCTGCGCGAATTATCCGAAGTGCGACTTCGTGGTTTGGAACAAGCCTGTCCCCGAACAGTGCCCTCAATGCGGCGCTCCGTTTCTCGTGGAGAAAACGACAAAGCGCGAAGGTACGATTCGTGTTTGTAACGAGGAATCGTGCGACTATAAAGCAAAAGTCGAAACGGCGGACCTTCCTGCAGAAGAAGCGGTCTGATTGATCATTTGGGTCCCACAAAAACCTGCCTGGCGGTCGTAAGCGACACTGTGGTTTCTGCGGCGTGCCCCTCACTCCCTCGCAATTAGAGCAAGTCGTTGTTTGCCATTTGGCAGGCATTCTACTCCGACTTGCTGCCGCTGACGCGGATTCAAGGTAAGCCGACGGCTTTCCGACAGGAGCGTCGGAGTTTCTGACAAACCGGTCTGGCATGCATCTCGTTTGTCATCAATGGGCTAAGCTCGTTAAAGAACTTCATTGTCGGATGTCGTTACAGTTAGCACTCCAACCGAGAAATGGCAAGTCACCAGCACTAAAGAATTATGCAAAAGTATTAATATTTGAGGGTCAATAAGATACGGCACGTCTGAGTTGCCATAAACAAGTTTGGCAAGAGCTTTGCTTTTCGAACCGCGGTTTTTAATGCAAAAGCAAAGGACGAGGACAATGAAGAAATACTTAACAGTGGCGGCCGTGGCTCTGATGCTCTTTTCGGTCAGCGCGTTCGCCGAGACAATCGACTTAACAACCGTTAACAGTCAAGGGCAGGCAACGGCGTCCATCGGCGGTACGTATTTGGCCAAATGGTCTGCAGCCCAACCCACCGGCACCGGATATATCGATCCGTTCCTCCGGGTCCACAACCCTGGCAACCAGGGCACGACGGAAGAGGGATACAACACGGATTGCCCGAACTCCGCTAGTTGCCCGCTGAATGACATTGCCGGCAATTGGACGCACTCGATCACGCTGCAGAATGTTCCGGTGGTTATACTCGGTGGCGTTGCTTACCGTGAGTTCTTCCTGGACATCAATCAAACCAGCAAAGATCCGAAGCTGTCCTTGAACCAGGTTCAGATCTTCATGAGCAGCGGCGTTGCTCCCCTGACGCTGACTGCCAGCGCACCCGCTCCGAACCAGGCGGCAGTTCTGAGTTTCCCCGGCGCGACCGAAGTGTTCCGGATGTCGGGTAACGGCGCCAACCTTGACGAAATTCAGATGGACTATTCACTGAACAGCGGCAGCGGTTCGGGCGACATGTTGTTCTATGTTCAGGATGCCAACTTCGCTGGTTTCGCCTCGACTACCTACTTGACCCTGTATAGCCAGTTCGGCAAGCCGAGCGGCGCGTACGCTTCGAACGATGGTTTTGAAGAATGGGCCTTCCGTCCGGGTAACCAGGTTCCGAGCCCTGAGCCGGTTTCCCTGGTTCTTCTCGGCACCGGCCTTGTCGGCGTCGCCTTCGCGAAGCGCAGAGCCCGGTAGTCCAACGACACTTCGAAGTACTCGTAGCCCGTTTGGCGAAAGCCAAACGGGCTATTTTTCGTAGGCGTAAACTCTCTGCGTGTCGTCCATCGAGTCCGGATCCAGATCCAAACCGTATTGGTTGCTGATCGCCGTCGCGAGCCTGGTGCCTGCTTCGCTTGATGCGTTCAAGTCCTATATGACGTCCAGTTTCGGAGGGCACGGCCCCGACTGGGGCGACGTTATATTCGCTGGAACGGAGTGGCTTTTCCTCGGCGCGTTGACCCCAATCACCTACGTTCTGGCTCGACGCTATCCATTGAAACGCGAATCGATCGGTCGCGCCGCCGCCGCGCATTCGTTCGGGGCGGTCGCACTTTGTTTTGGATGGGCGTCGCTCGGAGTGATGCTTGGAATGATCCTGCATCGATATCCAGCGCAGGACAACCTTTTGCAAGGCTACATCGGATGGCTGTTGACGACTCTGCCATGGTCTGTGTTCATGTACTTCACGGTCCTCGGATGCGTCTATGCGTTCACCTACCACCGCGAGGCGCGCGAGCGCGAGGCCCAACAGGCGCGGCTTGCCGCGCAACTCGCCGAAGCCAGGCTGGGCGCGCTCCGCATGCAACTGCATCCTCATTTTCTTTTCAACAGTCTGAACGCGATCACAGTGCTTGTACGAGATAAGAAAACGGCAGACGCATCGCGCATGCTGGAGTTGCTCAGCAGCATGTTGCGCCAGGTGTTGCAAAGCGGCACGCGTCAGGAAGTCACGCTGGACGAGGACCTGCGATTCGTCGAGCAATATCTGGCGATAGAGCAGGTCCGTTTCTCGGACAGGTTGCAGGTTCAGTGGTCCATCGATACGGCCGTTCGCGATGCGCTCGTGCCGGAATTCATACTGCAACCGCTGGTTGAAAATGCTGTCCGGCACGGCATCGCGCAGCGTAGTGGGTCGGGCATGATCTCCATCACTGCCGGTCGATCCGGCGACGATCTCGTATTGGCCGTTCAAGACAATGGGCCGGGCTATCGGCCTGCGCCGAGCGGCGGCGTCGGATTGGCGAACACCCGAGCGCGCCTCGAAACTCTTTTTGGCGATGCCGCAAAACTCGAGATCACCGAAGCGCCGGGAGGCGGGACTGTTGCGACGATTCGCTTTCTATTGAGGAGGCGCGACGATGGATAAGATCCGCGCCATCATTGCCGATGACGAACCGCTGGCGCGCCGCGGCATAACTCAGATGCTGAAGCCCTATCCGGATGTTTCGGTGATCGCCGAAACCCGCAACGGACCTGAAACTGTTCGGACGTTGCGCGAGCTCAAGCCGGACCTCTTGTTCCTGGATGTTCAGATGCCGGAACTGGACGGTTTTGGCGTCCTGCGTGAAATCGGCGTCAGCAACATGCCGGCGGTGATCTTCGTTACCGCCTACGATGAGTTCGCTGTGAGGGCATTCGATGTCCACGCACTCGATTACCTGGTCAAACCGCTGAGCGAAACGCGTTTCGCTCAGTCGATCGAATTGATGCGGGAACGGATACGATCGGGCAAAGCCGTTGAGACGTCGCGACGGCTGTCAGCGCTGCTGGCGGCTCACGAGAAAGAGCGTCGCAAGAATCGAGTCGTGGTGCCGGCGGCCACAGGCGACCTCGTGCTCGACGCGAACGAGATCGACTGGATTGAAGCCGACGATTATTACGCCATCATCCACAGCCGCAGCCGCCGTCATCTGGTTCGTGAGTCGCTGGCATCGCTCGAACATCGGCTGGATGCCAATCGATTCGTGCGCGTCCATCGTTGCGCCATTGTCAATCTCGATCGAGTTCGTGAACTGCATAAGAGACCGGGAGCATCGTTTCTTGTGCTGAGCGGCGGAGGCCGGGTACCCGTGAGCCGCCGGCGTTGCGAGGACGTTAACGAAAAGCTCCGTCGACTCACGCCCTGACCGTTCGCTGCTTCATTCCCACCGATCGCTGAAAGTCCATTTCCTGTCGCGGCGGAACGCGACACAGTACCCAAGACACATTCGCTCAAAAGGGGGATGGCCGATGATTTCACGCGTTGTTCTGTTTGCACTCTTCTCGCTTGCGCCAGGCCAGGATCCGCGTGCCGCGGATCGCGCGGCCATTCGCGCGCACATCGAAAGCATTTTCCAGGCATTCATCGACTGGGACGTCGACAAGATCTTTGCCACTCATTCTCAGGACTGGCGGGGATTCCTGGAAAACACGCCGGCTCCGATCAAGGGCATCGACGAATACATGCGCGCCAATGGTATCGATTGGCCGAAGGAGAGGGGCTCGAAGCCCAGCCCGGATCCGTCCCGCGGCTACGCGATGAAGGACTTCGATGTGATGTTCTACAGTCCCGAACTGGCTGTGGCCAGCTTCGTCGGCGAATTCAACCAAAAGGCGGGGAATGGCAGCGTCGTCGATCGGCGGTTCCGCATCATGGATGTTTACGCGAAGCGTCAGGGGAAGTGGATTCAGGTCGGTTCACATACCGTGATCGATCCCGACTGGCGTTTGCAACAAATGTCGAAACCATCGAGCATTTCGCCGGACATGCGGCAGCGCATATTGACCACGCGAGAAGCCGTTTGGCGAGCCTGGTTTTCCAACGATCGCGCGGCGCTCGAGAAGTTGATTCCTGAAGAGGCCATCGCGATCGAGGATGAATCGTCCGAATGGTCGAACCGTGCCGCAATCCTGGCCGCTTCGAAAGCATTCGCAGCGAGCGGCGCCAAATTGGTGCGGCTGGAATTTCCGAAGACCGAATTGCAGGTCTATGGGAATACGGTCATTGTTTACACCTCCTACCTTTATGAAGTCGAGGCTCAGGGAAAGCGCACGACGAAGACCGGGCGCGGAACCGAAATCTTTGTGCGCCGCGGCAACGAACTCGTGAACACCGGCTGGCATCTTGATTCGGGAAGCAAATGAAGTCGCTGTAAGCTTGTTTGGTGAAGGCTGCCGACATCGAGTATCTGTTTTCCCGGACCAATGAGTACCGATCCATTCGATACGACCTCGGAAACATGCAGGCGCTTGCGGCTGCGCTGGGGAATCCTCAGGGCGCATTCGGTTCGATCCTGATCGCCGGTACCAACGGCAAAGGCTCGGTTGCGAGAATGCTCTCGGCGATGATGCCGGAAGCGGGCTTGTACACCTCGCCTCATCTCGTGAGGCTCAACGAACGCATACGCATTGGCGATAGCGAAATCTCCGACGAAGATCTTAAGAGTTGTTTCGATCGCGTGAAGGAGGTCGCGGAATCTGCTCCGGATTTGCTCTATCCACCGACCTATTTTGAGATCGTCACAGCGATGGCTTTCATGTACTTCGAAAGCCGCGTGCGTTTCGCCGTGCTCGAAGTTGGTCTGGGCGGCCGGCTTGACGCCACCAACATCGTTCACCCGAAAGTCGCGGTGATCACCAGCATCGGGCTCGATCACCAGCAGTTTTTGGGACAGACGCTGGAGGAGATTGCGGCCGAGAAGGCCGGGATCATCAAAGGAGATGAGCCCGTGGTGCTCGGACCTGACGTGGATTACGCGTCGGTTCGCGACCGGTCGTCCCATCGGATCATGACGCGCGATTTGCCCCGGTCGATACGGTCAATGCAAAACGCCACGTTGGAGTTCGATGTTCGAACGGCAACGCGGAGGTACGATTCCGTGCGGCCGCAGCTCGCCGGCCGTCATCAGATCGATAACGCGATTGTGGCGATCGTTGCCGGCGAGTTTCTCGGTTTGCCTGAAGCGTCGATACGCAAGGGGATCGAGACTGCGACCTGGCCCGGACGCCTCGAACGGATCGACGGATTGCCGCCATTCATTCTGGACGGGGCTCACAATCCGCATGCCGCCCACGCTCTGGCGGCGTTTCTCGAAGAATTCTTTCCGCAAGGAGTGTGGATGATCTTCGGAGTAATGGCGGATAAACAATTCGACGAAATGCTTCGCGCCTTGATGCCGCACGTTCGTCAGTGGATCTTGACGAAACCGCAGAACGCCAGGTCGGCGGACCCGCAGGACCTTTCGAGACGGGTGCCGGGCAGCGTCGTGGCCGAGGACGTGAAATCCGCAATCATGTACGCCCGCACCAACGCGCCGGAAAGCACGACTGTGGTTGTTTGCGGTTCTTTGTATCTAATTGGAGAAGCCCGCACGGTTTTGCGATCCGGATAGGTGACTAAGGGCCTTCGGATGAAAGACGACATCACAAAGCCCGTCGCTGCGCTCCGGGTTCTGACAGTTTGGGCCAGCCCTGTTATATCAAAGCGCGCAGAACCCGGAGCGCAGCGACGGCTTCGTGACACACGTCTCACATCAGTTTCGAGAGATCCGGCTGCTTCAGGTGGAAGTCCGTCGCATCCTGGTAGGCCTTCGCCAAAGTCAGCAATTCGGTCTCACCGAACGGACGAGCGAAGAACGTGATGCTCGTCGGTTCTCCTGCATCGCTGAAGCCGTTTCGGATATTCACTCCGGGATAAGTCGCAAGGTTTGCCATCGTCGAGTGCCGTGCTCCGGCATTGGGACGTGTTTCCGTATCCGCGCCACCGCCGCGACCGCCGCGACCGCCGCCTGCACCCGAGTTAACGCCGCTGCCCGGCCCAAGGTATACGTCGACGTCTTTCGTGGCTTCAGCGAGTTTCATCATCATCATCATTCGCACACGTTGCGCCTGCAGGTACTCCACCGCGGGCGTCACACGATTGTTTCGCCACTGGCTGGATCGGCCCGGATTCGTGAGTCCCTTGTCCTTTCCGGTTCGCACGAGCTCCTCAAAGAAAACCGCCGACTCAATTCCCGATGCCGAGACGTCGGTGGTGAAGTCGGGGACGGTGATGGGAATGAACTTCACTCCGAGCGATTGAAGCGTTTCAAAAGTGCGTTGCTGATATTGCTTGCCGAGAGCGTCCGTGTTTTCTTCGAATGCAGCCTTTAGATATCCGACTCTAAGCTTCTTGATGTCCGCTTGCGCGTTCCAGTTGAAGGGCGCATCGACGACACTAAGATCACGATTATCGGGACGCGCGATCACGTTCATGACGAGTGCACAATCTTCGGCCGAACGGCACAACGGACCGAGGCGATCCTGCGTCCAGGACAGAACCATCACGCCGTACCTGCTGATGCGTCCGAGCGTCGGCCGCAAACCGGTCACACCGCATCGAGCCGAAGGACTGAGGATCGAACCGCTGGTTTCTGTTCCGAGCGAGAATCCCACCAGGCCCGCCGCTGTCGACGATCCCGGACCCGCGGACGATCCGCTCGATCCGACGGCGATATTCCACGGACTCTTCGTCTGCCCGCCGAACCAGTTGTCTCCCTGAGCGAGTTCGCCCGACGCGAGTTTGGCAATCAAAACGGCTCCCGCCTCGCGAAGCATTTCGATCACGCTGGCGTCGTAGTTGAGAACCTGATCCTTATATACAGCCGATCCCCACGTGGTTTTGTATCCCTTCGCCGCAATAATGTCTTTCGCGCCCCACGGAATCCCATGCAAGGGGCCCTTGTATTTGCCGGCAGCGATCTCTGCGTCGGCCGCCTTCGCTTGCGTCATCCC
The DNA here is from genome assembly GCA_964584785.1 of uncultured Solibacteraceae bacterium. Classification (GTDB taxonomy): domain Bacteria; phylum Acidobacteriota; class Terriglobia; order 20CM-2-55-15; family 20CM-2-55-15; genus JAHFTY01. The sequence continues at coordinate 42,357 of CAZPBY010000055.1, forward strand.
GAGTTCGTCGAGGATGGTGACCGCACAATTGAGCTTCGGGTCGTACTTCTTCAGGCGTGACAGATACATCTCGGTGAGTTCTGTCGAGGTCACTTGCCTGGTTTTGATCAACTGCGCCAGTTGCGTGACGGGCCAGAAGGCGACATCCTCGAGGTTTGAAGGACGCTTCACCGCTGGAGTGCTCATGCGAAACGGTTGCTTCGTCCGATTGATCGTCATGCCGGGGACGAGCGCGCTGAAGTGGAAGGGAGGTGAAACGTCATTCGGAATCTGGATCTTTCGGAAAGTTTCATAACGTGCGAGGCTTTGGTTCACCGAGGTCAGCATGGCTTTCTCGTCTTCATCCGTAAACTTCAGCCCGGAGAGTGCCAGCGCGTCCTTCAGCATGGACTGTGAAACCTGGTCCGATCCGTTTTGCTGCATGCTTGCCCAGAGAACGCCGGGCAGCAGCGTGCCTCCGAGTCCGATTCCGGAAAGATGTGCCAGAAAACGCCGTCGAGTTGCTTCGAGATTTTTCATGTCGCCTCCAGGTTGTGGATACTATCCAAAGGATGTCTGACAAACAAATCAAAGGACTGCCCAGATGACGACGACTATTGTCCGGAGCCGGCGTGTTGTTTTGCCGTCGGAAATTGGATCCGCATCCATTCATATTCGCGATGGCCGCATCGAAGCCGTGCGCGGCTTCGACGACGTTTCCGGCAGTGGCGTTCTATTTGAGGCAGAGCACAAGGTCGTGATGCCGGGAATCGTCGATACACACGTCCATCTCAATGAACCCGGAAGAACGGACTGGGAGGGCTTCGCGACTGGAACTCGCGCGGCTGCTGCGGGAGGCATTACCACGTTGATCGACATGCCGTTGAACAGCATCCCGCCTGCGATCTCCCGCGAGGCGCTTCTGCACAAGATCGCAGCCGCCGAGACGCAGTGCTGGATCGATGTCGGTTTTTGGGGCGGAGTCGTTCCCGGAAACACTCCCGAATTGCGTCCGCTCTTCGACGAAGGCGCGTTCGGTTTCAAATGCTTTCTTGTTCCATCGGGCGTTCCGGAATTCGGACATGTTACCGAATCGAATCTGCGAGAGGCACTGCCGGAAATTGCCCGTCTCGGCGCCCTGCTGCTTGTTCACGCGGAACTGATCGAGCCGATCGAAGAAGCCCAGCAGTCCGCTACTACAGCTCCACCCGTTGCCTACGAGTCATGGTTGCGATCCCGGCCCCGCGCTGCGGAGGATCTCGCGGTTCAGTTGTTGATGCGGCTTTCCAGGGAATTTGGAGCGCGCATTCATGTGGTTCATCTCTCTTCGTCGAACTCGCTCGAACCGCTGCGCCGCGCGAAGGAAACCGCGATTCCTATAACCGCTGAGACGTGTCATCACTACCTGTTCTTCGGCGCCGAAACGATCGCCGATGGCAGGACCGAGTTCAAATGCGCACCGCCGATACGCGAGAACGAGAATCGAGAGAAGCTCTGGGACGCTTTGGAACAAGGGTGGATTGACGCCGTTGTGACCGATCACTCACCGTCTCCCGGCGCCATGAAGTGCGCCGGCTCCGGCAATTTCCTTGAAGCGTGGGGCGGCATATCCTCCCTGCAGCTCAGTCTTCCTGTCTTGTGGACCGAGGCTCGACGTCGCGGCCATGGAATCGATCGGATTGCAAACTGGCTTTGCCGCGGGCCGGCGAAGCTTGCCGGCCTCGATCGTCGCAAAGGAGCTATCACACCGGGATTCGATGCGGATCTTGTAGTGTGGGACCCCGACGCGACTTTCAAAGTCGAACCGTCATCGATCCAACACAAACACAAACTCACGCCATATGCCGATCACGAGTTGTTCGGAGTCGTCGACACGACGTTTGTCCGCGGTGAAATGGTGTATTCCAAAGGACGGTTTTCCGTCGATCCAAAGGGAACGATACTCCGGCGGGATCGATGACGGAGGCGGTTACTCCTTGTATGACGAGCCGATTCGATCCAGCTTTCGAAGCAGCGCCGGCCACACCAGGTCGGCGCCCATCCCTTTTGTCGCCTGCTCCACCTGAGCGCGGATACCGTCAAGGATCGGGTTGGCAATCGAAATCAACTCGGTGCCGCCCGACTGCGCGAGGATTTGAATCCGGCAGGCGGTTTCGAGTGTGTACATCACCAGGAAAGCTTCGGCGGCCGAACGGCCCACCGTCAGCAAACCGTGATTGCGTAAGATGAGTGCGTGATTTTTTCCAAGGTCCGCAACAAGGCGAGGCTTTTCGGCGTCATTCAGCGCGATTCCCTCGTAATTGTGATAGCCGATCGAAGCCAACGGGAAGAGGCTATGCTGCGAGATCGGCAACAGGCCGCTCTTCTGCGCCGAGACCGCGACTCCGTGTACGGTGTGGGTGTGGTAAACACACTGCACATCGGTTCGCGCTTCATGGACTGCGCTGTGGATGGTAAAACCCGCGGGGTTGATGAAGTACGGAGTCTCCATCACCACGTTGCCGGCGAGATCCACCTTGACCAGACTCGACGCCGTCATTTCTTCAAAAAGAAAACCGTATGGATTGATCAGAAAGTGATGCTCCGAGCCGGGAACGCGCATCGAAATGTGCGTGAAGACGAGATCGTCCCAATGATGCAAGGCGGTCAAACGATAGAGCGCTGCCAGATCCACTCGGGCCTGCCACTCCGCGTCGGAAACCTGCTCTCGAACGCGCGTTGTTGCCGTTACCTTCATAGGGTCTTGCGTTGTTTTATATCATTGTTGGGGACAAGCGCCACTGATGAAGCACTTCACTGAACTCATCGATCTCGCAGCGGAACGAGCAGGCGGCGCCGTGCTTCTTGCGAATGACGAGTTTTTTGCCGAAAAGGAAAACCTGCTGAAGAACTCTCCGCCGGTTTTCATTCACGACAAATACACCGATCGCGGCAAGTGGATGGATGGTTGGGAAACGCGGCGGCGAAGAACACCGGGGCATGATTGGTGTGTCATCAAGCTCGGACTGCCTGGAGTCATTCGAGGCGCTCTCGTGGACACGAGCCATTTCAAGGGCAACTATCCGACGCACTGTTCGATTGAAGCGTGCTCCGGTTTTGCTGCGCCGCCGGAGTCGAATGATTGGATCGAGGTCCTGACGAAATCCGAACTGAAAGGCGATGCGGAGAATCCGTTCGCGATGGCGTCTCCATACCGCTGGACTCACCTTCGCTTCAATATCTTCCCGGATGGCGGAGTGGCGCGGTTGCGAGTCTATGGTGACCCCGTTCCCGAGTGGAAAGAGTTGCTGTCCGCGAACAGTGTCTTCGATCTTGCGGCGGCGGCAAATGGTGGCCTGGTGACGGAGTCGAGCGACATGTTTTTTGGTTCCCGGCAGAACCTGATCATGCCCGGAGCCGCGGCGGGTATGCACGACGGCTGGGAAACGCGCCGGCGGCGAGGGCCGGGATACGACTGGGCGATCATTCGACTGGCCACATCGGGATTCATTCGACGCGTCGAAATCGACACATCGCATTTCAAGGGCAACTTTCCGGAAAGCTGCTCACTCGAAGGATGGTTCGACAATGAATGGGGCGAGATCCTCGGACGTGTGAAACTCCAGGCCGATACGCGGCACATCTTCGAGACGGAAATCCGGAGTTCGGAGGCTGTGAGTCAGGTACGGTTGAATATCTTTCCGGACGGCGGTGTCGCGCGTCTTCGAGTGTTCGGCCTGCCCAGTCCGAACGGCTTGCGGAGTCCGGGCATGGCCTGGCTGAATACATTGCCGCCCCAAAAAGCCGAAGGCGCTTTGCTGTCCTGCTGCGGATCGCAAGCCTGGGCGCGTGGAATGGCGGCGCGGCGTCCATTTTCGGAATTCGCATCCATCGTCGACGCTGCTGATGAGATCGGGCGAGAGTTGAGTCATGATGACTGGCTCGAGGCGTTTCGTGCACATCCGCGGATCGGCGGGCAGCGGCACGAGGCGCAGGTTTCGGCAAAGTCTCGGGAGTGGTCCGAGGCAGAGCAGGCCGGCGTCCAACTCGCCACACCCCAACAACGCGCTGCGCTCGAAGAAGCGAACCGGGCATACGAAGCGCGCTTCGGGCACATTTTCATTGTCTGCGCTTCCGGAAAAACCACGGGCGAGATGCTTGCGCTGATCGGCGAACGTCTGCAGAATGACCCCGTGGAAGAATTGCGTGTCGCAATTGAAGAACAGGGCCGGATCACTCAACTTCGACTGGAGAAACTTATTCGGCCATGAGCGTTATCAGTACTCATATTCTCGATACCGCTCGTGGCCGGCCTGCTGCAGGAATCACCGTTATCCTCGAGCGCATCGGTGACGACGGCGCTGCCGTGCCCGTTGGTCAGGCGTCGACCGATGAGGAGGGCCGCATTCGACAGATGGTTCCAGCGAGTTTCTCTTTCGAGCCCGGATCGTACCGTCTGACGTTCGAGACGGGCGTGTATTTCGCCTCGCTGCATGTCGACTCGTTTTATCCACGCGTTTTTGTTTTATTCACCGTACAAGACCGGGCCGGCCACTACCACGTGCCGCTCTTACTCAGCCCGTTTGGTTATTCCACCTATCGGGGGGCGTAGACGGCGCGGTCATGAGTTACAACCTGAGCGAATGGTTGAATCTTTTCATCCGGTGGTTTCACGTCTTTGCCGGGATCCTGTGGATCGGCCAGACATTCCTTTTCACATGGATGGATCGCACGTTGAACCGCGAGCAGTCGTTGTGGATGGTCCACAGCGGCGGTTTCTACGTCGTCGAGAGACAGAGAACTCCCAAGGTGCTGCCGCAAACGTTGCACTGGTTTCGATGGGAAGCCGCAATGACATGGTTCAGCGGCATGGCCCTGCTCGTCGTCGTGTACTACCTTGGCGGGCTCATGGACACGGCTGCAGCCGGTGGTGTCTTGGTGAGCGTGTTCATCGGTGTCATGCTGCTCGCTGTGGCGTGGGTCGTTTATGACGCGCTTTGGACATCACCCTTAGCGAGAAGTGAAGCTGCCGGTGCGGTCGCTTCTTACCTGCTTCTGGTCGCTGTCGCGTTTGGGTTGACGCATGTGATGACCGGCCGCACCGCATACATCCATGTCGGCGCAATGCTCGGCACTTTGATGACCGCGAACGTGTGGGTTCGAATCCTGCCGTTTCAACGTAAGATGGTTGCCGCTGCGAAACAGGGCTCCGAGCCCGATATGTCGCTTGGCGAACGGGCCAAGCAACGAACCAAACACAACAACTACATGGTTGTGCCGGTGGTGCTGATTATGATCAGCAACCACTTTCCTGTTGCGACCTATGGCAATCAATACAACTGGATCGTCCTGTCCGTTCTGATTCTCGTCGGATGGCTTGCGGCAAAGGCGTTGCGCAGCAGGTAAGCCAGGCGCGGTTTTAAGGCAGCTAAGGAACCATGATGAGTGTTACGGCAAATGATCCCGTGTTACTCGAGTTGCCACCCGCAGTGTCATGTACCGCAAGGTACAAACGTGTCGCTCCATCCGGAATCATGATGTCCTTGGTTGTTCCTGATGTTGACGATCCGGTGCCGATGAAAAACGGTTGCTGCAGCAACGGCTGAAGCCGCGTCGCGTCCCTGGCTCCGCCCGAGAAATCCAGAGTTGGCGGCCGCGGCGACGCGGGTTGAGCGGGACCAAGAAAACCTCCTACCAGACTGGACAGCGTTGCGTACATTTCAGCGAACCCGTTGTTCTGAGGAGGATTGAGCCGGACGAGGACATTATTCGCGCTGCCGTCGGGGCCGATCGTCTGGCTTCCGTTCTTGACTGTGCCCGACGCCGATATTCGAACGATCCTGCCGGGAATCAGGCCGAGTCCCGCTTCCACAGGCGAATTCAGCGGTGCCGAGTCGGCTCCCACGGTGTAACCGGCAGACTGTCCCGACAGAGTGATATCGGTGATGCCGGGAACCGAAATCGAGCTTGTCGACCGCGTCGCGCGACCGGCTAACGCGGGCACTGCGGCCAATAGCTTGCCGTCGAGGAGGAGAGTGACGACACTAAAGCCGGATGATCCGGAAATTCCCAGAGACCCTTCGATCGGACCGATTCTTTCAAATCCGGGCAATTCATCGACATATCGCGAAACCTGCGTCAGCGGCAATAACGGCATTGACGATGTTGCAGAAATCGTACCGTTCTGGTTGTAAAGCGTCAGGGCAATCGTATTCGTTGACTGACCTGTATTCGCAATCGCAATACCGGTACTCCTGCCCTTACCGTCGATAGACACGAACAGTGTGGAAGCCGACGTTGGATCCGATGGGAGAACTCCGGCCTGAGTTGTCACCTGTCCATCCGAGATAACCTGAAAGACCTCCGTTACACCGACGGGCTGCGTGGACGTCACTCGCGCCCATCCGCTCTGCGTGTCAACCGGTGATCCCAGCGTTCGAATGGATAACTCACTGGCTGATCCGAGTGTAAAGGTGAAGGAAGCTGCCGTCCCCCGGCTGGTCTGGAGCACCTGTGGCGTGCCGTTTGTGGCGAAGAATTCGATCGTGACGGATCCAGGTCCATCGCCAAGCCCGGTAAAAAACCAGGTGGTGACATATCCTCCGCCATCGGCGAGATGGGGAAAGTACCGTACGCTCTGAGCCTGTACCTCTGCGGCCGCGCTGAGTACCAGGAACAGGGTGAACAATAGCAGGAACGTTGATCGAGAGTTCATGAACTTCTCCTTCGTTCGGCTAGTGAATGATTCCTTCATCCGCGCGGAACCTCTTGATGGCAACGAGGGGGCGTTCCGCAGACCGACTTTGCCAGGATTGCTTAAAAGCGGCCCTACTATCGGGCAAATCCGGCGGGACGTCAAGAGTTACCGAACACGCTAGTAACTACACTCGATTCTTAGATGGCAACCTCGCGCGTCAACCGCCTGAATCTTTCCGGGGGAACTCAGAAGCAACTCTCCCGGACAAGATCGCTGTATTTCCGGCTGAGCGCCGGGTTATCCGCGTCCGGCTCGAAGCGACCCATCAGGTGACCGAGTTCGTGCAGAAGGATGAACGCTCGAAGTTTTCTGTCCTTTAAACCGTAGTTGAAGTACGCGGCCTCGATGGCCAGGCGCGGCTCGAAGAAGGCTCCTTCGGAGTTGATCAGGATCAGGTTCTGTTCGTGAATGGTGGCGGCGTTGACGACAGAGTATTGCGGCGTGGGAAACATACGAAGTTGCGGCCGGCCCATAGGCACGAACCGGTAGCCGGCGGCCTTGAGCGTCTCGGCAGCGCGGGGTCCGAACACTTTCGAGCAACTTTTCTGTTTTGCGACGTGTTCGGCGGCATCCACGACCGCTTGACGCAGATCCGGATCATCACTCCAGCGCAGAAGCTTTTGCACGCCCGCTTTACTTTGGGCGCCGAGAATGAGAATGGTGAGAAACCAGCCGGCCAGACTCATGTGTGCCTCCTCAAGCGGGCAGGCGGGAACGGCCGGCAAAAACCCCAATTGTGCTAACCTGTCGCTAAAAAGAGATGGTTTTGAAGGCTCAAACGCCCGACGTTACGGGCGGGCGAACCACACCCGGAATCGGGTGCGTGGTCGATTGATGAGTCGACGGGCAGGTAATCTCCACGTGAAAAGATGGGATCGGGTCGAACAGCTCTTCCACGGCGCACGGGCGCTGAAGGACGAGGCGCGTGCTACCTACCTGAACAAAGCATGTGGCGATGATGCCGAATTGCGCGTGGAAGTGGAGTCGCTGCTCAAACGGGAAACAGAATCCGGGCTGCCGTTCGACAGGCCTCTCGTCAATCTCTCCTCGAATTCAGGCTTCACGACAATCCCTTCACCCATCACGCCGGGCAGCAGGCTCGGGCCGTACGAAATCGTCTCTCAGGCCGGCGCCGGCGGCATGGGAGTGGTTTATAAGGCTCGCGACACGCGATTGAACCGCCTTGTCGCAATCAAAGTACTTCCCAACAATCTTGTCGATAGTGCCGCCTTGAGACAGCGCCTGAAACGCGAGGCGGAGGCCATTGCCGCGCTGAACCACGCACACATCTGCACGCTCCATGATCTGGGGAACCACGATGGAATCGACTTTCTCGTGATGGAGTATGTTGAAGGTCCGACGCTGTTCCAACGGATGGCGCGCCAATCCTTGACGGTAAAGGAAGCTCTCGACATCGCGCTGCAAATAGCCGAAGCGCTGGAGGCGGCACACGACAAGGGGATCGTGCATCGCGATTTGAAGCCTGCGAACGTGAAGACCACGGACACCGGCGCAATCAAGGTTCTCGATTTCGGCATCGCCAAAATGCTTGACGCCGGCGACCGCGTTGGCGAAAGCGGCAGCGTGGAAGGCACGGACACGGGAACAATTCTCGGAACCGTCGCCTACATGAGTCCCGAACAGGCACGAGGACAACTCGTCGATCGGCGAACCGACATCTGGGCGTTCGGCTGCGTGCTGTACGAAATGCTCGCCGGGAAGAAGAGCTTTGCCGGCGAAACGGTTTCGGACACGCTGGCTACCGTGCTGACAGGTCAGCCCGACTGGGAGGCGCTGCCCGAGGAAGTACCTTCCGCGATCCGCATCCTGCTGCGGCGTTGTCTGGAGAAGGAAAGGCAGCGCAGGCTGCCGAATGCCGGAGCCGCACGGATCGAAATCGAAGAGGCGCTAACGGGATCTATCGACCTTGACAAGCGGCCGGTTGCGAACTCCCGATGGCCGTGGATCGTGGCGGCGATGATGACAGCCGGGTTCACGATTCTGGCGGCCATCCATTTTCGCGAAACAGCGCCGCAAACTCCGGCCGAGATGCGTCTGGAAATAACGACGCCGGCGCGGGCGCTGGACTTCGACTTGTCTCCGGATGGCAAAACCATCGTGTTCGTCTCCAGCGAAGGCTCGCACCGGCTCTGGCTGCGAAGACTCGATCAAACGGCGCCGGCGCAGCCGTTGCCCGGTACGGAAAACGTGAAATGGCCACGGTGGTCGCCCAATAGCAAAGCGATTGCG